>CAVPUH010000005.1:0-226867 GCA_963708795.1 uncultured Actinomycetota bacterium
ATCGAACCCGGCGAGAACGGGAACATGATCGGCTTGCCCTTCGGCTTGCCGGTCTTGGCGTCGAGCCGGACGACCTGGTTCTCGCGCGCGACCGCCAGCCACAGCGAGCCGAAGCCGAACGCGCCGTCGTTGACGCCGACGCCGACCTTGGGTGCGTACGACTTCGCCTTGCCCGACTTCGCGGAGACGATCCGCATGCCGGTCCTGGCGGAAGGAGCCGACGAAGACGTTGTTGCCCTGGGATGCGGACGACGTTGGGCCGGCGACCGATCGTCAGCTCGTCGACGACCTTCAGCTCGCCGTCGCCCGGTGCGGCGTGCGCGTCGGCGTGGCCGACGCGTGGCGGTGGGCGTCGGGGTGCTGGTGGCGGGCTTCGCGTCGTCCCCGAGGCCGAGCGCGACGGCGGCGACGATGCCGACCCCCACGGCGGCGGCGAGCGCGGCGGTGAGGAGCGCGTTGCGGCGCTTGACGCCTGGGTTCGAGCGGGATTGGAGCCGTGCTCTCAGCTTCAGCTTCAGGGTCAGACTGCGGCGTTTCCGGGGGTTTCTTGGCGGCGGTGACCGTCGGCGCCTCGATCGGGGCGGCTGCCCCTTGGCCACGATCCGCTCCCGGAGGTCCTGGCTTCGTGTTCCTGGCGGCCGCGAGCGCCGCGCGGCCGAGGTCTCCGGCCGAGGGATAGCGCTCGTCCGGGTCCTTCGCCATCGCGCGCTCGATCACCGAGTCGAACGCGGTCGAGATGTCCGGGTCGTGCTCGCTGGGCTTCGGCGGCGGGTCCTGCAGGTGCGCCCACAGGCGGGCTTCGTCGCCGTCGCGCTTGAACGGCACCTCACCGGTCAGCGTGAAGTACAGCAGGCAGCCGAGCGCGTAGACGTCCACGCGCGCGTCGACCCGCTCGCCGCGGATCTGCTCGGGCGCGACGTAGTTGAGCGTGCCGACCCAGTGACCGGGCTTCGTGCGAGCCGGCCACCGACAGCGCGTGCTTGGTGAGCCCGAAGTCGGTCAGGTAGACGTGATCGTCCGGGCCCATCAGGACGTTGGCGGGCTTGATGTCGCGATGCACCAGGCCCGCGGCGTGGGCCGCGTCGAGCGCGCTGCCGAGCTGGCTGGCGATCCTCGCGGCACGCTCGGGGCTGAGCGGGCCCTCGCGGCGGACGAGGCTGCGCACGTCGTCACCGGCGACGTAGCGCATCGCGATGTACGCGATCCCCTGCTCGTCGCCCGCGTAATAGATCGGGATCACGTTCGGGTGATCGATCGACGCCGCGACCTTCGACTCGCGTACGAATCGCGCACGCACCGTCTGGTCCTCCAGCAGGCCGGCGGCGATGACCTTCAGCGCCACCGTGCGGTCGAGCGCCAGCTGCGTGGCCTTGTAGACCACGCCCATGCCGCCACGGCCCGCGATCATTTCGATCCGGTGCCCGGCGAAGATGGTTCCCGGCTCGAGCTCACCCACAGGCGAGAGGTATATCGACCGTTGGTCCTGGAGCGCCATGCACCAGGTGGTAACGGCCCGGGCACGCGGAGGTGACGGTTCTGCTCGTCAGAAAGCGGGCGACCGAGGAATCGAACCTCGAGCAAGGGTTTTGGAGACCCCTATGTTGCCGTTACACCAGTCGCCCAGCGGCGGCCATTGTAGGAGACACCAGCGGGCCTGGGGCCGTCGGACGTTCATTGGACGCCTCCGGGCGAGCATCCGGGGCATGCCTCGCTTGCTCTTGATTGCCGTCGTGCTCGCTGCCCTGTTCGCCGGAGAGGCGCGGGCGGCGGTGGTGCCGTTCGGGCCCGACCTGGCGCCGCTGGCGGCCAATGCCGATCCGCGGGCGTCGTGCGCGTCCGGTACGCCGACGCCGATTCCGATGGGGGTCGGTGGGTCGTGCATGTGGTCGTTCATGGGGATCGGGGCCGGGGCGGCGTCGCTGGTGCCGCCGGCGCCCGGGACGGTGACCGCGGTGCGGGTGAAGGTGGGTCCGGTGACCGGCCGGATGCGGGTGAACGTGATCCGGTTCCTGTTCCGGCAGACCGGGGACAACGCGCACCCGTTCGACGGCCGGTCCGTTCCTGGAGGCGTACGGCCCGGAGTTCACGCCGGCGCCGAACGCGATCACGACGGTGGCGGTGAACCTGCCGATGCAGGTGGACTCGACGCCCGCGCCCAACGACCTGAGCACGATCCAGGTGATCGACGCGCTGGCGCTCGAGGTCGAGACGCCGACGACGCCGATTCCGCTCTACAGCGCGCCCGGCGTGCTGAGCTACTTCAGCTACCCCGGACCGACGGCGGCGGGCGTGCCGGCGCCGAGCCCGAACGGGATCGCGTCGCTCACGAGCGGGTACGGCGTGCTGATGAACGCGGACCTCACGACGGCCGACGCACCCGTGACGGCCCCGCCGCCGACACCCGCGGGACCGGGCGGGCGCCGGCGCCGCGCCGCCGGCGGCGCCCACCGCGCGTCTCGGCCGCACCGCCGTCGACGTGCGCGGCAACGCGCTGTCGGTTCCGGTCGTCTGCCAGGTCGTCGACTGCTCGGGAACGGTGACGCTCGTCCCGAAGGCGGCTGCGCGCGCCGCGGCGGTCGACGACCTACGGGAGCGCGAAGTTCAGCGCCAAGGCCGGCAGGTCACGCACCGTGAAGGTCAAGCTCAACCGCCGCGGGCGCGCGCTGCTCAAGCACCGCAAGAAGGTCGTGATCAGCGCTCGGATCGCGCTGAAGGGCCAGAGCCACACCGATCACCACGCGACTGACGCTCAGGCGCCGCTAGTGTGAGCGCCCCTGCGGGCGTGGTGGAATTGGTAGACACGCCGGCCTTAGGAGCCGGTGCCGCAAGGCGTGGGGGTTCGAGTCCCTTCGCCCGCATGGGGGTTCCGGTAGCGGCCGGGGCAGATCGCGTCGGGGTTCTCGGGGTCGACCCAGACGTCGACCTCGCGCCCGACCTTGTAGTGGCGCAGGTGCATCGGGCCGTAGACGTGCTCGAAGACGACCGGGCGGCCCTCGACGTCGAAGGTCAGCAGGATCTTGGCGACGTTGGCGAGCTTCTCGCTCGTGGCCTGGACGGAGACGACCTTGGCGCGGGTCTTGCGGCCCGTCTGCGTGGATGCGGGTGAGCTCGGCCATGCGGCGCTTGCTGCTCGGCCACGTCGCTCCTCGGTGACCGGTTCGATGCCGCGCTTGGCCATCTCGTCGCGCGCGCGCGCCGCGTACTGCTCGCGCACCTCCGCCGCGCGGTGGGCCTCCTCGGCCATGCGCTGGTCGACCAGCTCGGACTCGCCGGGCCGCAGCTTGCCCGCGAACGGGTTGGTGATGCGCTCGATCGCACCGTCGAGCTTGCCCTCGCGGCGCGGCGACCTCCAGGCGGATGCGCGCCTCCTGCTCCCACGCGGGCTTGTGCTCCTCGTAGGCCGCGTCCCAGTCGATCCAGAGCTCCGACGGGTCGTTCGGGTTGACGACGCACGGCACGCCGACCTTCGGCATCAGCCCGAACGACGGCCGGAGCCGGAGCTTGTACCAGCGGTTGCCGCTGGCGGCGATCGCGCCCGGGTCCAGCCAGTTCGGCACCGAGCGGTACTCGTCGACCTCGTACGCCTCGCGGCCCGCGGAACCTCGACCCGCCACAGCACCTGCATGCCCGAGGACATCTCGATCTCCGGCACGCCCTCCTCGCCGTAGTGGTGGGAGCCGACGCGGTGCTTGAGCGGGTAGGCGCGGGCGGGCAGCCAGCCACGGGGCGCGCGGCGCAGGAGTCCCGGTCCGAGCTCGAAGCCCATGCTCGCGCAACCGTACCGGCCACCGCCGCCGCGGGCGACCTATCCCTTCGGCCGATCGTACGAGTGTCCATAGGGTCTATCCCCCATCTGGTTGGTGCCGATGTAGCGGAGCATCAAGCGTTGAAAAGGCAAACCCGTCGTGAGGCGGGGACGCAAAGCCAGAGGTCTCCATGGACGGAGATGGCTCGGCCGCCAACGTCGAGACTTCGCATTGAAAGAAGTGGCACAAGGAGGTGCCCTGAAATGTCCAACCAGCTCTGGCGTAACCGGCTGATCGCAACCCTCGCGGTTGCGGCTGTCCCGTTCGCCGCAAGCGTCACGGCCGCGCATGCCGCGCCGTCGGCGCAGGCGCAACTGGCGACGGTGGCCAAGCAGGCCCCGAAGCGCAACGTGACGGCGATCGTGCAGTTCAAGCCGTCCTTCTCTGAGCGCCAGGCCGCGAAGCTCGTCCGCACGCACGGTGGCAAGGTCACCAGCCACCTGTCGTTCATCCACGGCCTCGCCGTCAAGCTCCCCGCCAAGCAGGCGAAGGTGCTCGCGAGCCGACTCGCACGTCGTCGGGCTCACGCTCAACAGCCGCGTGCACAGCACCGGCCTGGACGCGAACAAGCTCGCCACCAGCTACCCGAAGACGACGCGCGCCGACAAGCTCTGGCAGCGCGGCATCACGGGTCGTGGCGTCGGCGTCGCCGTCCTCGACACGGGCGTCGCCGGCAACCTCTCCGACTTCAACGGCCGCATCGTCGCCAACGTCGTCACGTCCCCGGGCGCGACCACGGCGGGCGACGGCTTCGGCCACGGCACGCACGTCGCCGGCATCATCGCCGGCAACTCGTTCAACCGCGCGCTCAACGACCCGCTCTACGGCAAGTACGTCGGCATGGCCCCGGAGGCCAACCTGGTCGCGGTCAAGGCCGCCGACGAGGCCGGCAACTCGACCGTCCTCGACGTGATCAACGGCATCGCGTTCGTCGTCGAGCACAAGACCGAGTTCAACATCCGCGTGCTCAACCTCTCGCTGAGCAGCGACACGCCGCAGTCCTACAAGACCGACCCGCTCGACGCCGCCGTCGAGTACGCCTGGCAGAAGGGCATCGTCGTCGTCGCCGCCTCCGGCAACCGCGGCACCGCCGCCGATGCCGTCCAGTACGCCCCCGCCAACGATCCGTACGTGATCTCGGTCGGCGGCGAGGACGAGACGACCAACTACGGCAAGGGCTCGCGTGCCGACTGGTCGAGCACCGGCGTCACGCAGGACGGGCTCGCCAAGCCGGACGTCATGGCTCCGGGCGCGCACATCGTCTCCGCCCTCGCTCCGGGCAGCGCGTTCCTGACGCTGTGCCCGAACTGCGCGATCGGCGGCCAGTACTTCAAGGCCGGTGGCACCTCGATGGCCGCCCCGGTCGTCGCCGGCGCCGTCGCGCTGCTGCTGCAGGCCCGCCCGACGCTCACGCCGGATCAGGTCAAGGCGCTGCTGATGGGCACCGACAAGCCCGTCAGCGGCCAGGCCGGTGCCGGCCTGATCGACGTCGAGCGCGCGTTGTTCACGCAGACCTACCAGGTCCCCGTGGTCAACCGCTACATCCAGCCGAACTACCTGATCGCCGCGCTCAACCGCACCGGCGGCGACGCGGCCAGCTGGGTCAAGTCGAGCTGGAGCGCGGCCGCCCCGACGCTGACCGCCGGCTGGGCCAAGTCGAGCTGGAGCTGCACCTGCTCCGCCGACGGCCTGGCCAGCGCGATCGACCCGCAGCGGTCCTCGTGGAGCCGCAGCTCCTGGTCGAGCGCCGGTGAGGACGCCAGCGCCGAGGCCGCGCAGTACGCGCAGGACGCCGCCGCCGCCGCTGACGACACCACGCTGGACGCGCCGATCCCGGTCGACGCCGCCGTCCCGACGGACGCGGAGCCGGTCCAGTGAGGCACTCCGCGAACCGGGCCAGCTGGGGACGCAAGCAGCGCCCCTCCAAGTAACTGAGTTCTCGCCTCGGGGCGGGTGGCGCAAGCCGCCCGCCCCGAGCGCTATGGTCGCGCCGTCATGGCCGACGAAGAGGAAGTGCGGATCGAGCATCCCAACCGGCGCAAGCCCGCGTCGCAGCTCGCCCGCCTGGTCGTGATCGTGTTGCTGATCGCCTCCGCGGCCCTCGTCCTGATCGTCTCGATCGGCGGGTGGGACACGATCGAGGGCGCCAAGCCGATCCAGCTCGCCTACATCGTGATCTACGTGGTGATGGCGTTGTTCGTCGCACGCTGGAGCCGCGGCGTGCTGCCGATGATCGCGGGGCTGGCGATCATCCTCGGGATCTTCGGGTGCGTCGCCGCGCCGGCCTGGTTCGACCGCGACAAGGACGGCTTCACCGACCCGGCGATCTCCTCCGCCGTGCTCGGGCTGCTGTGCGCGACTGCTGGTGATCGTGCAGATCGCGCTGGTGCTGAGCGCGATGATCGCGTTCCGCCAGAAGTGGAACGTGGAGGTCGAGCGCCGCAGAGAAGCGGCGCCCGCCTAGAATCGACGTTCCCCGCGCTGGCCCAGGTGGCGGAATGGCAGACGCGGAGGTCTCAAAAACCTCTGTCCTAACGGGCGTGCGGGTTCGAATCCCGCCCTGGGCACTGCAGGTCTAGAAGGGCATCTTGCCGCGGCCCTTGCGGCCCGCTGCACCGCTCTTGCCGACCATCTTGTTGGACGTGTTGAAGGGCTTCGCGAACCAGCGGCCGAGGGGGCCAGGGGCCTTGCTCGCACCGCGGCCGCCAGCCCCGATGACCTTCTGCGATCCGCGCTGGGGATGCTGCGAGAGCCGCGGGGCCAGGAAGGCCAGGATCAGGATGATGATGCAGAGGGCGATGACGCCGGCGATGACCATGCCGTTGCCATACCCTCGCCGGCCGGAGATCAGGCCAGGTAGGGCACCAGTGCGTCAACGAGTGTTGGCGGGCCCACCACGACGCCGGGGTTGGACGGGCCCGACGGGTTCCAACGGCCTGACATCCAGCCCGGCGCACTCGCAGATCAACCCGCCGGCGGCCAGGTCCCACGCGTTGAGGCCGTGCTCGTAGTAGGCGTCCAGGCGCCCGCAGGCGGTCCAGGCGAGGTCGATCGCGGCGGCGCCGAAGCGGCGCACGTCGCGGCAGTACGGCAGCAGCCCGGCGACGACCGCGGCCTGCGCGCGGCGGACCTCGGAGTCGTAGCCGAAGCCGGTGCCGACCAGCGCGGTCGCCAGATCCTCCTTGGTCGAGGCCGTGATCGGGTGACCGTCGAGCGTGGGCGTCCCGCCGCGCTGCGGCGGAGAAGAGCTCGTCGCGCTCGGGGTCGTAGACGACGCCGACCAGCGTGCCGTCGGCGTCCTCGGCGGCGATCGAGACCGCCCACTGCGGGATGCCGAAGAGGAAGTTGACGGTGCCGTCGAGCGGGTCGACGATCCAGCGGATGCCGCTGGAGCCCGCGACGTCGCCGCCCTCCTCGCCCAGCACGCCGTCGTCCGGGCGCGCGGCGGCGAGCCGCTCGCGGATCAGGTGCTCGGCGGCGTGGTCGGCCTCGCTGACGAGGTCGGTCGGAGTGCTCTTGGCCGAGATCCGCAGCTCCGGGCCGCGGAAGGCGTCGCGCAGCAGCGCACCCGCCTCGCGGGAGATGGCCTCGGCCAGCGCGCGCAGCTCGCCCGTCGTCATGCCGCCACCGCCGGGCGCAGCGCGGGCCAGTCGGTGGCGCGCTCGAGCTGGGCGGAGAGCGAGACCAGGCGCGCCTCGGAGTCCGGCGGGCCGACGAACTGGACCGCCAGCGGGAACCCGTCCGGCGCCGAGCCGGCGGGCACCGCGACGGCGGGATGCCCGGTGTGGTTGAACGTGCCGTTGTACGGCGCGAAGCGCGTCATGCCGATCAGTGTGAGCCACCCCGGGCGTCCGTCGAATTCGCGCACCCGCGGCGGGCGGCGGGTGAACATGGGCGTGAGCACGACGTCGGCGTGCTCGAAGATCGTGTTGATGCGGGCCGCGTCGTCGGCCGACCTGGGCGGCGGCGCTGTCCGCGAGCCGGGACGGGAATCGACGGTGCCGATCCGGGCGATGCCGCGCGCGCGGCGGCTCAGCCGGTCGCGGTGGCCGATCTCCTCGGCCTTGTCGCCGATCCCCTGCACGAAGCGCGTGAGCACCCGGTTGCCCATCGTCAGGCCGTAGTCGATCTCGCGCGTCGGTCACGTCGTGGCCGAGCTCGCGCAGCAGCTCGACCATGCCGTCGACCGCGCCGCGCTGCTCGTCGTCGGGGTGCAGGCCGGGGATCGGCAGCGCGATGCTCGAGCGCGATCCGCAGCCGGCCGGGGTCACTGCGAGCGGCCTCGGCCAGCGAAGGCCCGCCGTCCTTGACCGCGTCCATGAAGCGGCCCGCGTCGGCCACCGTGCGCGTCAGCGGGCCGTACTCGGTCATCCCGCGGTGCGGCTCGATCTCCGGCGCGGTCGGGATCCGCCCGCGCTGAGGCTTGAGGCCGAACAGCCCGCAGCACGCCGCCGGGATGCGGACCGACCCGGCGCCGTCGGAGCCCAGCGCGGCGCTCGCCAGCCCCGCGGAGACGGCGGTCGCGGAGCCGCCGCTGGAGCCGCCCGACGTGCGGTGCGGGTCCCACGGGTTGCGCGTGACGCCGAACGTCGGCGACTCGGTGAACGGCGTCGCCATCAGCTCCGGCACGTGCGTCTTGCCGATGATCACCGCGCCCGCCCGGCGCAGCCGCGCGACCACCTCGGAGTCCGCCGGCTGCGGCTGCGGATCGGCGTCGCTGCCGTAGTTCGGTCGTCTCGCCCGCGATGTGCACGTCGTCCTTGATGGCGATCGGCACGCCGTTGAGCGGGAGCCCTTGGTCGCGCCGCGCGTCGGCCGCGTCGGCCTCGGCCAGCGCGCGCTCGCGCAGCACCACGCGGTAGGCGTTGAGCACCGGCTGCAGGCGCTCGATCCGGCCAGGAACAGCTCCGTGAGCTCGCGCGAGCTGATCTCGCCGGCGGCGATCAGCTCCGCGTGGCGTGTCAGCCCGGCGAAAGCGAGATCGACTGCGTCCACGGTCGGGACCTTATCTATCGCGATCGTCGACCCGCGCGGCGAGCGGCGCCTCGCCCGCGCGGTACGGGTCCGGCTCGGGCGGGAGCGGGCGGCGCGGGCGCAGGCCGGCGACGAGCATCAGCACGCCGCCCGAGATCAGCACGAACGGCCAGAAGCGCCCCGCGGTGGCGATGAACGCGACCAGGTTGGCGACGCCCGAGGTAGGCGGGACCCGGGTGGCGGTCGAGCGCGCCGAACGCGACCAGGCCCGAGGCCGGCGCCGAGCAGGACGACCTGCCAGACGCCGCGAGGTCATCGCCCGCCCACAGCGGCCTCGACGCCGATCAGCGCGATCGCCAGCCCGGCGGCGTCGATCAGCACCTCGGCGTGGCGCGGCGCGGGCTCGCGCAGGGCGAGCGAGGCCAGCACCAGCGCGGCCGCGTAGAGCGCGAGCAGCACGCGGAACGGCGCGAGCGGGTCGATGTCGAACAGCCACGCCCAGCCCGCGAGGAGCGCGGTGCCGCCGGCGAGCGCCGCGCCCAGCAGCGCGATCGCGCTGTTGCGCTCCAGCGCGGGCCAGACGGCGAGCGTCGCGACCAGCAGGGAGGCCAGCGTCAGCGCGAGCAGCGAACGTGACGCCGACCGTCGTGAAGAGCAGCAGCAGGCCCGCGTAGAGCAGCGGCCAGCCGGTCACGAGCAGCACGGACTGGTAGGCGGGCGGGAGCCCGTCCTCGTTCGGCGACTGGGCGCCGAGCCAGAACAGCAGCGCGCCCGTGAGCGAGCACGCAGGACGGTCGCGAGCGCGTCCGCCTCGTCGCGCCGCAGGACGATGACGGCCAGCGCCGACGGCCAGCGACACGCCGCCCGCAGCGATCACCGGCCCGCGGTGTGGCGGCGGGCGCAGGAGCTCTCGCAGGCCGCCCGCCAAGCTCATGGTCACTAGGGTGCCACGTCGTGGTCATCACCGAGGATCGCGGGGCCGTCCGGCACGTCGTCCTGAACCGCCCCGAGAAGCGCAACGCGCTCAACCGGAGCTCGTCGAGGCGATCGGCGCGGCGCTGCGCGACGCGGCCGCCGACCCGGACGTGCGGGTCGTCGTCCTCCGCGGCAACGGGCCGGTGTTCTCCGCCGGCATGGACGTCGGCCGCGCTCGCCGGCCTCGCCGGCGCGCCGCACTCGCTGCGGCCGTTCCGCCGGATCTGCCTGGACGCCTGGAACCTCGCCGAGGAGATGCCCAAGCCGACGATCTGCGCGATCCACGGCGCCTGCCTCGGCGGCGCGCTGGAGCTCGCGCTGGCCTGCGACCTGCGGGTGATGACCGAGGACGCGGTGGTCGGCCTGCCCGAGACCAAGCTCGGCCTGGTGCCGGACCTCGGCGGGTCGAGCCGGCTGCCCCAGATCGTGGGCGTCGGCCGCGCGAAGGAGATGATCATGACCAGCCGCGTGATCGGCGCCGTCGACGCCGAGCGCTACGGGCTGGCCAACCGCATCGGCCCGAGCCTGGACGCGCTGGTCGACGAGCTCGCCGCAGAGCTGCTCGGCTGCTCGCCGATCGCCGTCGGGCTGGCCAAGCGCCTGATCGACGCGTCGGCGCGGCCCGCGCTGTCGACGACGCTGGAGCTCGAGGTCACCGCGCAGGAGCTGTGCGCCCGCACCGAGGACCTGGTGGAAGGCGTGCGCGCGGCCGCCGAACGCCGCGCGCCCGACTTCAAGAACCGATAGGCGACTTGCCCTTGCGGGCGCCGAACAGCTTCGCCTTGACCAGGTAGGCGCCGCCCGCCTTGACGACGACGGGCTTCTTGTGGCCCTTGACCAGCACGGACACGCGGCCCTTGCCGACCTGGGTGACGGTGCCGTCGCAGCGGTCCTGGGTGATGAACGTCGCGTCTGCGCGCGGTCGCGGTCGACGCGCCGCCGAGCGTGCGGAAGAAGCCCTTGGCCACCAGCGAGAGCGCCCGGACGACGCCCTTGGCCGGCGCGCTCGGCTTCGTGCACGTCGCCGCGGCGCCGGAGGGCGTGTCCAGCCGCAGGTCGGTCGAGATCTCCGTCGTCTTCTTCTTGGCCGCCTTCTGGCGGATGGTGAAGACGCCCGCCTTGATGCGCGCCGACTGGACCTTCGCCGCTTGCTCGACGCGGCGTAGGAGTTGGCCGCCGCGGAGACCTCGAGCTCGCCCTTGCGCGCGTCGACGGTCGCGCCGACCGGGAGCGTGGCCGCGCCCTTGAGCGGGATGAAGCCGCCGTCCTGCAGCAACGGAACGGCCGGGCAGCTTCACGAACACCTCGCCGGAGATCGTCTTGACCTGCGCGCGTCTCGCCCGCGCTCGATCGGCAGGTTGGCCGACGGCAGGACCTCGCAGGCGTCGCCGACGCCGTCCTTGTCGGCGTCCGCCTGGTTGGTGTTGGCGTTCGCCGGGCAGTTGTCGGTGGCGTCGGGCACGCCGTCCTTGTCGCCGTCGGGGATCGGCGCCGGCGGCGACGGCACCGGGACGAAGTAGTCGCGCACGCGCGGGCGTGCGGGTCGATGCGGCCGTACGCGTCGATGGCGAACGCCTGCAGCGAGTGGTTGCCCGGCGTCCGGCCGCGCTGGGCTGGAACGGGCTCGTGCAGTTCGTCGAGCGTCTTGTCGACGATGCACTGGAAGCCCGTGATGTACGGGTGCGTGCTGTTGAGCTCGAAGTTCGGGCCGATCGTCGGTGTCCGGCTGATCGAAGGTCGAATAGGCGATGTCGTCGATGTCGAAGTCGCCGAGGCCCATGGCCGTCGTCACGTAGGAGCGGACGGACTCGATCGCCTGTCGAGGCCAGGACGACCGGCACCCACGCGCCGGTCCCGCTGACCATCTGCGGCGACGTCGCAGGCGCTGCCCGCGCAGCCTTCGAACGCCGATCTCGGCGCCCTTGGGCACGCGGACGAAGAACTCGACGGTGCGCTGCGCGCTCGGCGAACTGCAACAGCATGGGACTGCAGGGCAGGTGCGCGTACCGGCCACCGTCGCGCCCGCCGGCCTGGCACGATCGCGGCCGTGCACTCCGACGGCGTGATCGTCGCGTCGGCGTTGGAGATCCCCTTGTCGAACGTCAGGAGCGTCGGCCCCGGGGTCTCCTGGGCCGCGGCGGGAGCCGCCACGACCAACGCCACCAGCACCGCGGCGACGATCCATCTCATGACTGCTGCCTGCTCCTGAACAACTTGGCCTTGACCAGATACGAGCGCCCGGCGGTGACGACCCGCGTGGTCTTCGCCGCCCGGGCGAGCACCTTCACCTTGCCCTTGCCGACGTCGGTGCGGGTGCCGTCGCAGCGGTCCTTGGTCGCCCACGTCGCGTCGGTCGCCGGTGCTGATGCCGGCCGCGCCGACGATCCGGAACAGCCCTTCGCGCGTGCTCGCCGTCAGCCCGCGCACCGTGTTGCTGCCGCGGCCCTTGATCGGGCCGGAGGTGCTGGAGCTCACGCACGACGCCTCGGCGCCCGGCGCGCTCTCGCAGCGCGAGGTCGGTCGGGAGCTTCTCGCGCGACGTCGCCGCCACGCGGCTCTGGCGGATCTTGAAGATCCCCGCCGCCACGACCGCCGACTGCGTGCTCCCGCCGGCGCCGAGCTGGCGCCCGTCGACCGTCGAGGCGAGCGCGATGCGGCCCTTGCGGGTGTCCACGACGGTGCCGACCGGCAGCGACGCCTGGCCCTTCAGCGGCACGAAGCCGGAGATCGGCGCGCTGCTTGAACGACCGCAGCGAGGACGACGGGCAGCTTGATGTAGACGTCGCCGCTGAGCACCTCGGCCGTCACGCGCACGCCGGCCACGGGCGGGAGCGCCCCGGAGGGCGCCGTCTCGCACGCATCCCCCACACCGTCCTCGTCGCCGTCGGCCTGGCCGCGTTGGACACGCGCCGGGCAGTTGTCCTGCGCGTCCGGCACGCCGTCGGCGTCCGCGTCGGGCGCGGCGGCGCCGGCGCGCCGGCAGCGGCGTGAGGTCGACCGTCCAGCTCCACGACGGCGGGCGTCGGGTCGGGCGTCCCGAACCGGTCGCGCATCGCCGACGGTGAACGTGTGCGGCCCCGCCGGGAGCCCGTAGGCGGTGAACGGCGGCCGGCAGGCGACCGCGACCGAGCCGTCGAGCGAGCAGTCGAAGCGGGTGTCGGGCTGGTTGCCCAGGAAGACGAAGCTCGCGTCGGGGCTGCGCGTCACCGCGTCCGGCCGCGCCAGGATCTCGGTGTCGGGCTGGGCGACCGGGCTGTAGGTGATGTCGTCGACCGAGAAGTCCGGGAAGCACTCACCGCAGTTGACGGTCAGCCGGATCGTGCGGATCTCCGCGCGCCCGAGCGCGGACTGCACCACCAGCGCGCGGCCGAACGCGCCCGAGACGGGCACCGGCGCCAGCGGGTTCATCCCGGTGGTCGCGGTCGGGTCGCTCGACCACGAGGCGTCGACGCTCGTCGCCGGACGCGACACCCACAGCGACACCGACGCCTGCGGCTGGGCGAAGCGGATGAACAGCTCGCCGCCGAAGACGTACAGCGAGTGCTGGCTGGCGACGCCCGGGGAGCTGATCTGCCGCGCAGTCGAGCGGCGCCATCGCCGAGGACCCGCTGCAGAACCCCGGCGCCTCCAGCGTCACCCCCGGGTAGAACGCGCCGTCGAACGGTCCCGCGTCCGGCACGTTCTCGAAGTCGAGCACGGTCGGCGGCGGCGCCAGCTCCGCCCGGGCCGGCGCCGCGAACAGCGCGAGGCCGAGCAGCGCCGCGACCAGCGCTCGGATCACGAGCACTTCTCGAGCTTGCTCGTCTTCGCGTTGATGCAGCGGTCGGGCTGGGACTTCAGGCCGCCGACCTTCGCCGTCCAGCGCCGGTACAGACCCGTCGCGCCGTTGCGGTACTTGCCGGTGCCGCCCTGCGCCTTCAGCGTGACCTTCACGGCGATCTCCTTGCCGGCGGCCACCGCGCGACCCGTGAACTTGGTCAGCGTGAGCGTGCCGGTCTTCTTGGCCGTGATCGTCTGCGAGACGCCACCGGCCTTGGCGACGACCTTCGCGCCCTTGGGCACGCCGCTCGACGAACAGCTTGGTCAGGACGATCGCCGCTCGCCGAGTTCTGGAACAGCACGCGCGGGGTGACGCTCAGCTTCGGCGGGCAGCCGGAGTTGCCGATGCCGGCGACCGTCGGGCAGTCGTCGATCGGGTCTAGCGCGCCGTCGTTGTCGGAGTCCGGGAAGAACGTCCAGTTGAGCGAGATCGGCCCGCCCAGCGCCGGCCGCCCCGCCGACCTGGACCGTGTAGTTCTTCTTGGCCTCGAGCGTCGGGATCAGGTCCTCGCCCCTCGCGTCGGCACTGCAGGTCGACCGTGCTTCGTGATCAGCGACGTCTGCGGGTTCCACTCGTAGATCGCGATCGGCGTCGGCGAACGCAGCGCTGGCGCGCAGCTGGAGCGCCGTAGTCGGTCGGCGGCGCGAGGTCGTACCAGACCGTCTTGCCGAAGGCCGACGCCCGTTGCAGGTCGGTCTGCTCGGCCGCGCCCGCCGCCGAGCGGCTGCGCCGTCGGCGTTCGGGTTGAAGATGTCGGCCTGGGTCGTCGCCTCGGTCGTGTCGACCGTCGTCGTGAGCTCGGCGCGTGGAGCTCGATCGGCGTCGAGGCCAGGTAGTTGTCGTTCGCCGGCGGCGCCGCGGCCGCGGCCGCCGGGAAGGAAAGGGCCGCGAGCGCGGCGAGCAGGCTAGGGGCGATGCGCATCTTGATCCTCACTCGAACACACACGGGGCAAGCACGTCAACCCGCCACGGCGTGCCGAAGTCGCGGTGGCGCGCCTACCAGGTATGGCCGACCAGCACCGGCTCCGGACGCAACTCGACGCCGAAGGCCGAGCGCACCCCGTCCGCCAGCTCGCGCGCCAGGGCCATCAGCTCGGCCGTCGTGGCCTCGCCGCGGTTGACGAGCGCGAGCGTGTGCTTGGTCGAGATCCCGGCTCGGCCGTCGCCGTAGCCGCGGGAGAAGCCGGCGTGCTCGATCAGCCACGCCGCCGAGGTCTTGATCCGGCCGTCCGGCTCCGGCCAACCCGGCGGGTCACCGGGTAAGCGTGCGTACTCCGCCGGGTCCAGGATCGGGTTGGTGAAGAACGAGCCGGCGCTCACCGAGTCCGGGTCGCCCGGGTCGATCACCATGCCCTTGCCGCGCCGCAGCTCCAGGACCGCCTCGCGCGCCGCGGGCAGCTCGACCTGGTAGCCGACCGGCACGTCCAGCGCTGCGCGCGAGCTCGGCGTAGCGGATCGGCAGCGAGAAGCTCGACCGCGTCAACCGGAACGCGACCGCGAGGACCGTCCAGCGGTCGCGGTACTTGAAGCGCGAGCTGCGGTAGCCGAAGCGGCACGCCTCGGCGTCGAGCGTGTCCACCGCCCGCGCCTCGCGGTCGTAGACCCGCACCCACGCGATCGTCTGCGCCACGTCCTGCCCGTAGGCGCCGACGTTCTGGATCGGCGTCGCGCCGGTCGAGCCGGGGATGCCGGACAGGCACTCGATCCCCGCCAGGCCCGTCTGCACGCAGTGCGCGACCACGTCGTCCCAGGGCTCGCCCGCCTGCACGACCACCAGCTCGCCGTCGACGTCGATCCCGCGTCGTGCGCACCAGCACGACCGTCCCGTCGACGCCCTCGTCGGCGATCACGACGTTCGATCCGCCCGCCAGGACCAGCGCCGGATCGTCGGCCACGGCGGCGATCAGCTCGTCCTCGGTCTCGACCGTGACGACGCGGTCCGCGGGGCCGCCCAGGCCGAGCGTGGTGAGGGCGGCGAGCCGCATGCGCCGCCGCACCTTATAAGGTGGCGCGCTCGTGACAGAAGTCGTGCTGCTCGCCGGGGGCACTGGAGGCGCGAAGCTGGCCCGCGGCCTGCTCGACGAACTCGGGCCCGAACTCGTCGTGATCGCCAACACCGGCGACGACGTGGAGCTCTACAACGCCCACGTGAGCCCGGATCCCGGACCTGGTCACGTTCTGGCTCGCCGACCAGATCGACGAGCGCGGCTGGGGCATCAAGGACGACACGTTCCACGCCATGGACCAGCTGCGCGCGCTCGGTGAGCAGCCGTGGTTCAACCTCGGCGACCGCGACCTGGCGATCGGCCTGCACCGCAAGCAGCGGCTGGACGCGGGCGGGCGGCTGACGCACTCGATCGACGAGCTGCGGCGCGCGTTCGGCGTGCCCGCGCGGGTGCTGGTGCCGACCGACGACCCGCTGCGCACCTACATCCGCTCCTCCGGCCGCTGGCACGCCTTCCAGGAGTTCATGATCCGCATCCGCAGCCCGCTGGAGGACGTCGAGTACCGCTGCGCGCGCGAGCCGGTGGCCACGCCGGAGGCGCTGGAGGCGATCCGCGAGGCGCGGGCGATCATCATCGGCCCGTCGAACCCGGTGCTCTCGATCGACCCGATCCTGTGCGTGCTCTCCGACGCGATCCGCGAGGCCAAGGCGCCCGTGGTGGCCGTCTCCCCGATCGTCGGCGGCAAGATCCTCAAGGGCCCGACCGCGGACTGCCTCGCGTGGGCCGGCCGGACGCTGGACAGCGACGGCATCGCCGACCACTACGAGGGCCTGATCGCCGGCCTCGTGGCCGATCAGCGCACGGACGCCGTCCCGACGCTGGAGACCGACGTCGAGCTCAACACGCCGAGGACCGGCGCCGCGTGGCCAACGCGGTCCTCGAGTTCGCCGCCGCGCTAGCGTGAGTCGCAGGATGCGGACGGTCGCGATCCTGCCGGTGAAGACCTTCGGCCGCGCCAAGCAGCGGCTCGGCCGCGCGTTCTCGGACCGCCCGGCGCTGGCCGCCGCGATGGTCGCCGACGTGCTGCGAGACGCTGGCGAGCCTGCCCGCGCTGGACGAGGTGATCGTCGTCACCGCCGAGCCGCGACGCCGCCGAGCTGGCGCGCCGTGCCGGCGCACGCGTCGTCCACGACCCGGTCGAGGCGGGCCAGTCGGCGGCCGTGCTGCTCGGCATCGAGGCCGCCGCGGCGCCGACCGCGTGCTGCTCGTCCCCGGCGACTGCCCGTCGCTGGACGCCGGCGAGGTCACCGCTCTGCTCGCCCACACCGAGCCGGTCGTGATCGTCCCGGACCGCCACGGCCAGGGCACCAACGCGCTGCTGCTGACGCCGCCGGACGTGATGGCACCCGCGTTCGGCGAGGGCTCGTTCGCCCGCCACGCCGCGCTCGCCGCCGCGGCCGGCGCGACGCTGCGGGTCGTCGACGTCCCCAGCCTCGGGCTGGACATCGACACCGCGGAGGACCTCGCGGCGCTCACGCCGCGCCCCCGGCATCGGTCCGCGCACGCGCGCGCTGCTCGAGCAGGCGGCGGTCGCTTGATCGAGCTCACGGCGCTCCCCGGCCTGCCCGAGGTCCGCGCCGGGGACGATCTCGCCGCGCTGCTCGCGCGCCGACGCGGCGTCGAGCTGACGCGCGACGACGTGCTCGTCGTCGCCCACAAGGTCGTCTCGCAAGGCCGAGGGCCGGACGTCGCGCCTGCGCCGACGTCACCCCGGGCGCGCGGGCGCTGCGAGCTGGCCGCGCGAGCACGACAAGGACCCGCGCCAGGTCGAGGTCGTGCTCGTCCGAGGCCGCGGAGCTCGTCCGCGCCGACGACGGGCGGCTGATCTGCCGCACCCGCCACGGCTTCGTGTGCGCCAACGCGGGCGTGGACGCCTCCAACGCGTCCGAGCCGGACTCGCTCGTCCTGCTCCCGCTCGACCCCGACGCCTCCGCCCGCGCGCTGCGCGCCGCGCCTGCCCGGCCACCCCGCGGTGATCATCACCGACTCGTTCGGCCGCGCCTGGCGCAACGGCCAGTGCGAGGTGGCGATCGGCGTCGCCGGGCTCGCGCCGCTGGAGGACTGGCGCGGCCTGCAGGACAGCGCCGGGCGCGAGCTGCACGCGACCGTGATCGCGATCGCCGACGAGGCCGCGGCCGCCGCCGACCTCGTGCGCGCCAAGGACTCGCGCGAGCCGGCGGTGCGCGTGCGCGGCCTGCAGCGCCACATCACCGCCGGACGACGGCCCGGGAGTCGCGCGCGCTGATCCGCGAATTGACTCAGGACCTCTTCACTTAGTAGGACAAGTGTCCATTCCGCCCGAATGGTGGAGCGGGATCGGCCGATGCACGGGAGGCAAGCCGAATTGAAGTAGTGGCACATGGAGGTGCCCTGAAACTTGTCTCTTCCCGAAAGCCGCAGCGGCGGGCGTCAGTCGCGCTCGCGGTCCCGTTCGCCGTCGGCGGTCCGGTCGCGCAAGCGACGCCGAACGCGGCGCGAAACTGCGTCCGCGGCGGCGAAGTCGCCGTCGCGCACCGTGGTCGCCCTCGCCCAGTTCAAGCCGGGCGTCTCGGAGGCCAAGCGCGCGCGCGCGATCGTCCGTGCCCACCACGGCAAGGTCACCAACGACCTGCCGGCGATCGGCGGGCTTCGCGGTCAAGCTCTCGGCCAGCGAGCGCGCGAGTCGCTAAGGGCGCCAAGGGCGTCGCTCAACGTCACGCTCAACACCAAGGTCAAGACGACCGCGATCGGCCTGCCGATCCTCGGCCAGGGCACCAGCGGCCCCGCGCGGCCTGCAGACGACGTTCCCGCAGACCGTCGGCGCCACCGCGCTCAACGCGCAGGGCCTGACCGGCAAGGGCGTCGGCGTGGCCGTCATCGACTCCGGCATCGCCGGCGATCATCCGGACTTCAAGAACGCCGCCGGCGCGATCCCGCGTCACCAACGTGGTCGTCAACCCGGCGCCACGCGCTCTCGGGTGACCCGATCGGCCACGGCACGCACGTCGCCGGCATCATCGCCGGCAACTCCAACAACCGCCCGGCCGGCGACCCGAACAAGGGCGCCTACCAGGGCGTCGCTCCGGACGCCGACATCATCGCGCTCAAGACCGCCGACGACCTCGGCAACTCGACCGTGCTGGACGTCATCAACGCGCTCCAGTTCGTCGTCGACTACCGCACGACCTCAACATCAAGGTCGTCAACCTCTCGATCTCCTCCGACACGCCGTCCTCCTACAAGGACGACCCGCTCGACGCGGCCGTCGAGTTCGTCTGGCACGCCGGCGTCGTCGTCGTCGCCGCCGTCGGCAACCGCGGCGACGCCGCCGACGCCGCGCAGTACGCGCCGGGCAACGACCCGTTCGTGATCTCCGTCGGCGCGACCGACGAGCACGGCACCGCCGGCACCGACCGACGACACGCTCGCGGACTTCTCGTCGCGCGGCGTCACGCAGGACGGCTTCAGCAAGCCCGACGTCGTGGCTCCGGGCGCGCACATCACCGCCCCGATGGCCCCGCTCGGCCTGTTCTCGGTCCTGTGCCCGCAGTGCGTCACCGACTCGCAGTACTTCAAGATGGGCGGCACCTCGATGGCCTCCCCGGTCGTCGCGGGCGCCGCGGCCCTGCTCCTGCAGGCCCGCCCGGACCTCAACCCGGATCAGGTCAAGGCGCTGCTGGTCAACGGCACCGGTTCGCTGAACGAGCTGAACCTGCAGAAGGCGCTCGCCGGCAACCCGGGCGCCGGCGCCAACCAGGGCGTCCATCAGAACGACGTCGTGTACGAGACGCTGGTGGCCAACGGCGAGGACCCGACCCGTACCGGCTGGACCAAGGCCTCCTGGACGAAGGCGTCCTGGACGTCGACCTCGACGACCAAGGCCTCCTGGACCAAGGCGTCCTGGACCAGCGCGATCGCCGCACCGTGGGCGAAGGCGACCTGGACCTGCGGGACCTGCGAGGCACTGAACTCGACGGCCGCGCTGCTCACGAAGTCGAGCTGGAGCAAGTCCTCCTGGAGCAAGTCCAGCTGGAGCAAGTCCTCGTGGAGCTCGCACCCGGAATGGTGAGCCACGAGCGCGCCTCCTGGGGCGGAAAGAACGGCTAACCGACACGCTCATCCGACGCGAGCCTCCGGGCTCGCGTCGGTCGTTAACGGCAGCCGAATTCCGGCTCAAATCTGGACCGCTTCGCGGCCGATCACACGGGTGTGGGAGTGCTCCGCAAACTTCGGTCGATCGAGCCCGTGTGGTGGCTCAACGGGTCCATCGCGCTCGGCTCGCTCGCGCTCTACGTCCTGCTTCGTCCGCCACTACGAGCCGATCCACACGCCGGAGATCGCCTGGTGGGCGGTGGCGATCACGATCCTGCTGTGCGAGCGCTACCCCGTCGCGCTGGAGTTCCGCCAGAGCTCGCACTCCTTCTCGCTGACCGACGTCCCGCTGACGCTCGCGCTGGTCTTCGCCAGCGGCACCCACGCCGTCGCTCGCGCTGTTCCTGCGGCACGCTCGGCGCGCTGCTCCTGCGCCGGCTGCCGAGCGTGAAGTTCGCCTTCAACCTCGCCCAGTTCACCTTCGTGGGCAACGTGCTGATCATCGTCGTGCACGCGCGCGGCGAAGATCGATCCCGGGCTTCGGCTGGATCACCTGGGGCTCGGTGCTGATCGCCACCCAGCTCGGCGGCATCCTCACGATCGCCCAGATCCTGTGCGCGATCGTGCTCACCGAGGGTCACGTCTCCCGCGACCAGGTCCGCCAGATGTTCGGCATGGACTTCGTGGTGACGATCACCGGCACCGCGATGGCGCTGGTCTGCTCGATCCTGTGGATCGAGCGCCCGAGCGCCGCGCCGCTGCTGGTGATCCCGATCCTCGTCGCCTTCGTCGGCTACCGCGCCTACGTGCACGGAGCGCCAGGGCCACGAGAAGGTCAAGTTCCTCTACGAGGCCAACCGCACGCTGTCCGAGTCGCCCG
Organism: uncultured Actinomycetota bacterium; assembly: GCA_963708795.1. Classification (GTDB taxonomy): domain Bacteria; phylum Actinomycetota; class Actinomycetes; order Propionibacteriales; family DAIQRJ01; genus DAIQRJ01. The sequence goes on from CAVPUH010000005.1 coordinate 20,533, forward strand.
AGGTCGCGGTCGCGCTCGAAGGGCTGCTGGAGCGCGCGCTGGAGGCGTTCCGCGCCGAGCAGGCCGAGATCATCCTCTTCTCCTCCGACGGCGCCGCGCCGCTGCGCACCGGCCTCGGCCCGGGCAGCGCCCGCGAGGCGATGGCGCCCGTGGACGCCGCCGACGCCGCCGCCCTGCGCGCGCTGGCCTCGTCGTCCGGTGCAGGCCGTCGCGCTGGTCGAGCCGTTCCCGGCCTCCGTCGCCGGCTACCTGGACGGGCCGCGGCATCCGCCACGGCATGCTCGGCGTGCTGCGCGGCGAGGACCGCGTGATCGGCGTGCTGCTGATGGCCAACCGCTACGGCCTCACGCGCGGCTTCACCGACGCCGACCGCGCGCTGTTCGACACGCTCGGCCGCCAACGCCTCCGCCGCGCTGCAGTTCGACCGCCTCGAGCAGGCCGTCACCGAGCTGCGCGACCTGCAGGACCAGCTCACCCACCAGGCCAACCACGACCCGCTGACCGGGCTCGCCAACCGCGCGCTGTTCTCGCAGCGCGTGCGCGAGGCGCTCGAGATCGGCGGCGTCGGCCAGGTCGCGGTGATGTTCATCGACCTCGACGACTTCAAGGGCGTCAACGACACGCTCGGCCACGGCGATCGGCGACGAGCTGCTGCGCGGCGTCGCCTCGCGGCTCGTGCGCTCGGTCCGCAGGGAGGACATCGTGGCGCGCCTCGGCGGCGACGAGTTCGCCGTGCTCGTCCAGCGCGAGTCCGACGTCGAGGCCGGCGCGGTCGAGCTGGCCGAGCGGCACGCTGAGCGCGTTCCTGGCCGCCGGTCGCGGCGGGCGAGAAGCCGCTGAACGTCTCGCCTGTCGATCGGCATCGCCGGCGTCGGGCACCCGCGCACGCTGCGTCGACGAGCTGCTGCGCGACGCCGACGTCGCCATGTACGAGGCCAAGGAGGGCGGCAAGCGCCGCTTCGCCGTCTTCACCCCGGAGATGCGCGACTCGATCGTCCGCCGCCACGACCTCAAGGACGAGCTCCAGCGCGCGCTGCAGGAGCGCGAGCTGCTCGTCCAGTACCAGCCGATCGTGGACCTCGCGACCGGCGAGACGGTCTCCGTCGAGGCGCTGGTGCGCTGGAACCATCCGGGCCGCGGCCGCATCCCGCCGCTCGAGTTCATCCCGCTCGCCGAGGACACCGGGCTGATCGTGCCGCTCGGGCGCTACGTGCTCGAGGAGGCGTGCGCAGCAGCGTCGTCGACGCGCTCCGACACGCTGCAGGTGCAGGTCAACCTGTCGGCGATCGAGCTCGAGCATCCCGATCTGATCCAGACCATCACCGAGGTCCTGCTGCGCACCGGCATCGCGCCGGAGCGGCTGGTCCTGGAGGTCACCGAGACGCTGCTGGTCAAGGACGCCGAGCGCGGCGCGGCGACGCTGCAGCAGCTGCGCGACCTCGGCGTGCAGCTCGCGCTCGACGACTTCGGCACCGGCTACTCGTCGCTGTCGCTACCTGCGCAACCTGCCGCTGGACACGCTGAAGATCGCGCGCGAGTTCGTCGAGGGCCTGGCCTTCTCCGATCACGACGCCGCCTTCGTGCGCCTGATCGTCGGGCTGGCCAAGACCGTCGGCCTGAAGGTCGTCGCCGAGGGCATCGAGACCCGCGCCCAGCTCGACATGCTGCGCGAGATCGGCTGCGACCTCGGCCAGGGCTACTACTTCGCCGCGCCGATGGACGTCGACGCGGACTGGCTCTCCCCCGCCGCCGCCGCAGTGGCGTAGCGTTCGCACCCGCATGCGGGTGGTGACGTGGGCACAGCAGCCGGAACTCGCCTCGCGCGGCATCGACTCCGCGGCCGTGTGGCCGGAGTACAACCTGCACGGGGACGTCTTCGATGCGTTCTGGGAGCCGCTGCTGGAGCGGTTCCCGGCGTATCAGTTCGCGGTGCTGGACGACGACGACACGGTGCTCGCCGAGGGGCACACCGGGCCGTTGGCGTGGGACGGGCTTGACGCGTCGCTGCCGTCCGGGATCGACGAGGCGCTGCGGCGCGTGGGTGAGCCGGGGGCGAACACGCTGTGCGCGATGGCGGCCGAGGTCGACCCGGGGGCGCGGCAGCGCGGCGTGGCCGCGGCGGTGCTGGGTGGGATGCGGGCGATCGCCGAGGCGGAGGGCCTGCAGCATCTGATCGCTCCGGTGCGGCCGTCGTGGAAGGAGCGCTATCCGCTCGCGCCGATCGAGCGCTACGTGACCTGGCGGCGCGACGACGGGACGCTGCTCGATCCCTGGATGCGGCTGCACGAGCGGCTCGGCGCGCGGGTGGGTCCGTGTCTGCCGGCCTCGATGCGGATCACCGGCAGCGTCGCCGAATGGTCGTCGTGGACCGGCTTGGCCTTCCCCGATCCGGGGGCGTACGTGTTCCCGCACGGGCTCGCGCCGGTCGAGATCGACGGGCGGCGTCGGCACGTACTGGGAGCCCAACGTGTGGATGATTCACCCGCAGATCGGGGACTAGTCTCTCGCAGGGGTCGCAGCAGGGGCGCTCGCGGCCGCACACAGATGGGAGGAGACGCAGCGATGCGTAACGATGAACCAGGTCTCGACCGGCGCAAGTTCCTGGCTGGAGCGGCGGCCGGAGGCGCGGCCCTGACCTTCGGCGCGGCACCCGCGCTGGCCGGTGGGCACAAGCCGGGCAAGGGCCATGGCCACGGGCATGACGACGATCACCACGGTGGCTCGTCAATTCCGCGCGACAACATTTCGATCCAGCTCTACACGCTGCGCGACCAGATGACCGCCGACCCCGGCGGCACGCTGAAGGCGCTCGGCCGGATCGGCTACAAGACCGTCGAGCACGCCGGCTTCGCGGGCAAGACCGCGGCCGAGTTCAAGGCAGTTGCTGCGGGCCGCGGGCCTGCGGGCGACGTCCGGCCACCAGGGCATCCCGCAGCCGTTCGACGCGGCCGCGTGGCAGGCGCAGCTCAACGACGCGCGCACGATCGGGCAGCGCTACATCGTCCACCCGGCGACCCCGATCACGTACTTCCCGCCCGACGGCAACCCCGCCGGCATCAAGGGCCTACCGACCTCGACGGCGTGGAAGGCGTTCGCGGCCGACCTCAACAAGGCGGGCGCGATGGCGCGCCAGGCCGGGCTGCGGTTCGGCGTCCACAACCACTTCTGGGAGTGGGCGCCGCTGGATGACGACACGCCGCTGACCGGCTTCGACATCCTGATCGCCGAGACCGACCCGAAGCTCGTGCACTTCGAGGTCGACCTCTACTGGGCCTGGTTCGCGCACCGCGATCCGGTCGGGCTGCTGGCCCAGGTCGGCGAGCGCATCCTGCAGTTCCACGTCAAGGACATGAAGTACGTCAACCACGCCCCGACGTTCGCCGACGCGGGCACGGGCGTGATCGACTTCGCGCGCATCTTCCGCGCGGCGGGCAACCCGGGCGGGCACGAGTACATCATCGAGCGCGACGACGCGGGCGCCAACGCCCTGCAGACCGCGCAGGTGGGTTACAACTTCCTCAGCCGGATCCGGTTCTAAGCGTGCGAGGCGCGCGCGGCCGGTGGTCCGGCCGCGCGCGCCTGCGCTGACCCCTCACATCGGGCGCAGTGTGCCCGGGAGCGTGACGATCGTGTGGTCGCCGGAAGTCTTGCCGGGGGCGTAGAGGTCGGCCTGCACGGTGGCGTTGGTGATCGCCGCCCGGCGCTTGCCGAGGACTTTGCGGACCGAGCTGCTCGGCTTGAGCGTGGCGGAGACCTTCGCGCCCGCGGAGAACCGCTTCGTGCTCGTCGCGTAGGTGCCCTTGAAGCTCTTCGGGAGGCCGACGATGCGCGGTCCGGCGACGGTCAGGCGTGCGCTGACGGCCTTCGGGAGGCGGGCGAACGCGCTGACCGCGATCGTGCCGTCGCGGGTGAAGCGCCCGATCGTGCCGACCTTGCGCAGGTGCGTGAAGGCCGGGCCGCAGCCGGCGCCGAGGACGTCCGCGCCGTCGACGTCGGCGCTGTCGGAGCCGTCCCCGCAGTCGATCGACTGCTTGGTCGGGCTGCGCGGCGTGGAGGTGACGAAGGTGTCGTTGCCGGGACCGCCGGTGAGCGTGGCGCCGGCCGTCGTGGCCTCGAGCTGGTCGTTGCCGTTGCCGCCGTCGGCCTTGGCCGCGCCGCGGATGGTGTCGTCGCCCTCGCCGCCGGTGACGGTGGCCGTGCCCTGCGGCGATGTCGATCGTGTCGTCGCCGGCGCCGCCGTCGATCGTGACGGGGCCGTCGGCGTCGGCGTTGATGATGTCGTCGCCGGTGCCGCCGATGATGGTGACGGTCGGCGCGCCGACGACCGACGGGCGGTCACGGCCCGCGCCGCCGTCGATGATCACCGGGATCGGGGAGTTCTTGACCAGCGCCTCCTGGTCGCCCTCGCCGAGCTCGACCTTCAGCGTCTTGGCGTCGCCGATGGCGCACGTGGGCGCGCCGGTGGCGTCGCAGCCGGGGCCGCTGTGCGGCGTGCCGATCTCGTCGACCACGTACTTCTTGGCGATCGTGAACGAGGAGCCGTTCCCGGTCACCTCGACGTCCTTGAGCAGTTCGTCCGGGTCGGGCCGGACGACGATCTGGTCGCCCTCCCGCGAGATGACGACCGCCTCCGCCCGAGGGGCGAAGGCGAAGGTCGCCAGGAGAGCGATGACCAGCGGGACCAGCGGAGCGCGTCGCGGCATATGGTGACCTCCGTTGCCCCGTGACGCGCTCCCTCTAACTTTTTGGGTCTTACGCGGCGGCGCGGATCGCATCCGCCGTGCCCTGGAGGTCGTAGAGCCGTCGACCGAGCTGACCGCCTTCCGACCTCGCGGCGATCGCCATCGCGTCCGACGCGCCGGTCCGGCCGTCGCGGTGGTTCGACGTGTCCGACACGAGGATCCAGCGGATCTGCCCGGACTCGACCGCGTTCGCCAGCCACTCCGTGCGTGACCACCGTCTCGCTCCCGGAGAACCCGCCGATCGCCGCGACGTCGGCCCCGGACTGGATGATCGACTGCGCGGCGCCGGACTGGCTCGAGATCACGAGCGTGCCGTCGCCGTTGGCCTTGATGTAGGTCAGCGCGGCGCTGATCTCGGACGTGTCGCCGCCGAACATGCCGCCCCCGCCGCCGCCGGGCCGCCGTTCGGTGGCGCGCCGCCGCGCTGACTCGCCGCCGCCGCAGCCGCCGCGCCCACCGCCGCCGCCCGGGCCTCCGCCGCCGCCCATCGTCGCCGCGGACGACGGGCCGCCGGCCGGGAACGTCGAGCTCGTCGCGTGGCCGAGCGTCTGCACGGCCCACGAGGCGGGGGCGAGCAGCAGGACGGTCACGCCCGCGGTCGGCGCGATCGTGCGCACCCGCTGGTTCGTCGCGAGCGCGATGCCGAGGGCGCAGAGCGCGTCGCGCCGATGATCAGGCGCTCGCCCACGACGAGGTCGGTGGCGCTGTTGGCGATCACGACCGCCTCGGTCACCGCGCCGCCCGCGAGCATCAGCGGGCCCGCGATCCGATGCTTCATCTGCGCGAACCCGGCGCCGACGAGCAGCGCCGTGAACGGCGCGAGCGCCGACACGTAGTACGGGTGGAAGATGCCCGACGCGCGGCTGAACGTGACCGCCGTGACCAGCCAGGCGCCGCCGACCGCGATCAGGAAGCCGGTGCGGGCGTCGGTGCGCTTGAGGCGGGTGGCCGCCAGCAGCGCGACGCCGGCGACGATCGCGAACCCGATCAGCCAGCCGCCCTGGCCGCCGAGCGCCTGCGTTGAGCAGGCGCGCCGGGCCGGCCGAGCCGCCGAACACGCCACCGGCGCCGCCGGCCGCGCCGCCCGGCCCGCCGTCCTGGCCGAACAGGCGGCCGAGGCCGTTGTAGCCGAGGATCAGCGACCAGATCGAGTTGTCGTCGGTGCCCGACACGTACGGGCGGCGAGCCCGCGGGGGTCAGCCACACCAGCATCGGCCAGGCCAGGCCGACGACGACCATCGCGGCGCCGCCGCGAGCAACTGCCGGACGCGGGGACGCGCCCTTCGGCGCGACCCAGAACCACGCGGCGACGATCCCCGGGACGACCAGCAGCGCCGCGGCCATCTTCGTCTCGAAGCCGAGGCCGACGAACGCACCCGCCGCCAGCAGCCAGCGAGCGCGGCCACCGGCCCGCAGGCCGCGATCCGTCGCCCAACGGCGGCGGTGATGCACAGCACGAGCAGCGCGTCCGGGTTGTTGTGGCGCGAGATCGCCACCGTGATCGGCGTCAGCGCCAGCGCGATGCCGGCCACGAACGCCGCCGGCGCCCGAACCGCTTGACCGTCATGTCGTACACGAGCCCGACCGTCGCGACGCCCATCAGCGCCTGCGGCACGAGCAGCGCCCACGAGTTGAACCCGAACGCCCGCGCGACAGCGCCTGCACCCACAGCGCCAGCGGCGGCTTGTCCACCGTCTGGCTGCACGGCGCCGCGGTCACAGAGCGGGCCGTCGCGCGCGCACAGGTCGGACTGTCCGCGACTTTAGGCGGCTACTCGACGCGGTGACGCTTGAGCAGGGCCGACAAGGTCGCCTCGGCGTCCGGGGCCGGGAGGCCCTCGAGGGCCTCGAGCGCGGCCTGGGCCTCGCCGAGCGTGACCCCCGGGCACTCGGTGGTGAAGCGGGCGAGCCAACGGACCGCGGCGCCCTCGAACGCTGGGTCGTCGGCGTCGAGCATCAGACCGAGGATCTGCACCGCGTCGCGGAGCGTGACGATCTTCGGGAGCTCGCGGGCGGCGGCGCGAACCGCGGAGAGGTCACGCGACGCGAGGGCGCGGTCCAGGCGAGCGCGGATCACGGGTGCGGGCGGCGAGGGCACGAACGTATGTTCGCACGCGTGGCGGCGGAACGTTCACGCGGCTGTGGGCGCGTCGGGGCAACAGGCCCATCGCCGGAACGTTCGTCGACTCCGGGCGGCGCGGCTCGACTGAGAGGGGTGAGTGGTTGATTGATGCTGCTGTACAGCGTCAACTGGACCGATCGACTCGGTGCCCAGCGAGCAAGGGCCTGCCGACTCTGCAGTCCTTAGATCTCCGCGATCATGAGCGTCGCGCCGCCGCTGGCGAACGTCGCGACGTCCGCGGCGGCCGCCTGGCCCTCGTCGCTCGCCATCCCCGCCTGCAGCGCGTCGGCGCTCTCGAACCACAACTCGGCGATGAAGTAGTACGGCGCGTCCGAGCCGTCGGGCGGTGCCGAGCACCTTGCCCGCCTCGAAGCGCTGCAGCCCCGGGATCTTCTCCGCCAGCGGCCGGTGCGTGCTCGCGTAGTGCGCGTCGAACGCGGCCGGATCCTCTGGCGCGCCGTACGCCACCACAAGCTTGACCATCGTCTACGCGGCGCGCACGCGCGCGGCGGCGAGGCGCGTGTCGAAGCGCTCGCGCGCCTCTTCCACCCGCTTGCCGTGCGTCAGCGACCACGAGCCCAGCGCCTTCAACGGCGGCGCCATCGTCGCGCCCAAGGGCGAGAGCGCGTACTCGACGCGCGGCGGCACCTCGGCGTGGACGCGGCGCAGCAGCAGGCCGTCGCGCTCCATCGCCCGCAGGGTCTGGGTCAGCACCTTCTCGGAGATCGGCGAGAGATCCTCGAGCAGCTCGTGGTAGCGACGCGTGCCGTCGCCGAGCGCGAGCAGCACGTCGACCGACCACTTCGAGCTCAGCAGCGAGATCGAATCCCGGATCAGCCGTGCCGAACGCGTCCGCTCGGCGACCCGCCGTGCGTGCGCGTGATCTGCCACTGGTGGTGCGTTCATGCCTGTGCTCCCCTCAGCTTGAGTCCCAGCGCGCGCAGGGCGCGCGAGACACGCAGTCGTGCGGCGTTCTGGGTGCAGCCCAGCGCGCCGGCGACCTCCTCGTAATCCAATTGCTGAACAACCCGCAGTTCGAGCGCCTTCTGCTGCTCGGCGGGTAGCGCGCGAACGGCGACCCGCAGCAGCGGCGCGAGCGACGAAGCGACCATGCGCTCGTCGACCGCTTCGTAGTCCTCACACTCGGCCCAGGCGGTGGGCATGCCCAGCCGCTCACGGGCCTGACTCTCGATGCGGTTGTGCTTGTGGTACTGGCGCAGCAGGTTGCGGGCGATCCCGAACAGCCACGGCGCCCCCGAGCCGTCGGCCATGTCCTTGAAGCGCCGCGACGAATGCCACGCCTGCGCGAACGTCTCCGCCGTCAGATCCAGCGCAGCGGTCTCAGAACCTGTCTGGCGCGAGAACCAGGAGTGCACCCACCCTGCGTACCGGTCGTAAAACTCCCGGTACGCCTGGGGATCCGTCCTCGCGAGTGCGATCAGGTCAGCGTCGGTTCTGGTCACGTGGTGCGTAGCGGCTCCTAGCGGTTCGCTACCTGATGATGACCTTAGAGCGACCTGTGTGTCTTAAGCGCGTGCGAACTCCCTGTTGGGCTCGATCGAGCGCGTGAAGACCTGCTCCATCACGGGGTCGCCCTTTCCGTCGTCCGGCGGCAGGGCCTTGTGCAGGACGAACTTGGCGCGACGGCCGTCGAGCTCGAGCCAGGCGACCTGATTGTTGAACCAGGGCTTCTCGTGCGCGAGCCGCCACTGCACGCCCGGTTCGCGCACCCCGGCGCGCTTGGCCAGCGCCTCCACGATCTTGCCGCCGAGCCGCGTCCAGCAGGCGAGGATCACCCGCCGCTCCTTGCTGTCGAGCGGATTGCGGAAGGGCGAGCAGACTCCCTGCCAGACCGCCGACTGCATGCCCGACCCGGCCGGGAACCCGACCTCGGCCAGGTACGCGTGGTGGACATCGCCGGAAAGGACGCTGATCGTCGACGGCGCCGCGCCGCGCTCGCCCGAGCCCACCGCCTTCAGCAGCCCGGTCATGCGGAAGAACGAGTCCTGCCACGCCGGCCAGTGCTCGAGATCGAGCTCCTGGCGCAGCTTCTCGCCGAGGCGCTTGGGCCAAGGCCCCCACGCGCCGTCGCACACCTGCTCGCTCCACGCCTCCAGCCAGTGCATGGCGGGACCCATGATCAGCGGCAGCGACGTGCCGATCAGCAGGTGATCGACGTCACCGCGCGCGTGCTCCTCGATCCACTGCCACTCGTCGTCGTCGACCATCGAGCGGTTGCCCGGCTCGAGCACCCGCCCCGCGCGGGAGTCGATCATCACCACGCGCGCCGGCCCGATGTCGCGGCAGTAGGACCAGCGCGTGCCCTCGACCTCCTCGTCGGCCTGCTTGGCGAACGCGCGCAGCTTCTCCGTCGCGTCCTCGCCCGAGCGCAGCTCCTGGTAGAGCTTGAACTCGTGCCGCTCCGACGGCGACAGGTTCCCGAGGTGCTGGTAGACGATGTAGCTCTCGAAGGCGGACACGATGCGCCGGCGCCACCACGCCTTCTGGCGCATTTCCGTGACCCATTCGATTGACGTGTTCCAGTCGTCGTGGACGTCGTGATCGTCGAAGATCATCGCGCTGGGCACGGTCGAGAGCAGCCAGCGGATGACCGGCTCGCCCCACGCCGCGATGTACAACGCCACGTAGTCGTCGAAGGATTCGACCGGATCGCCGTCGAGCCGTTCCTCGACGCGCGGGTGCACCTCGTCGGCGTAGACCTGATCGCCGAGCATCAGCAGCGCGTGCGGCCAGGTCTCCGGCGGCTCGTGCATCATCTCCAGCGCCAGCCCGCGCAGCGCGTCGACCTCGCGGCCCTCGGGATGCTCGTCCTTGCGCAGCGTGTGCGGCGGCTCGTGCGGCGCGGCCACGCGGCAGGAGCCGAAGACGATCCGCACCGGGTCGTTGCGGTCGTGGGTGCGCATGACGCTGGGCGGGAACGGGCTGTCGGGCTCGGGCCAGACGACCTCGCCGTCGAGGCGCACCTCGTAGGGCGTCGACGACGCCGGCCGGCAGCCCGGTGACGTGCACGAGCGCGTAGTGATGGCCCTCGACGGTGAACGTCCGCTCCGTCGCCTCCTCGACGCCCTCCGCCCGCACCGAGACGGTGCACGGGTCCGTCGTCTGGACCCAGATGGTCGCCTCGTCAGAACCGGTGTGCCGCAACAGCGGACCAAGTTGAAGCTTCACGCGCGCCACCATACCTGCGTGCGCCTCGCAGCCATCCTGCTTACCGGCCTCCTGCTCGCCGGGTGCGGCTCGACCGGATCCACCGGCCAGTTCGGTGAGGTCAAGCTCGTGCTCCCGCCCACCGCCAGCGCCAACGACGTCGGCGTGTTCTTCGCTTCCAGCCGTGGTTTCGACGAGGCCGAAGGGGTCACGCTGGAGCCGGTGCGGGACGCCGAGACGGCCGATTTCCGCATCACCGACAAGCCGCCGGAGGGCTGTGTCGCGGTCCTCGCGATCGTCCAGCCGGACAAGCTGGTGCTCTGCGCGGACAAGTTCACGCTGTCAGACGAGCGAGACAAGGTGCGCGCGGTCGCGGCCGCGCTCGAGCGCGGCTACACGCAGGCGCAGCTGGAGCCCGACGAGGCCGCCGCAGGTGATGGGGATCGACGCGACGCAGGTCGAGAACGCCGCGCCGTCGTGGACGGCGGGCGCGAAGCGCTTCGGTGAACTCAAGCCCGGCCCGGGCCGCGATCCGCTCTACTGAGCGCGGATGCGCCGGAACTCCTGGCGCACGGACTCCGGCCGGCCCCACATCTGCGTGACCTCGACGCGGCCGGCGCGCACCTCGCGCAGCGCCAGCTCACCGTCGATCCCGGCGTTGTCGAGCAGGCGCAGCGTCCCGCGGACGACCTCGGCCGCCGACGCGTGCCCGAAGTGGTGGGCGACGAGCAGATGGAAGTGCCAGTCGTGGTGCGAATACGGCTGCGCGTTGCAGGTGACGAGCAGCGTGGCGGCATCGACGTAGCGGTCCTCCTGGACGCGCAGGTCGAGCTCGAGGTCGGTCCAGTCCGACGGCAGCGCGTCGAGGAGCTCCTGGAATTCGTCGGCGAGCGGCATGATCTGCAACGAGAGTACACATGCCCGGTGACGCCCTCCCCCTCGACCTCGAAGGACTGATCGCCCTCCTGGAGCGCCTTGACGGCGCCGAGGAGGCCGAGGTCGTGCGCTCCGCGCTGGCCGCGGGGATCTCGCGCGACCGCGTGATGGACGAGCTCGAGCGCGAGGTGCGGCGCCGTCTGGCCCGTCTCGAAGAACCGCGCTAACGTTTCGTCAGTGACCACGTTCGTCGTCGACCGCTCCGAGCGGGGCAAGCTCGCCCTCACCGGCGCCGAGGCCAAGGACTTCCTCCAGGGCCAGGTGACCAACGACATCCTCGGCCTCGAGCCCGGCCACGGCTGCTACGCCGCCTTCCTCACCCACAAGGGCAAGATGCTCGGCGACATGCGCGTCTTCGACCTCGGGGACGAGCTGCTGCTCGACTGCGAGCGGGTGTCGCTGCAGGAGCTGTTCAACATGATCCGGCGCTACAAGCTCGGGCGCGAGGTCGAGCTGCACAAGCGCACGCTCGAGTTCGCCGAGCTGTCGGTGATCGGGCCCGACGCCCCGAAGCTCGCCGGCGAGCGCGAGCACGACAACGCGCGCGTGGAGCTCGGCGGGCGGCCGGCGATCGCCGTGACCACCGACGTCGGCACCGACATCTTCTGCGCCGCGGAGGACAAGGAGGCGGTGCGCGCGGCGCTGCCCTTCCCCGACGGCGACGAGGCGGCGGCCGAGATCGTGCGCGTCGAGCACGGGCGCCCGCGCTTCGGGATCGACCTCGACGAGACCGTGATCCCCCAGGAGGCGGGCCTCAACGAGCGCGCCGTGTCGTTCACCAAGGGCTGTTACGTGGGCCAGGAGACGGTCGCGCGGCTGCACTACCGCGGCAAGCCGAACCGGCGCCTGCTCGGCCTGCGGCTGAGCGAGCCCGGCGCCGCCCGGCACCGAGCTGCACCTGGGCGAGAAGGTCGTCGGCAAGCTCGGCTCGGTGGTCGTCTCCCCCGACCACGGGCCGATCGCGCTGGCGCTCGTCCGGCGCGAGGCGAACCCCGGTGACACGGTCGACGCCGACGGCGCCACCGGGCTCATCGTGGACATCCCCTTCGCGCGCTAGATTTCGCTCGCAGCGTCCCATCCCCGATGAAGGGAGCAGCCCATGGCCGCTCACGTGATCGTGCTCGCCAATCGCACCGCCTCGGCGCCGGAGCTGATCGAGGCGCTGGTCCACCGGAGCGAACGTGGGCCGATTCACGCGACGCTGGTGATGCCGGCCGCGGGGCCGGGCGAGAGCGCGCGCGCCGAGTGCCGAGCGCGCATGGAGACGGCGCTGGAGGCCTGGCGCGCCGCGGGGATCGAGCCGTGCGAGGGCGTCGTCGGCGACCCGATCCCGCAGGAGGCGCTCTCGCGAGGTGTGGGACCCGATGCGCCACGACGAGGTGATCGTCTCCACGCTGCCGGGCCAGAGCTCGAAGTGGATTCGCTCCGACCTCCCGCACGCCGTCGCGCGCTACACGGGCGTGTCCGTGCTGCACGTCGTCGCGCAGGACCCGGACGTCCACCCGGAGACCTCGCCCGCGCCCGTCCACGAGCGAGCACCGCTCGGGCCCGCTCTCGGTGCTCGCGTGGGGCGGCCGGCCCGTCTAGCCTGACCTTCCGCCAGACGTACTTCGTCTGGTCGTCGTGTCGAAGTGCAGGAGCTTGCGGCTCTCGTCGTTGAGCGGGATGCGCTCGTAGCCGGTGATCGTGAACTCGACGTGGAAGTCCGCGTGCTCTTCGACGCAGTCGAAGTGACATCCGGCCGCCGAGCGGCGCGAACGTCTGTCGGGTCCATGTAGTAGACGAAGCGCTGCGTGAAGTTGCCCGTGCCCGTCTCTAGTCGCGCACCAGCCGGCGGACCTGCTTGCCGTCGTGGGTGACCACGCCGTCGTCGCGCACGTCGCCCGCGGCGAGCTGCGTCGCGCAGCTCGGTCGGCGGGGTCGCCGCCGGCGAGGCCCGGCCCGACGCGTCGGGCAGCCTTGACGCCGGTGTAGATCGTCGACCGTCGCGTCGCGCTCGTCGTACGTGGCGCACGCGGTCGCTGAGGCGACTGATCTGCTCGTACGGCGTGCCGCGGCGCGCGCGCCGGTCGGTGAGCTGCGTCGTCGCGCCAGCGCTCCGGGCTCGGCGGCGTACCACTGCTCGGTCTTCGGCATCACGACCGCGCGGTCCACGCTCGGGCGACTTGAACTCGATCGATCATGTGCACGATCTCGTCGCCGGGGGCGAGCGCCTGGCGGGCCTCGGCGATCGCGTCGATCCCGTCGCCCGCGCGGGAGCGCGACCACGCCGACGGCCGCCAGGCCGGTGGCGGCGGGAACGCGCGATCAGCAGCCGCCGGCGCGTGCGCCGGGGTGGTCGGTCCGCCGCCCGGTGCAGGTCGCGGCCGAAGTCGTCCATGAAGGCGTCGAGGTTCATGTGGCCACCGAGCGCGGGTCGAGAAGGTCAGCGAGAGCGGCGAGCCCGCGTGAGACGCGGGCGCGGGCCGCCGGTTCGGAGATGCGCAGCGAGCGTGCGACCTCCGCGTACGGGAGCTCGTCGACGACCCGCAGCTGGATCGCGTCGCGGACGTTCTCGGAGAGGCTGCGCGAGCGCTTCGCCGAGCTCGCGGCGCACGTCCTCCAGGCCGGCGCGCTGCTCGATCTCGGCGATCAGCGCGTCGCTGGCGGGCGGGCGCTCGAGGCCGAGCTTGGCCATCGCCCGCTGCTCCGCCTTGCCGCGCCGGTAGTAGAGCGCGAGCTGGCGCTTGGCGATCGTGTACAGCCAGGCCGCCGCCTCGGCCTCGGTCGTGCCGCGGTAGCGGCGGCGGGAGGCCACGGCCTGCGCGAACGTCTCCGCCCACAGGTCCAGCGCAACCTCGGTGTCGGCCGTTCGGCGCACCAGGAACACGAGCAACGCGTCTCGGTGGCGGGCGTATAGAGCGTCGACATCCATCGCGCCATCAGTTGCACCAGGGGCCACGAGTGTGACACGGCGGGAATCCCACGCCGATGGTGCGGCTGACGCACCTCTGTCGACGGGAGCTACCTGGGCTTTTGAGGTTGCCCTCCGGTGGGCATCTTGTGGGTGTGCCCCAAACCGTTCTCATCGTCGACGACCACGCCGGGTTCCGTGGCGCCGCTCGCGCGCTGCTGGAAGCCGACGGCTTCGAGGTGGTCGGCGAGAGCGCCACGGGCGGCGAAGGCCTGGCGGCCGCGGAGCTGCTGCGGCCCGACCTCGTCCTTCTCGACCTCGGCCTGCCCGACATCGACGGCATCGAGGTCACCCGCCGCATCCGCGCCTGGGGTGGCCCCTGTGTGGTGTTGACCTCCTCGCGCGACGCGAGCGACTACCCGCCGCACTTCGATCACTGCGGCGCCCGCGGGTTCATCCCCAAGGCCGAGCTCTCAGGCACGGCGCTGGCGGCGCTGGCGGCCTAGCCGCTGCAGGAACGCCTCGTGCGCCGGCTCCCCGGTGCGCGGCCCCAGCTCCAGCGACGGCGGCGAGTTCGCGGCCATCCACGCCCCCACCAGCCGCGCCTCGGCGACGGCGTCGGCCGGGAGCCACCCGCCGAGCTTGCCCGGCGCCGGCGCGTAGCCGAACGCCCGCTTCGACCGCGGCGCCAGCGGCGACCCGTCGACCGCGCCCCAGTCGACGACCCGGCCGCCGGCGATCCAGATCGCGTCGAAGCGCCCCGCGGCCTCCGGGTGCGGCGCGAGCACCAGCCGCGCGCCCGTGTGGATCGCCCGCAGCACCGGGCCGAGCCGGTTCGAGCAGGCCCTCGATCCGCTCGCGCCGCCGCTGCAGCCACGCGGCGCGCTCGTAGTTCTGCGCCGCGCGACGCCTCGGCGATCTGCTCGTCGACGCGGGCGAGCAGCGCGGCGCCGCCGTCGCGGCCGACGAACAGCCGCAGCGCCTGGTCCAGCCGCTCGCGGTAGACGTTCGGGTCGAGGTCGTGCAGGCAGGGCGAGAGGCAGCGGCCCATCTGGCCGTAGGCCGACGGATGCTGCGCGCCGCGGCAGCGTCCGCCCGCAGTGGCGCAGCCCGAACAGCGAGTTGAGCTGCTCGACCAGCTCCGCCGCCGCGGCGCGGCCGCGCACCGGCCCGACGCAGACGGCGTGGCCCGCCGCGGGCTCGAGCGCGACCTCGAGGATCGGGAACGGGATGTCCAGCCGGCAGCGGATGTAGACGTAGCCGTCCGGGTCGCGCTTGCCGCGGGTGTTGCCCGGTGGCTTGAGCGCCTTGATCAGCCGGTCCTCGAGCAGCAGCGCGCCGAGCTCTGACTCCGTGACCTGGTGGTCGACGTGCTCGGCCTCGGCCGTCCACGCGGCGCCGGTGGTGAAGTGCGCGCGGGCGCGGGTGCGCAGGTCGATCGACTTGCCGACGTAGAGCGGCTTGCCGTCGGCGTCGCGGAAGACGTAGACGCCCGGCTCGTGCGGGAGCGCGGCGAGGTGCGGGCGCTCGCCGCGCGGGCGCCGCGGGACGGTCGCCGGGCGCGCGCCGGACCTTGCGCGCGCCGAGCAGCGTGATCGCGTCGCCGATCGTCGGCGCGTTCGCCGCCAGGCGGCCGAACAGCGCGCAGAACACCCGCGCGCACGTGCGAGCGTCCGGCAGCGCGCGGTGCACCTCGTCGACCTCGATGCCGAGCGCGCCGGCCAGCGTCGCCAGCCCGCGCCGGGGCTGCAGCGGCAGGAACCGCCGCGCGACCTGGACGGTGCAGATGACCGGCGGGTCGGGCCACTCGAGCGCCGCGCGCGCGAAGGCCTGGCGCAGCACGCGCACGTCGAAGCGCGCGTTGTGGGCGACGAGCACGCGGCCGCGCAGCTGCGCGGCCAGCCGCGGCAGCACGTCCTCGGGGTCGGGCGCCTTGTCGACCATCTCCTGCGAGATGCCGGTGAAGCGCTGGATGTAGCGCCCGAGCGGCTGCGCGACGCCGACCAGCGAGCCCCACTCCTCGTGCAGCTCGCCGCCGCCGACGAGCACCGCGCCGACCTCGGTCAGCTCGCAGCGCTCGCCGCCGAGACCGTTGGTCTCGGTGTCGACGGCGATGAACTCCGCGGTGGCCAGGGGCAGCTCGAGCATGGACTCCAGAGCATCCGCCACGGGTCGGACGGTGCAATGGCGCTTGCATCCTCCGCGGCCGGTAACGTCCCGTCTCTTGCGCCGCTACGCCGTGATCGCGTTGGGCCTCGTCGCCGTCGCCGGCTGCGGCGGCTCGTCGGAGCCGCGCAAGAACATCCCGCGGCCCGCGCCGCCGATCACGCTGACCGCCGCCGTCCAGGACGACGTGGTGCGCGTCTCGCCCGCCGCCGTCGGCGCCGGGCAGGTCGTGCTCGTGGTCTCCAACCAGTCGGGCAAGCCGCAGAAGGTGACGTTCGAGACCGACGAGCTCGGCGGCACCCGCGCCGGCACCACGGCGTCGAGCCCGGTCATCCCCGACGGCAGCACCGGGCGCCTGAAGATCGTCGTCCGCAAGGGCAACTACTCGGTGCACGTCGCCGACGACTCGATCCGCGCCGCGCGGATCAAGGTCGGCCCGCCGCGCAAGTCCGGCCAGGACGATCTGCTGCTGCCCTGATCTAGCCTCTCGGCGGCCTGATGTTCGAGCCCGCCAAGTACTCCACCTTCCGCTTCACCGAGCGATCGCTCTCCGGCCGAGAGGTCCGCCTCGGCTACGCGCTCGACGACGAGCACCACTTCGTCGAGGAGCTCACGCTGCCCGTCGACGCGCCGCGCGGACGTCGAAGGGCTGCTCGATCTCCTGCACTGGGTCGCGGGCGTGAGCTACTACAAGACGGCCGCGCCGCCCGAGATCGCGCTACGAGACCGGCGTCCCCGGTCCCGCCACCGCCGCGTACCTCGAGGCGTTGTACTCCGAGGGCCTGGGCGAGTTCGCGGTCGTCAACCAGATCGACCTGCCGCGGCCGCGCTTCGCCAGCGCAGCCGCGGGAAGCGCACGCGCGGCCGAAGACCTCGCGCGTGCTCGTTCCCGTCGGCGGCGGCAAGGACTCGATCGTCGCGCTGGAGATCGTCCGCCGCTCCGGGCTGGACTTCTCGCTGTTCACCGTCCGCGACCAGCCGCCGATGGCGCGCACCGCGGAGGTCGCGCGGCGTGCCGCGCCTGCTCGTCGACCGCCGGCTGCCGCTGGAGCAGCTGCGCTCGCTCGACGGCGCGCTCAACGGCCACATCCCGATCACGGCGATCATCTCGTGCATCGCGCTGCTGACGGCGGCGCTGAACGGCTTCGACGCGGTGGCGCTGGCCAACGAGCGCTCGGCCTCGCAGGGCAACGTCAGCTACGACGGCATCGAGGTCAACCACCAGTTCTCCAAGAGCGCGCGCGCCGAGGCGCTGCTGCGCGCGCGCGGCGGCCGAGGCGACCGGCGCGGTCGACATCTTCTCGATCCTGCGCCCGGCCTCGGAGCTCTCGATCGCCCGCCGCTTCGCCACGCTACACCGACTACCACCGCGCGTTCACGAGCTGCAACCGCGTCTTCCGGCTGGACCCCGAACTGCGCTTTCAGTCCTGGTGCGCGGACTGCGACAAGTGCCGCTTCGTCTTCCTCGTGCTGGCGCCGTTCATGGAGCCCGCGGCGATGGAGGCGATCTTCGGCAAGGCGATGCTCGACGACCCGGAGCAGTTCCCCGGCTTCGCGCTGCTGACCGCGACCGGCGGCCACAAGCCGTTCGAGTGCGTGGGCGAGGAGGAGGAGTCGGCGGCGGCGATCACGCTGCTCGCGCAGGACCCGCGCTGGCGCGATCGCGAGGTGGTCCGGCGGCTGGTCGAGCAGGTCCCGGCCACGTCACCCGGCGCCGCGCTTCGCGCTCAGCGACGAGCACGCCGTGCCGGACGAGCTGATCGACGACGTGCATGCGCTTCTCGGCGCTTGACGGGCTGACGGTCGGCGTCTGGGGCGCGGGCCTCGAGACCCGCTCGTTCGCCCGGCACGCTGCGCGCGCGGCTGCCGCGCGCCCGGATCGCGGTCGTCGTGCTCGAGGCGCCCGCGGACGCCCCCGAGCTGACCGACGGCGCGCTCGTCGTCGACGCGGCGGGCGCGGCCGAGGCGCTGCGCGGCGTGCGACTCCTCGTCCGCTCGCCCGGCGTCTCGATCTACCGGCCCGAGCTCGCGGGCATCCGGACGACCACGCCGACCGGCCTGTGGATGGCCGAGCGCGAGGGCCGCGACGTGATCGGCATCACCGCCACCAAGGGCAAGAGCACGACCGCGAAGCTGACCGCGCACCTGATCGCCAAGACCGGCCGGCGCGTGCTGCTGGGCGGCAACATCGGCCGCCCCGCGCTCGACTTCCTCGACGACGACGCGCTCGCGGTGATCGAGCTCTCCAGCTACCAGATCGCCGATCTCACGACCGGGCCCGTCCGTGGCCATGGTCTCCAACGTCTACCCCGAGCACCTGCAGTGGCACGGCACGCTGGAGCGCTACCGCGAGGACAAGCTGCGCCTGCTGAACCTGCCCGGCGTGCGCCGCTGCGTGCTCAACGCGCTCGCGCCCGAGGTCCTGGCCGCGCCGCGCGCGACCGACGACGTGCTGCTCTTCGGCGAGCCGCCCGGGTGGCACGTGGCCGACGACGGCGCCGTCACGCGCGGCGACGAGACCTTCGGCCCCGTGCCCTTGTTCGGGCGCCACAACGCGCTGAACGTCTGCGGCGCGCTGACCGCGCTGGAGGCGCTGGACGTCCCGCTCCCGCCGCCCGACGCGCTGGCCGATTTCGTCGGCCTCCCGCACCGCCTGCAGGTCGTCCACGAGGCCGGCGGCGTGACCTGGGTCGACGACAGCATCTCCACCGAGCCGAACGCCGCCCGCTTCGCGCTGGAGAGCTTCCCGGGCCGGCCGGTGGTGCTGATCGGCGGCGGCTTCGACCGCGGCCAGGACTACACGCGAGCTCGGCGCTGCCCTCGCCGCCCGCGACGCCCGCGTCTTCGCGCTGCCCACGACGGGGGACCGCCTGGTCGCGGCGGTGGGCGCCAACGCCTCACTCGTGCCCGACCTGGCCACCGCCGTGGCGCGGGCGCGCGAGGTCGCGACGCCCGGCACCGTCGTCCTGCTCTCCCCCGCCGCGCCGAGCTTCAACTCCCACCGCAACTTCGAGGCCCGCGGCGACGACTTCGCCGCGCTTGCAGCGGCGCCTGAGCGTCCGCGACCGCGCGACGGCGCGACGCGCCTCGACCGTCGACGCCGCCTCGAGCCGCGCGCCGGCGCGCACCACCTCGAGCGTCGTGGCGACGTCGATGTGCTCGGAGTCCAGCAGCCGCTGCAGGTCGTCGACGCCGCGCACGGGCACGCCGTCGACCGCGACGATCAGGTCCTCGGGCCGGAGCCCCGCGTGCGCGGCGGGTGACCCGTCGATCACCTCGACGACCTCGACCGCCCGGTCGCGGCCGACGAGCGCCGCCGTGCGCGGACCGACGGGACGCGCACCGCCGGCGATCCCGATCCAGGCGCGCCGCACGCGACCCTCCTGCATCAGCGCGGAGATGATCTTGCGGGTCGTCGCGTTGATCGGGATCGCCAGGCCGAGCCCGACGCCCGCCACCGCGGTGTTGATCCCGATCACCTCGCCGTTGCCGGCCACCAGCGCGCCGCCGCTGTTGCCCGGGTTCAGCGCCGCGTCGGTCTGGATCACGTCGTCGATCATCCGCGTCGCGCTGCCGTCGCGCGCGGGCAACGAGCGCCCGAGCGCGGACACGACGCCCGCCGTGACCGTCCCGCTCAACCCGTTCGGGTTGCCGATCGCCACCACCAGCTGCCCCACCCGCAGCGTCGCCGCATCACCGAGCGTCGCCGCGGTCAGGCCGCCGTCCTGCGCGCGGATCAGCGCCAGGTCGGAGAGCGGATCGACGCCGACGACGCTCGCGCTCGTCGTCGCGCCGCTCGTGAACGACGCGGTCACCCGCGTGCTCGATGCCGACCACGTGCGCGTTCGTGAGCATGAACCCGTCCGGCGTGATCACCACCCCCGACCCGGACCCACGCCGCCCCACCCGCAGATTGGCCACCGACGGCCCGAGCTTCTCGGCCACGCCCACCACGATCCGCGAGTAGGCATCCAACGCGTCACTAGTCACTTGCGAAATGATAGTCACGCAGCGGAGCTTGGGATTTGACTGGTACTGCTTTTCGCCAATGGAGACCACGATCGACGCCGTTCGGCCGCATCGTTGTCCCCAAACCGCTCCGCGACGCCCTCGGGCTCACGACCCGGCTCCACCGTCGACATCTCGCGCTATGGCGCCGGACTGCAACTCGTCCCGGCCGGCCGTGCCGCGACCTTGACCGACGAATCTGGCGTGCTCGTGGCCACCGGCACGACCGAGATCGACGACGCCACCGTCTTCGCGCTCCTCGACGCCGGCCGTCGTTGACCCCGCTCGCGCTCGACACACAGCGTCGCCGTCCCACTGCTCGCCGCGTCGCACCGTGAGCCACGCTGCGGTCGTTCGCTGGTGGGACCGGCGCGAGGTGGCGCTCAGCGGTCACGCCTTCGCCGAGACCTACTCCGTCCTGACACGACTCCCCGGCGACGCGCGCGTCACGCCGGCCGACGCCGCTCGCCTCATCCGCGCGCGTTTCACCACGCCGCTGATGCTCGCTCACGAGACCGTCGCACGTCTGCCTGATCTTCTGAGCTCGCTTGGCATCGCCGGCGGCGCCGTGTACGACGCTCTGGTCGCACTCGCGGCAATTGAGCACGACGCTGAGCTCGCCACCCGCGACGCCCGCGCCAAGGCGACCTATGACGTCCTCGGAGCGCGGGTGACCATCGCCGGATAGCGCCGCGAAGGGCCACGCGCAGCATATGCAATAGTTGCATGCGTGCAAGCAAAGGTTGTGTCTGCGCAAGAGCTCTCGGAGGCGATTGCTCCCGTGTGGGCGTTCATCAACCGGCGCTCGTCGGCGAGCCTGTTCCAGGTCGTCGCCGACCTCGGGTCGTCGTTCTCGCAGGTGAAGATGCTGTTCCTGCTCGAGGACGGCGGCGAGCACTCGGTCAAGGAGATCGCGAACCGGCTGGGTCTGTCGCTCCCCGCGGCGAGCCGGGCGATCGACGGGCTGATCGAGAAGGACTACGTGACCCGGCGCGAGTCGGCCGAGGACCGGCGGTCGCGGCTGATCACGCTCACCGACCACGGGCGCGAGGTCATCGCGCGCGTCCACCGGGCGCGGCTGCGAGACGCTCGAGACGTTCGCCGCCGACCTCACCGAGACCGAGCGCCAGGGCTTGTACGACGCCATCCTCCCCATCGTCGAAAGGATCACTCGCCAGTGACCGATCGTCTCCGCATCTCCGAAGAGAACCGCCGCTGGTGGACGCTCGCGGCCATGTGCTTCGCGCTGTTCATGGTGATGCTCGACAACACGGTCACCAACGTCGCGCTGCCGAGCATCCAGCGCAGCTTCGACGCGTCCCTCTCCGCGCTGGAGTGGACGATCAACGCCTACACGCTCGCCTTCGCCGTCTTCCTGGTCACCGGCGGCCGCCTCGGCGACATCTTCGGCCGCCGCAAGGTCTTCCTGATCGGCGTCGTCGTCTTCGGCGTCGTCCAGCGCCACGATCGGCCTCGCGCCCAGCGAGGGCTGGCTCGTCGCCAGCCGGGCCGTCCAGGGCCTCGGCGCCGCGCTGATGATGCCCGCCACGCTGAGCATCATCACCAACGCCTTCCCGCCGCCGAGCGCGGCAAGGCGATCGGCACGTGGGCGGGCGTCTCGGCGATCGCGCTCGCGCTCGGCCCGCTGGTCGGCGGCTGGCTGACCGAGGACGTCACCTGGCGCGCGATCTTCTTCATCAACGTCCCCGTGGCGGCGGTCGCCATCGCCGTGACGCTGTTCTCCACCCACGAGTCGCGCGACGAGACGCGCCACCCGGCAGGTCGACTACGCCGGCATCGCCGACGCTGACGGTCGGCCTGACCGCGCTCGTGCTGGCGCTGGTGGAGGGCAACGCGTGGGGCTGGGGCAGCGCCCGCATCATCAGCCTGTTCGCGATCGCGGTCGTCGGCCTGGTCGCCTTCGTCGTGATCGAGCGCCGCGTCAGCCGCGCCGATCGTCGACTTCGACTTCTTCCGCTCGCGCAGCTTCCTGGGCGCGAACCTCGTCGCCTTCGCGATCTCCTTCGGGATGTTCGCCGTCTTCTTCTTCCTCGCGCTCTACATGCAGAACATCCTCGGCTACTCGCCGCTGGAGACCGGCGTGCGCTTCCTCCCGAGCACGCTCGTGATCATGGTCGCGGGCCCGGTGGCGGGCCGGCTCGCGGACCGCATCGGCCCGCGCATCCCGCTCGTCATCGGCCTGCTGTTCGTGACCGCCAGCCTCGCCTGGCAGTCGCGCATCGAGGTCGACACGAGCTTCGCCTTCCTGGTCACGCCGTTCATCCTGCTCGGCCTCGGGATGGGCTTCACGATGTCCCCGATGAGCACGGCGGCGATGAACGCCGTCGACCGCACCAAGGCCGGCGTGGCGAGCGGGACGCTTGAGCATGACCCGCATGGTCGGCGGCACGTTCGGCGTCGCCGCGCTCGGCGCGCTGGTCGCCGCGGTCGGCCGCCACGACCTCGCGCAGTCGCTCCCGCGCGTCCCGGAGGCCGCGCGCGAGCAAGCTCGTCGACGCGCTCGGCTCCGGCGCCGCGACCGAACGTCCCCGGCCAGGTCAAGGCCGCCACCCAGCAGGCGTTCGTCGACGCGCTCGGCACCGGCCTGACGATCGCCGCCATCGCGACGCTGCTGGCCGCGGTCGCCGCCTGGCTGCTGGTCGACGGCAGCCGGCCGCAGCACGAGCCGGCCGCCGGCGCCCGAGCCCGAGGCTGCCATGGTCTAGCGCGTGCACGTCCTCACCGACGGTCGACGAGCCGCTGATCGAGCGGCTCCGCGGCGAGCACCACTTCTTCTGGATCGACCTGCGTGCGGCCGTCCGACGGACGAGATCAAGCAGCTCGGCGAAGCGCTCGGCCTGCACCCCGTCGCGCTCGAGGACACGCTGGAGTTCGGGCAGCGGCCGAAGGTCGACCCCTACGACGATCAGCTGCTGTTCGTCTTCTACACGGCGAAGGTGCCCGGCGACGCCGATCGAGGTCCACATCTACATCAGCGGCGACTTCATCGTCACGGTCCGCCACGACGACTGCATGGCGCTCGACGACCTCCACGAGTCGCTCGCGCGAGCAGCCCACGCACGACGAGGAAGTGCTCGTCTACCGCATCTTCGACGGGCTGACCGACGCCTACTACCCGGTGATCGAGGCGCTGGAGCACGAGATCGACGCAGCTCGAGGCCGCCGTCCTCGACCACCCGCGGCGCGAGCAGCTCGACGATCAGCTACCGGCTCAAGCAGAACGTGCGCGAGCTGCACCGCCTCGCCGCGGCGCAGCACGACGGCTTCGACGTCGCGCACGACGCGATCCTCGCCCTGCCGGGCTTCGAGAAGAGCTCCAAGCCGTATCTGCGCGACGTCGGCGACCACCTCAACCAGATCTCGGGCGAGTTCCAGCGCCAGACCGAGGACCTGTTCTCGCTCACCCAGACGTACTTCAACGCCAACGCCGACCGCCTCAACGCGATCGCCACGCGGATCACGATCGGCGGCACGATCTTCGTCGCTCTGGACCGTCGTCACGGGCTTCTTCGGTCAGAACTTCAAGTGGCTGACCGACCACGTCGAGTCCAGGCACGCCTTCCTCTTCTTCGGCGTCGGCGGGCTGATCATCCCCACCGTGATCCTGCTCACACTCTTCTGGGTCAAGCGCCACGATTGGTTCTGAGCGGCGAGTAGGCTCCGGCGCATGTCCGTCGACACCAGCCAGATCGCCAAGCTCGACGTCGAGCCCGGCGAGCTCCCCCCGACGATGGCCGCCTGGGTCATCCGCGCCGAGCGCGAGGGCGAGCCGACCGAGGCCTTCCAGCTGGAGGAGATGGAGGTACCGGAGCCCGGCGCGTTCGAGGTGATCGTCCGGGTGATGGCCGCGGGCGTGAACTTCAACAACGTCTGGGCGGCGCTGGGCAAGCCGATCTCGGTCTTCCGCTACCACCAGGAGGACCACCACATCGGCGGCTCGGACGCGAGCGGCGATCGTCTGGAAGGTCGGCGAGGGCGTCACGCGCTGGAAGCCGGGCGACGAGGTCGTCGTGCACTGCAACCAGGCCTCCTACGAGGACCCCGAGGTGCACGGCCTCGACCCGCTCGCGGCGCCGTCGCAGCAGATCTGGGGCTACGAGACGACCTGGGGCTCGCTTCGCGCAGTTCTGCAAGGTCCAGGCCCAGCAGCTGCTGCCCAAGCCGAAGGCGCTCGCCTGGGAGGAGGCCGCCTCCTACGGCCTGACGTTCTTCACCGCCTACCGGATGCTCGTCGACCAGGCGCAGCCTGCAGGAAGGCCACCGCGTGCTGATCTGGGGCGGCGCCGGCGGCCTCGGCGTGTTCGCCACCCAGCTGTGCAAGCTCGCCGGCGCGGACTCGCTCGGCGTCGTCTCGAGCGCCGAGAAGGGCGAGCTGGTCAAGTCGCTCGGCGCCGTCGACTACATCGACCGCAACGAGTTCCCCGGGATGATGCGCACCGGCGAGGAGGACTACGACTCCGAGAAGGCGCGCTTCAAGGAGTCACGCCGCTTCGGCGAGGCCGTCAAGGAGAAGCTCGGCGGCTTTCCGGACATCGTCTTCGAGCACGTCGGGCGCGCCACGTTCCCGACCAGCGTGCTCGTGGCCAAGCCGTTCGGGACGATCGTGATCTGCGGCGCGACCTCCGGCCACACGCTCGATTTCGACGTCCGCTACCTGTGGATGCGCCAGAAGCGGATCATCGGCTCGCACTTCGCCAACGCCTGGGAATGCCACCGCGCGAACGAGCTGATCGAGGCGGGGAAGGTCCGTCCCGTACTCTGGAGGACGCTCGGCTTCGATCAGGTCGCCGAGGCACACCAGCTCATGTACGAGAACAAGCACCTGGGAAAGATCTCGATCCTCGTCGGCGCGGAGTCCGAGGGCCTGGGTAAGACAGCGGAAGGCCCGGGCGCGATCCGGGCGGAGGTGGGGGCCTGAGATGGCAGCCGGAGTAGTGCAGATCCCGTGGTACGCGACCCTGTTCCGGGGCGACCAGTTCGCGGCGGCCGTGGCCGAGATCGCGCCGGTCGCGATGCGCTACGGCGCGACGGACTACCTCGTCTATCGCAACCGCGACGACATGTACAAGTTCATGCAGTGCGCGACCTTCGAGACCAAGGCGGAGTTCGAGGCCTACTGGTACGGGCCGGAGATGACGAACTTCCGCACGGTCCACTCGGGCTGGTACCAGGTGCCGATCCTCTACACCTGGGCCGACCTCGTGATCGCCGGCGGCCGTAACGGCAACGGTAACGGCCGGCCCGTGTCCGTGGGCGGAGGCGCCCACGGCGGATCTCCGGCGGCCGTAACGGCCACGCCGGTCAGTGTGACCGGGACGCGCCCTCGGCGACCCCCATGGCCTAGGGCGCTAGCGAACTTCTTGCGCCAGCGGGCCAGCCCCATGTGGAGCTGGTCCAGCGGCGTGGCCTGGATCATCGCGTCCGCGTCCTCGCCGCAGCCCGCGCGGATGCGCTCGTCCATCGCGGCCACGAACCCGGCCTCGTCGGTCGAACCCTCAAGCTCGACCTGAGCGTCAAGGGCCTCGAGCACGGCGTCGAGTTGCTCCTCGGCCGGCGCGTCGCCGAAGTGCGTCATCGCGACCGAGCGTCGGCTCCCAGGCGCGGATCGTCGCGATCGACTCCTTCCACGCGGCCACGTCGATGTCCGGCGGCGGCGTCGGCGCGACGGTGAAGGCGTGCGGCGGGATGCGGGCGCCGCCGACGTCGCCGACGAACGCGTAGCCGCTGTCCTCGTGGAAGTAGGAGACGTGGTGCGACGCGTGCCCGGGCGTGTACGCGACCTGGAAGCCCGAACTCGGTCTCGCCGCCGGACAGCACGCGCAGGTTCGCCTCGGGCACCGGCACGAACTCGCCCCACAGCGCCAGCAGCCCTTCGTCGCCGCCGTACAGCCGCCCCGCGCGAGGCGAGCAGCTTGGCGGGATCGACCATGTGCGGCGCGCCGCGCTCGTGCACGTAGCACCGGCACCGTCGGCCAGCGCCGCACGAGCGAGCCCGGTCGCGCCCGCGTGGTCGAAGTGGATGTGGGTGAGCAGGATCGCGCGCGGCTCGAAGCCCTCGCCGAGCTCCGCCAGCAGCGTGTCCTGCGGTGAGGCCCGGGCCGGGGTCGATCAGGACCCCGTCGACCTCCCAGCAGCAGATGACCTTCTCCCGCCCCTGGTGGCGCACGTCGATGGCCCGCATGGTGCGGAATCTACCGTTGGTTCGATCGAACCTCGCGCCGATCGTCACACTCGATTGACTCGCGAGTCAATAGAGTTCGGGCATGACGCACCGGCTGCCCGAACGGGACCGGCCGTGGATGATGCGTACGTACGCGGGGCACTCCACGGCCGCCAAGTCCAATGAGCTCTACCGGCGCAACCTGGCCAAGGGCCAGACCGGCCTCTCCGTAGCCTTCGACCTGCCGACGCAGACCGGCTATGACTCCGACCACGAGCTCGCGCGCGGCGAGGTCGGCAAGGTCGGCGTGCCGGTCGCGCACCGCGGCGACATGGCGGCGCTGCTGGACGGCATCCCGCTCGACGCGATGAACACGTCGATGACGATCAACGCGACGGCGGCGTGGCTGCTGGCGCTCTACATCGTCGCGGCCGAGGAGCAGGGCGTCCCGGAGAGCGCGCTCCAGGGCACGACGCAGAACGACATCATCAAGGAGTACCTCTCGCGCGGGACCTACGCGTTCCCGCCCGGGCCGTCGATGCGGCTGATCGCGGACATGGTCGCCTACACGGTCGAGCACGTCCCGAAGTGGAACCCGGTCAACGTCTGCTCCTACCACCTGCAGGAGGCGGGGGCGACGCCGGTGCAGGAGATCGCGTTCTCGCTGAGCACGGCGGAGGCGATCCTCGACGCGGTGGCCGAGCGCGTGCCCGCCGAGCGGATGCCCGCGGTCTTCGGGCGCATCTCGTTCTTCGTCAACGCCGGCGTGCGGTTCATCGAGGAGCACGCGAAGCTGCGCGCGATGGCGGTGCTGTGGGAGGAGCTCGGCCGCTCGCGCTACGGCGTGACCGACGAGAAGGCGCTGCGCTTCCGCTACGGCGTGCAGGTCAATTCGCTGGGGCTGACCGAGTCCCAGCCCGAGAACAACGTCCAGCGGATCGTGCTGGAGGCGCTGGCCGTGACCTTGGGCCGCAACGCCCGGGCGCGCGCGGTGCAGTTGCCGGCCTGGAACGAGGCGCTCGGGCTGCCGCGGCCGTGGGACCAGCAGTGGTCGCTGCGCATCCAGCAGGTGCTGGCGTACGAGACCGATCTCTTGGACTACCCGGACATCTTCGAGGGGTCCGTCGTGATGGACGGGCTCGTCGACGAGTTGCTCGCGGGCGCGCGTGCGGAGATGGCGCGGGTCGACGAGCGCGGCGGGGCGGTCGAGGCCGTGCCGTACATGAAGGCGGCGCTGGTCGAGTCGCACCGCGCGCGGATCGCGCGGATCGAGTCCGGCGCGCAGGTGCTGGTCGGCGTGAACCGCTACGTCGAGACCGAGCCGTCGCCGCTGACCTCCGAGGACGGCGGGATCCTGGTCGTCGATCCGGGCGTCGAGGCCGAGGCGCGCGCGGCGATCGCTGCGTGGCGCTCTGCTCGTGGCGATGTGTCGGCCGCGCTGGACGAGTTGCGCCGGGTCGCGGCGTCGGACGAGAACATCATGGAGGCGACGCTGGCCGCCGCCCGCGCGGGCGTGACGACCGGCGAGTGGGCGGGTGCGCTGCGCGACGTCTTCGGCTCCTACCGCGCGCCGACGGGCGTCGGCGAGGCCGCCTCCCCCGCGGCCGACGAGGACCTGCGCGACGAGGTCGCGCGGGTGTCGCGAGGCGCTGGGCCGGACGCTGAAGATCCTCGTCGGCAAGCCCGGCCTGGACGGGCACTCCAACGGCGCCGAGCAGATCGCCGTGCGCGCCCGCGACGCCGGCATGGACGTCGTCTACGAGGGCATCCGGCTGACGCCCGCGCAGATCGCGCGCTCGGCGATCGACGAGGGCGTCCACGTGATCGGGCTCTCGATCCTCTCCGGCTCGCACCGCGAGCTGATCCCGGACGTGATCGCCGCGCTGGACGGCGCCGACATCCCGGTCGTCGTCGGCGGCATCATCCCGGACGCCGACGTCCCGGAGCTGCGCGCGGCGGGCGTCGCCGCGGTCTACACGCCCAAGGACTTCGAGCTCGACCGGATCATGCGCGAGATCACCGCGCTGGTCGCCGCGCGCAACAACGTCGGGGCCGCGGCGTAGCCGCGGCCGGAGACGCGCGGGTGGCGCGGCGGCGAGAGCGCGCGCGGCGCGCGGCGGCGCAGCGGCGCGGCGCGGACGGCGCTCGGCGCGCGACTCGCCGCGGGCGACCGCGCGGCCGCGCCCGCCGCGCTCAACCTGCTCGAGACGCGGACCGCGCGCGACGGAGGCGGCCGCGCTCGTCTCCGCCGCGGGCGACGGCGCCGGGCACGTCGTCGGCGTCACCGGGCCGCCGGGCGTCGGCAAGTCGACGCTGCTCAGCGCGCTGCTGCGCGAGTGGCGCTCGCGCGGGCTGTCGGTCGCGGTGCTCGCGGTCGATCCGTCCTCCAAGCGCTCCGGCGGCGCGCTGCTCGGCGACCGCGCGCGGATCGAGCACGACCCCGCCGACCGCGACGTGTTCATCCGCTCGATGGCCGCGGGCGAGCGGCTCGGCGGGCTCGCTCCCGCGACGCGCGCGGCCGCGCAGGCGCTGGCGCAACGCGTTCGACGTCGTGGTCATCGAGACGGTCGGCGTCGGGCAGTCCGAGACCGACGTCGCCGAGGCCGCCGACTCCGTGGTCGTCGTCGTCCAGCCCGGGTCAGCGGCGACGCGCTGCAGTTCCTCAAGGCGGGGATCATGGAGGTGCCGGACATGCTCGTGGTCACCAAGGCCGACCTCGGCGCGCCCGCCCGTCGCGCCGAGGAGGACCTGCGGGTGGCGCTGCGCTCGCTCGGCGCCGAGCACGCCGGTGCTGGCGGTGTCCTCGATCGCGCCCGTGTCGGGCATCGACGCGCTCGCCGACGCGCTCGCGCGAGCACCGGGCGTCGCTCGACCGCGCGACCACCGCGTGACCGTCCGCCGACTCGGCGCGCTCGCCGACTTCGTGCACGAGCACGGCGAGCGCGGCCTGCGCGTCGCTCGGCGGCCGCCGCGCCGCGCGCCGCTTCCTCGCCGATCAGGCCGCCGAGCTCGACGAGCCCGCGCTGCTGCGCGCCTTGGAGGCCAGGTCCTCGCAGAGCGACCACAGCGCTTCGCGATCGGCCTCGGAGTCCGGCGACGCGCCGATCCGGTAGTGCGTGGGCCGCTGCCGGCGGTCCATCCAGAACTTGCCGGTGCTGCGCAGCGGTTCCGGCGACCCACCGAGCCAGACGATCGTGTCCGCGCCCTCGGCGCCGTCGCGGAGGATCGGGCGGGTGACCGCGCGGAAGACCGCCATCGCGCCCTGCACGCCGGTCGGTGTCCGCCCAGCCGGGATGCATCGCGTGCACGGCGACGCCGCCCAGCCTGCGCGCCCACTGCTCGGTGATGGTCATCTCGGCCCGCTTGGAGCGCGCGTAGAACGTCTTCGGGTTGTACTCGTCGCGCTCGGACATCAGGTCGCCCGCGTTCAGCGCCTGCGCGTACATGCCGCCGGAGACGACGTTGATCACCCGCTCGACGCGCGCGCCCAGGTCACGCATCAGCACCCACGGCCCGAGGACGTGCGTGGCGAACGTCAACTCCACCCCGTCGACGGACCGCGACCGCTCACTCGGCATCACGCCCGCGTTGTTGACCAGCACGTCGACGTGCCCGACGTCCGCCGCGAGTCGCGTCCAGCGCGGCGACGCTCGACACGTCGCACGCCACCCCGCGGACGTCACCGCTGATCGCCCGCTCGGCGTCCTTCGCCCGCTCATCGTTGCGCGCGACGGCCAGCACCCGCGCGCCCAGCGACGCGAACCCCTGCGCGGCGGCCAGCCCAAGCCCCGACGCCGCCCCCGTGACCAGCACGACCTTCCCGTCCATCCGCGGCGGATCGTCCGGCCAGCCGGGCAGCCGCTTGCGCAGCGTCAGCCCGTACTTGCCGTAGCCGGGAGCGATCGTGCGGTCAAGGAACGTGTCAACGGCGGAAGCGAGCATCTCCCAGAACTACGAGCCTTCATGCCCTCGTGGATCACCCACTCGGCGGCCGCGAGTCGCGTCGTGTGTGGCGAGTTTGTACCGATAATCGGTACGAACTCGCCACGGCGAGTTGTTTGACTCTCGGTATGCGGGAGTGAAACAACTCGCGCAACCACCAGGTTGCGTCCCGCGCCCCGTTCGGCGCGCCGATGTCTCGCAGGGGTCAATCCGCAGCCCGAAGGGCCGAGCGCAGCGAGCCGCGAAGCGGTGCCCTTGACGCCGGCGAGGCGATCCGCTCGCCGTTTCGCCGCGCGTCGGCGAGCGCCGTCGGCCGTTGCGATAGTCCTGACATGTTGCTCTTGATCACGGGTGCCAGCGGTGCCGGCAAGTCGTCCGTGCGAGAGGCGATCGAGCCCCAGCTGTCGCCGGCGGTCGAATGCGTCGAGCTTCGCGATGTCGTGTCGATTCCGGCGGTGCCGACGCTGGCGTGGCGGCAGCGTGCGACCGAGGCGGTCGTGCTGCGGGCGATCGAATTGCAGCCATCGGGGCGGCATCTGCTGCTCTCCGGCGATCCGGTGGCCGCGGCCGAGGTCGTGGCCGCGCCGTCCGCCCCAGCGCTCGACGGGCTGGCCGTCTGCCTGTTGGACGTCTCGCCCGAAGTGCAGGCCCGTCGTCTCAGTTCGCGCGGCGACGACCCGTCGCTGCTCGCAAACCACCAGGCCTTCGCCGAATGGATGCGCCGGCAGGCGGCCGACCCTCTGCACATGCCGCACGTGCTGAGCACCGGAGGCTGGGAGGAAATGCGCTGGGATCGGCTGACGAACGTGAGCTCGAATTGGCAGACGCGCGTCATCGACACCTCCGAGATGACCCGCCCCGCGGTCGCTGAGGCGGTTCTCGCGTGGTGCCAGAGCGTGCTCTAGGAGCGCGCCTCGCCTTTGCGCTCGTCGAACTCGGCCTGAGTGATGTCGCCGTCGTCGAGTTGATGCTTGAGCTTCGTCTGAGCCGCGAACTCGTCGATCTCCTCCGATGACGGGGGCGCCGCGGGCGCCGGGGCCGCCGGCGGGCGGCGGGACCGCGTCCTTCGGCGGCTCTTCTTCGTGACGTCGGTGAAGCAGCGACATGGTCGAGTCCGTTTCGTCGGGTCGTTTCGGCACGCATATCGAACCGCCCACGCACGGCGAACGCATCACCCGGTTCGCATTACGACCCCGAAAGCTCAGGGTGGCCAGGGGCAAAGTTCAGGGCTGACAACCCGAGCGGCGCAGCCTAGGCTGACCGTCATGCGCGTGAAACTGATCCTGGCCATTCTCGTCAGCGGCGTCGCCGCCGCCCCGGCGCACGCGGCGTCGGGCGGGGCGACGTTGCCGATCGCGCAGGCGCCGTACGTGGCCTGGCTCGGTGGGCAGTGCACCGGCACGCTGATCTCGCCGACGCGCATCCTCACCGCGGCGCATTGCCTGGACGGAGCGGACATCGCCGACGCGCAGGTCCTGGTCGGCGTCGACGGCAACACGTTGACCGAGGGCTTCAGCAAGCTCGCCGTGCCCGTGCGCGGGTACGCCGTGCACCCGAAGTTCAAGCTGTGCGTTCCCGTTCGCGCACAACAGCCCGCAGGACGCGATCGCGGTCAATGACGTCGGGCTGATCCTGCTCAAGAAGCCGATCCGGACGATCGCGCCGGTGCGCCTGGCCGGCGCGGGCGACGGCGCGCTGGAGGCGGGCGGGGCCGCCGCGGCGATCCTCGGCTACGGCATCACCGGCGCCGGTGACCAGGCCGGCGCGCCGGCGCGCGCGCCGCTGCAGCAGGCCGCGCTGAGCGTCCTCGCGCCGGCGACTGCGAGCAGGCCTACCCGCGCGCGATCGAGGCCACGATGCTCTGCACCGCGGACCCCGCGCACCAGGCGCCGCCGTTCGTCATGGCCTGCCCGGGCGACAGCGGCGGCCCGGTGATCGCGCAGACCCCGAGCGGCCCGGTGCAGATCGGCGTCACCAGCTGGGGAGCGGAGGTGATGGACGTCGGCTGCGGCGAGCGCTCGCTGCCGAACGTCGCCATGCGCGTCTCGTCGTACGCCGCGTTCATCAACCAGGCCAAGCCGGTCATCGAGCCCTACACCACCGGCCCGGGTTCTCGCCACACGAGCATCACCGGCGTGGCCCGGATCGGGAACACGGTGACGTGCGCGCCCCCGAAGCTCGGCGGCGCGCCGCTCAAGCTGTCCTACGAGTGGTCGGTCGGGACGCAACACCGGCGACATCAGAGCCGATCCGCGGCGCCCACGGACCGACGCTGAAGATCACGAAGGCGCTCTACGACCGCGCGCGCCCGAAGGCGTTCCGCTCGCTCTTCTGCACCGCGACCGCGCGCAACGCGGGCGGGAGCCTCGACACCGGGCTCGTCTCGATCCGGATGAAGAAGTAGCCCGCCGTCAGCAGGCCGGATCGTACGGGCGCCCGGGCAGGAACGCGTCCCATTCCGCGCGGGTCAGCCGGCGCCCGGCGACCTCGCAGGCGTGCCGGATGAGCGCCTCGGGGCGGATGTCCCAGCGGACCGCGCGGCCCGCGGCGTAACCGGCGATCACGTGCGTCGCGTCGGCGGTGAGGATCGGCGTCACGAGCGCGCCGGGCACGCCGGGGAGCGGGGTGCCGATCGGCTGGCCGCTGGGGATGTCCCACAGCTGCACGCTGCCCGAGATGGTGCCGGTGGCGAGCGTGCGGCCGTTGGGCGTGAAGGAGGCGCCGGTCGCGTTGCCGGGGGCGAGCGGGGACGTCACCGGCCTCCAGGTGTCGGTCGAGTAGACCGTCACGCTGCCGGGGAGGTCGCCGACGGCGAGCCACCGGCCGTCGGGGCTGAAGCGCCCGAAGGAGACGCCATTGTCCAGCCGCAGCGTCTTGACCCGCTCCGCGCGGCGCACGTCCCAGATCTCGAGCGTGTCCTGGGTGACGGCGTGGGTGAGCGCCTGCACGCTCAGCCAGCGCCCGTTGGGGCTGATCTGGGCGTCGCTGACGCCGCCGGGCAACGCGAAGTGGAACGTTCGCAGCGCGTGTCCGTCGGGCAGCGACCAGAGCTTGACCGTGCCGTCGGAGGTCGCCGTCACGCAGCCGGCGCCCGTCCGCGCTGGCGCTCGGGGTCATGAGGAAGTTGGCCAACCGGTTGCGCCCGAAGGGGTAGGACTCCGCCCCGGCGCGGAGCCGGCTCAGTACCCGGCCGCGGTCGGCGTCGACAAGCGCCACCCGGCCGTACGCGCTGCCCGCGGCGAGCGTGTGGGTGCCCGGCACGAAGGTCATCCCCTCGATGCCGCTAGCGGCCCTCGACGCCGGTCTCGTGCACGACAGGGATCGAGCGCCCGTGCGGCACCCGAGACCGCAGGTCCTCGATCCAGACCGTGCCGTCGGACTGGCCGTGCGCCAACAGCGTGGCGTCGGAACTCAGCGCGTAGCGCTGATTGGGGTCATCGGGCTTGCCGGTGGCGAACGCCTGCCCGAGCCGGCGATCGCCGGCGAGATCCCAGATCAGCGCGGTCCCGCCCTGATCGACGGTGTACAGCGTCCGCCCGTGGTCGGCGAGCTGGGGCGAGAAGGCGCTGCGGGCGTGACCCTCCAGCGTCTCCTCCTGCGTCGCCTGACGGACGTCCCAGCGGATCACCGCACCGTCCTCGCCCGTGGTGACCAGGGAGCGCCCGTCGGGCGTGAAGATCGCCTCGTTGACCTGGCCGCCGTGATGGCCTGAGGCCGTGCGCACCTCGCCGCTCGCCAGATCGAGGAGGTGCACGGAGCCGTCATCGCCGCCGATCGCCACGGTCCGGCCGTCGCGGCTGACCGCGTAGGCGGTCGGCTGGATGCCCAGCGCCCGCGCCCCGGCCTTCGGGAACGTCCGCACCACGTCGCCTTCGTGTTCGCTGACGTTGTCCAGCCCGCCGACGACGAAACCCTCGCGGGTGGCGATGACCGGCGTCCGCGGCCATGCCTGGAACGGATTGAACGTGAGCCGGCGCTGGAGGTCGAACGGGACCGGCGCGCCGCTCGATCGTCCGCTGTTCGCGTCGTAGCGCCAGAGCGCTCCCCCGTCGCCGCCGTCGCCGTAGATCACCACGCCGACCGTGCCGCCGTCGGGGGAGTACCGGACGCTCGCGCCGGCACGCTCGAGCGGGAGGCTGATCGGCCGGTTCACGCGCAGCGTGCGGGCATCGACCAGCGCGACGAGGAACCGCCAGCCGTCCGGCAACTCCGGAGGTGTTGCCCGCCAGGCTGGTGTAGAGGACCGCGAGCTCGCGACCGTCCGGGCGGTAGGCGAGCCCGTAGATCCCTGGCTTGTAGGTCTCGGGCTCGAAGGTGGCGAGCTTGCGCCGGGTCGCGGTGTCGAAGAGCCCCACATGCCCTGACTCGTCGCCGACGGCGAGCGTGCCCCCGTCGGGGCTGACGGCGGCGTTCATCGCCTGCGCGCCGTCCCAGCGGATGATGCCGATCGCCGCCGGGCTGCGCAGCAGCGTGCCGAGCAGGTTCCCGCGAGTGCGCACCGTGTCGTCGAGCGCGACCCCTTGACGGGCCAGCAGCAGCGAGCGGTCCAGTTGCGTCTCCAGCAGCGCGGTCGCACCGACGCGCTCGGCGTCGGCCGCCAGCGCGGCGTCGCGCGCCTGGCCGCGCTGGCCGAGCGCGACGACGCCCGCCACGATGGCCAGCGCGAGCAGTGCCATGGCCCCACCCAGTAGCGCGCGCAGGCGGCGGTTGGTGCGGCGCGCGGCGACCGCCTCGCGCTCGCCTCGCTCCTGCGCGGCGGCGAGGAACTCGCGCTCGAGCGCTTCAACTCGTCGTCGCTGCACTCGAGTGCCGACGCAAGCCGCCCGCCGCGGTAGAGGTCGCCCGGGTCGCGGCCGCGCTCGGCCCAGTCGCGCGCCGCGTT
The DNA here is from genome assembly GCA_963708795.1 of uncultured Actinomycetota bacterium. Taxonomy (GTDB): domain Bacteria; phylum Actinomycetota; class Actinomycetes; order Propionibacteriales; family DAIQRJ01; genus DAIQRJ01. Next base: position 55,572 of record CAVPUH010000005.1, read on the forward strand.
CGCGAGGTGGTGGTGCACGCGCCGCCGGTCGGCGTCCTCCTCGAGCCAAGCCGCGCAGCCGCGGCCACTCGCGCAGCAGCGCCTCGTGTGCGACCTCGACCGCGCTCGGCGTCGAACGGCGATCAGCCGCCGGTCGGCGAGCAGCGTCGAGCACGGCGATGACCTCCGCGTCGCGCAGCTCGTCGAGCGCGACGCGCCGGCGCACGACGATGCCGCGCTCGTCCTCGTCGACCAGCCGCAGCAGCAGTCGCCGGGCGATCGCCCGTTCTCGCGTCGGCGAGGCTCGCGAAGGCCTGCTCGGCCAGCCGCGCGACCGCGCCCGCGCACGCCGCCCGCCCGCTCGTAGGCGGCGAGCGTGCAGCTGCTCGCCGTCGCGCTCGCTGCCAGAGCTCGAGCAGCGCCGTCGAGAGCAGCGGCAGCGCGCCGGGCTCGCCGTCGACGTCGTCGACCAGCGATCGCTCGACGCTCGGCTCGACGAGCAGCCGGCGCGCTGCGGCGGGATCTCGATCGCGCGCCGCAGCTCGTCGGGCTGCCATCGGGCCGACGAGCACCTGGTTGGCGGCGACCAGCTGGCGCGAGCTCTGGGTGCGCCGCGCAGCGCCCGTAGAAGTCGGCGCGGATGGCGAGCACGACGCACCCGAGCGGCGGCGCGCGGTCCTCGGCGAGCGCCACGATCGCGGCGAGGAACGCGTCCGCGTCGCGGAAGGCCGTGAACGTCTCCTCGAACTGGTCGACCGCGAGCAGCACCGGGCCCGTCGAGCTCGGGCAGCGCGCGGCGCAGCTCGCGCAGCGGCTGCGCCCGGGCGGATCAGCAACCTGCGGCCAGCCCTCGCTGCCCGGCAGCACGCCGGCCGCCAGCGCGGGCAGCAGCCCGGCGCGCGACCGCGGAGGACTTGCCGCTGCCCGATGGGCCGACGACGCCGAGCAGCGGCGCGCCGACGAGCCGCGCGACGAGTCGCGCCCACGAGCCGCTCGCGGCCGAAGAAGAAGCGCGCGTCCTCGCGCTCGAACGCCGCCAGGCCCTTGAACGGGTGCATGGCACCCGCCCGGGTCCGTGGTTGCTCCGGGATCTGCTTCGTCGCGGTGACGCGACGCCGCCGATCCCGGAAAGCCGATGCCAGCTGCAGGCGAAGCGGTCCACGTAAGGCGACTTCTCGTCGCTCGATCACGGTGCGGTTTAGGAGTAAGTCCTGCCCCGTCACGACATCAGACGTGTCGTGTGCCGGGAGAAGACCAGTAGTGGACCAACACGCTCATCGAAGCGCCGCGACCGTCTCAGCAGGCGAATGTGGGGTCGAAGACCAGGTCGGCCGGTCGGGTGCCACCCACGGCACAGCCCACATCCGGCTGGAGCCCAGCACATCCACAGGATCCGTCGATAGACCGGAGACGGTATGACGGATTACCCATGCCCGCACATCCACTCTCTTACGGAGGTACGCAGTGGACATCACGGTCAGCGGTCGCAAGTGTGAAGTGACGGATCGATTCCGCGATCACGTCGAGGAGAAGCTCAGCAAGCTCGAGCGCTTCGACGAACGCGTCGATCGGGTCGCCGTCCAGGTCTGCCACGAGCACAATCCGAGTCGGTCGTCGGTGGCCGAGCGCGTGGAGCTGACCTTCTTCACCAAGAAGGGCACCGTCGTACGGTCCGAGGCCTCTGCCGTCGACCGTTTCGCCGCGCTGGACGCTGCCCTCGACCGACTGTCCGCGCAGGTCCGCCGCTATCGCGACCGGACGAAGGTCCACCGCGGGCGGCACGCGCCAGTATCGGTGGCTCAGGCGACGGCGTCCCTGCTCGACCTGCCTCAGGTGCCGGCCGATCCGACCGGCGTCGACGACGACGGACCAGCGCCCCACCGCGACGTCGCCGGCGTGGACGTCCAGGGCGACGGCCCGCTCGTCGTCCGGGAGAAGACCCACCACGCGTCGCCGATGCATCTGGCCGACGCGCTGGAGCAGATGGAACTGGTCGGGCACGACTTCTTCCTCTTCGTCGACGCGGCGACCATGCTGCCCAGCGTCGTCTACCGCCGGCACGGCTACGACTTCGGTCTGATCCGGCTGGCCGACATGCCCGTGCACCCGGCGACCGGTCCTGGCACGGCCACCGCGAACGGCGCGACGAACGGACACAAGAAGGCCTTCCAGCACGTCGCCGGGTGACCGTGACCCGGCAGGCTCGGTAGCAGAAGCCGTCGGCGGCGTTCGCGAGTGCAGGCTCCCGCTCGCTGTCGGCGGTGACCGCTAGGGTCGTGTGCCGTGTCCGTCAGGCCTGCGTCGACCACCACGCCGGAGTCGCCCGTCGAGGTCATGAGCATCCGTCAAGCGCGTCGGATCGCCCTCGCCGCACAGGGTTTCTCCGGTGTCCAGCGCACCCCGCCGAGCACGGTCCGGGCGGTCGACGCCGTCCTCGCCCGCACGCAGTTGTTCCAGATCGACTCGGTCAACATCGTGGCCCGGGCCCAGTACATGCCGATGTACTCCCGGCTCGGCCCGTATCCGCGCACCCTCATCGACAAGGCCGCCACCGGAAGCCCCGCCCGCCCGGCCCGGCTCTTCGAGTTCTGGGCCCATGAGGCCAGCTACGTGCCGGTCGAGACCCAGCCGCTGCTGCGGCACCGCATGGCCGATGCCCGCGATCACGCCTGGGGCGGCATCGTGCGCCTGGCAGAAGAGAACCCGGGGCTGATCGAGCGCGTGCTCGACCAGGTCGGCGAGCTCGGCCCCGTCACCGCCCGCCAGCTCGACCCGGCCGCGGTCACCAGTCGCACCAACTGGGGCTGGAACTGGAACGAGGTCAAGATCGCCTGCGAGTGGCTGTTCTACACCGGCGCCATCACCAGCGCCGGCCGCACCAGTTCGTTCGAACGTCGCTACGACCTTCCCGAACGGGTGTTCCCGGCGCACGTGCTGGCCACGCCGACGCCGACGAAGGAGGAGGCGATCCGGGGCCTCGTCGAACGCTCCGCCCGCGCACACGGCGTGGGCACCGTGAAGGACTTCAGCGACTACTTCCGGCTGCCGGTCGCCGACACCACGGCCGCCGTGCTGGACCTCGTGGAGGACGGCACCCTGCAGCCGGCCCGGGTCGAGGGCTGGACCCGGCCCGCCTACCTCCACTCCGAGGCCGTTCGCCCGGCCAGACTGTCGGCAGCGGCTCTCCTCAGCCCGTTCGACCCGGTCGTGTGGCTCCGCTCCCGGGCCGAGGCGCTGTTCGACTTCACGTACCGCATCGAGATCTACACGCCGTCGCACAAGCGCGTCTACGGCTACTACGTGCTGCCGTTCCTCCTCGGCGACCGCATCGCCGCGCGCGTCGACCTCAAGGCCGATCGAGCGGCCGGCGTGCTGCGCGTCCTCGCCGCCCACCGGGAGCGGTCGGCGCCGCCGCACACCGCCGAGCGGCTCGCGGCCGAACTCCGCCGGTTCGCCGGCTGGCTGGGCTGTGACGAGGTCCAGGTGCTGCCCGTCGGAGATCTGGCCGTGGACCTCGGCGGGCAGGTCGGCGGTTAAACTCGGCTCGCCCATCACCACCACGCCCGCCCACCGAGACCTCCGACGGATGCTGCTGCCGTGACTGCTCCCACCGTGTCCCTGACCACCTTGAGCCGTGACGAACTCGAGTCGTTGCGCGCCGACCAGCAGGATGCGTACGACCTGCTCCAGGCCCGCGGCCTGGCCCTCGATCTGACCCGGGGCAAGCCGTCGCCGGCGCAGCTCGACCTCTCGAACGGATTGCTGGACCTGCCGGGTGACGGGCACACGACCGACGCCTCGGGCGTCGATGTCCGCAACTACGGCGGCGTCCAGGGGCTGAAGGAGCTCCGCAGCATCTTCTCCGAGCTGCTGAACGTCCCGGTGGATCAGCTCGTCGCCGGCGACAACGCCAGCCTCGCGATGATGCACGACGTGCTCGTGTACTCGCTGCTCAAGGGCAACCACGACTCCGACGGACCGTGGGTGGCCGGCGGCCCGGTCAAGTTCCTGTGCCCGTCGCCGGGCTATGACCGGCACTTCGCGTTGTGCGCCCAGTTCGGCATCGAGATGATCCCGGTCTCGCTGAACGACGACGGTCCCGACGTCGACGAGGTGGCCGCTCTCGTCGCTGCCGATCCTCAGATCAAGGGCATCTGGCTGGTCCCGACGTATGCCAACCCGACCGGCGCGGTCGTGTCCGACGACGTCGCGCGGGCCCTCGCGTCCATGCCGGCGGCAGCCGCGGACTTCCGGATCTTCTGGGACAACGCGTACGCCGTCCACCACCTGACCGAGGTGGAGACGCCGACCGCGGACATCCTGCGGTTCGCCGACGAGGCCGGCCACCCCGACCGGGTGTACGTCTTCGCCTCGACCTCGAAGATCACCTTCGCCGGGGCAGGTGTGTGCTTCTTCGGTGGGTCGGACGCGAACGTCGCCTGGTACCTGCGGCACCTGGCGAAGCGGACGATCGGCCCGGACAAGGTCAACCAGCTCCGGCACGCGCTGTTCCTGCGCGATGCGGCGGGTGTCCGCGAGCTGATGGCGCGGCACCGGGACGATCATCGCGCCCAAGTTCGAGCTGGTCACCTCGATCCTCCAGGATCGCCTCGGCGCGCTCCAGGCCGCGACCTGGACCGAGCCCAAGGGTGGCTACTTCGTCAGCCTCGACGTGCTCGACGGCACTGCGGCCCGTGTGGTGGAGCTCGCCAAGGCGGCCGGGATCGCGATGACCCCTGCCGGGTCGGCGTTCCCGTACGGCAGCGACCCCCGCGACCGCAACATCCGTATCGCTCCCACGTTCCCGTCCGCCGACGAGGTGGCGGACGCCATCGACGGACTGGCCACGTGCGTTCTGCTGGCGGCGACGGAGAAGCTGCTCGCGGGCTGAGCTTCAGCGCGGATCGACCCGCAGCAGCCTGGTCCCGTGCGAGGGGACGTCCGCGGTGAAGCCGTCGGCCCGCTCGCCGAGGGCGGTGTCTGACCAGACGTCGTGCACCGTCGCGGGATCGGCGAATCCGATGTCGCTCCAGCGCGCTGTCACCGCGGCCGTCCGCGGACCGAGGTTGAACAACGCGACCGTCCACGTGCCGTCGGCGTTCTGGACGCGCCAGACCTGAGTGGTACCGCCGGCTTTGACGGGCGATGCCGCGCGACCGGCTGCGTTGATGGCGAGAACGTCACGGTTGGTCAACAGTTGACGTCCCAGCGGGTCGAGTCTTGTGAGGTCGTCGCCGGTGTAAAGCGGTGTCGCCGAGATGGCCCAGAGTGTCATGTACGACCGACGCTCGTCGTCGGTGATGCCATCCATCACGCCGTTGCCGACATCGAGGGAGTCGAAGTTGTTCCAGCCCTTCGGTCCGCCGAGGTCGACCCAGCGAGGCGCGTCGTCGAAGCGCAGCGCGATCGACTTGTCCCAGCGCACAAGAGTCTTGCAGTAGCACTCGACGTCCTTGTCGATTCGCCACCCGTCGGAGTATCGCTGCCACGCATCGATGGCCGACGGATCGAGAGCCCACGAGAGCACGAGTTGGACAGGCCGACCGGTCTTGGCGAACGCGTCGTGCCACGCCTTGACGTCCGAGCGATTGTCGTGGTCGGGATCGGTGCGGTACGAGCCTGGACCGACGCCGTCGAGCTTGAGCAGGTCGTAGCCCCAGTCGGCGAGCAACTTCGCAACGGAATCGACGTACGCCTGGGCGCAGGGTTTCTCGAAGTCGATCTTGTAGGAGCTGTTCCAGCCATTCGTCTTTCGCAGATCGGGATAGACGATGTCGTGGGTTCGGCATCCTGGGGCGCCGGCGATCGGATCGTTGCTGCGTTGGTAGAGCTGCCGGTCGAGGCCGACGGTGAGATAGATGCCGGCCTTCAGGCCGAGGCTGTGAATCCGACGAGCCACGTAGGCCATCCCGTGCGGGAACCGGATGGAGTCCGCCCGTGGCCGCCCGTGGCCGTCGTACTCGCGATCCCAGTTCCACTTCGACTGCCAGCCGGCGTCGATGTTCACATAGGTGTAGCCGTACGGCTTCAACGTCGTGGCGAGAGCCTCGGCCTGGCCCAGGAGGTTGGGCTCGGTGAGCCAACTCGCGTAGCCGTTCGGGTTCAGCCCCGGATACTTGCTCGACTGCATGCTCCAGCTGCTCCAACCGCGATAGGGCTGGGCGGAGTCGGATCTGGTCGACGTCGGTGACGAGGTCGCGCCCGAACTGACCGACCCAGCCGATGGGCCGCCGCCGGCGCACGAGACCAGGCCGACAATGAGCGCCAGCGCGAGAGCCACGACTGGGAGCTGAATCCTGCCAGCTCGTGTACGGAAGATCGAGCGGGACGATCGTCGGCGCGCCACGCCCGACACCTTCGCTTGCACCGTCAACGATGTCAAAGCGGAGGTTGTCCAGGTTGTTCCACCCTTGTGGGCCGTCGAGTGAAACCCAGCGCACTGGTTGCCTGACAACCCGCCTCCGGGACGTTGGTGGTCAGGCGGAGCGTGCGTCTGGGCGCACTGGTTGCCTGACAACTGTCCCTGGGGCGTCGGTGGTCAGACGGAGCGTGCGTCTGAGCGCACGGGTTGCCTGACAACGTCGCCGGGGCGTCGGTGGTCAGGCGGAGCGTGCGTCTGGGCGCACGGGTTGCCTGACAACGTCCCCGGTGCGTCGGTGGTCAGGCGGAGCGTGCGTCTGAGCGCACGGGCTGCCTGACAACGCTGCCCGGTGCGTCGGTGGTCAGGCGGCAACGGACGGTCGTGACCCCGGGGCCCGGCGCTCAGTCGGCGTCCGCCGCCGTGAGCGCGGCGGCCTCGGTCTCCGAGCCGGGAGCCGGGTCGTGGTCGTCGACGTGCGCGAGGACGGACCTGCCGCTGAAGAGCACGACGACCCCGATCATCGTCGCGCCGGCGCCGACCCAGAAGGGGACGTGGGAGTTGAAGGTCTCTCCGAGCTTGCCGGCGAGGTAGGGGGCGATGGCGCCGCCACCGAACCGGACGAAGCTGTACGCCGCGCTCGCCACCGATCGTTCGACCGGCGCCGCGATCATCACGGTCTCGGTGATGAGCGTGTTGTTGATGCCGATGAACAGGCCGGCCACGATGATGCAGGCGATCAGGACGCTGGAGTTGGTGGTGAACGCCGCCATGGTGGCGAGGTCCAGCGCGAACAGCGTCAGGACCACGCCGATGCCGTTGATGGTGCCGATCGCGCGTTGCAGCCGGGGCGCGATGAAGACCGACGACACGGCCACACAGATGCCCCAGCCGCAGAAGATCAGGCCGATGTGGATGGCGCCGTGGATCGGGTGGGTGGCTTCGCCGAGCGGGAACGGCGCGTAGGCCAGCATCGTGAAGAACCCGAAGTTGTAGAGCAGGGCGGTCATGCCGACGGTGAGCAGGCTGCGGTGTCGCAGGGCCCGGAACGGGTCGAGCAGCGAGCTGTGGGGGCCGATGGCCGGCGTGTTCTTCAGCATGGTGGTGGTGCCGATGAACGCGATCGCCATCAACGCCGCGACGCCGAAGAACGGGCCGCGCCAGCTGATGCTGCCCAGCAGGCCGCCGACGAGCGGTCCGGTGGCGATGCCGATGCCCAGCGCGGCCTCGTAGAGGATGATCGCCTTCGCCACTCCGCCGCTCGCGGCACCGACGATGGTGGCGAGCGCGGTCGCGATGAACAGGGCGTTGCCCAGACCCCAGCCGGCCCGGAACCCGACGATCTGGCCGATGGTGTTCGACGCGCCGGCGAGGGCGGCGAACACGACGATCAGGGCCAGCCCGGCCTGCATGGTGCGCTTCGATCCGACCCGGCTGGAGATCACGCCGGTGACGAGCATGGTGACACCCGTGACGGCCATGTAGCTGGTGAACAGCAGACTCACCTGCGAGGGGCTCGCGTTCAGCTTCGCGGCGATCGGCTGGAGGATCGGATCGACCAGGCCGATGCCCATGAACGCGATGACGCTCGCGAACGCGACCGCCCAGACCGCCTTCGGCTGGTGGAGGATGCTGCTCCCGTCGCCGCCGGCGGGGCCGGGTGAGGCCGGCGAGACGGACGGGCCGGGGTGGTTACCGGTGGATGTCACCGAGGTGGCCATCAGTGCGGTGCGACCTTTCGGGTGTGCGACGTGGTGGGTGGAGGCGAGGTCAGGGTCGGTCGGGGTCGGCCGGAGCCACCTTCGACCGGACCTCGGCGGTGACGCTGCGCAGGCTGTCGAGCGAGCGCGCGATCTCCGCCCGCTCGTCGTGGCTCAGGTGGCCCAGTGGTTCGGACAGCGCCTCGGCGATCGCCTGGCCGGCGCGGGCCACGACGTCGAGTCCGGCGTCGGTGACCTCGACGAGGACGGCGCGGGCGTCGGTCGGGTCGGTCGTGCGGGTGACGAACCCACCGGCCTCGAGCCGGTCGACCAGCGTCGTCATCGACGGCTGCGAGCACCGTTGGGTCTTCGCGAGCACGGAGATCCGGAGCGGACCCTGGTCGCGCAGTTCGATGAGCGTGCGCGACTGGGGCAGCGACAGCGGGATGTCGACCTGGCTGCTGACGAGCCGGACCAGCCGGTTGCTGGTCAGCACGAGGTCGAGGGCGAGCGCGCGGGTGTCGTCGACGATCGCGGCACGGTCATCCGGTACAGCGGTGTCCGAGGGTGGCGGGGTCATGCCACCACCATACATAGGGACATTATGTAAATCAATCGCTGCGGTGATCCGACTTCACGCGCGGGCGCCCAGCTTCGCGCCGGTCACCTACCATGGTCAAGCCGTCCCGACGGCGTGCTCGATCCTCGCGGCACAGCCGAACGTGCCGGCGATCCGTGACCGACAACCACCCTGAGGTACCCGTGCCCCGCATCTTCGACAAGATCCTCCGAGCCGGCGAAGGCAAGACCGTCCGCAAGCTGGAGGTCATCGCCAGGAGCGTCGCCGCCCTCGAGGACGACATCAAGGCCCTCAGCGACGAAGAACTGCAGGCCCAGACGCCGGAGTTCCGTCGCCGGCTGGACGAGGGCGAGACGCTCGACGATCTCCTGGCTGAAGCGTTCGCCACCGTCCGGGAGGCGTCCAGGCGCGTGCTCGACAAGCGTCACTTCGACGTCCAGATCATGGGTGGCGCGGCTCTTCACCTCGGCAACATCGCCGAGATGAAGACCGGTGAGGGCAAGACGGTGGTGGCGACGCTCGCCGGGTACCTGAACGCGCTCGAAGGCCACGGCGTCCACATCGTCACGGTGAACGACTACCTCGCGAAGTTCCAGGGCGAGCAGATGGGCCGCGTCTACCACTTCCTCGGGATGACGACCGGCTTCATCCTGTCGTCCATGACCCCGGCCGAGCGCAAGCTCGCGTACGCATGCGACATCACCTACGGCACCAACAACGAGTTCGGATTCGACTACCTGCGCGACAATATGGCCTGGAGCGCGGAGGACTGCGTCCAGCGCGGCCACCACTTCGCCATCGTGGACGAGGTGGACTCGATCCTCATCGACGAGGCCCGCACGCCGCTGATCATCTCCGGCCCGGCCGAGCAGAGTTCGAAGTGGTACTCCGAGTTCGCCGCGCTCGCCCGGAAGATGCGCCCGGACTACCACTACGAGGTCGACATCAAGAAGCGCACGATCGGGGTGCTGGAGCCGGCGATCGACATGGTCGAGGACCAGCTGGGCATCGACAACCTGTACGAGTCAGCCAACACCTCGCTCGTGCAGTTCCTCAACAACGCGGTGAAGGCCAAGGAGCTGTTCACCCGCGACAAGGACTACATCGTCACCGACGGCGAGGTTCTGATCGTCGACGAGCACACCGGCCGCGTCCTGGCCGGCCGGCGTTACAACGAGGGTCTGCACCAGGCGCTCGAGGCCAAGGAGAACGTCGAGATCAAGGACGAGAACCAGACGCTGGCCACCGTCACCCTGCAGAACTTCTTCCGCCTCTACGACAAGTTGTCCGGGATGACCGGGACGGCGATGACCGAGGCGAGCGAGTTCAACAAGATCTACAACCTGGGCGTCGTGCCGATCCCGACGAACCAGCCGATGATCCGCCTCGATGCCCCTGACCTCGTGTACCGCACCCACGGGGCGAAGTTCGACGCCGTGGTGGAGGATCTGGCCGAGCGGCACGTCACCGGTCAGCCGGTTCTGGTCGGGACGACGTCGGTCGAGCAGTCCGAGGAGTTGTCGATCGCCCTGCGCAAGAAGGGTGTCCCGCACTCGGTGCTGAACGCGAAGCAGCACGCCAAGGAGGCGTCGATCATTGCGCAGGCCGGGCGCAAGGGCTCGGTGACGGTCGCGACGAACATGGCCGGCCGTGGTACCGACATCATGCTGGGCGGCAGCCCGGAGGCGCTCGCCGAGGAGGCGCTGACCAAGCAAGGGCTCGACCCGCTGGACACGCCGGACGAGTACGAGAAGGCCTGGCCGGCGGCCGTGGCGCGCTACGAGAAGCAGGTGGCGGCCGAACATGCGGAGGTCGTCGACCTCGGCGGCCTGTACGTGCTGGCCACGGAGCGGCACGAGTCCCGGCGCATCGACAACCAGCTGCGTGGCCGGTCCGGCCGCCAGGGCGACCCGGGGGAGAGCCGGTTCTACCTGTCCCTCGAGGACGACCTGATGAAGCGGTTCAAGTCCGACTGGATCAACGCGGTCCTGACGACGATGAAGATCCCCGACGACGTGCCGATCGAGAACAAGCGCGTCACCGGCGGGATCGCGAACGCCCAGGGCCAGGTCGAGTCGATGAACTTCGAGATCCGCAAGGACGTCCTGAAGTACGACGACGTGCTCGACCGGCAGCGCAAGGTGATCTACGACGAGCGTCGCCGGGTGCTCGAGGGCGCCGATCTCCACGACGAGCTGCTCACGATGATCGACGACACGGTCAGTGCGTACGTGCGGAGCGCGACGTCGGAGGGCTTCGTCGAGGACTGGGACCTCGACAAGATGTGGACCGACCTACGGCAGCTCTACCCCGTCGGGATCGACATCGACGACCTCATCGACGAGGCCGGCGGCGAGTCCGGCCTCAGTGGCGAGTTCCTGCTCGAGCACCTGCGTGCCGATGCTGCCCACGCCTACGAGCTTCGCGAGGAGGAGCTGTCGTCGCCGGTGCTGCGTGAACTCGAGCGGCGGGTGCTGCTGAGCGTGCTCGATCGCAAGTGGCGTGAACACCTGTACGAGATGGACTACCTCCGTGAGGGCATCGGGCTGCGCGCGATGGCTCAGCGCGATCCGTTGGTGGAGTACCAGCGCGAGGGTTACGACCTGTTCGCCGCGATGATGGAGTCGATCAAGGAAGAGGCCGTCGGGTTCGTCTTCCACCTCGACGTGCAGGTGACCGACGACGCGCCCGAGGGTGCGAACGTCATCGAGGTGGACGGTCCGGCCCCCGAGCCGACGCCGCCCGCCGCATCGTCCGAGCCGGGATCGGACAGCGTCCAGGCGCTCGACGTCGTCCGCGCCATCGCGGCCGAGCGCCCGAACCGTGACCGTCCCACCGTCACGGCTCCCGGTCTCGGCGATCGTGGCGGACGCTCGGGCAGGCTGTCCTACAGCGCACCCACCGTGGACGGTGAGGGCGGGGTCGCCGTGTCCAGTGAGGCGATCGACGACGGCACCGACTTCCCGGGCACGGCGAGGAACGCGCTCTGTCCCTGCGGATCGGGCAAGAAGTACAAGCGCTGCCACGGTGACCCGAAGGCCGTGGCCAAGATGGCGGGCTCGGCCGTCCAGCCCGACTGACGTTGAGCGGTCACCCGCACACGCGGCTGATCGTGCTGCGGGGCAACTCGGGCTCGGGGAAGTCCAGCGTGGCCAGAGGCGTGCGGGACCGGTACGGGCCGGGGCTGGCGTGGGTGGAGCAGGACCACCAGCGCAGGATCGTCCTGCAGGAACGGGATCGCGCCGGCGCAGCGAACATCGCCCTGATCGACCAGACCGTGCGGTTCGCCCTCGACGAGGGCTTTCACGTGGTCTGCGAGGGGATTCTCTTCACCGGCCACTACGGATCGATGCTGCGCCGGTTGATCGCGGACCACCGTGGATCGAGCTTCGTGTACTACTTCGAGGTCGGGTTCGACGAAACGGTGCGTCGACACCTCACCCGTCCCCAACGGGCCGCGTTCACCCCGGCCCAGATGCGAGAGTGGTTCACCGCCGGCGACCTGCTCGGCGTCGAGGACGAGACGGTCGTGCCGGAGTCGTCCTCCTGGCCGAGACGATCACTGCGGTCTATGTGGCCGCCCTCGAAGGTGCGCCACGGCGAGCGGGGTCGACGCAGGCCTGACGCGCGTCAGCCCATCTGCAGGGCGGTGCACCGCCAGCGGCCGTCGAGACCCTCGAGCCGCAGGGCGTACGCGCGCGAGCGGAGGCCGTGGCGCACGTGCACGGATGCCTCGGCCACCCCGTCGCGTGGCTCGCAGACATGGACGGACACCACGGACACCTTGTTCCGCATCCCGCGGTTGGCCGTTCCCGCGCTGCTCAACGCGCTGGCCCGACGGTGCAGGTCGGTGAAGACGGCGTCGTTCGTCCATCGCATCAACTGCTGCACCGGGCGATCACCGGTCAGCACCTCGGCCACCGCCGACCCGAGCCGACCTGCCCAGGCCCGAGGATCCGGCAGGGCGGCGGTCGGCGTGGGCTGCCGTCCGAACAGCGTCTCGTCGTCGATGCTGCGTCGGCTGACCGGCTTGTCGATGACGAGCTGGAGATGGGGCGGGGGAGCGATCCGCCGGGTCGCCGGTTTGAGCGCAAGCGATCCATCGGTCATCGGTCGGGTCGGACGTTCGTCGTCGTAGGGCGGCTCGGTGACCGGCGTCGGGATCCGGCGAGGCACCCGGTGGGTGCTGTGTGCTGACGTGCTCGCCTCGGGGCGGATGTCGGTGACGGTGATGGTCATGACGTTCTCCTAGGTGTCGAACGGGTCAGTCAGGGCAGGTGGGGAGAACGCCCTGGCGGACGCTCGGGTCGTACGGGCGATGACGCGGCTGCGATGTGGGTCGCGCTCAGCCGGGCGGGGTGAAGACCTGCCCGGGGTGGATGAGGTCGGGGTTGTCGCCGATGACGGCGCGGTTGGCTGCGTACCAGCGACGCCACTCGGTGTCGATCGCCGTGGCGCTCGCACCCGCCGGCAGACGGGCGGCGGCGATGTCCCACAGGCAGTCGCCGCGGACGACTGTGTAGGAGTGCTCGGCGTGGTCGCGGATCGGCCGCAGCAGCGGGTCGGTCGTGCTCGGCCTGGCCTGCGTGGTGCGGGCGGCGGATGTCGGATTCGCCGGTCGGTCGAGGTCGACGCGTGAGCCGCTGTTGGCCGGGGTGCCGGGCCGATCCAGGTTGACCCGGCCGGCCACGGCCGTTACCGAGGTGGGCGCGTCGTTCGGCGCGGCTTGAGCCGCCGTGCCGAGCGCCGGCCCGGCGATCACGGTGAGCCCCAGCGCGACCTGGGCGACCCGCCGGTAGGCCGCTGGCGTGACGTGAGCACCGATCGCATCGAAGGTCGCACCGATCGCCCCGGGCAGAGAGGCCAGGAGAGTGAGCACCGCGCCGAGGGCGAGGTAGCCGTAGACGGCCCAGGCGATGACCGCTCCGACGAGCGTGACGAGTGCGTCGATGCTGACGTTCGGTCCGGTCACGGCGTCGAGGCAACCGGTCGTCAGTGCGGCCAGCGCGAAGCCGCCGGCGACGAAGGCGATCACGACGACCACCGGGGAGACCACTCGGCGAGCGATCGACATGTCACACCTCCTTGACGTGCTTGCGGCTCCTTTTCTACGCGTGTCGACGTTAGACGTCAAGAAGCGCTAAGAACGTCCGTTAACCAATGTTTGCATGTGTTTACCATCGTTTACCGATGTTCACGCCTGCAAGAGACCGTTGAGACCTCTCTCGTGACGATTGGGTGTGACCCAGATCATGTTCGTCGGATCTGGTCGGGTGACTCGGCATCTGGTGGCCGAGCGACGGCTGGCATGCGGGTCGAGTGGGTACTCGACGACCGTGGAGGTCCGTGATTTCCGAGTGACTCACACGTACGTGTCGACACTCGTCGACGACGGCGTGGAGACGACGAGGGTGGCGATGGTCACCCACGAGTCGGGCGTCGGCCTGTCCCGCTCGCTCTGTCGTCAGTTGCCGGTCGTCGGCTTGGACGGGGTCGACGTGCTCGGTCGCGTGCGTCACTGCGACGACGCGGTCTGGCTGTTGGTCGACGCCGAGCGGCCGTCTCGCGCTCTCCGGCGACGACGGGCGCGAGGCACCGGTGGTCCTGTTGTGGGACTGACCCGGCAGCTAGCCGACCGAGTGCGGCGGCGATCACGAGGGCAGGCGTCAGCCCGTCGGACCGAAGCGCTCGACGCGGATCCGGTTCACCGGAACGCCGAGGTCGCCGAGCGTCATGCTCATGCTCTCGGCGAATGTGGCAGAGCCGCACACGAAGTACGTGGTGGTCGCGGAGTCGCCGACGACGGTCGCGAGGTCCAGCGACGTGAGCCGGCCGGGCAGACGCGTCGGTGCGGGCTCGCGGGTCAGCCCGATGAGAGCTCCGGATTCGGTGAGTTCGGCCGCGTAGGGCAGATCGGCCGACGTTCGTGCCGACACCGCGATGCTCACGAGATCGCGACGATCGAGGCGTCGTGCGTGCCGCAGCATCGCGACCAGGGGCACGACACCGCTTCCGCCCCCGACGCCGACGACACGCGTCGATCCCCGCCAGACGAACCAGCCGCCGATGGGCCCGCGCACGTCCAGTTCGTCGTCCGGGCGCACCACGTCGGCGAGGTAGCCCGAGACCTCACCATCGGGGAGACGCTCGACGAAGAGCTCGACGAGCGGGTCGGCGGGATCCGAGGCGACGGAGTACGACCGCTGGGCGGAGTAGCCGTCGGGTGCCGAGAGACGCACGACGTAGTGCTGACCGGGAAGGTGCTGGACGCGGTCGGGTACCTCGAGACGCAGGATGACACCGCGCGGGGTCGAGTGCTCGACGGAGCGCACCGTCGCGCGACGCCAGCCACCCGAAGGAGCCGGCGGCTCGGTGCTCGGACCGCCGAGTGGCGCAAGCGTCGGCTCAGTCACCGTCGTAGCGCTGCTCTCGCCACGGGTCGCCGAGGTTGTGATAGCCGTTGCGCTCCCAGAATCCCGGCTCGTCGTGATCGAGCAGCGTCAGCCTGGTGATCCACTTCGCGCTCTTCCAGAAGTACAGGTGCGGGACGAGCAGCCGCACGGGCCCGCCGTGCTCGCGCGGTAGCGGGCGCCCCTCGAAGCTCCACGCCAACCAGGCCTGTCCGTTCCGGAGGTGCGAGAGCGGCAGGTTGGTGGTGTATCCGGTGGTCGACGTGGCCAGCACGTGGGTCGCGCTCGGGTCGGGGTGCGCGGCCTCCAGGAGGACATCGACGCTGATCCCGCCGAACGATGTCCCGAGCTTCGACCAGGTCGTCACACAGTGGATGTCACCTCGGTACTCCGACGCGGGCAGTGCGTGGAGGTCGTCCCAGGTCCAGGTCTGCTCGTGCCCGACGAGGCCGTCCACCCGCATCGTCCACCGTGCGGTGTCGATGGTCGGCGTCACCTCGGCGGTGAGCACCGGCCAGTCGGACCCGGTGTCGTACTGGCCCGGAGGCAGGCGCTCGTCCCGGGCCGGTCGGTGGCGTCCGAGGAACCCGCGATTCGGTGTGCCCATGTGCCCAGTCCCTCGTGGTCGACGACGATGGGCTCAAGTGTGGCGTACCGGGTTGGATAGCGTGTGCCCGTGCGGTGGGACGACCTCTTCGACGATCTCGAGGCTCAGCTGGACGAGCTCGAAGATGCCGAGCTGGCGGGCGAGGTCGCCGACCGGACCCGGATCGAGGTGTCGAAGTTCCGGTTGGTCGACCGGTTGCGTCCGGCTTTCGGGCATCGGATCGCCATCACTGTCGCCGGTCGGTTCAGCGTGGACGGTCTCGTGGCCAACGTCGGAAACAGCTGGGTGCTGCTTCGCGAGGACCGCGGGACGGAGGTCCTCGTCCCACTGGTCGCGATCACCAGCGTCGCCGGGCTCGGCGGTGTGACAGCCGCACCCGGGTCCGAAGGCAAGATCGCAGCGCGGCTCACGCTCGGGCACGCGCTGCGCGGGGTCGCGAGAGACCGGTCGACGGTGTCGATCGGCCTGCGCGACGAGCGTCGGCTGACGGGCACGATCGACCGGGTCGGCACGGACTTCTTCGAGATGGCCGAGCACCCGCTCGACACCGTGCGACGCGCGGGCAACGTGGCGGGGGTGCGGACGGTGCCGTTCGACGGGTTGGCGCTGGTGCGCCGGGAGTCCTGAGCCGGGAGTCCTGAGCCGGGCGCCGTCGGTGCCGAGGCCGGGTGGTTCAGTCGAGGACGTCCTCGTCGGCCCGCCCGTACGGGTGCGCGTCGATGAACTGCCGGGTCTGGTCGTACATGCGGGAGATGTACTGCTCGAGTTCACGCGCCTCGACGCGCCACTGGCCACGACCGCCGATCTTGATGGCCGGGAGCTCCCCGCTGCGCACCAATGACATGGTCTGCGAGGCCGAGATGTTCAGAGCGTCCGCGACGTCGGTGAGCTTCAGGAATCGCGGCTCGGGCATGCGGGCCTCCTCGGCATCAGTGCGGACAGCGGCGGTCGCCCAAGTCTGGCATCCGAACGGTCGATCCCGCCCGTTGTCCACAGGCCGCGTCGGCACGGGCTGCGCGCAGTGACGGTGTGGACAGACATTTCGCCCAGAAGCTCTCGGCGGGAGACAATCGGCGGGCTGTTCTCGTCATCGAGAGCCGACCCGCCCCCACGCACCATCGTGGTGGTCACCGCGAGCACGAGGAGATCGACCGTTGTCCGATGTTGCCGCCAAGGCACCCGCGTCGCCGAAGGCGTCGCGGCTGACGCTGCCGCGATGGCTCGATCCGAAGCTGCTCCTCGGTGTTCTGCTCGTCATCGTGGCCATGCTCCTCGGCGCCCGGGTGCTGGCCGGGGCCGATGACACCGTGCCCGTCTACCAGGTGAAGGCCGCCATGTTCACCGGCGACGCGCTCACGTCCGAGTCGGTCGCCGTCACCAACGTGCATTTCACTGATGCCTCCGTCGCCGACAACTACGTCTCGGCCGACTCTGAGCTCCCCACCGGCCAGGTCGTCAACCGGGACATGCATGCCGGCGAGCTGCTGACGCAGGGTTCGGTATCGCCGAAGACGAAGACGCCGACCGTCCAGGTGAGCGTGCCGGTGGATGCCGCCGACCTGGCTCTGGTCACCGAGAACTCGCGGATCGACGTGATCGTGGTGCCCAACTCCAACTCGGCCAACGCGAAGGCGACCCCGACGAAGGTCCTGTCGAACGTCCTCGTCACGAGCGTGCCGGACACGTCCGGCGGTGGGTTCTCCTCCGGCAGCTCCGGCAACGGGTCCTCGATCGTCGTCCGCGTCGATCCGGCCACCCAGACCGGTTTCGACAGCGTCAGACTGGCCGAAGAGCTCAACGGAAGCTCGGTGTTCATCGTCGAACTCGAGTCCCAGAGCCCATGACCGAGGAGCGAACCGAGGTGAGCATCGCGTGAGCGTTCCCGTGCTGACGGCAGTGACGGGAGCCCGGTGGGAGTCCGACCTCGTCACCTCGCTCGAACACAGCCCGATCTCGTTGTCGGTGGTTCGACGGTGCGTCGACCTTCCCGATCTGTTGGCGGCCGCCGGCTCGGGCCAGGCGAAGGCGGTCGTGCTGTCCGCAGACCTCCGTCGGCTCGACCGCGACGCGGTGACGCGCCTTCGCGCGACCGGAGTCGCCGTGATCGGCGTGGTGACGCCTGGCGACCATCCGGCCATCGAGCGGTTGAACTCCCTCGGCGTTCACCAGGTGGTTCCCGCCGACGCGTCGCCCGACGTCCTCGCTGGTGCCGTCGAAGCCGCGATCGACGCCACCCACGACCCGGCTCCGGACGAGACCCGCGCCGATTTCGTCGTCGCCGACCCGAGTGCGTCTGTTCCCGCGCTGCCGGTGTTCGACGAACTACCGGAGCCGGCGCCCTCCGACGTCGGGACAGGCTCCCTGGTCGCCGTCTGGGGTCCGACGGGCGCACCCGGGCGGACGTCGCTCGCGATCAACCTGGCGAGCGAGATGGCCGTGCTGGGAGTCCGCACCATGCTCGCCGACGCCGACGTGTACGGCGGCGTGGTGGCGCAGGCGCTGGGCCTGCTCGAGGAGGCACCGGGGCTCGCCGCGGCCTGCCGGGCCGCGAACGCCGGGCGGCTCGACAGCACCGGCCTCGTCCGGCACACGCGCGAGGTGTCCACGAATCTCACCGTGCTGACGGGCATCGCCCGCCCGGACCGCTGGCCCGAACTGCGCGCGTCCTCCCTGGAGATCGTCTGGCAGGCCGTTCGAGGCCTGGCCGCCCAGACCGTCGTCGATCTCGGGTTCTGCCTCGAACAGGACGAGGAGATCTCCTTCGACACGGCCGCACCCCGGCGCAACGGCGCCACCCTCGTCACCCTGGAACTGGCCGACACCGTCGTCGCCGTCGGCTCGGCCGACCCGATCGGACTCCAACGCCTCGTCCGCGGGCTGGTGCAGCTCCGCGAGGTCGCTCCCACGGTGACACCGGTCGTGGTCGTCAACGGCGTTCGCAAGGCGCCTGTCGGCTCGAGCCCGGAGAAGCAGATCAGGCAAGCCCTGGAACGTCACGCCGGCATCGACGATGTGGTGCTCGTGCCCTACGACCGCGCTGCGTTCGACGCCGCCATCGCCCAGGGCCGGACCCTGGCCGAGGTCGCGCCGGGGTCGGCCGCGCGCGAGGCGATCCGTGCTCTCGCCAGCAGCCTCGCCGGGGTGCCGGCGACTGCCGGGCGTCGCCGGCGGCAGGGTCGCCGCGCGCGTGCAGCCGTCCTGCCCGAATCGACCTCCGAACCCGCCCGGCTCCCGCCGCCGGAGCCACCAGCCGAGAGCCAGGCGAGCTGACCCGTGCCCGAACGGCTGGGGGCCCTGGACGCGTCGTTCCTCTACGTCGAGGAGCAGGCGACGCCGATGCACGTCGGCACCGTCGCCGTCTTCACTCCTGGCGAACGCGGCTTCGGCTACGAGGACCTGATCGCTCTCGTCCGCTCCCGGCTGGGGCTGGTGCCGCGCTTCCGTCAGCGGGTGAAGTCGATGCCGATCGGTCTCGCCGGCCCGGTGTGGATCGACGACCCGGACTTCGACGTGACCTACCACGTCCGTCGATCGGCGCTGCCCGGACCAGGTGACGTGGAGCAGCTGTGCGACCTGGTGGCCAGGCTCGTCTCACGTCCACTCGACCGCCACCGCCCGCTGTGGGAGCTGTACCTGGTCGAGGGTCTGACGGGCGGACGGTTCGCCCTCGTCTCGAAGACGCACCTGGCGATGATCGACGGTGTGGCCGCGGTCGACCTCGCCGAGGTGATCCTCAACCCGTCCCCCGGCGCTACGAACGCGGCTGGCTCGAGCACGCCCTGGGAGCCTGAGCCCGAGCCGTCCGGGGCAGAGCTGATCGCGCAGGCCGCTGTCGAACTCGCGCGCCGGCCCAGCCGCCTCCTCGAGTCGGCGCGGGTGCTCTCGAAGGACACGGTCTCCTCCGCGGGCAAGCTCGCGCGAACGGCGTTCTCCGCGGCCGGCACGTTGGCCGCCGCCCGTCGTCCCGGCCCGGATTCGCTGCGGGTCGCGACCGGTGCCCATCGCCGATTCGCGATCGCCGATCTCGATCTGCAGGACTTCCGCACGGTGCGGCAGTTGCTCGGGGGCACCGTGAACGACGCGATCCTCGCGACCGTCACGTCCGCCCTCCGGAGCTGGCTGCTCTCGCGTGGCGAGCCGCTGACGGCGACCTCGACGCTGCGCGCCCTCGTACCCGTGAGCGTGCTGGACGACGACGGCTCCGACAGCCGCTCGGGAGGGAACGCCGCAGGATCCGCAGACGACAGTCAAGGCACCGGCCGCACCCGCGTCCGAGCGCACAGCGTCGACCTGCCGATCGGCGAGGCCAATCCGGTGGTGTGCCTTCAGCAGGTGTCGTTCGGGATGCGTGCCCACGCCGACTCGGGCAGCGGGGTCGACGCGCGATCGCTGGTCGGACTGGCCGGATTCGCGCCGCCGACGTTGCATTCGCTGGGCAGCCGGGCCGCCGCCGGACTGTCCAGGCGGCTCTACCACACCGTGATCACGAACGTCCCCGGCCCGCAGCGCGACCTGTACGCCGACGACGCCCTCATGGTCGCGGCCTATCCGGTCGTTCCCCTGATGGCCGGCCAGGCTCTGTCGGTGGGCCTGACCTCCTACGCCGGCCGCGTGTACTTCGGCTTCACGGCCGACCGGGACGCCATGGCCGACGTCGCCGGGATCGTACCGGCACTGCGCGATGCGGCGCGTCAGCTCGTGACCGCGGCCGGAGCGGCGGTGGCGGCGTCGTGAGCACTCGGGTCTACCTTCCGACCACCCTGGCGACGATGCGGCACTGGCGCGAGGCGGGCGCGGCCGCACCCGCGCCGTTGGCCGCGCACACCGTCACGCGCGAGTTCGCTCGCGACTACGGGGCCCCCGATGCACCCGACGACGACGAGATGCTGCAGTTCGAGGTGCTCACCGACGCCGCCCTCGCGTCGGCGGCCGCCGATCGGCTGGCCGGTGAGGACCCGGCGGTGCTGGTGCTCGAGGCCGATGTCGAGACTTCGTCGGTGGAACGGCACGACGGTGACGGGTCGTCCGTCAGCGTGCTGAGAGCGATTCCCGCGGGCTCCTGGGTGGCGCTCTACCGGCAATCATCGGACACTGTCGGCGTACCCGTGACAAGCTTGAGCGCGGCAGACCTGACCTGGTTCGCCGTGCAGGAGCTGGCAGACGTGCTGGACTCCTGAGGAAACGACGCGTGAGGAGCCGGTCATGCCGCACTCGATCTGGAAGGGCGCCGTCTCGTTCGGCCTCGTCACCATCCCGGTCAAGGTCTTCGCGGCCACCGAGGAGAAGGACATCACGTTCCGGCAGGTGCACGCCGCCGACGGTGGACGCATCCGTTACAAGCGGGTATGCGACATCGACGGCGAGGAGGTGCCGTACTCCGACATCGCCAAGGGGTACGAGATGCCCGACGGTGAGATGCTCGTGCTCGACGCCGACGACCTTGCCGACCTGCCGCTGTCGTCGCGCAAGGTGATTGATGTCCTCGAGTTCGTGCCGATGGAGCAGATCGATTCGATCTCCCTCGCCCGGGCCTACTACCTGGGGGCCGACGGTGGCGTGGCCGACAAGCCCTACGTCCTCCTGAGGGACGCACTCATCGAGAGCGGCCGGGTCGCCATCGTGAAGGTCACCTTGCGCAACCGCGAGGCGCTCGCCGTCATCCGCCCCGCCGAGGACGCCCTGGTGCTGCACACGATGCTCTGGCCCGACGAGGTCCGCTCGCCCGCCGAGGTGTCGCCGTCGAGCGATGTCGACCTCCGTGCGCAGGAGGTCGCGATGGCGCGGTCCTACATCGACACGCTCACCGCGGACTTCGATCCCGAGCGCTACCACGACGAGTACCGGGTGGCGCTGGAAGAGGTCATCTCGGCCAAGGTCGAGGGCCACGAGCTCCAGGCTGCACCGTCGACGCCGACGCAGGGCAATGTCGTCGACCTGATGGCAGCACTGCGGGCGAGCGTCGACGAGGCGAAGCGCAAGCGGGGTGAGGCGACCGGCTCCGACGACGCATCCGACGAGAAGCCCGCGGCCGCTGCGAAGGCACCCGCCAAGAAGGCGGCGGCCAAGAAGGCGCCCGCCAAGAAGTCTCCGGCGAAGAAGCCCGCCGCGAAGAAGTCGACGTCCAAGACGGCCGAGAAGAAGGCCCCGGCACGCGTGGCCAAGAGCGCCTAGCTCGCTGCGCCGCGGCGCCACCCGGCAGTGGGAGCATGACGGGCATGGACGCCGTCACGTCAGTCCCCGATCCAGGCAACGAAACCGTGCTCGGGTACGCGCCCAGCTCCCCGGAGCGTGCCGAGATCGAACTCGCGCTGGTCGAGCTCGGACGCGGCGGGCTGGAGCTCAGCGCGACCATCGGAGGCGAGCAACGCCGACCCGGCGGCCAGCCCTTCGAGGTGGTCCAACCGCATGCGCACGCCGAGGTCCTGGGCGGCAGTGCGCATTCCACTACCGCCGACGCCCGCGACGCGATCGCAGCTGCCTCGTCCGCGGCTCCGAGCTGGCGGGAACTGCCGTTCGACGAACGGGCCGCGGTCTTCCTCCGGGCTGCCGATCTGCTGGCGGGACCCTGGCGTGCCCGGCTCAACGCGGCCACCATGCTCGGGCAGAGCAAGACCGTCCAACAGGCGGAGATCGACTCGGCCTGCGAGCTCATCGACTTCTGGCGTTACAACGTGGCCTTCGCCCGGCAGTTGATCGCCGACCAGCCCATCTCGTCGCCGGGCGTCTGGAACCGGGCGGACTACCGGCCCCTCGAGGGGTTCGTCTATGCGATCACCCCGTTCAACTTCACGGCCATCGCGCTCAACCTCCCGACCGCGCCCGCGCTGATGGGGAACACGGTGATCTGGAAGCCGTCGCCGACCCAGCAGGTCGCCGCCCATGTCGGGATGCGCCTGCTCGAGGAAGCCGGACTGCCGCCCGGCGTGATCAACCTGCTGCCCGGTGACGGGGTCGACGTGTCCGAGGTGGCGCTCGCCGATCCTGCTCTGGCCGGCATCCACTTCACGGGTTCGACCGCGACGTTCCAGAAGCTCTGGGGCGTGATCGGCGCCAACATCGGCCGCTACCGCTCGTATCCGCGGATCGTCGGCGAGACCGGCGGCAAGGACTTCGTCCTCGCGCATCCCTCGGCCGATCCCGACGTCACGCGGATCGCGTTGCTGCGCGGCGCATTCGAGTACTCGGGCAGAAGTGCTCGGCGGCATCGAGAGCGTACGTGGCGCGAAGCGTGTGGAACCGTTGCGCGGACGACCTGATCGCCGAGACCGAGGGCCTCGCAGTCGGGGACGTACGCGACCTCCGGAACTTCACCGGCGCCGTCATCGACGATCGCGCCTTCGCCAAGCACAAGACGGCGATCGACAGGGCCCAGGCGACGGAAGGAATCGAGGTCCGCGCGGGCGGCCGCTACGACGACAGCGTCGGCTGGTTCGTCCGGCCGACCATTCTGACCTCGGACGACCCGGGCGACGAGATCTTCGGCACCGAGTACTTCGGGCCCATCCTGTCCGTCCACGTCTACGACGACAGCGATTACGACCGCGTCGTGCAGGGCATCGACGAGACCTCCCGGTATGCGCTGACCGGGTCGATCCTCGCCCGCGACCGGCATGCGCTGGCCGCCGCGTCGGAACGGCTCCGGTTCGCGGCCGGCAACTTCTATTACAACGACAAGCCGACCGGCGCCGTCGTCGGCCAACAGCCGTTCGGCGGCGCTCGGGCCTCTGGCACCAATGACAAGGCGGGCTCGATGTGGAACCTCATCCGCTGGGTGTCGCCGAGGTCGATCAAGGAGACCTTCGACGCACCGACGTCGGCGGGCTACCCACACATGGCCGGGTGAGGCAACGCCCAACCCTTCCAGCGGCCAGGCGTATCTCGCCAGGATGGACGGACCCGAGCAACCCCGGCTCGGGATCGTCCCCGATGTGAGGATCCACGATGACGCAGGACCAGCAGGACCCGTTCGACGGACTCGGCGTCCACCTCGGCAACCTCTCGCGACTGTCGTCGGCCCGGAGCCGGTCGATCAGTGCGGAGAACCGCACCGGGGGCAAGGGCGCCGGCGGCGGCGACAGCGAGGGCGTCGGCGTCGAGCGCCGCCCGGGATCTCGGCCGAGGCTGGAAACTCTCGCCCTGCCTGACGCTGGAGCCGACGAGCGTCACGACCCTCGCCGACATCGAGGGACCCGGCGCGGTCACCCACATCTGGATCACCGTCGACGAGAAGAAGTGGCGCTCGCTCGTGCTCCGCGCCTACTGGGACGACGAGGAGACACCCTCGATCGAGGTTCCCCTCGGCGACTTCTTCTGTCAGGGCTGGAACACCCACAGCCAGGTCAGTTCGATCCCGGTCGCGGTCAACCCGAAGGGCGGCTTCAACTCCTACTGGGAGATGCCGTTCCGCGGCCGAGCCCGGTTCACCGTGGAGAACCTCGAGGACGAGAAACTCGAGGGCTTCTTCTACCAGATCAGCTACACGCTCACCGACGTGCCGGCCGATCGTGCCTACCTGCACTGCCAGTGGCGCCGGAACAACCCGTTGCCCTACGGGGAGGTGCACACGCTGCTCGACGGCGTCACCGGCCAGGGACAGTACGTCGGGACCTACATCGCCTGGGGCGCGAACAACGCAGGTTGGTGGGGCGAGGGTGAGATCAAGTTCTACATCGACGGCGACGACGAACTGCCGACGATCTGCGGTACCGGAACCGAGGACTACTTCGGCGGCGCGTGGGGGTTCGTGGTCGACGGCAGGTACGAGCCGTTCACGACCCCTTACCTCGGGATGCCGCAGGTCATCCAGCCCGACGGCTTCATGAAGAACCAGCAGCGGTTCGGGCTCTACCGGTGGCACGTGGCCGACCCGATCCGCTTCACGAGCGATCTCCGGGTGACGATCCAGGCCCTGGGCTGGCGCGAAGGGCTGGCGTTACCTGCCACTCCAGGACGACATCGCCTCGACCGTGTGGTGGTACCAGACGGAGCCGCACGCGCCGTTCCCGACCTTGCCCGGCGAGGACGGACTCGAGGTCGTCTGAGCCCGCGAGCGGCCGGTCAGGCGGCGGTGGGGCGCGTGCGCCGGTACATGCCGACGTACACGTCGACCGCCGTCCCGCAGTCGATGCAGACCCATTCGGGACACAGGTCGCCGTGGCCGTCCACGCAACCGGGCTGCTCGAAGAATGTCGTCGCCACGCACACGCCGCAGTAGCCGGAGCGGCAGGTGGCGCCGGCCGTGACGAGGAGGTCGTGCGGGTCCATCGTCGATGTGGTCATGTCGAGACCGTCCCACCGGCCGCCGACAGTCCGTCGGCGACGCGCCGCTCCGGCGGTGTGTTCAGTCAGGTCTGTCGGGTCCGGTCAGGTCTCGGTGCGCTCGGCCAGGTATTGCGCCGCCAGCTTCTCGTCCGCGGTGAGGCCGTTGAGGATGACCGGCATCACCGCCTCCTCGACCTTGCGGCCCAGCAGCGGGATCGACGCCTTGACGACACCCGTCACGACCTCGCGCGTCCCCGGACCGTCAGCGGTGAGGACGAATCGGCCGGTCATCGAGACCGGCGCCCCGGCCACGCTGAGCCGCAGGTCGGCGCTGCGACCGGACGCGTCCCCGGGCAGCCAGGTGACGATCTCCTCGAGGTTGATGCTCGCGCCGGCGAACTTTCGCACGAAGTCGGGAACCTGATCGGTCGGGAGCGATCGCTTCGTGGTCACGGTGATGCGCGGGGTGGCGGAGGTCGCGCCCGGGGGGTCCACCGTGACGCTGTGGCTCAGCGCGTGCTGGGATTCGCAACGCCGGCGCTGGAACTCGGGGTCCACCCACATGTCGACGACGCGGTCGGGGGACGCGGGGTAGCTCAGCTCGCGATTCAGGTCCATGCGGCTCATCCAACACCACGCCCGTACGGGCTACTGTCGGCCAGAGGACAACGCCGTCCACGCGCGCGAGCGCATCCCGTCCGAAGGACACAGCCCGTTGAGCACCGTGACGCCCGAGGCCCTGGATCGGCTGCTCGACAAGGCCGCTGACGTGGGCGACTCCGCCCGATCAGCCGGCCTGCCGATCGATCTCCACGAGTTCCTCGACCACTACTACCGGTACGTCTCTCCGCAGGACCTGCTGCTCCGTGATCCGGTCGACGTGTTCGGTGCGGCGGTCAGCCACCTGCGCGTCGCGGGATCCCGGCCCCCTGGCAGTCCGGTCGTCCGGGTCAGCACGCCGACGGTCGAGGAGAACGGCTGGCAGTGTGGGCACACGGTCGTCGAGATCGTCACCGACGACATGCCGTTCCTCGTCGATTCGGTCACCGCCGAGCTGTCGAGACAAGACCGTGGCATCCATCTCGTCGTGCATCCGCTGGTCGACGTCCGCCGCGATCAGAGCGGCCGGCTGGTCGGCGTCGACCTCGACCCGATCGCCGCGGACGCGCCCGAGCGGCAGGAGTCGGCCGGCGCGGCGTCGCACCTACGGGAGTCGTGGATCCACCTCGAGATCGACCGCGAGTCGGTGGCGGCCGATCTGCACGCCATCGAGTCGGGCCTGCTCCGGGTGCTGTCCGACGTCCGCCAGGCGGTCGACGACTGGCCCCTGATGACCGCGATGGCGCATCGCATCGTCGCCGACCTCCGCACCGATCCGCCGCCGCTCCCGGAGGCCGAGATCGACGAGGCCGAGGAGCTTCTCGAATGGCTCGCCGGCGACCATTTCACCTTTCTCGGCTACCGCGAGTACCGGCTTGTCGGGGAGAACGGCGACGAGGCGCTGGTGCCGGTCGGCGGCTCCGGGCTCGGGATCCTGCGATCGGACGAGGAGGTCTCCGGGTCGTTCGCCGTCCTTCCACCGCGGGTACGCGCCCACGCCCGTGATCCGAAGCTGCTCGTGCTCACCAAGGCCAACTCTCGATCGACGGTGCATCGCCCCAGCTACCTGGACTACATCGGGGTCAAGGTGTTCGCCGACGGCGTGGTGGTGGGCGAGCGGCGGTTCCTCGGACTCCTGACGTCCGTGGCCTACACCGAGTCCGTCGAGCGCATACCGGTACTCCGCCGGCAGAGCGCCGAGGTGCTGTCGCGGTCTGGTCTCGCCCCGGAGTCGCACTCCGGACGAGCACTTCTGGACGTGCTGCAGACCTATCCGAGGGACGAACTGTTCGGGGTCAGCGTCGACGAACTACTGCCCACCGTGCTCGCCGTGATGAACCTCCAGGAGCGGCGTCAGCTGCGCCTGTTCCTGCGAACCGACCCGTACGGCCGGTACGTCAGTGCACTGGTCTACATGCCGCGGGATCGCTTCACCACCTCGGTCCGGCTGCAGATCCAGGCCATCCTGATGCGCGCGTTCGGCGGGTCGAGCATCGACTTCTCGTTGCGGCATTCGGAATCCGTGCTCACGCGCATCCATTTCGTGGTGCGGCTCGGGCCCGGTGACGAGGTGCCCGACGTCGACCTGGCCGCACTGGAGGCCGAACTGGCCTCCGCGTCCGCCTCCTGGTCGGACGAGTTCGCCGCGGCCCTCGACGAGCAGGTCGGCGAGGAGGATGCGGCCAGGTACGGCAGGCGCTACGCGGACGCGTTCGGCGAGGCCTACAAGGCGGACTTCACTCCCCGGCACGCGGTCTCGGACCTGCGGGTGCTCGAGGATCTCCCCGACGCCGGCGGCCTCGCCGTGTCGTTGTACGAACCGATCGGCGCCGCCACCGACGCCGACCGCCGGATCAAGCTCTACCGGACGGGCGCCCCGCTCTCCCTGTCCGCGCTCCTCCCGGTGCTCTCGCGCATGGGCCTCGAGGTGACCGACGAGCGGCCGTACCCGATCCGCACGGCCGACCATCGGTCGGCGACGATCTACGACCTCGGGGTCGAGGCCACCATCGCCGGAGACCGCCCGTCCGGTGCGGCGCCGACGACGGCCATGATCGAGTCGGCCCGGCAGTTGTTCTCCGACGCTTTCGTCGCCGTCTGGAACGGTCGGGCCGAGTCCGACGGGTTCAACGCCCTCGTCCTCCGCGCCGGCATGACCTGGCGGGAGGCCGTCATGTTCCGTGCCTACGCGCGCTACCTGCGCCAGATCGGCACCGCCTTCAGCCACGAGTACCTCGCGTCGACCGTGTGCGGCAACCTCCCGGTCGCGCGCCTGCTCCTCGACCTGTTCGTGGCCCGGCTGGATCCGGGCCGGGCACCGACCAGGGACGACGACGTCGCCCGGGTCAGCACGGCGATCGAGTCGGCTCTGGAGAATGTGAGCAGCCTCGACGAGGACCGGATCCTGCGCAGCTACGTGACGCTGGTGTCGACGACGCTGCGGACCAACTACTTCCAGCCCGGCGCCGACGGCGAACTCCGCGACCACGTGTCCTTCAAGTTCGACAGTGCGCACAACACGGATCTGCCACAACCTCGCCCGCACGCGGAGATCTGGGTGTACGCGCCCCGTGTCGAAGGTGTCCACCTCCGCTTCGGTGCGGTCGCGCGCGGCGGGTTGCGCTGGTCGGACCGCCGGGAGGACTTCCGCACCGAGGTGCTCGGTCTGGTCAAGGCGCAGACGGTGAAGAACGCCGTCATCGTGCCGATGGGCGCCAAGGGCGGCTTCTTCGCCAAGCGGTTGCCCGATCCCGCGCAGGATCGCGAAGCCTGGCTGGCCGAAGGGATCGCCTGCTACCGCATCTTCGTGGCCGGCATGCTCGACCTCACCGACAACCTGGTGGACGACGAGGTCGTGCCGCCGCACGACGTGGTGCGTCACGACGGCGACGACCCGTATCTCGTCGTGGCCGCCGACAAGGGCACCGCCACGTTCTCCGACATCGCCAACGACGTCGCGGACGACTATCGGTACTGGCTGGGTGACGCGTTCGCGTCCGGCGGTTCGGCCGGCTACGACCACAAGGACATGGGCATCACCGCCCGCGGTGCCTGGAAGTCGGTGGAGCGACACTTTCGCGAACTGGGCGTGGACACCGCCACCACCGACTTCACCTGCGTCGGCGTGGGGGACATGTCCGGCGACGTCTTCGGCAACGCGATGCTGCTCAGCCCGCACACCCGGCTGGTGGCGGCGTTCGACCATCGGCACGTCTTCGTCGACCCGCAACCCGATGCGGGCGCCTCCTGGGCCGAGCGGCGCCGGCTGTTCGACCTGCCCCGCTCGAGCTGGGGCGACTACGACCGGAGCCTGCTCTCGGCCGGCGGCGGGATCTGGTCGCGCGCGGTCAAGTCCATCACCCTCACCGACGAGATCCGGTCCTCGCTGGGTATGGCCGATGATGTCAGGGCACTGACGCCGGCAGCGCTCATCAAGGCGATCCTCAAAGCACCGGTCGACCTGTTCTTCAACGGTGGCATCGGGACCTACGTCAAGGCGAGCAGCGAATCCCACGCCGACGTGGGCGACCGCGCCAACGACGTCGTGCGGATCGACGGCGGTGAGCTGCGAGCGCGCTGTGTCGGCGAGGGCGGCAACCTCGGCCTGACCCAGCTCGGCCGGATCGAGTACAGCCGTACCGGAGGTCGCGTCACCACCGACTTCATCGACAACTCGGCCGGGGTCGACACGTCCGACCACGAGGTGAACATCAAGATCCTGCTCGATCGTGTGGTGGGCGCCGGCGACCTCACCGTGAAGCAGCGCAACGTGTTCCTCGCGTCGATGACCGACGAGGTCGGCGCGCTCGTGCTCGCGCACAACGTGGCCCAGAACGTGGCACTGGCGAACGCCGTCGCCCAGGCAGCGGCACTCCTGCACGTGCACAGCGGCTGGATGACGCGTCTCGAGGAAGCGGGCCTGCTGGACCGTGAGCTGGAGTTCCTGCCCAGCGAGATGGAGATGAGCGAGCTCCGCGCGGCCGGCGGGGGACTCACCCAACCAGAACTCAGTGTGCTGATGGCTTACACGAAGATCGCGCTGACCCATGAGCTGGTGGCCTCGGACGTGCCCGAGGACCCCTACCTGCACGGCGAACTCGTGCGCTACTTCCCCGGACCGATGCGCGTGCGGTTCGCCGATCAGATGACCGCGCACCGGCTCCGCCGCGAGATCGTGGCCACGCAGGTGGTCGGAGATCTGGTGGACATCGGCGGGATCACGATGTTCCACCGGCTGTCGCAGGAGACCGGCACGACGGCCGCGGACGTCGCGCGCGCCCACGTCGCGTCCCGGGCGATCTTCGGCACCGACGAGCTCTGGCGGGAGATCACCGAACTCGACAACGTGATCGACGCGGCCGCTCAGACTCGGGCCCGGCTCGCCTCACGGATGATCGCCGAGCGGTCGAGCCGGTGGTTGCTCAACAATCGTCGACCCCCACTGTCGATCGCCGACACGGTGGACTTCTTCCGGCCCCGGATGGACCAGCTCTGCGATGTCCTACCCGAGGTGCTGGCTGGCCGGGCGTCAGCCGAGTTCGGGGCGTTGCGGGACGGCTTCGTCGACGACGGGCTCTCCGACGACCTCGCCACCCGGATCGCGGTCCTCGCGCCCGCCTATGCGGGCTTCGGGATCATCGAGACGGCAGACCGCCGCGGGGTCGATCTGACGGCGGCGGCTCGACTGCACTCCGAACTCGGCGAGCGGCTCCAACTCGACCGGTTGCTGGCCCGCATCCTCGAACTGCCGCGCGACGACCAGTGGCGCACGATGGCGCGAGCCGCCCTGCGCGACGACCTCTACGCCGTGCACGCACGACTGCTGGATCAGGTGCTCGGGTTCGGTGATCCCGGCGACCCCGCCGCACTGCTCGCGGCCTGGGAAGCCGAGGAACGCGCGGTGATCGAGCGCGTCACCGGGACGCTCGGACAGCTGGTGGATTCCTCGGACGCGGACCTGGCCCGGCTTCAGGTCGGCCTGCGCCTGGTGCGGACGCTCGTGGGCACGGGCGTCTAGACGGGCCCGGCGAACGGCCGCGGGGTCGGCGGCTCAGACCTTCGGTTTGTTGGCGGCCAGGAACGCGTCGACCACCTCGTGGAACGCGATTCCCTGATCCCGGCGTACGCAGTGACCGGCGTCGTCGATGACAGCGATCTGGACGTCGGGGGCGATGCGGCGCACCTCGTCGCGGACGTCGGGTCCGATGAGGACGTTCCGGGTGCCGGTGACGAGAAGTGCCGGCATCGTCAGGTCGCGAACGGTGACGGTCCAGTCGCTGGTGCGATCACGTCGATGCGTGCTCATCCGAGCGTCGTACCGCTTCTTCGCCTCGGCCCACGGCCGCAGTTCGCTCTCGGGCCAGGCCGGCTCGGCCCTGCGCTGGTCCTCGATCATCTGGTCGACGGTGCGGACGACGGGTTCGTCGGGAACCGAGGTGGATTGATCCGCGGTAGCGGCCGTTTGGGCGGCTCGGCGCTCCCACGGGCTCGGGCCGCCGACGGGCAGCCACCAGGGCGGATCCTCCAGGACCACGGCCGCCACGAGTTCCGGAGCGCGAGCGGCGGCGAGGCCGGAGAGTCGAGCGCCCATCGAGTGACCGGCCAGGAGACTCGGCCGGCCGGCCTCGGCCGCGAGTTCGGTCAGCAGGAGCACGGTGTCGTCAGTCATGACGTCAGTGGTACCCCGCTCGAATTGCGCGTCGGTGAAGCGCGGCGACTCGCCGTGACCACGCTGGTCCACCGCGACGACGTGGTAGTCGGGCGCCCATCGCTGCACCGCGTCCGCCCAGCTCTCCCCGGAGTCGGTGTGCCCGTGGAGGAGTACGAGGACTGGAGCGTCGGTCACGGGGCGGCCGTAGCGGTGCAACACGAGGTCGGTCATCTCCCCATCCTCGGTCACGACGACCCGCGACGACGAGGGATCGATCACGACACGGCCGGGTCGGGTCAGTGCCGTCGGGTGGTCAGCGCCAGCTCGCCGGCCAGGTCGGCGACCACCTCGGGATGCTCCGCCCACACGTTCTGCGCCTCCGCCGGATCGATGTCGAGGTCGTACAGCTGGCCCTCGTCGGGAGCAGATCGACGAGTCCGACCGGGTCGTGGCGCTCGCTTCCGGCCTGGATGACACCGGGAAACCGGTCCACGAACGGCTCGCGGTGGCCGCCGTCCCAGATGTCGGCCTTCTGCCCGTGCCAGGGACCGTTGCTCGCATGGCCGTGCGTGTCGGGGGAGCGGAAGTCGGCGTACATCGCCCCGTTGTCGCTGGTCGCGATCAGCAACGTGTCGTCGGCCACGCCGCGCCGCAGAGGTCCACGCCATGCGTAGCGACCGGTGAGCAGGGAGTAGCGGCTCCGCGAGCAGACCGACGAGGCCGAGTGGCAGTTCGTGGGGCGGACGCCCTGATCTTCCTGGCGCCGTAGCAGCCGAAGATCGCCCCAGCCCATGTCGTCCGCGAGGATCACGACGACGTTCGGGCGAGGCACCGTCGAGGGTCCGTCGAGTGGGTCGGCCATGGGTCCGACCTTGGGACGTTCGGCTGCTGGTCAGGCGGAGAGTGCGGTGGAGCGCACGGTTCGTCTGACGAGGTGCGGGCCGGCGCCGATGGTCAGGCGGGTCGTGCCTCCACCGCTTGTGGGCGGAAATGCGGGCAGAACCGACCATCGTGACAGAATCGCGTCCTGGCCGAGCCCTGGAGCCGCGCCGCGAATCGACGTCACGGGAGCACACAGCAGGTCATGTCAGCACAAGACATCATCGAGTCAGAGGTACGCGAGATCGTCCGCCGGCAGGCGCTCGATCCGATCAACGAGCACGGCGCCGTCCGTCGCATCGTCTCCGACGTGATGACCCGCTACGACGAGCGCAGCCTCGTCGTGAACCTCCCGGCCCTCGACAACCCCGAAGGCATCTCGTCCGAGGTCTTCAACGCCATCGCCGGGTTCGGGCCGCTGCAGCGCTATCTCGACGATCCGCAGGTCGAGGAGATCTGGATCAACGAGCCGTCGCCGCGTCTTCATCGCGAAGAACGGCCGGAGCGAGCTGACCACGACGGTCCTGACCGCCGACGAGGTCCGCGACCTGGTCGAACGGATGCTGAAGACCACCGGTCGCCGGATCGACTTCTCCACCCCGTTCGTCGACGCGATGCTCCCGGACGGCATGCCGTCTCCACGTGGCGATCCCGGACATCACCCGCACCCACTGGGCCGTCAACATCCGCAAGTTCGTCGTCCGCGCGACCTACCTGGAGGACCTGGTCTCGTTCGGCACGATGACCATGCAGGCCGCCGACTTCCTCGAAGCGTGCCGTCGTCTCCGGGCCTCAACGTGCTCGTCGCCGGCGGCACCCAGGCCGGGAAGACGACCCTCCTGAACTGCCTGGCCTCCGCCGTCCCGGCCAACGAGCGGGTGGTCAGCTGTGAGGAGGTCTTCGAGCTGCAAGATGCCGGCTGCCCGACTGTGGTGGCGATGCAGACCCGGCAGGCGAACCTCGAGGGCACCGGCGAGATCCGGCTGCGGCACCTCGTGAAGGAGGCGCTCCGGATGCGGCCGTCCCGGGTGATCGTCGGCGAGGTCCGCGCCGGAGGAGTGCCTCGACCTGCTGATCGCCCTGAACTCCGGACTGCCCGGCATGTGCACGATCCACGCCAACTCCGCCCGCGAGGCCATCACCAAGATGTGCACCTTGCCGTTGCTGGCCGGCGAGAACATCGGGTCCCGCTTCGTCGTCCCGACCGTGGCCGGCGCGGTCGACATCGTCGTTCACACGCAGCTGCTCGGCTCGGGGCATCGCCGGGTGCGGGAGATCGTCGCCGTCCCCGGCCGGGTCGAGGGCGACGTCGTCGAGATCGAGCCGACCTGTTCGGTCTGCGCGACGACCGGCTCGTCCGCGCCGACGGATTTCCTCCGCACGCCGACCAGTTCGAGCGGATGGGTTACGACCTCGCGCGTCTGCTCGACCCACGCGGAGAGGCCGCCTGAGGTGGGGGCATTCGTCGGGCTGCTGCTCGGACTCGGGCGGCGTGCTCATCTGGCGGTCCTTCCTGCACGTGGAGAAGCGGCCCAAGGGTCCGGCCCGTCGGACGATCCGCGAACGTCTGGACGAGACCCTCACGGTCGCCGGCATCGAGGCGGTCAGCGCGAATCAGCTGCTCGGCGCGTGCATCGGACTCGGCGTCTTCGTGTTCGCCGCGTTCTTCCTGTTGTCCGGCGTATGGGTGATCTCCACGGCCTTCGCCATCTTCGCCGGCTTCGTCCCGGTCCTGCTCGTACGGATGCGCGCCCGGCAGCGCAGGAGCGAACTGCGCGATCTCTGGCCCGACGTGGTCGACAACCTCGCGTCGTCCGTCCGGGCGGGGCTGGCCCTGCCAGAGGCGCTGACGGCCATCGGCGTCCGCGGGCCCGAGGAGCTGCGCCGCCCCTTCCGCCGGTTCGGTGAGGACTACCGGGCGACAGGTCGGTTCAACGACTGCCTCGATCGGCTCAAGGCAAACCTGGCGGATCCGGTCGGCGACCGCATCATCGAGTCGCTCCGGATCGCCCGCGAGGTGGGTGGTTCGGACCTGGGACGGCTGCTCCGCACGTTGTCGGGGTTCCTGCGTGAGGATGCGCGCACCCGGTCGGAGTTGGAGGCCCGGCAGTCGCTGGACCGTGAACGGTGCGCGTCTGGCCGTCGCCGCTCCCTGGATCGTGCTGGCCTTCCTCTCGACGAACCGCGAGACGATCCAGGCCTACAACACCGTCGCCGGCTTCTGGGTGATCGCGATCGGAGCGGCCATGTGCTTCCTCGCGTACCGGTTGATGATCCGGATCGGCCGGCTGCCCGAGGAACAGCGGGTGCTGCGATGACCACGGTCGCGCTTCAGGGCCTCATCGTCGGTCTGTGTCTGGCCGTGGGCGCATTGCTGGCACTGCGGCGACTGCCGGCGTTCCGACGGCCGACATTGGATCAGCGGCTGGCGCCCTACGTGTCGGATGCGTCCCCGATCATCGAGATCGGTTTCGACAAGACCTACACGCCGTTCCCGACCCTCGAGCGAATCTTCCGGCCGACTCTTGGCCGTGGCGCCCGGCGCCTTGAACGAGTGCTGGGCGGGGGAGGCACCATTCGCCGCAAGCTCGCCCAAGCGGGGCTGGACACCAGCCTCCAGGAGTTCCGGGTCGAGCAGCTGTTGTGGGGTGCAGGTGCTTTCGCCGTGATGTTCGTGATCGCCCTGTTCGCGGTGGGCACGGGCACGAATCCGTTCCTCATGCTGATCGCCTGTCTCATCGCGTTCGGAATCGGGGTGGTCGCGCGTGACCAGTGGCTGAGCACCCAGGTCAAACACCGGAACGAGAAGATCCTCGCGGAGTTCCCGACCGTCGCCGAGATGCTCGCTCTGGCGGTCAGCGCGGGGGAAGGGCCGGCCTCTGCGCTGGAGCGGGTCGCGCGCATCAGCCACGGCGAACTTGCCAAGGACATCCGATCCGCGTTGGCCGACACGCGATCGGGCACGCCGCTCGTACGCGCACTAGGGACTATGGGCGACAACGCCGGCATACCCGTGCTGTCCCGCTTCGTGGACGGGTTTGCCGTGGCCATCGAGCGGGGTACACCGCTGGCGGACGTCCTTCGCGCCCAGGCCCAGGACGTCCGGGACGTCGGAAAGCGTGAACTGATGGAAGCCGGCGGGCGCAAAGAGATCTCGATGATGGTGCCCGTGGTGTTCCTGGTGCTCCCGGTCACCGTGTTGTTCGCGTTCTTCCCGGCCGGAAGCGTGCTGACGTTCACCGCCGGCTGAGTGGGGACGGCTTGTCCACAGTCCGATTTCGTCCGATACCGCAACGTGCGAGACGATAGGTACTCCGAACCTGACGAGGGGCAATCGATGAAACAGACAACGATGCAGCACCAGATGATCCGGGCGTGTGTCGCGTTGCAGTCACGCGTGGTCGAACTCGGCCGCCGGCGTGAGCGCGGTGACGTGCCCGGGTGGGTACTCGTCACCCTGATGACCGCGCTTC
The DNA here is from genome assembly GCA_963708795.1 of uncultured Actinomycetota bacterium. Lineage (GTDB taxonomy): Bacteria > Actinomycetota > Actinomycetes > Propionibacteriales > DAIQRJ01 > DAIQRJ01. The sequence continues at coordinate 91,069 of CAVPUH010000005.1, forward strand.
TCGTGGTCGGCCTGTTGGCCATCGCCCGGGACAAGCTCGCGACGCTGCTGAACACGGCACTCGACGGCTTCAGCTAGGCATGTCGCGTGCGGCGTCGGCAATGGTTCGACGCGAGCTGACACTGCTGCGCGGCCACCGCGACGCCGGTGCCGCCGTCGTCGACTTCGTGCTCATCCTCCTGCTTCTCATCCCGTTGTTCCTCGGCATCTTCCAAATCGGACTGGTTTTCCACGTTCGCAACACCGTGACCGCGTGCGCCTCCGAGGGCGCGCGTTACGGTGCGAACTTCGACCGCACGGCCGCCGACGGCGCAGGCCGTGCCCGCGACTGCATCCGGTCTTCGCTCTCCAGCCGGTGGGCCAGCGACGTCACGGCCGGGACCGAGCAATCCGGCGCCAACCAGGTGGTCGTGGTCCACGCCGACACCAGCGTTCCCGCCCTCGGGCTCTGGGGCACACTCGTGCGCGTGACGACCACCGGGCACGCGATCAAGGAGCGGGCATGAGCATCCGCCGCCTGAAGCTGCGTCTGCGGCGGCGACTCGGAGCGCGAGACCGTGGCAGCGCCATCGTGGAGTTCATCACCATCGGGCTCGTCCTGCTGATACCGCTGATCTACGTCATGGTGACGATGTTCGCCGTCCAGCGAGCCGCGTACGCGGTGTCGGCTGCCAGCCGCGCCGGTGGCCGTGCCTTCGTCCTGGCCGGCAGCAACGGCGAGAACCCGACCCAGGCCATGATCAGCGCGGTCGACATGGCACTCGACGACCAGGGCGTCGCCGACGAAGCCAGGCCGCCCACGTACTCGTGTTCGCCCGCGTGTCTCCAGCCGGGTTCCACCGTGACCGTGCGGGTGGTGGTGGACGTACCCCTTCCGCTCCCGGACTTCATGAGCAACTGGACGCAACGCACGATCACGGTCAACAGCTCACACACGACGCCCTACGGCGACTACCGGGCGGGCCAGTGACCGCGCGGCGGGCCGGCCGATCGCTCCGCGAGCAAGGCTCGGTGATGCCGCTGATGATCGGCTTCTGCCTGGTTCTCGTCATGCTGATCCTCGTAGTCGTCGGTGCCTCGAAGGTCTTCCTCGTCCAGCGCCAACTGGCGTCCGCAGCTGACGCGGCCACGCTGGCCGGCGCCGACGGGTTCGACACGTCGCAGATCTACAACGGGGTCGACGCGAAGTCGGTCGCCCTGGACGCCGGACGCGCGTGTGCACTGGCCCGGGAGTCGTTCGCGCAGAACACCGATCAGCTACCCGCCGGGACGTCGGTGGACGACTGCGACACCGACGGCCGCCGGATCACGATCCACGTGACGACGAGCGCCGAGCTGCCGATCCTGAACGATTTCTTCCCGGCCTCGCTCACCGTCACCGCCGAGTCGAGCGCCGAAGGGCGTTCCTGACGCGACCGGCCGCCCGGCGAGGCTGCCGTAAGGTGGGCCGGTGCCTGCAGAAGATTTCCCGGTCGAACTCGGCGAGCTCTCCGCCACCCTCACCAGCATCGAGACCGTCCTCGACCTCGACAAGATGAAGGCCGAGATCGGCGAGCTGAGTGAGGAGGTCGCGGCACCCGATCTGTGGAACGACCAGGCCAACGCCCAGCGTGTCACCGGGCGGCTGTCGGTCCTGCAGTCCGAATACGACCGCATCGTCGGTCTCCGGTCCCGCCTCGACGACCTCGCCGTGCTCGTGGAACTCGCCCAGGCCGAGGACGATGCGGACACCCTCGCCGAAGCCAGCCGCGACCAGGCCGCGCTCCGCAAGGCGATCGAGGCGCTCGAGGTCCGCACGCTGCTCTCCGGCGACTACGACCAGCGCGATGCCCTCGTCACGATCCGCTCCGGCGCCGGCGGCATCGACGCGGCGGACTTCGCCGAGATGCTCATGCGGATGTACCTGCGCTGGGCGGAGCGGCACGGCTACGAGACCGAGGTCTATGACACGGCCTACTCCGAGGAGGCCGGCATCAAATCCGCCACCTTCGCCGTGAAGGCTCCGTACGCCTACGGGACCCTCTCGGTCGAGCAGGGCACCCACCGCCTCGTCCGGATCTCGCCCTTCGACAACCAGGGCCGCCGGCAGACGTCGTTCGCCGGCGTCGAGGTCGTCCCGGTCGTCGAGCAGTCCGACCACATCGACATCCCCGACGACGAACTCCGCATCGACGTCTACCGCAGCTCGGGTCCGGGCGGGCAGGGCGTCAACACCACCGACTCGGCCGTGCGCATCACCCATCTGCCGTCCGGCATCGTCGTCGCCTGCCAGAACGAGCGCAGCCAGCTGCAGAACAAGGCCACCGCGATGACGATCCTCACGGCGAAGCTGCTCATCCGGAAACAGCAGGAGGAGACGGCGTCGATCAACGCGATGCGCGGTGACGTGACCAGCTCCTGGGGCGACCAGATGCGCAGCTACGTCCTCCACCCGTACCAGATGGTCAAGGACCTCCGGACCGAGGTCGAGACGGGCAACACGTCGGGGGTGTTCGACGGCGAGATCGACGAGTTCATCGAGGCCGGCATCCGGTGGCGTCGTCAGCAGCAGCTCGTCGCCTGAGCGCATCTGCCGAGGGTGTGCCGGTCAAGGCCGACCTGCGCGGGACCTGATGAATACCGGCTGGCGCGGGGCCGCGCCGTACACTCGCCTGCGGACCGACGCTTCCCCGCACGACCTTGCTGGACCCCGCCAGTTCCCCGAGACCGGTCCGAGGCAACCTGTGATCCGCTTCGAGAACGTCACGAAGACCTACGACGGCCAGAGTCGCGCCGCGCTGTCCGACCTCACGGTCGAGATCGACAAGGGCGAGTTCGTCTTCGTCGTCGGGACCTCGGGATCGGGTAAGTCGACGCTGCTACGGCTGATCCTGCGGGAGCTGCGGCCGACCCGCGGGCACATCCTCGTGGCCGGCAAGGAACTGAACCGGCTCCCGTCCTGGAAGATCCCGGCGCTGCGACGGCAGATCGGCTGCGTGTTCCAGGACTTCCGGCTCCTGCCGAACAAGTCCGTGTACGACAACGTCGCGTTCGCCCTCCAGGTGATCGGCCGCAGCCGTTCCGACATCCGCTCGGTCGTCCCGGAGACGCTGGAGCTCGTGGGGCTTGACGGCAAGGAACAGCGGCTGCCCGACGAGCTCTCGGGTGGTGAGCAACAACGCGTCGCGATCGCCCGGGCCTTCGTCAACCGGCCGATGATCCTCATCGCCGACGAGCCCACCGGCAACCTCGACCCGGGTACCTCGGTCGGGATCATGAAGCTCCTCGACCGCATCAACCGCACCGGCACGACCGTGTTGATGGCGACGCACGACGCGACCATCGTCGACCAGATGCGCAAGCGTGTGATCGAGCTGGACCGGGGTCAGCTGGTGCGCGACCAGGCCCGGGGCGTCTACGGATACCAACACTGACCACTTCCGACCCGATCTCCGTGCGCCGGCTCTCGGGTGCGGCGATCACCGCGCTGGGCCCTGTTCCCGGTGACCTGCTGACCCTCGACATCTAGGACGCCATGCGACTCCGGTACGTCTCCTCCGAACTCGGCGGTGGTCTGCGCCGCAACCTCACGATGACGGTCGCCGTGATCGTCACGGTCTGGGTCTCGCTGGTTCTCTTCGGGGTCGGGATGCTCATCCGGTCCGAGGTGAACCTGGCCAAGGGGTTCTGGTACGACAAGGTCCAGATCGCGGTGTTCTTGTGCAACGAGGGCGCCGAGACGACCCGCTGCGACGGCGCGGTCACGGATGCCCAGCGGGCCACGATCGAGAAGACGCTGAGGTCGAACCCCGAGGTCGCCGACGTCTTCTACGAGGATCAGCAGACGGCGTACGCGCGGTTCAAGGAGATCTGCAAGGACTGCGCCACCGTCGATATCGTGCAGCCGCAGGACCTGCAGAGCTCGTATCGGGTCAAGCTCAAGGACCCTCGGCAGTACGAGAGCGTCTCGTCCGCGGTGTCCGGATTGCCAGGTGTGCTCTCGGTTCAAGACTCTCGACAGGTGCTCGAGCCTTTGTTCAACGGGTTGAACGGTCTCAAGTGGATCTCGATCGGCCTGTCGATCGGGCTGTTGCTGGCTGCGGTCCTCCAGATCGCCAATACGATCCGGTTGACGGTCTTCTCCAGGCGCCGGGAGATCGGCATCATGAGACTCGTCGGTGCGTCGAATCTCTACATTCAGCTCCCATTTGTGCTTGAAACAGTCATTGCGGCACTCGTGGGCGCAGCTTTAGCATGTGGCACACTGGCGTTCGCTCCGTTCGTGACCGACTGGCTGCGGCGGGGCATCAAGGCCATTCCGTGGATCGGGTGGGACGAGGTGGTGGCAGTGATGCCGCTGCTGATCGTTCTCGGAGTGGTGCTGGCGATCGTCGCTTCGTCGTTCACCCTGCGGAAGTACCTCAAGGTGTGATCGAGGGTTAGTCATCGTGACGCGCTCGGGCCGCTGCCCGGGCGTCGGCACCCGAGAGGGGCTCCAGCGTGATCCGACAGTCCGTTCGCGGCGTGCGCGCCCGGCAGACGGATGGATGGATCGCGCCCGGGCTGAGCGGGCTGTCTGGACTGTCTGGGCTGGCCGCCCTCGTGCGACTTGCCGTCGTCCTCGCTCTGGTATGCGGGCTGGCCACCTGGACGGTTGGCGCCTCGGCCACTCCACAGGACGACAAGCGCAAGGTCGCGTCGGAACTCCAGGACGCCCACTCGGACCTCGATGAATCCTCGGCCGCGCTGGTCGCGGCCACGAACGCGTTGTCCGCCGCCCAGACCCAGCTGGCCAGCGCGCAGGCCACGCTCGTCGAGGTACGCGGGCAGCTCGCGACGGCGAAGGCGAACGACGTCGCCGCTGCGGCCGCCCTCAAGGCGGCGGAGGACGCGCAGAAAGCTGCCGATGCCGCCGTCGACAAGGCACAGCGTCAGGTGGACCAACAGCGGTCGGAGATCGGCCAGTTCGCCAACGCGACGTACCAGAACTCGAACATCGACGGGCTCTCGGTGGTCGTCGGTAGCCAGAGCACCGACGACCTGCTCTCGGCGATGCAGATCATCTCGTCGGTGGCGGACACCCAGACGACGGCGCTGGCGAACTACACGGCGCTACGGGGCCAGTTGGCCGTCAAGCTCGCAGCGGCCCGCGCGGCCGCGGACACGGCTGCAGGCCTCCGGTCCCAGGCGGCCGAGAAGTTGTCGAGTACCCGCGCCCTCGAGCGCCGCACCAGCGCCGCCGAAGCCGCTGTCGCAGCACTGGTCGACGCACGCGCCACCGCGCAGGCCGCGGCGACCAAGGCTCGAGCGGCCGACCTGGGCCGGATCTCACAGCTCGAGGCCGAGCGTGCCCGCATCGAGAAGGTCCTCCAGAAGATCGCCGAGAAACGTGCCGCCGAGGCCCGCGCTCGCGCGGCAGCGGCCGCGAAGGCAGCTGCCGAGGCTCGACGCGAAGCCGAGGCGGCCGCCCGCGCCCGCTCCGCCGATGCGGCTGCAGCGGCCGCTCGGGCCGATCGTGCCGACGCCGCCGCCAAGTCGGCTGCCGCCTCGGCCAACGGGACCGGCGGCGACTCGGGGGCGCTGTTCCGCCATCCGGCCAGCGGGCCGATCACCTCGCCGTTCGGCATGCGCTTGCACCCGATCCTCCACGTCTGGAAGCTGCACGACGGCACGGACTTCGGTGTCGCCTGCGGAACCCCGCTCTATGCGGCCAGGGCAGGCACAGTGGTCTCGACGTACTACAACGCCGGCTACGGCAACCGCGTGATCATCGAGCATGGCTGGCTGGACGGCGCCGACATGGCGACCTCGTACAACCACATGACACGGTGGATCGTCCATCCTGGCCAGCACGTCTCGGGCGGCCAACTCATCGGCTACTCCGGAACCACCGGCTACTCCACCGGGTGCCACCTGCATTTCATGGTCTACCGCAACGGCGCCGCGGTGAACCCGATCAATTACCTCTGATCGACTCACGCCGCTGTCGACGCCAGCCTTCTGTCAGCGCCAGCCGTCGACAGCCCGGACCTGCGCCGCGACCTGATCGAAGCGCCGGCGATCGAGCGTGCCGCCCTCACGGCGGACGCGGGCCGGATCCAGCCGCAACACCCGATCGATCCGAACCTCGCTGGGACGGTGCTGCCGGTCCCAGTCGCCGGTCCCCACGTCGAGCCACACGCGCCCGTGTCGTGCTTCCGCAGCCGCGTCCCGGTCGTGGTCCTTGCTCGTGAGCATCAGGGCCAGCAACCACGGGTCGTCCCGGCCGATCACGAGCACCGGCCGGTCCTTGCCCTGGCGGTAGTCCTCCTCGAACACGACGCGCGTCCAGACGATCTCGCCGGGGTCCGCGTCGTTGTCGTCGATCGGGTCGTAGAGGACCGTCGACGTGCCGGTGAAGTCCCCCGGATACAGCGTCGTCGGCTGCTGGGCGGTCGGCACCCCGTGCGTGGTCGAGGATGGCCGCCGAGTGGTCGGGCGACGGGTGGGGACGAGGGTGTCGACGAACCGCCGCAGGCGGCCACGGAGTCCGAAGGTGCTCACCGGACGGAGCCTAGGGCCCGCTCAACTCGTTCGCCCTCGGTCGTGCCGATCGGACACAATGGGCGCATGGTCAAGGAACGTGGACGTCAACTGGTGGCGCAGAACCGGAAGGCTCGGCACGACTACCACATCGACGAGACGTTCGAGGCCGGCCTGGCACTGTCGGGCACGGAGGTGAAGTCGCTCAGGGCGGGACGCGCGTCGCTGGTCGACGCGTTCGCCCAGATCGAGAACGGCGAGGCATACCTGATCGGCATGCACATCTCCGAGTACGCCCACGGCACCTGGACGAACCACCCCCCGCGACGCAAGCGCAAGCTCCTCCTGCACAAGGCCGAGATCGCCAAGCTCGACGTGAAGACCCGGAACTCGGGTGTCACCGTCGTCCCACTGTCGCTGTACTTCAAGGACGGCTACTGCAAGGTCGAGATCGCACTGGCTCGGGGAAAGCGCGAGTACGACAAGCGGCAGGCACTCGCCGAACGGGAGAGCAGGCGGGAGGCCGACCGCGCGATGGCCCGGGGACGCCGCGGCGAGTGAGCGCCGGCACGATCCTGTCGATCCAGTCCTCGGTGGCCTACGGCCATGTCGGCAACAGCGCCGCAGTGTTCCCGCTGCAACGGCTGGGATTCGAGGTCTGGCCGGTGAACACCGTCGAGTTCTCCAATCACACGGGGTACGGCTCGTGGCGCGGCCCGGTGCTCGCCGCGTCGGACGTGGCCGATGTGCTGGCCGGCGTGGCCGAGCGAGGCGTGTTCGGCACCTGCGATGCGGTCCTGTCGGGATATCAGGGCGGTGCCGACGTGGGCGGCGTCGTCCTCGGTGCGGTCGCCGCGGTCAAGGCGGCCAATCCAGCCGCGTGGTACTGCGCCGATCCGGTTCTGGGCGACCGGTGGTGCGGCTTCTACGTGGCCCCGGGGATCCCGGAGTTCATGCGTGACCATGTCGTGCCGGCTGCCGACATCACGACACCGAACCACTTCGAGCTGGAGTACCTCGCCGGCCGGCCGGTCACCGACCTCGGCCGGCGTGCTCGAGGCGCTGGCGGCGGTTCGGTCGATGGGCCCCCGCATCGTCCTGGCCACGTCCATCGAGCTCGCCGAGGACGACCCGGGCCGGATCAGCATGATCGGTGCGTCCGACCACGGCAGCTGGCTGGTGTCGACGCCGCGTCTCGAACTCGCCGCGGTCAGCGGTTCCGGCGACCTGACGGCTGCGCTGTTCCTCGCGCACCTGCTGGACGTCGACGACGTCGCGACCGCACTCGGCCGCACGGCGTCCTCGGTGTTCGGCGTGCTGGAGGCGACGGCCCAGCTCGGCGGCACCGAGATGGCCCTCGTCGAGGCTCAGGACGAGATCGCCGATCCGATCGACAGGTTCGACGTCATCGCGTTGCATTGAGCGGCAGCCCGGCCGCGCCCAGCCGATCGAGCAATGCGTCGCGCATCGGCGGCCGGGAGCCGAACACGAGCAGGAACGTCGCCTCCCGTACCAGTCGTTGAGCATGCTGATCCATCAGCACGGCGCGGCTGCCGGTGCGGACGGCGACGGCGGCGCTGGCACGAAGCGCCAGGTCGGTCGCTCTCGCCCGCGCCGGACCGATACCCCCTCTTTCGGCCGTCCGCAGGGCCGATCGTGCTCCGTCGAGTTCGTCGTCGAGGGCCGACGGGCCGAGCAGCCGACATGCGCGCGCGGCCAGCCCGATCGCGAGGAACCCGTTGAGAGTCTGGCCGTTCGCGTCGCCACCGGCCCAGTCGGCGAACGGCCTGGTGGTGAGCAGCCGGTCCGGCGCGACGAGGTGATCGGCGAAGTCGACCGTCACCGTCCCGCTCGCGCCGACCGCCACCAGATCGAGGGTCCGTATCTGCAGAGTCGGTGATGCCACGGCGTCGACGAGGAGGTGGTGGATCAGGTCGTGGTCGTCGCGCGCTGCGATCCCGATGACCGAGATCGAACCCCAGCCCGTCACCCACGGACAGCTGCCGTTCAGGACGAAGCCCTCGTCGGTGCGGGTCAGCCGCAGGCCCGGCTCGGACCGCAGTCCCGCCAGCCCGACGCCGGCGCGTTCAGCGCCCGAACACAGTGGCGCCAGCCAACGGTCCCGCAGTTCCCGTCCGCCGGCCGCGACCGCTCCGACGGTGCCGTGGTGCTGGATCCACACGAACGCCGTGGTCAGGCACCCACTCGCGAGGGTCTCGACGAGCGTCGGCATCGTCGTGGTGTCATCCGCGGGCAGACCGCCGTCCTCGGCCGGTGCCGCTACGCCGTACAGGCCGGCGTCGGCCAGGGCGCGGAGGTGGGACGGCGGCACCGTCGCCGACCGGTCGACGGCGAGGGCGTCGGGAAACAGCACATCGTCGGCCAGTGTCGTGGCAGCGACGAGGTATTCCTCCGGCGTGGCCATGGCGCCAACCTAGGTCGTGGTCAGGGCGACCCGACGGGGTGGTCGGCGACGAAGAAGTCGATGACGAGGTCAGGGGTCATGCCGACCGCCTCGTACAGGCGCGTCGCGCCGGTCGGGCTGTCGGAGTCGACGTGCAGCAGGACGCGAGCCCGCCCGGCATCGCGATAGCACGCGAACGCGTCGGCGAGCAGCGCTTTGGCCACACCTCTGCCTCGCGCCTCCCGTAGTACGCCGAGGCTGCCGATGTACCCGTCGTCGTTGTCGGCGTACCGCTCGGAGCAGATGCACGCCCCGACCGCCGTGCCCTCGATCTCGGCCAGCCGCCAGCGCGTGAGGTCCACCCCGGCCCGGTTCCGCTGATCGGCCCACCACTCGTCGAAGGTGCGGTCGTGGTGGTTGAAGTGGTCGCGGAACGCGGTCTCGAGGACGTGGTGGACGACGCGGCGGTCGTCCTCCGTCCTACCGGCGACGCGGATGGTGACGCCCGGTGGGGGAGGCGCGAACACCTCGTTCCGGTCGAGCGGGCGGACGAGCCGGAAGAACGTCCGCTCGACCTCGAACCCGAGTGCGGCGAGCTCGTCGGTGCGTTCGGTGTGCAACCGGTAGGCGCCGGTCTCGAGCCGGATGGAGGTCGCGCCAGTCGGCCGGACGCGCGCCTCGGCATCGGCGAGGAGGGCTTGCCAGAGCCAGTCCGAGACGTTGCGGTAGGCCGCGAGAGGGAGTGCCGGGTCGACGTACCAGTCGACGTCGATCGCTCCGCCGGCTGCGTCCGCCGACGACCCCCAGCCGACGGCCCGGTGGTCTGAGCCCGGATCGGTGACGAGCCAGTGGTGGGTCGCGGCCGGGCTGCGGGGGCTCTCGAGCTGCTCGCGGACCTCGTCGGTGCTCCAGTCGCTGAAGCCGAGGACGGGCTCGTCGCACGCACGCGTGAGCCGCCAGATGCCGTCGATGTCGTCGATGGTGGGTCGGCGGACGGCGAAGTCGTCGGGAGGATGCACTGGACGAGGTTGCCAGCGGTGCCCGACCGCCGGCAACGGGTTTGCTCTTGCCCGGGCTGGGGCCTGGGATTCCGCTCGACCCGGTTGCCGGTTCCGCGTACGCTGTCCCTTCGGCCGGTGGTACGAACCGGCCGGTCACATCGAAGGCCGTCCAGTTCGTCCGGGCGGATTGACAACTGAACAGCAGCACCCCACTGGGGGTGAACGGTTTCGACTAAGGACGTACGCCTTGGGAGAAGCGGGCCGAGGATCCAGGGTTATCTCGTGAACGCTCCCTGGAAACCAATAAGTGCCAATTCACAGCGCACTGACTTCGCTCTCGCTGCCTAAGCAGCCACAGTGAAGGGTCAGCCCAGGATTGCCTCCGGCCTGGTCACTGATCTCATCTAGGAGGCTCTTACCCATCGGATCGGTCGCGGGTCCGGTGGGGACACCAAACAGCGGCTGAGCCTGTCGGCAATGCGCCTGATCAAGTGCCGAGGCTGAGAAAAGCGTCATTCAGGCTGCGCCCGGAGAATGTCCGAGACTGCGCCGTAGGACCCGGGTTCGATTCCCGGCACCTCCACCACACCCCAGTGACCAACGACAGCGGGCCCGTCCACCAGGACGGGCCCGTTGTCGCGTCCTGAGCCGGCGTGGTGCTGTGGTGGACGTTCGACGCAGCCCGTCTTCGCAGCTCGGTCCCCGTGCGATCACCGTGGGCCTCATGCGTGGGGAGCAGGATGATCGAGCGGGGATCAGGGACGTTCGGTGATGTCGCGGACCGTCGACCCCGAGCGGGGACCTTTCACCCCGTGCAGAGGGTCGAACGTCCTGGGCGGGTTGAACGTCCAATACAGCGTCCGCGTTCGCGCCACGGACGTTCGGTGGTCGAGCGGATCCGTCGACCCCGGGCGGGTCGAACGTCTACTTGTCCACACCCCAGCGGTTTGCTGATTCCTGTTGCCTGCTTGGGGATAACTCGGGATTGTCGGTGGTGCCGATTAGTATCGAACACATGGTGGAGATGACGGATCGACCGGTTCCCGGGCAGGCGCTGCTCGCGGCTGCTCTGGTCGAGCTGCGATCTGCCTGTGCCGACGACGGGGAGCGGATCGATCGGATCGGGTTCCTGGAGCGGGCGAAGTCAGTCCTGGCGGCGGTGCAGGTGCAGCTGATGGTCGACTTCGAGACCTCGCAACTCGCACTGCAGGAGTCGCAGGGTGTGCCGGTGCGGCGGCGGGGTGTGGGGATCGCGGATCAGATCGGTTTCGCGACCAAGATGTTCGCCGGCGTCGGCGTCGCGCCGGTTGGCGGACGCCCGGGCGTTGGTGACGGAGATGCCCGCCACGCTGCACGCTCTGGCCGCCGGGCGGGTGTCGCGAGCGGGGTGTGCGGGCGGCGATCACGGAGACGCGGTGTCTGACCCGGGAGGACCGTGGCCGGGTGGACGCCGAGCTCGGTCCGGTGGTGGGGTCGATGTCGGTGCCCGGAGATCACGCCAGGCGGTGCGGCGGCGGGTGATCGAACTCGACCAGGACGCCGCCGTCCGCCGGGCGGCACGGGCCCGGGAGGACCGGTACGTGTCCATCCGACCCCTGCCGGACACGATGGCGAAGATCACCGCCGTCCTGCCGGTGGAACAGGCGGTGGCCTGTTTCGCGTCGCTACGCGCCGCCGCGCGAATCAGCGAAGGCGAGCGGGGACGAACGGACCAAGGCGCAGATCAAGGCCGACACCCTCATCGAACGGATCACCGGCCAGACCACCGCGGCTGCTGTCCCGGTGGAGGTCCAGCTGGTGATGACCAGCGACGCCCTGCTGGGACGCAGCGAGGAACCCGCCCAACTCCCCGGCCATGGTCCGGTGCCGGCGTTCCTGGCCCGACGGATCATCACCCGCGACCCCGACGCCACCGCAGCCCGGGTGTGGGTGCGGCGGTTGCTCACCGACCCGATCGACGACACCGTGGCCACCATGGACACCAGACGGCGCCGGTTCGACGGCGCGCTGGCGGTGTTGATCAACGCCCGCGACCAGGTCTGCCGCGACCCCTACTGCTCAGCGCCCGATCCGCGACCTCGACCACCTCCACGACCACGCGAGCGGTGGTGCCACCACGTCAGCCGACAACGGCATCGGACTCTGTCAACGCGGCAACCTGGTCGACCAGATCCCCGGCTGGCACACCACCGGCACCGCCAAACACCGGGTCGTGATCACCCCCACCGGACATCGCTACGACACCCGACCACCACCCGCCCTCGGACCCCGACTGTCGACGTCACACCAAACCGGCCGACGACTCGCACGAGCCGGATGATCACTAAGCTCGCCGGTGTGTCCGAGTCCGAGCTGACGCCGCCGGTGCCGTCGTCGGTCCCCGAGCCTCAACCCGTTCTCTCCGGGCTCACGCAGGCCGCGATCTTCCTCGTGGTCAGCGCACTCCCGAACGCCGGTGCCGAACGCCGGCTCCTCGAGGTCGCCGCCGACGTGAACTCGCTGGTGCGGGCAGTCGGGTTCCGGGAGAGCCCCGTCCAACTCACGTGCGTCGTCAGCTTCGGGTCGCGCTTCTGGGACCGCGTCCGACCCGTTGGAGCTCCCCGGCCACGCGGGCTCCACCCGTTCGTCGCCATCGCCGGGACCCGTCACGACGCTCCGTCGACGCCGGGCGACGTGCTGTTCCACATCAGGGCCGAGCGCGCCGACATGACGTTCGAGCTCGCCCGCCAGATCATGCTCGCCCTCGGTGATGCCGTTCGCGTCGACGACCACGTCACGGGCTTCCGCTACTTCGACTCCCGCGACATGCTCGGTTTCGTCGACGGCACCGAGAACCCCACCGGCCGCAGCGCCTCGTCGGCAGCCGTCATCGATCCCGACGACGAGCCCGCGTTCGGCAGCGGCAGCTACGTGATCGTCCAGAAGTACGTCCACGACCTCGACGCCTGGGGCGAGCTGCCCACCGAGGCCCAGGAACGCGTCATCGGACGCACCAAGATCGACGACATCGAACTCGGCGACGACGTCCAGCCGCCCGACTCACACGTCAGCCTCAACACGATCGTCGACGCCGACGGCACCGAGCGCGACATCCTCCGGGACAACATGCCGTTCGGCAACGCCGGCACCGGCGAGTTCGGCACGTACTACATCGCGTATGCGGCCGACGTCGCCGTCACCGAGCTCATGCTCCGCCGGATGTTCGTCGGCGAACCACCGGGCGCTTACGACAAGATCCTCGACTTCTCGACCGCCGTGACGGGCTCGCTCTTCTTCGTCCCGTCCCTCGACCTGCTCGAGGAATTGGCCGACCCGACCGACCCAGCCGATCCTGCAGCCCATCCCGCGCCGACACCAGCCAACGCACCCAGCGGTCCGCCGCTCGCCGACGGCAGTCTCGGTATCGGCAGCCTGCGCGGATCACGACAATGACGACACGAGCCACCGCACCACCCGAGGAGGAACAGCGATGAGTGACGGCAGCGACAGTCAGGCGGCATTCGCGACCAGCGCAGGAGTCGGAGCCTCCAACCTGCACCGGTGGCTCGCACCCGTCAGCGAGGCCGCCTGGGGCGAGATCGCGGAGGAGGCGGCCCGTACGTTCCGGCGCAACCTCGCCGGCCGTCGCGTCGTCGACGTCACCGGCCCGCTCGGCTTCGCCTATGCCGCCGCCAACACCGGCCATGTCGCCGAGATCGAGGCTCCCGACGAAGGCATGCGCAGCCGGCTGCGGGTCGTCAGCCCACTCGTGGAGCTGCGGATCCCGTTCAGCCTCGACCGGCAGGCGATCGACGACGTACTCCGCGGCTCGAAGGACTCCGACTGGCAACCCGTGAAGGACGCCGCCGCCGAGCTCGCCTACTCCGAGGACCGCGCGATCTTCGAGGGCTACGGCGCCGCCGGCATCCTCGGCATCGCTGCCGGCTCCGACAACGCCGCCATCGCGCTGCCGGCCGACCCGCGCGAGATCCCGGACGCGGTCGCCCACGCACAGACCGAGCTGCGCCTGGCCGGCGTCGAGGGTCCGTACACCCTGATCCTCGACGCCGACCTCTACACCGAGGTGTCGGAGACGCGCGACCACGGGTACCCCATCCGTGAGCAGCTCCAGCGGATGGTCGACGACGACATCATCTGGGCGCCCGCCCTGCACGGCGGGTACCTCCTCTCCACCCGCGGCGGCGACCACGAACTCGTCCTCGGCCAGGACGTGTCGATCGGCTATCTCGACCACACCGCCGACCAGGTGCGGCTGTACCTCCAGGAGTCGTTCACCTTCCTCACCTACACGGCCGAGGCGTCGGTCGTGCTCAACCGTGTCTGACACCGCCGGGCGCAGCCGGCCCAGCATCGGCATGGCGTTCGACCGCAACCTGCCACCGGCACTCATCACCCGATTCGCCCGCGAGCTCGACGAGGCGGGCGCCGACCGCCTGTGGGTCATCGAGGACTGCTTCTTCACCTCCGGCATCAGCCTGGCCGCCGCCGCGCTGGCCGTCACCGAGCGACTTCAGGTGGGGACCGGAATCCTCCCGTCGCTCGCCCGCAACCCGGCCATCATGGCGATGGAGTTCGCCACGCTCGCGGGCCTGGCGCCGGGCCGGTTCCTTCCCGGCATCGGCCACGGCGTGCAGAGTTGGATGGGTCAGATCGGCGTCCGGCCGAGCTCGCCGCTCACCGCCTTCGACGAGGTCGTCACCTCGATCCGCCGACTGCTGGCCGGTGAGGAGGTCAGCGTCGACGGCCGATACGTCCACCTGGACAAGGTGAAACTCGACTACCCGCCCGCGGTGGTACCGCCGGTCCTCGGTGGCGTGCAGGGACCGAAGTCGCTCCAGCTCGTCGGACGGGTATGTGACGGCGTGATACTCGCCGAACCGGCGACACCGAGCCTCATCCGTGCCACCAACGGCCTCACCGGCCGACCCGACGGCGACGGCGATTCCTTCGACATCACCGGCTTCGGCGTGTTCAGCCTCTCGAACGACCGCATCGAGGCGCGGCGGGCGATGACGTCGAGGCTGAGCGGGATGATCGAGCACGAGAGCTTCGCCTTCACCACCCTGCCGTTCGCCGACGACCTCAAGGCGATCTACCTCGAACGTGGCGCCGACGCGCTGCCCGGGCTGCCCGACGACTGGTGGACCGAACTCGCTCCGGTGGGGACGCGCGACGACATCGAAGCCCACCTCGACGCCCTCGGCCGCGCCGGCGCCACGAGCGTGGCGTTCTTCAGCGCCGAGGACGCCGACACCGCGCTGGGTCAACTGGACGACGTGGTCGAACTCGTCACCGCCTGGAACGCCGGCGCCTGAGCGTCAGTCGAGCGGCTCGAAGTCGAGCTCGAGGAAGTCGGCGACCTCCGGCACCCAACGCTGCGCCACGAACGCCACGTGGGTGGGGTGATTGTCATAGACCGCGTAGGCCGCCGCGTCGTCGAACTCCATCGAGAACCCGAACTGGAAGCTGCTCTTCGTCCCGACCTGACGCAGCTGCTCGAAGTGCTGAACGCCCTCGATGGTCGCGAGTTCGCGCGCCGCGGCGAGGAACGACGACTCCTCCTCGCTGCCGTTGGCGTGCATCAGCGTGAACGTGACGGTGTGGCGGATCATGGCGCCACGGTAGGTCACCTCGACCGGCAGGTCCGTGGGGTGTCCATCTCACCGCATCCCGTTCGTCCTTACCCTGAGTCCGGCGGTTGGCGCCGGCGAGCCGAAGGAGACCCTGATGCCCCAGTACCTCGCACTCACCTACACCATCGACGTCGACTGGAGCGATCCCCAGTACCACGAGGACATGCTCGAGTACCGGGCGTTCAGCCAGGCGGCGGCGGACGTCATCAGAGGCGGGGCCGTGCTGTACCCGACTCCCACCGCGACGACGGTCCGGGTGAACGGCGGCAAGGGCGGGGACGTGGTCGTGAGCGACGGCCCCTACGCGGAGACGAAGGAGGCACTCAGCGGGTTCTACCTGCTCGAGTGTGCCGATCTCGACGAGGCTGTCGCCCTGGCCGCGAAGATCCCGGCTGCGTGGGCCGGCGCGGTCGAGGTCCGTCCGATCATGCCGTTCTGAGTGGGCGAACCGATCGACCAGACGCATGGTGCCCTCGTCCGGTTGACCCGTGACGAGGGCGCCCGTGTCCTGGCCACGCTGATCCGGTTGACGGGCAGCGTGGACATCGCCGAGGACGCTGTCGCCGACGCCACGATCCGGGCACTCGAGACGTGGCCACGGACCGGGGTCCCCGACAGTCCACGCGCCTGGCTCACGGTCGTCGCACGACGGCGGGCCGTCGACCTGTTGCGCCGCGAGGCAGCTCGGGCGGGAAAGGAGTCGGAGGCCATGCGACTCCTCGACCAGTTGGGCCCCGACGAACCGGTGGCCTCCGACTCCGTCGTCCGCGACGACCTTCTCCGGCTGGTGTTCACCTGTTGCCACCCTGCCCTGACCCGTGAAACGCAGGTCGCCCTCAGCCTGCGCACGCTGTGTGGGCTGACCACCGGTGAGGTGGCCCGGGCCTTGCTCGTACCCGAACCGACCATGGCCAAGCGTCTCGGCCGGGCCAAGCTCAAGGTGCGTCGCGCCCACATCCCCTATCGGGTTCCCGTCGCCGCCGAACTACCGGACCGGCTGGCCGGGGTGACCGCCGTGGTCTACCTGCTCTTCAACGAGGGCTACTCGGCGACCTCGGGTGCCGACCTCCTGCGAACCGGCCTCGTCGACGAGGCCGTCCGTCTCGGGCGGCTTCTCCGGGAGCTGATGCCCGACGAACCGTCGGTGGCCGGGTTGCTCGCGCTCATGCTCCTGCAGGACTCTCGACGCGACGCGCGCGTCGATGCCGCCGGAGACCTCGTGCTTCTCGCTGACCAGGACCGGCGGCTGTGGCGGGCCGACCTCATCCGGGAGGGTGTCGTGCTGGTCGGCGAAGGGTTGCGACGTACCCCGACCGCGCCCGATCCGTATGTCGTGCAGGCGGCGATCGCCGCCTGTCACGCGCTCGCCCTGCAGGCCGACGACACCGACTGGGGTGCGATCGTCTCCTGGTACGACGTGCTCCTGCGCGTGCAGGACACGCCGGTGATCAGGCTCAACCGAGCCGCGGCGGTCAGCGGCCGGGACGGCCCGGCCGCCGGCCTGCGGGAGGTCGAGGCCGTCGCCGGGTTGTCGTCGTATCCGCTCTGGCACGCGTCGCGAGCCGAACTCCTGCACCAGCTCGGCCGCGACGCCGAGGCGGGAGCGGCCGCGCGGTCGGCGCTGGCGCTCGACCCGAACGACATGCTCGGGCGCCGCCTCCGCCGACTGGTCGCGGATCGACCCGAGTGATCGGCTCGTACCACACCGTGACCGCCGACACCAGGGAGCACCCGGAATCCCATTGTTCTGTTGCGGATTCTGGTATCTGAACCCCGCGCCTGATCTCCTTTCGGCAACAGGCAGCGGCGTCGACGATCGACCGATGCGCTGCCAGCCGTGATCCCACCCGAGGAGACATCACCATGTCCGCAGACAACGCCGAGGTCGAACGCCGTTTCCCGCGCCGCTTCCTGATGGCCGCCAGTGCCGCTGTCGCCGCGGTCGGGGTCACCGAGGCGATCACGCCGGCCGCGTCCGCGTCTTCGGGCTCGACCACCTGGAAGCTCGGTGGCAACTCCGGCGTCACCACCACAGGCAGCAACTTCCTCGGCACGACCACCGTCGCACCGTTGATCTTCAAGACCCGTCCGACCAAGACGGGCGCCGTCACCGAGCGGATGCGCATCACCCCGGGCGGCCTGATCGGCATCGGCACGGGCTCGCCGACCGCTCAACTGGGCGTGAAGAGCAAGCTCGACCTGGCGTTCCGATCGACCACCAGCAGCACGGCATCGACGTCAGCAGGCGTCACCGGCGTCGCCGGCAACGGCACCGGCGTGGTCGGCACCTCCACCCTCGGCAGCGGTGTGTCCGGCGTCTCCACCGATCTCTACGGACTGCAGGGGAAGGGCGGCTACGCCGGCGTGCGATCCGACGGCGTCTCCTACGGCGGCATCTTCGTCAGCTCCGCCTCGGGCAGCATCGGCCTCTACTCCGTGGGGAACGGCTACGGGGTGTACGGGTCCGGCAACAGCTACGGCGTCTACGGATCCGGCTCGCACGTACGGCCTGTACGGCGGCGGGCGGCACCGGCGTCTACGGCTCCGGGAGCACCGAAGGTGTCACGGGCACCACGAGCAACGTCAACGGCAACGCCGTCCACGGCACCGGTGGCATGTACGGCGTCCACGGCGACAACGCCCGCACTGCCGGGGTGCGCGGCGACTCGAACTACGTCGGCGTCTGGGCGCAGGCGCCCTCGTTCGCGTTGTACGCCGAGTCCACCGCCACGAGCGGCCAGAACTACGCCGTGTTCGGCAAGTCGAACGCCGCCAGCTGCTACGCCGTCTTCGCTCAGGGCAACGCCCACGTCAACGGCACCCTGTCCAAGGTCGCCGGGTCGTTCCGCATCGACCATCCGCTCGACCCGGACAACCGCTGGCTGTCGCACTCCTTCGTCGAGTCGCCGGACATGATGAACGTCTACAACGGCAACGTCGTCCTCGATGCCGATGGTGCAGCCACGGTCGAGCTGCCCGAGTACTTCACCGCGCTCAACCGCGACTATCGCTACCAGCTCACGACGATCGGCGGCTTCGCCCCGGTCTACGTGGCGGCCAAGGTCCACGACAACCGGTTCTCGATCGCCGGCGGGACCGCCGGCCTCGAGGTGTCCTGGCAGGTCACCGGCATCCGCCAGGATGCCTACGCGAAGGAGCACCCGATCGTCGTCGACAAGCCGAAGTCATCGCAGGACAAGGGCACCCGGCAGTTCGTCGCCAAGGGGTCCAAGGCGAAGCTCATGTCGGTCGAGCCGCCCCAGCCGAAGGCACCAGCGGCTCCGCCCGCGGCACCGAAGTCACTCGGCCGGCAAGGCATCCCGCGCCCCTGACGGGGTAATCAGCCGTTAACTCCACGGACACGGAGCGTGGCGCACTGGGCGCCTAACGTCCGCGATCGTGGACCTCGGAGCGTTCAACCGTGAGCAGCCGGGCGACCTCGTCGCCCGGCTGCTGGCGTGTGCGGCCGTCCCTACCTGGGCCGACAAGCTGATCGCCGGTCGTCCATATCGCGACACCGACGCGGTGCTCGAACGGGCCGCCTCGCTCGCGCAGTCCTGGACCGACGAACAGGTGCGTCGCAGCGATCGCGGCGCATCCCCGGATCGGTGAGAGGTCGCCGACCTCGGCAACGCCGTCTGAGGCCACGATGTCAGCGACCGAACAACGTGGCGTCGGCGGCGATGCCGACACTCTCGAACGCCTGCGCGAGGGCAACCTCGCCTACGAGCAGCGGTTCGGCACCGTCTTCCTGATCCGTGCGGCCGGACGCTCGGGTGCCGAGATGCTCGCCGAGCTCGAACGCCGTCTCGGCAACGACCCCACCACCGAGCGCGACGAGATCCGTGAGCAGTTGACCGACATCGCCCTTCTGCCGAGTGCGCGACCTCCTCCGCTCATGACCGCGGCCGACGCTGGACGAAGTGCCGTCACCACCCACGTCCTCGATGCCGTCACCGGACTCCCGGCCGCCGGCCTGGTGGTGCGTCTCTCGCGCGACGGCCCCGGCGGCCAGGCGCTGGCGACCGGGTCGACCGACGCCGACGGGCGGATAGCCCGGCTCGGACCCGAGCGGCTCGACGCGGGCGAGTACCGGCTGACCTTCGACACTGGTGCCTGGTTCGAGCGTCTCGGGCGGCCGAGCTTCTATCCACGGGTCTCGATCGTCTTCAGCGTCGACGGCGCCTCCGGTCATGTCCACGTCCCGCTCCTGTTGAGCCCGTTCGCCTACTCCACCTATCGAGGGAGCTGACACATGCCCGGCTCGTATGTGCTCGGACCGAACCAGTACGGCAAGGCAGAGGTCCGCCTCGTCAAGATCACCCGCGACACCTCACGTCACGAGATCGAGGACCTGTCGGTGACCTCGCAGCTCCGCGGCCCGTTCGAGGACTCGCACTACACCGGCGACAACGCGAGAGTCGTCACCACCGACACGCAGAAGAACACCGTGTACGCCTACGCCCGCGAGCAGGGCATCGGCACGCCCGAGGACTTCCTGCTCCGCCTCGGGCGACACTTCGTGGACGACGTCGAGTGGGTCACCGGCGGTCGGTGGGCGGCCGAGGCCTACAGCTGGGCACGGATACCCGTCGACGGGCAGCCCCACGACCACGCGTTCGTCCGGACCGGGCAGGAGACCCGGACGGCCGTCGTCACGATCGACGGTGACGACACCTGGGTCGTCGCCGGGCTGACCGACCTCACCGTCCTCAAGTCGACCGGCTCGGAGTTCCACGGCTTCCCCCAGGACCGCTACACGACGCTCGCCGAGACCGACGACCGCATCCTCGCCACCTCCGTCACGTCGCGCTGGCGCTACATCGGCACGGAACACGACTTCACGAAGACCTACGAGAGCATCCGCGAGACCATCCTCGCGGCGTTCGCGTCGACGCATTCCTACGCGTTGCAGCAATCGCTGTACGCCATGGGGTCCGCGGTCCTCGACGCGCACGCCGACGTCGCCGAGATCAAGTTCTCGATGCCCAACAAGCACCACTTCCTC
The DNA here is from genome assembly GCA_963708795.1 of uncultured Actinomycetota bacterium. Lineage (GTDB taxonomy): Bacteria > Actinomycetota > Actinomycetes > Propionibacteriales > DAIQRJ01 > DAIQRJ01. The sequence goes on from CAVPUH010000005.1 coordinate 111,615, forward strand.
GTCGACCTGTCGCCGTTCGGGCTCGACAACCCGAACGAGGTCTTCTACGCGGCCGACCGGCCGTACGGGTTGATCGAGGCCACCGTGCAGCGCGACGACGCGGCGCCGGCCGGCCGAGCCTGGGACACCACGCCCGGCTTCTGCTGAATCCCCGTCGATCCCGCTCGCGAGGTGCTAGAAGAGGGCGGGAGGTTCGCATCGGGCGTGCCGGTCGGAGATCGACGCGGCGACGGCTGACCGGCGGCTGGCCGGGAACGGGCGGGCGTCCCTGCCCGAGATGTCCCGGGGGTCGGATAGATTGCGTGTGCGGCGACAACCGCTTTCCTTACCCGAGCTCCCCACCCAGCCTGCCCGAGCCGCGCCGCCTGCCGGCTCGCCGCACGCGCCCGACCACCTGCAAGGACGTCTGTTGCCTCCCCCGTCGTCGTACCACGAAGACCTGTCGATCGCTGATTCCCGCGTCCTGCGCACCGGATTGTCGGTGCTGTTCCGAGGCGCGTGGGATCACAAGCGCACGTTCGCGTGGTCGTTCTTCTTCGGGATCGCCTTCGCCCTGTTGCAGGTGTACTCGGCGAAGGTCCTCGGGGACGTGACGGAGAACCTGATCGTGCCCGCGTTCACCGAGGGCCGACCGGCCTTCGCCACGATCGTGACCGGCGCGTCCGCCGTCTTCGCCGTCGCCGTCTTCCGTGCGGTGGCGGTGGCCGGTCGCCGCGTGTTCGCCGCGCTCACCCAGTTCTCGCTCTACGCCGACTACCGGCACCGGCTGAACCGCCAGTACACCGACCTCCCGCTGGCCTGGCATCGCCGCCACCCGACCGGGCAGCTGCTCAGCAACGTGAACGCCGACGTCGAGGCCATGTGGTTCGTGATGGCCCCGTTCCCGTTCGCGCTGGGCACCGTGGCGATGCTCGTCTACGCGCTGATCTCGATCGTCGCGGCCGACGTATGGCTCGGCCTGGTGGCCATCATCCTCATCCCGACGATCATCGCGATCAACGTCATCTACCAGCGGATCGCGTCGCCCCTGGTCACCCGCGGCCAGCAGCTCCGGGCCGAGGTCTCCCAGGTTGCGCACGAATCGTTCGACGGTGCGGCCGTCGTGAAGGCGCTCGGGCGCGAGCAGCAGGAGACGGAGCGATTCGCGGACGCCTCGCACCGTCTGCGCGACGCGATCATCCGGGTCGGCTACGTGCGCGGCTGGTTCGACCCGATGATGGACGCACTCCCGAGCGTCGGTGTGATCGCGGCCATCGCGGTGGGCGCCTGGCAGATCAAGGCCGGCGCCATCGACACCGGCACGCTCATCCAGGTCACCTACCTCCTGACGCTGATGGCGCTCCCGTTGCGCTCGATCGGCTGGGTCCTCGGCGACCTGCCTCGACTCGTCGTCGGCTGGGGCCGGGTGCGGAAGGTGCTCGAGGCGACCGCCGATCACGCCTTCGGGTCGAAGGAGATGACCGACGGCGGACCGGTTCCGGTGGCCTTCGACGACGTCGCCTTCCGCTATCAGGACGGCGCCGGCTCCATGGTCGCCCGGCCGGCCGGCGACGCGGGCGACGGGGAGTCGGCCCTCGTCCTCGACGGCGTGAGCCTCCGGCTCGAACCGAACAGCGGTACCCGGGTCATCGCCGTCGTCGGCACGACGGGTTCCGGCAAGTCGACTCTGACGATGCTCGCGACCCGGTTGATGGACGTGGAGAGCGGTGCGGTGCATCTCGACGGCCACCCGGTCGAGCACTACGCGGACGGCGCCATCCCCGAACAGGCGGCGCTCGTGCTGCAGCAGGCGTTCGTGTTCGACGACTCCGTGCGCGGCAATGTCACGCTCGGCGCGGACTACGACGACGAGGCGGTCTGGGGGGCCTTGCGGCTGGCGCAGGCAGAGACGTTCGTCCGCCGGCTCCCCGACGGGCTCGACACCGGGCTCGGCGAGCGCGGCGGCTCACTCTCCGGCGGCCAGCGGCAGCGCATCGCACTCGCGCGCGCGATCCTGCGCGAGCCGCGGCTGCTCGTCCTCGACGATGCGACGTCCGCGGTCGACCCCACCGTGGAGCTCGCGATCCTCGACGGCCTCCGTTCCGAACAGGTCGACGCGAGCATCCTCGTCGTCGCCTACCGCAAGGCCACCATCGCGCTGGCCGACGAGGTCATCTTCCTCTCGCACGGCCGGATCGCCGGGCAGGGCACGCATGAGGAGCTGTCCGCCACCAATGCGGAGTACCGGGCCCTCGTGAACGCCTACGACGAGGCGGCGATCGCGCACCAGTTGCTGGAACAACCCGAGGACGAGCTGACCGAAGGAGCTACCCCGTGAGCGCGGTCTCGGCACGGGTGAGCGCCGACGGCAACACCGGCGAGGGAGGTTTCTCCACGCTGCGCCGGGGCCTACGGCTCAGCCCGGAGATCTTCCACGGGCTCGGGGTGACGCTCTCGCTGGCGCTGTTCGCGACCGTGGGAAAGGTGATCATCCCGATCACGATCCAGCAGGTGATCGACAAGGGCATCGTCGCGCCGCCGACTCCGGACATGCAGTTCGTGCTGAAGGCGGTGGTGATCGCGGTTTCGCTGCTGTCCTTGACCACCACGGCGCAGGTCCTGATGAACCGCAGGCTGTACCGCGCCACCGAGAGTGGACTGGCGACGTTGCGGATCAGAGCGTTCCGCCACGTGCACGACCTGACGCTGCTGACCCAGGGGAGCGAGCGGCGTGGTTCGCTGGTCTCGCGGGTCACCTCGGACGTGGACACGATCTCGCAGTTCATGTCGTTCGGCGGCATCATGCTGATCGTCAACGTGGCGCAGCTGCTGATCGCGACCGTCGTGATGGCGGTCTATTCGTGGCAGCTCACCCTGGTCGTCTGGATCTGTTTCCTCCCGACGCTCGTGCCTGATGCGCTTCGTCCAGTTGCGCGTCCGGACCGCCTATGCGCGCGTCCGCATCGCCGTCGGTGCGATGCTGGGCGCGGTCTCCGAGGCCCTGGTGGGGGCGGCGACGGTCCGCGCCTACGGGATCAGCGCCCGCACCCTGGAGCGGATGGACGCCACCGTCGACGACGTCCAGCATGCGCAGAACAAGGTCCTGCGACCGCAGGCGCTGAGCTTCTCCCTCTCCGAACTCGTGGACGGCTTCACCGTCACGATGGTCATCATCGTCGGCATCGTCATCGGCACGAACGGCAGCGGCGACCTGACGCTCGGTGGCCTGCTCGCCTTCCTGTTCCTCGTGACGCTGTTCACGATGCCGATCCGCATGGGCATCGAGATCCTCAACGAGGCCCAGAATGCGATCGCCGGCTGGCGGCGCGTGCTCGGCGTGCTCGACACCCCGGCCGACATCGCCGACCCGGCCGACCTGTCCCACGCGCGTGCACCAGGGGTCGGCGAACCGACCGATCTGCCACCGGGGCCGCTCGGGATCGACGTCCGCGACCTGCGATTCGCCTACCCGGACGGGCCCGACGTCATCAAGGGCGTGAGCATCTCGCTGCCGCCACGCTCACGGGTGGCCGTCGTGGGCGAGACCGGCTCGGGCAAGACGACGTTCGCCAAACTGCTCACCAGGCTGATGGACCCCAAGTCCGGCACGGTCGACGTGGGCGACCTCGACCTGCGGCAGGTTCCCTTCCGGTCGCTCCGGTCGCGGGTGGTGATGGTGCCGCAGGAGGGCTTCCTGTTCGACACCACGATCGCCGAGAACCTGACCTACGGGCTGCCGAACGCCACCCGCGAGCAGATGCTCGGAGCCCTCACCGAACTCGGCCTCCACGACTGGGTGGACTCGTTGCCCGACGGGCTGGACACGCCGGTGGGCCAACGCGGGGAGTTCCTGTCGGCCGGTGAGCGCCAGCTGGTGGCGCTCGCGCGCGCCTACGTCGCCGATCCCGATCTCCTCGTCCTCGATGAGGCCACGTCGGCCGTCGACCCGGCCGCCGACGTCGCCCTGCAGGCCGCGATCGACAGCATCGCCCGCGGCCGCACGACGGTGACGATCGCCCATCGCCTGTCCACCGCGGAGAACGCCGACCTGATCCTGGTGTTCGACGACGGCGAACTCGCCGAGGTCGGACCGCACGAGCGGCTGGTCGACGAGGGCGGCATCTACGCCGGGCTGCATCGCTCGTGGACGTCGGCGCGGGGACGCTGACTCCTCGGGCCCCCGCGCCGACGCCCGGGGCGGCTGACTCAGTCGCCCTTGACGTTCACGATCTGACGCAACGGGAGGATGCCCGGCGCTACTGCAGGTTCACCAACAGGCCGCCGTCGACGAGGATGCTCGCGCCGGTCACGTAGCGCGCTGCGTCGCTCGCAAGGAAGACGACCGGCCCGCCGATGTCGTCGGGCTCGCCGAATCTGCCGAGCGGGATGCGTCGATCGAGCGCGGCGCGCTTGGCGGGATCGGACCAGTCGTCGGCGTTGATGTCGGTGGCGATCGCCCCCGGCATCACGGAGTTGCAGGTGATGCCGTGCGGTCCGAGCGCGATCGCCATCGACTGCATGAGCGCATGCACCCCGGCCTTCGTGGGCGTGTAGTGCGTCTGCCTCGCGCCGCCGACGAGGGCCGAGATGCTGCTCATGCCGATGATGCGACCACCGCGACCCTGCGCGACCATGACCCGAGCCGCCGCCTGGGAGCAGAGGAACGTGCCCTTGAGATTCACGGCGTGGACCCGGTCCCAGAGGTCCTCGGGTAGGTCGAGGAAGTCGGCGAAGGGACAGATCCCCGCGTTGTTCGCGAGAATGTCCAATCCACCCAGGGCATCCACGGTCGTGCCCACCATCGCGCGCACGTCGGTTGAGTCGGCCACATCGGCACGAACCGCGACACCACGCCGGCCGAGGGCCTCGATCTGTTCGACGACGGACGCCGCGTCGGCCTCGTTGTCGTGCCCGAACTCCTGGTCACCGACGTGCTCGTCAGTGTCGTGGTAGTTCACGGCGACGTCCGCGCCGGCACGGGCCAGGGCCATCGCGATCCCGGCCCCGATGCCCCGGCTCGCGCCGGTCACGAGGGCTGTCTTTCCTTCCAGGACAGGCGAGTCGCTCATCGGCTTCAGTGCTCGTACGGCCGCGACAGCGCGCACTCGGGGTTGAGTCGCACGCCGAAGCCGGGGCGGTCGGGGACCTTCATCCGCCCGTTCACCGGCACGGGCTCGTCGAGCAGCAGCGGCGAGAACATCGGCACGACCTCCGTCGCGTCGGGGTGCATCATGAGGAACTCGGCGAACGGACTGTTCTGCCTGGTCACCACGAAGTGGTAGGAGTACACACTCGATCCGTGGGGGACCACGAGTGCGCCGTGGGCGTCGGCGAGCGCGGAGATCTTGAGGAGCTCGGTGATGCCACCGCACCAGCCGACGTCGGGTTGGACGATGTCGGCGCAGCCCATCTCCAGCAGCATGCGGAAGCCCCATCGCGTGGCCTCGTGCTCGCCGGTCGACACTGCGACCTTGCCCGAGAGCCGGCGCCGCAGTTCCTGATAGCCCCAGTAGTCGTCCGGCGGCAGGGCCTCCTCGATCCACCGCAGCCGGATGTCACGTGCCGCTTCGACGAACTCGGTGGCCCGCAGCAGGTCGAGTGACATCCAGCAGTCGAGGGACAGGAAGAAGTCGTCGCCGACCTTCTCGCGGAACGACCCGATGCGAGCGATCTCCGCCGTGCGCGCGTCCGAACCGTCGGCCGCGGCCCACATCAGCGGGAGTTTGCCGCCGAGAAATCCCATCTCCTTCGCGAGATCCGGGCGCGGACCGGTGGCGTAGAAGGAGATCTCGTCGCGTACCGGGCCGCCGAGCAATTCGTACACCGGTACGTCGCGGACCTTCCCGAGCAGGTCGTACAGGGCGAGATCGACACCGCTGATCGCGTTGAGCGCCAGCCCGCGGCGACCGTAGTAGAGCGTTCCGTGGAACATCTGGTCCCAGATCCGTTCGAGATCGGTGACCGCGGCGCCCTCCACGAAGCGGGCCAGATGGTTCTCGATGATCCAGGCGGCAGGTTCGCCACCGGTGGTGACGGCGAACCCGACCGTGCCGTCCGACGCCTCGACCTCGACCACCACCGTGCCGAGGACGTTCAGCCCGAACAGCCGCCGGTGGGCGCGGTAGTCCGGATAGCGCGACATGGGTGTGGCGATCGCGCCGTCGATCCAGTGGTCGTCGGGCTGGTCGTGGTAGTCCGCACCGCCGCCACGGGTGGTGAACGCGCGAATGTGGCGGACGGTCGGGGTACTCAAGAGAACGCTCCAGGTGTGTGCGGCAGCGCAGGCGTACGGAACGGGACCTCGCCGTTCGACCCTAGGGACCCGCAGCGACCGGATCAACGAACAGCGCGGTGATCCCCGTGGGTGATCCGGATTGGCCGAGCACGGACATCCGGGCACGGAGAGCCTGGCTCTAGGCCTCGCCTGGATCGACAGGATGGGCCACGCCGGGCCGGAGAAGGCCGCGGTGCCGGCTGAACCCGACGGCGCGTCCGCCTGAGCGCCGGAATCGGCTGCGCGCATCGACGTCCGGGTCACTAGATTGACGCGGGTGACCCGAGAGATCAGAGAAGTCCGTGGCGAGGAACTCGTCGACACCGCCTGGCCCCTGACGGCCTACGCGTTCGGGACGTCCCCGAGCGCCGCCAACGCACGGGACGGGTGGCTGGAGCGTGCCAAGCGCGAGACCGACTCGCTCACGCTGGTGGCCTTCGACGGGGGCCGTCCGGTGGCCACCGCGCTCGGGTTACGGATGCGGCAGAACGTCCGCGGCCGGATCGTCGAGGCGCTGGGTGTCGCCGGCGTCGCCACCCATCCCGACGGCCGCCGTGGTGGCCATGTGCGTGCGCTCATGGTCGAGCATCACCGGCGTGCGCTCGCGTCCGGTCAGCGCGTCACGGCGCTGTATCCGTTCCGGCCCAGCTTCTACGCCCAGTTCGGGTACACGGGCCTGTTGAAGACTCGCAGCGTGCGGTTCTTCCCGGCCGGGATGGAGGAGCTTCGGCGGCTCACGCTGGACGCGACCGTCACGCTGCACGAGACGACCGATGCCGCCGCCTGGGCGAGTTACCTCGCGGTCGAGGACGGCTGGCTCGCGCGGCGTCACGGCCTCATGCTCGACGACTCGACCACCGCGCGTGAGCAGGCAGGAACGGACTCGCCGGCGATGCTGGCACTCGTACGGCGGGGCGACGCCGTGGTGGGCGCCATGCCCTTCTCGACGAAGGGGTTCGGTGACGAACTGCAGGGTTGGCGCTTCCTGGTCGACGACCCGGTCGCCCGGCTGGCGCTCGTACGCTGGCTCGGCAGCCACGCCGACCAGTACTCGAGCTACGACATCGCCCTGCCGCCGGGTGAGACGCCGGAGACCTGGTACACCGATGTCGCCTACGACGACGAGACCAGGTCGAAGGTGCCGACCCACGGTGCCCCGATGGCGCGGGTTCTCGACCTGACGGCGATGGCCGGCAGTGAGGTCGGCGACGGCGAGACCGTCGTCGAGATCACTGGCGAGAACGAGCCGGTGGCCGGGCGCTGGCGGCTCACGGGCAGCGGTGGCTCGCTCGCGGTCGCCGAGTCGACGGCGGAACCATCTGCGACGCTCACGATCGGCGGCATCTCGGCGCTGCTGTACGGGACCCAGTCGACGGCCGAGATCGCCGCCCGCGGCCACGGCACCTTCGAACCGGCCGGTGCCCGCGAACTCGACTCGATCTTCGACCGCCGGACTCCTTACGTGCACAGGGCGTTCTGATGTCGGCACCGGATGCGGGAAGGCCGAGGCCGGTCGTCCTCGACACCGACATCGGTACCGACGTCGACGACGCCCTCGCGCTGTCGGTCCTGCTCGGGAGCCCGGAGATCGACCTCGTCGGGGTCACCACGGTCTACGGCGACACGCTGCTGCGCGCCCGGATGGTCTCGCGGCTGCTGTCCCTGGCGGGCCGTCGCGACGTGCCCGTGCGGGCCGGGTTGCAGAACACGCCGACGGGCCGCGACATCTACTGGGCCGGTCACGAAGGCGCGACGATGACCGATCTCGAGTCCGAACCGGTGGAGGCCGCCGACGACCCTCGGGCAGCCGTCCGCTTCCTGATCGACTCGGTCCGCGGCCGCCCGGGCCAGGTGACCGTGCTGGCCGTCGGACCGCTGACGAACATCGGCGCGGCGATCACCGAGGACGCCGGCTTCGCCACCGATGTCGCCGAGATCGTCGTGATGGGAGGCAACTTCGGCGCCCTCGATCAACCAGCTCCGTCGATCGAGCACAACATCAAGTGCGACCCCGAGTCGGCGGCGGTCGTCTTCGGCAGTGGGGCACGGCATCCGTGCGGTCGGACTCGACGTCACGACGCGAACGCGGATCCGCGCCACCGAGCTTGCGCGTATCGCCGAGGCCGGCGCCCTCGGTGACGAACTGGGGAACGAGATCCGGCACTACTGGAGCATCGGCGAATCCGACGGGAACACCCCGCACGACCCGCTGGTGGCGGTGGCGATCAGCCGTCCCGACCTCTTCACCTTCCGCGACGCCGATGTCAGCGTGCTGATCGACACGGAGCCGGCCGGTGCCACCCCGGTGCACACCGCCGTCCGTGGCGGGACCGCGATCGCCACCGACGTTCGGGCCGAGGCCGCGGTCGAGCAGATCGTGCGCCGGATCGAACGCGCGGGCCGAGGTTCTTGAACAGCTCGTACCCCATCGGTCTCAGGCGGGTAGTCGCGGCCGCCCGGCCCCTTCGGTGATGCGTTGGGCCAGCAACTCCGGCAAGGCCAGGGCCTTCACACCGGCCAGGTCGTCGCACTGCAACTGGCAGCTGTAACCGTCGGCGAGCACGACCGAGCCGACCGGCCGGGCCGCCAGAGCGGGCAACAGCGCGAGGCCGGCCACGGCGCGGGACACCTCGGCCTTGCCCGCGGTCATCCCGAAGTCACCGGCCAGGCCGCAACAGCCGCCGATCACCGTGACGCTGGCCCCGGCACGCGTCAGCAGGCGCTCGTCCGCGGCGAAATCCATCACGGCGCGGTGGTGGCAGTGCGGCTGCACGACGACCTGGACGCCGGCCAGGTCGGGCGGTGTCCACTCGGGGGCGTGGACCGCCAGGAACTCGCCGAGCGTGGCGACGTCGACCGTGCGGCCGATCAGATGTGCCGCGTCGCTGCGCATCATCGAGACACACGACGGCTCCATGCCCACCACCGGGACACCCTCGGCCAGCAGGGGTTCCAGCGTCTCGGCAGTGCGGAGCGACGGCCGCGCGGGCGAGATCGAGCTGACCGGTGGAGAACTGCGGGAGTCCGCAGCACGCGCCATCGCCGCGGCCCCCGCCGATCACCACGGGGTCGAACCCGGCGTCGCGCAGGACGGTGAGCATGGCCGACCCGACGCCGGGACGAAGATAGTTCGTCATCGTGTCGGCCCAGATGGCGACCGGTCGCCCGGCAGCAGCCGTGGAGGTTCCGGAGGTCACGGCGCCGGCGGTGGCGGCCGCCGCCGCGAAGGTGGTGGACGCGATCCGGGGCAGGCCACGGCTCCCGTCGACACCGGCCACGGCGCCGCCCACCCGACTCAACGGCGACCGCATGAGCGCGTTGAGGACTTTCGTGAGGCCGCCGCGACCGCCTGCGAGGCGCAGGAGCTGCGGCAGCCTTCCCAGCGTGTAGTGCGTGCGCGGGCGCAATCGGTGGCGGTACCGCTGGTGGAGCGCCTCGGCCTTGTAGGTCGGCATGTCGATGCCGGTCGGGCACTCGTTCGTGCATCCCTTGCAGGCAAGGCAGAGATCGAGTGACTCGGCCACGGCGTCCGAACGCCAGCCGCCTGGGAGCTCGCCGGCGATCAGGTCCTGGAGCACGCGGGCGCGGGCCGCGCGTGCTGTCCTTCTCGTCCTTCGTCGCGAGGTACGAGGGACACATGACGCCACCGGTCGCCGTCGAGTCGGCCCGGCACTTCCCGACCCCGGTGCAGCGGGCCACGGCGAAATCGAACCGTTCGGCATCGTGGGGATACGACAGCGCGAGCGGCGTCTTCACCGCGACCGGGCGTGACAACCGCAGGTCGTCGGTGACGCCCGACGGATCGACGATCACGCCCGGATTGCAGAGCCCGTCGGGATCGACGACCAGCTTGGCGTCGGCGAACAGGCGCAACGCCTCCGGCGGGTACATCGTGCCCAGCAACGAACTCCGGGCCCGGCCATCGCCGTGTTCGCCGGAGATCGAGCCGCCGTGCGACGCGACCAGCGCAGCGGCGTCGTCCAGGAAGGCCGAGAAGCGGGACCGGCCGTCACCGGTGGACAGCGCGAAGTCGATGCGGACGTGCACGCAGCCGTCGCCGAAATGGCCGTACGGCACCCCGTGCAGCTGATAGCGGTCCAACAGGAGGTCGAACTCGCGCAGATACCGGCCGAGTGCGGCCGGTGGAACGGCGGCATCCTCGAAGCCGGCGAGGGCGAAGTGCCCGTCGCGCGGGCGGGAGACGAGCCCGGCGCCGTCCTCCCGGATGCGCCAGACGACCGCGACCTGGGCCGGGTCGGTGAGCACCAGGTGGTCGATGCCGCCGGCGATCGCCGCCATCGCGGCCGCGCCCGCCCGGGCCTGTTCGGTGGTCTGGCCGGGGACCTCGACCATCAACCAGCCCGCACCCCGGGGGAGCGGCGGGACGGACGCGGCACCGTGGGTGCGCGCGACGATGTCGACGATCCGCGAGTCCAGGCCTTCGATCGCCACCGGCCCCAGCGGAACGAGTGCCGGTGCGGCGTCGGCCGCCTCGGCCATCGACGGATAGCCGACGACCAGCAGCGCGGTGGCCGACGGGCGCGGGACCAACCGGACGGTGGCCTCGAGCAACTGACCCCAGGTGCCCTCGGTTCCGACGTACGCCTGGACCGGTGACATCCGTTCGGGCAGCAGGTGTTCGAGGGCATATCCGGAGCCCTGCCGTGGGAAACGGCCGAACGACGTGCGGACGACCCCCAGGTTGCGTTCGACCAGGGTCGCCAGCCGGGACACCGTCGACGAGGCGGCCGAGCCGTCCCGGCCGCGTGTCAGGGTGCTCCGCTCGCCGTTCCCGAAGAGCACGTCGGCCTCGACGACGTTGTCGCTGGTGCGGCCGTAGGCGAGAGCGCGGGATCCGCAGGCGTTGTTGCCGATCATCCCGCCGAGCGTGGCCCGGTTGTGGGTCGAGGGATCCGGACCGAACCGCAGGGCGTAGGGGGCGGCGGCCTTCTGCAGCTCGGCGAGCACGATGCCCGGCTGGATACGAGCGGTGCCGGACTCGGCGTCGATCCCGACGACCCGGTTGAGGTGGCGCGAGTAGTCGATGACCAGACCCCGCCCGACGGCGTTCCCGGCGATCGACGTCCCGGCACCTCGACCGGTGACGGGAACTCCGAGCGAACGGCACGCGTCGAGTGCGGCCACGACCTCGTCGGCGTGCCGGGGAAACACCACGGCCTGGGGTGCGATCCGGTACAGGCTGGCGTCGGAGGCGTACTCACTGCGACGGCGGAGCGAGTCGTCGACCTCGGTGACGCCTCGCTCGACGAGAGCCGCACGGAGGTCGCTCATGCGCGAGACGGTAGCCGACCGCTCCGCGCCGCCAGATGGCCGCCCGGGGCCGTGACCGCCGGCGTCGCGGCGCCGGCACCGCTGCTAGCGTGAGGTCGCCGCGGGCGCGGCGGCAACGGCACGCCCGGCGGCCGATCCCGATCGCGATCCGGACCGCCGCTCCCACCCACCTGACCCCGTGTGACAGGACATCCACCATGACCAGCGCAGCACCGCTCGACAACGCCGACGTACGCCCCCTCCGGGTCGGGGTGATCGGGCTCGGGTTCGCCGGCACGACCCATCTCGACAGCTATCTCAAGGTTCCCGGCGTCGAGGTCGTCGCCCTGGCCGGGCAGGAGACCGAGCGTCTGCACGAGCTGGGGGAGACCCGCCACGTTCCTCATCTGTACGCCGACTGGGAGGACCTCGTCGCCCGTGACGACCTCGACGTCGTGAGCGTGGGCACACCGAACTACCTTCACGCGCCCATCACGATCGCTGCGCTCGAATCCGGCAAGCACGTGCTCTGCGAGAAGCCGCTGGCCACCACCGGCGACGAAGCACTCGCCATGGTGACGGCCGCGACGAACGCGAACCGCGTCCTGGAGATCGCGTTCAACCATCGTCGTCGCGGCGACGTCCAGACCCTGCGCCACTACATCGACACGGGCGCGCTCGGTCGCGTCTACCACGCCAAGTCGTCGTGGCTCCGGCGGTCGGGCATCCCCGGCCTCGGCTCCTGGTTCACGAACAAGTCCATGGCCGGTGGCGGTCCGCTGATCGACCTCGGCGCGCACGTACTCGACATCGCCCTCTTCCTCATGGACGAGCCCCGGGTGCTGTCGGTCAGCGCCGCCACCTACGCCGAGCTCGGGACCCGCGGCAAGGGCGGTTCGGCGAACGCACAGAAGAGTGGTGCCGGATTCGCCTACGAGGTCGAGGACCTCGCGAGCGCGTTCCTGCGTCTCGAGGGCGGTCGCACGCTCCTGCTGGAGGCGTCGTGGGCCGGGTACGGCAAGGCCAACGAGGACATCGAGGTCGAACTGATGGGCACCGACGGAGGTGCGCACATCCTCGTCCAGAACTACGCCACCACCGACACCCTGCGCCTGTTCACCGACGTCGACGACCGTCCCGCGATCATCACGCCGACCGTCGGTCGGGGCGAAGGCCACCTCGCCGTCGTCCGCGAGTTCGTCTCGGCCGTCCGCGGCGACGACTGGACTGCCCACAACGGCTACTACGGCCTGCACCGCACCCGGGTCCTGGACGCCTGCTACCTCTCCGCCCAGCTCGGTCGTGAGGTCGGGGTCGAGGCGGACGAGAGCGTCGCTCGGTGACGACGGTGGGAGAGGGCAGCGCGGTCCTGCCCGAACGGCTCCGGGCGGGCGTCGTCGGCCTCGGCGCGGGCCAGGCCCACATGCGCGGTTATGTCGCGGCGCCCGGCGTCGACCTCGTGGCCATCGCAGGCAAGGAGAAGGATCGTCTGGTCTCGGCCGCCGAGCGTTTCGACGTCCCGCACACGTTCGAGGACTGGGAGGACCTGGTCGCGCGTGAGGACATCGACCTGGTCAGCGTGGCCACCCCGAACGCCTTGCACGCCCCGATCGTGATCGCCGCGCTGCGGGCCGGCAAGCACGTACTCTGCGAGAAGCCGCTCTCGATCGACGCGGCGTCGGCCGAGACGATGGTCGACGCCGCGATCGAGTCGGGTCGCGTGCTCGAGGTCCTCTTCAACTTCCGGCGTCGAGGTGACGTCCGCACGTTGCGCCAGCACCTCGACACCGGGGCGCTGGGCCGCATCTACCACGCGAAGTCGTCGTGGCTTCGACGTTCGGGGATCCCCGGACTCGGCTCCTGGTTCACCACGCGAGACCTTGCCGGCGGTGGTCCGCTGATCGATCTCGGTGTGCACGTACTCGATCTCGCGCTCTTCCTGCTCGACGAGCCCCGGGTGGTGAGCGTGACCGCCGCGACGTACGCGGAGCTCGGAAGTCGAGGCCGCGGCAGCTCCGGCGTCCACCGGCCGTTCGGCTCCGGCACCGGATTGGCGTACGAGGTCGAGGATCTGGCCACGGCGTTCCTCCGTTTCGAGGACGGCGGGACGCTCCGGCTCGAAGCCTCCTGGGCGTCCTACGGCAAGGCGAAGGACGACATCGAGATCGAGTTGATGGGCACCGAGGCCGGCGCCCAGATCCTCATCGAGAACTACTCCGAGGACGACACCCTGCGGGTGTTCAGCGACCTCGGCGGCCAGCCGGCCGTCACGATCCCGGTCACGCCGCCGTCGTTGGGCCACTCCGGTGTCGTCGCCGACTTCGTGGAGGCCGTCCGCGGCGGCAACTGGGGCGCCCACGTCGGGATGGACGGCCTGCGGCGGGCCCAGGTGATCGACGCGTGCTACCAGTCCGCTCGGGAAGGGCGTGAGATCCGGCTCTGACCGCAGCACTCGAGAGCGAGCCCGGTCCCGCGATGGGGGCCGGGCTCTTCTGGTCGGAGCGGTCGGTCAGCGCGCTCGGGACCTCGTCGCCGACGAAGGCGCGCGTCTTGTCGAGCTGCAGCAGCGAGCTCAGCTGGTCCTTGGGCACCTCAGTCATCTCGTCGTAGACGTAGCAGGCCGCGGCGTGGCTGTGGTCGGTGAGGTAGAGCGGCGGCTGCTCGACCAGGCACTTGTCCATGACCGCCGGACACCGCGCGGCGAACCGGCAGCCGGGGTGTTTGGGTGGCACGTCCACCTCGTGGTTGCGCTCCATGACCTCCTGGCCCCACTTGCGCTTGGGATCGGGCCAGGGGATGGAGTCGATCAGCAGCCGGGTGTACGGGTGCTTCGGGTTGTTGATGACGGTCGCCACGTCGCCCGCCTCGACCACGTTGCCGCGGTACATCACCAGGATGTGGTCGGCCACGTGGTAGGCGGTGCCGAGGTCGTGCGTGATGTAGAGGATCGGCACGTTCAGCGTCTGGTTGACTTTGCGCAGGCTCTCGAGGATCGTCGCCCGGAGGGACGCGTCGACCATCGAGACCGGCTCGTCGGCGATGATCACCTTCGGCCGGAGCATCAGCGCGCGGGCGACGATGATGCGCTGGCGCTGTCCACCCGACAGCTGGTGGGGATAGCGGCCGAGCGTCTCGTCCGGACGCAGCCCGACCGCCTCGAGCGCACCGACCATGAGGTCGTGACGCTGGGACTTGCTGTCGGCCAGCTTGAACCGGGCGATCGGCACGGTCAGGACGTGATCGACCTTGTAGAACGGGTTGAACACGGAGAACGGATCCTGGAAGACCGCCTGGATGTCGCGGCGGAACTCCCGCATCTGCCCGTGGTGGAGCTTGCTCAGATCCCGACCCTCGTAGAACACCGTGCCGACGGTCGGCGTGAGGAAGCCGAGAAGCAGTGAGGCCAGGGTGGTCTTGCCGCTGCCGCTCTCGCCGACGATCGCCGTGATCTGCGGCGTGTCCGCGTCGACGGTGAGGCAGACGTCGTCCAGCGCGACGGTCGCGTCCTTGGACATCACCCCGCCGCCGTAGACCTTCGTGACGTGGTCGAGTTCGATCAGGGCGGCCATCAGTCCCCCTCGGGGCGCGTGCCCGGCGTTCACCGGGGCGGCGTGGTCGGTGTCGACGTCGTCGTCGTGCAGGTGGCAGGACACGAACCGGTTCGGGCGGGCCTCGTTGTAGCGAGGCGCCTCCACCCGGCAGATGTCCATCGCCTGTGGGCAGCGTGGGTGGAACAGGCATCCGCTCGGGAAGCGACTTCAGCGACGGCGGGAGACCGGGAATGCCGTGGAACGTCCCACGCTGCTCGAGCTTGGGCAGGCTCTCGATCAGCAACTCGCTGTACGGGTGGAGCGGCTCGCTCGAAGATCGGCCGGATCGGCGAGAGCTCGGCGACCTTGCCGGCGTAGATGACCGCGAGCCGGTCGACCGACTGCGCCATCAGCCCCATGTCGTGGCCGATGAGGATGACCGCGACGCCCAGCTCCTCCTGCAGACGCAGGATCGTGTCCATCACCTGGCGCTGGACGACGACGTCGAGCGCGCGACGTCGGCTCGTCCGCGATGACCACCAGAGGCTCCATCGCCACCGCGATCGCGATACAGGCCCGCTGCTTCATGCCGCCGGAGAGCTCGTGGGGGAATCGTCGGCCCACCCGCGGGTCGAGACCGACCGACTCCAGCGCAGCCCGGGACTCGCTGCGCAGGGCCTTCTGCGAGACCCGCTTCTTCGCGTGGTCCTCGAGCGTGTCGATGATCTGCTCTTCGATCCGCTTGACCGGGTTGAGCGAGTTCATCGCGCCCTGCGGGATCATGCTGATCTGGCTCGACCGGACCTCGCGCATCTCCTTCTCGGAGAGCTTCACCAGGTCGACCCCGTTGAGCAGCAGCTCGCCGTGGCTGATCCGGCCGGGCTTCTGGATCATGCGCATCAGCGCGAGGGCCATCGTCGACTTGCCGGAGCCCGACTCGCCGACCAGACCGAGCTTCTCGCCCGGCATCAGGTCGAACGAGATCCCGTTGACGGCCCGGACCACGCCGGCGTCGGTGTAGTACTCGACGTGGAGGTCGCGCAGGGACAGGACCGGCTCGCCCGATCGCGTGGGTGACTCGGCCTTCACCGGTGTCGTCGCCGTGCTCATTCGGCCCTCCTCGAGCGTGGGTTGGCCCACTCGTCCATACCGAACGAGATGAAGTAGAGCGACAGGATCAAGATGATGATCATCGCGATCGGAATGCCCCACCACCACCACAGGTTGCGGAGCAGCGCCGAGTAACGCTGCATCCAGAAGAATGTCATGCCCAGCGTCGGTTCGCGCTGCGAGCCGAGGCCGAGGAGTTCCAGGCCGAGGGCTCCGTAGACGGCACCGATCAGGGCGCCGACGAAGCCCGACAGCAGGAACGGCGTCAGGTTCGGCATCAACTCGCGGATCATGATCTCGGGGCCCTTCAGGCCCGACAGCCTGGCCAGTTGCACGAACTGGCGCTCCTTCAGCGACAGCACCTGCGACCGGATGGCACGTGTCGGCCCAGGCCAGGCGAACGCGGCCAGCAGGAGCGCCATCGACTGGATGGTGATGTACTGCTGGAGCAGCGAGGCGATGATCACCTGGACCAGGAAGCCCGGGATGGTGAACATGACGTCGACGATCCAGCGGATCACGCTGTCGACCCAGCCGCCGTAGAACGCCGACACCAGGCCGAGCACGATGCCGATGGCCAGGCCGATCGCACCGGCGAGAAGACCGATCCGGATGCTCAGCTGCGTGCCGACGATCATCACCGCGAGCAGGTCGCGGCCCTGGGCGTCGGTGCCGAAGGGGTAGTCCCACGACGGCGCGCGGCTGGCCGGCCCGGCCAGCGGGTACGGGTCGGTCTGGCGGTCGATGAACAGCAGGCCGGCGGTCGAGAACAACACGAGCCCGCCGAACATGACGAGGCCGATCGCGAGCAGCGGGTTCCGGCGCAGGTAGTGGAAGAACCCGCCGATCCGGTACGTCCGTCGTGGCGCCGGCGTCAGCATGGTCGACATGACGGTTGCGGCAGTCATTTCCTCACCCCTTGTCGTAACGGATGCGTGGATCGAGCAAGGGATAGATCAGGTCCACGATCAGCGTGGCGATGCAGACCGTGAAGACCAGCAGCATCGTGATCCCGTACAGCAGGTTGTAGTCGAGCACCTGGATCGAGGAGTTGATCAGGCCGCCGAGACCCGGATAGCCGAACAGGGTCTCGACCAGCACGGTCGAGAACATGAACAGGCCGAGGGTCAGCACCAGCCCGGTCACCTGCGGCAACAACGCGTTCCGCACGGCGTACTTGCCGAAGATCCGTGATCGCTTCAAGCCCTTGGCGTCGGCGAAGGTGATGTAGTCCTCGCCCACGGTCATCACCATCAGGCTCCGCATCGACAGCGCCTGGCCGCCCATCTGGAAGATGATCAGCGAGAGCGCCGGAAGCACCGCGTGGTAGGCGACGTCCAGCATGAACTCGAGCGACCATTCAGGCGTCATCGTACGGGAGTACGCGCCCGCGAGCGGGAACCACTTGAGCCGGAACGCGAACACGTAGATCAGCAGGAAACCGATGACGAAGGCGGGCACGGCACTCGCGAGCATGCTCACGGGCACGAGTGCCTTGAGCCACTTGGGGGCCCGCGGCCAGCCGAGCGAGGCACCGAGCGCGGTTCCGACGATGAACGCGATGACGATCGACGTGAAGCCCAGCACCAGCGTCCACGGCAGCGCCGCCTCGATGATCGAGTTGACCGTGCGCGGGTACTGGCTGATCGAGTAGCCGTAGTCGAACGTGCACGACCTTCTTGAGCGCGAGCAGGTACTGCTTCCACAGCGGCTCGTTCAGGCCGAACTGCTGCTGGTAGGCGGCGACCATGTCCTGCAGGCCGGTCTGAACGCGGCCGCCCTGGTTGGCAGCCTGCTGGAGGCGCTCCTGGATCGGGTCGCGCGGACTGAGCTTCGGGATCAGGAAGTTGATCGTGGCAGCCGTCCACATCACGCTGACCAACAGCATCAGGCGCCGGACGAGATACCTGAATGACACATTTCCTCCTCGAGATGACGGTCAGACGACACGTGGCCCGATGGCGGGGTCGCCACCGGGCCACGGTGCTACGTCAGGCAGTCGCCTTCTTGAGGTGGGTGATCTCGAGCGGCAGCGTCGTGAACCAGAATGCCGCCGGCAGGAACGGGTCCTCCGCGCTGGGCCATCCGGTCCAGTACTTCGTGTTCAGCGGCACGCGGTGGTACCACTGCACGATCGAAGCGTGCGGGAGTTCCTTGAGGTAGATCTCCATGGCCTTGAGGAACAGCGGGAGTTCCTTCGGGTCGTTGACGGGCAGCACACCCATCTGCTGGATGACCTTGTCGAAGTCGGCGTTCTTCCAGCGTGCGTTGGTGGCGCCCGCGGTGCCGATCGGGCTGACCAGACTCGACTGCATGTTGACCAGCGACGGATACGGGTCGGCCAGCGCGCCGGCGAAGCCCAGGATGAACATCGGCGCCGAGCCGTTGGCCATCCGGGTGCCGGTGTCGGCGGGGGTCTGCAGGGACGCGTTGAAGCCGCCCTTGCGCAGCTGCTCGGCCAGGATCGCGCCGTAGTCGTTGTTCAGGTCCTGGATGCCGTAGATCGTGCAGTCGATGACCTTGCCGCTGGAGTCGGCCCAGAGGTTGTCGCCCTTCTGCTTGACCTTCTTGAACCCGTTGTCGGTCATGAGCTTCTCGGACGCGTCCAGGTCGAGCGCGTTCGTCGGGTACTTCGCCAACAGCGGCTTGCAGGCGTCGAGGTACTTCGCGAGCGGCGGGAAGTTCGGGAACGGGAGCTCGGAGATCGTGCCGGCACCCTCGTAGCCGATGTCCACCAGCTGCTGGCGGTCGATCGTGTGGTTGATCGCCCGCCGGACCTCGACCTTGTCGAACGGCTTCAGCGCACAGTTGAAGAACAGCGACTGCGGCCACCAGTCGACGTACCCGTACGGCGCGTCCCGGCCCGTCCAGGTCTGCATGGCGGGGTTCTCCTCGACGACCTGCTTGATCACCGGCGGGCGGAGGTCGAGCGAGGAGTCGAGCTCGTTGTTGATGAGCTGCTGGGCCGTGCTCGTGGCATCGGTGAACGGGACGACGAGGACCCGGGTCGGGGCGGGCAGCTCGGCCAGGCCGGCGGAGATCGCCCACCAGTCCTCGCGGCGGTCCATCAGGCGCTGCTGGTTGGTCCAGTCCGCCATCCAGTACGGGCCGGTCGTGCACGGCCACTTCTTGCTCGGGTCGTAGTTCAGGAAGGCGTTCTGGTCCTTCTGCTGCGAGAAGATGTGCTCCGGCACGAGGTACACGCCGAGGTCGTTCTTGAAGTACAGGTAGTCGAACACGAAGCGGGGCGCCGGCTTGTTGAACGTCACGGTGCAGACCGTGTCGCTGGTGGCCTCGGCGGACTTGACCCACTCACGCATGTCCGCGGAGTAGCTCATGGCCGAGTTCTTCTTGTCCTTCAGCATGTTCAACGTGAAGGCGACGTCCTTGGCCGTGAACTTCTCACCGTCGTTCCACAACGCGTCGCTGCGCGTGTAGATCTCGACCGACTTGTAGTCGGAGGCGAACTTCGGCTCCTTGTCCGCGTCGGCGAGCCACGGAGTCGTCACGCCGTTGAACGCGCCGTAGAACCACAGCGGCTCGAACATCGCGGCGGTGCCCGCCTGGTGGTTGAAGCCGGCGGCGTAGGGGTTGCCGATGCCGACGTCGGTGCCGTCGCTGAAGCAGAGCATCAGCGTGTCCTCGCGGGGAACGGACACGGGCTTGCCGCGCGGCACGGGACGCGCGGAGGTGGCCGAAGGACTCGGCGCAGCAGACGCGGACTCCGACGGGCTGGCGCTGGCGCCGGCGGTCGGCGCGTCCGGGGTCCCGCAGGCCGCCATGGCGAGACCGGCCGAGGCCAGACCTGCGAGGCGGAGGAAGTCCCGGCGCGAGCCGGGCGGCAACGATGGGGTCATGCAAACCTCCAGGAAAGGCGCGCCTCACCCGGGGAACCCGGTGGACGCGTCGGCTGATGCGACCAGCAGGCGGATGCCGGTCGGTGTTTCGGATTCGGCGTCTCGGCCGTCTCTCAGGGTGAGACGAAACACCCTGGTGATGTTGGACACAAGCACCTTCTGATCACGTTTCGGCACCGGTGTGACCGGTTCCGGGCACGCCGAGGCCAAACGGTTTCCCAACACCGGTTTCCGGCGCTCTCAGCAATCGATCCGAGTCGCACCGTAAGGTGCACCCGTGACGTCCGTGCCGAGCGTGTCGTACTCGATCACCGTCCGTCTGGAAGTGCCGGCGCGGCACGCGGTGAGCCTCCTGACGGCCGCCGTGGAGCAGGCCGGGGGCGTCGTCACGGCCCTGGACGTCTCGGCCTCCGGGCATGACCGGGTTCGCATCGACGTCACCTGCGCCGCCCGCGACACCGCCCACGCCGACGAGCTCGTCGAGGTCATGCGGGTGGTTCCGGGGGTGGCCATCGGGCGGGTGTCGGACCGCACCTTCCTCATGCATCTCGGCGGCAAGATCGAGATGCAGTCCAAGCACCCGATCCGCAACCGCGACGACCTCTCGCTGATCTACACCCCCGGGGTCGCCCGGGTCTGTCTCGCCATCGCCGCGAACCCCGAGGACGCCCGCCGGCTGACCATCAAGCGCAACAGCATCGCCGTCGTCACGGACGGGTCGGCCGTCCTCGGTCTCGGCAACATCGGACCGATGGCCGCGCTGCCCGTGATGGAGGGCAAGGCGGCACTGTTCAAGCGGTTCGGCGAGATCGACGCCTGGCCGATCTGCCTCGACACCCAGGACGTCGACGGGATCGTCGCCGCGGTCAAGGCGATCGCGCCGGGGTTCGCCGGCATCAACCTCGAGGACATCTCCGCGCCGAGGTGTTTCGAGGTCGAGCGACGCCTCCGCGACGAGCTCGACATCCCGGTGTTCCACGACGACCAGCACGGCACGGCGATCGTGGTCCTGGCTGCGCTGCTCAACGCTCTGCGGCTGGTGCACAAGCAGCTGTCGCGGGTCCGGATCGTCATGTCGGGGGCCGGTGCGGCCGGCACCGCGATCCTGCGCCTGCTCAAGGCTGCCGGGGCGGTGGACGTGATCTCTGCCGACATCAACGGCATCGTCTACCGCGACCGGCCTGGGCTCGGCCCGGATCTCGCCTGGGTCGCCGACAACACGAACCTGCGTGGCCTGCAGGGCGACCTGCGTACCGCCATCGCCGGCGCGGACGTTTTCATCGGGGTGTCGGCGCCGAACCTGCTCACCGGCGCGGACATCGCCACCATGGCCGAGGGTTCCGTCGTCTTCGCACTGGCCAATCCCGATCCCGAGGTCGATCCGGCGGTGGCCGGCGAGTACGCGACGGTCGTGGCGACCGGCCGGAGCGACTTCCCGAACCAGATCAACAACGTCCTCGCGTTCCCGGGCGTCTTCCGAGGTCTGCTCGACGCGCAGAGCCGCAAGGTCGACCAGCGGCTGCTCCTCGCCGCCGCCCACGCGATCGCGGCCGTCGTCAAGTCCGACGAGCTGAACGCCAGCTACATCGTGCCCAGCGTCTTCCATCCCGAGGTGCATCAGGCGGTCGCCTCGGCGGTGGCGGCGGCCGTGCGCGAGGCGGCGCGTCAGCGTCGCACCGGAACCCACGGCTAGCGCCGGCGGAGCGGACCCGACGGTGCGTGTGCTCTCCAGGATCGCCTTCGTCGCGGCCTGCCTGCTGAATCTCTACGCGGTGTACTGGCCGACGGAGCCGGGCCCCAGCATGGGCATCCCGCACATCGACAAGGTCGCGCATTTCACCATCTTCGCGCTGGTGGCGGTCACCGGCCGGTGGACCGGCGTTCCGCTCCGCGTGCTCGCGCCCGTTCTCGTGGTGCAGGCGATCGGCAGCGAGATCGTGCAGGGATCCTTCGAGAGCACCGGGCGTGACGGGGACCCCTTCGACGCGACCGCGGACCTCCTCGGCGTCGCGGCCGGGCTGGCCGGCTGGGAGTGGTGGGCCCGGCGACGGACGCGGGCAGGACGCGCCTGAGGCTCGTCGCACCCGTACCGGGCGGGTGACCGGCATCGGCAGATGTGGCGCCGCGTAGTCGACACGGCGACGCCGGACAGGTCCACAATGTCCGACATGGGCACTGACGGGCGCGGATCGGGATCGAGCGGCACCGTGTTCCACGCGGGCAAGCTGCTCGTCGCTGCGCCGGCTCTGGCCGATCCGAACTTCGTGAAGACCGTCGTCCTCCTGCTCGACCACGACGCCGACGGCGCGCTCGGCGTGGTGCTGAACCGCCCGACCGAGGTCGAGGTCGGCGAGGTCCTCCCGGGCTGGAACGCCATGGTGAGCGCGCCCGACGTCGTCTTCCAGGGTGGCCCGGTGGCGACCGATTCCGCACTCGGGGTAGCTCAGGTCGCCGGGTCGGAAGAGCCCGTCGGGTTCCGCACGATGTTCGCGTCGTCCGGTGCCACCGCCCCTGCCGACGGCAGGCGAACCGGTCTGGTCGACCTCGACACGCCGATCGAGCTGCTCGCGGGCGCGCTCACCAGCATGCGGGTGTTCGCCGGCTACGCGGGCTGGGGCCCCGACCAGCTCGAGGACGAGGTGGAAGCCGGCGGCTGGTACGTGCTCGATGCCGAGGCCGGTGACATCAGCGCCCGGACGCCGGGAACGCTCTGGCGTTCGGTGCTGCGGCGTCAGCACGGCGAACTGGCCCTGATGTCGACGTATCCCGCCGACGTCTCGCTCAACTGAGCCCACGGCCCTGAGCCCGAGCGACAATCGACCGGGCCACGTCTAGACTCGACCGCCGTGAGCACCCACTTCAGCCCCGCAGTGAAGACGATCGAGCGCCCCGACACCGACTTCCGCACCGAAGAGGGCGACCACGAGAAGTTCTCCCACTACGTGCCCAAGGACAAGCTCACCGAGGCCATGGTGCTGGGGACGCCGGTCGTCGCCCTGTGCGGCAAGGTCTGGGTGCCGTCGCGGGATCCCGAGCGGTTCCCGGTCTGCCCGGAGTGCAAGGAGATCTGGGAGAGCATGAAGCCGGGCAAGGGTGGTCCGGAGGGTTCCGACGGCGACGCCTGACCGGCGTGACCTGGAGCCCTGACGCCGGTCGAAGCGTCGGGCAGCCTTACGATGTCCTGATGCTGTCGTGCCCCCGGAGTCGTCCCTGATGACGCATCCGGACCCCGGCACGCCAGCCGTGCCAGCGCCGCCGGCTGCGCCGGCCGACGGGCTCGACACGCCACCCGCGAGCCTGCACGAGCTCATGCAGCCCGAGTTCCGGGGCATCGTCGCCGGGCTGTTGACGCTGGTCTTCTTCGTCGCGTTCGAGGCGATCGCGGTCGCGACCGCGATGCCGGTGATCGCCACCAGCCTGAACGGGATCGCCTTCTATGCTTGGGGATTCTCCGCCTTCGTCGTCGGCCAGATGGTCGGCACGGTGGCCGGTGGCCGGTGGACCGACCGGCACGGACCCACCCTCCCGCTCCTGGTCGGCTCGGGCGTCTTCGCGGCCGGGCTGCTCGTGGGCGGGCTCGCGCCGCACATGCCGGAGTTCGTTCTCGGCCGGCTGCTGCAGGGCCTCGGCAGCGGCCCGGTCATGGTGGCGCTGTGGGTGGTGATGGGCCGGGGGATCCCGGCTCGCCTGCGCCCGCGCGTCATCGCGCTGCAGTCCACCGCCTGGCTCATGCCGGCCCTGATCGGGCCGTTCATCGCCGGCGCCGTCACCGAGCACCTGTCCTGGCGCTGGCTGTTCCTCGGCCTGCTCGTCCTGCTGCCACTGCCACTGCTCGCGATCGTCCCGAAGCTGCGTCACCTCACCCTCGAACCGACCGAGCCGGCGGGCTCGACGCGCCAGATCTGGTGGGCGATCGCCGTGGCCGTGGGCGTGGGTTGCGTGCAACTGGCCGGGCAGAACCTGCGCTGGTGGAGCATCCCGTTGGCGATGGTCGGCGTCGCTCTCGTCCTACCGGGTGCGCACGCGCTGTTCCCCGCCGGGACGTTCCGCGTCCGGCGGGGAATCCCGGCCCTGATCGTCCAGCGCGGCCTGCTCTGCGCCTGCTTCTTCGGCGCCGAGTCGTTCGTGCCGTTGATCCTGGTCGAGGTCCGCGGTCTGACGCCGACGGTGGCCGGGCTGACGCTGACCGCGGGGGCGATCGGATGGACCAGCGGGTCGTGGTTCCAGGGCCGGCCGCAGTTGACGCACCCTCGTGAGGTGCTCGTGCGGTTCGGCGCGGTCGCGATCACCATCGGCGTGCTGCTGGTGTTCACGGTGGTCTGGCCGTCGGTCCCGGTGTGGATCGCAGCCGTCGCGTGGATCGCGGCCGGGCTCGGCATGGGCCTGAGCATGGCCAGCATGGGCGTGCTGCTGCTCTCCAACGCCGCCGTCGAAGAGCAGGGCCGGGTGGCGGCGTCCGCGCAGATCTCGGACACGCTCTCCACCGCGTTGACCGTCGGGTTCGCCGGCATCCTCTTCGCCTACCTCCACTCGCGGTACGGGCCGATCGAGACGTTCGTCCCGATCGCCGGACTGGTGGGACTTCTCGGCCTCGCCGGCATCTGGGTCGCGGGTCGGCTGCCGAGCGAGCGGGCACACGCCTCGTGAGACCGGCACTCCGGGCCTGGCAGCGCGCTGCCCTGGCCGACTACACGACTCGCGCGCCGCAGGACTACCTCACCGTGGCCACGCCGGGTGCGGGCAAGACGACGTTCGCCCTGTCGCTCGCCGCGGATCTGCTCGCGCGCCGGGTCGTCGAGCGGGTGACCGTGGTGACGCCGACGGATCACCTCAAGACCCAGTGGATGCTCGCGGCGCAGCAGTTCGGGATCGCGCTCGACCCCGCCTACTCCGGCAAGCGGGGCAAGACCAGCGCCGACTACGTCGGGGTGATCGCCACGTACGCCGGCGTCGCCAGTACCCCGCTGGCGCATCGACTGCGGTGTGAGCGGTTCAAGACGCTCGTCATCCTCGACGAGATCCACCATGCGGGTGACGCACTGTCGTGGGGCGAGGCCGTCGGGCGAGGCGTTCGACCCGGCGATCCGCCGCGTCGCCCTGACCGGGACGCCGTTCCGGAGCGACACGGCGCCGATCCCGTTCGTCACCTACGCTGCCGGCGCCGACGGCGTGCTGCGCAGCGTGGCCGATCACCACTACGGCTACGCCGAGGCGCTTCGCGAGGGCGTCGTCAGACCGGTGCTGTTCATGGCCTATTCGGGCGACCTGCGGTGGCGGACGCGGATGGGCGCCGAGGTCGCCGCGCGACTGGGTGAGCCGATGACGCGCGATCTCTCCGCGCAAGCGCTCCGGACGGCGCTGGATCCGACGGGGGAGTGGATGCCCGCGGTGCTGGCGTCCGCCGATGCCCGGCTGACGGAGGTCCGCCGGCACGTTCGCGACGCCGGCGGTCTGGTGATCGCGAGCGACCAGGAATCGGCCCGCGCCTACGCCAAGCTGCTCCGTTCGATCAGCGGTGAGCAGCCGGTGCTGGTGGTGTCCGACGAGCAGGCGTCGAGCCGCAAGATCTCCACGTTCGCCGACGGCGAGAGCCGGTGGATGGTTGCGGTCAGGATGGTCAGCGAGGGCGTCGACGTGCCGAGGCTCGCGGTCGGCGTGTACGCGACCTCGACCGCGACGCCGTTGTTCTTCGCCCAGGCGGTCGGACGGTTCGTCCGGGCCCGGCGGCGAGGCGAGTCGGCATCGGTGTTCCTGCCGTCGGTGGCGCCGCTGCTGGTGCTGGCCTCCGAACTGGAGGTGCAGCGCGACCATGCCTTGTCGAGGACCGCCGACGAGATCGACCCCGATGACCCGTTCGCCGAGTCCGAGGCGCTGATGGCGGCCGCCGAACGGATCGAGACCTCGGCCACCGAGGACGACACGCTGAGCTACAAGGCACTCGAGAGTCAGGCGGACTTCGACCGGCTGGTGTTCGACGGTGACGAGTTCGGCGGCAGCCACGGCGATCACGAGGAGTTCCTCGGCATCCCGGGCCTGCTCGACTCCGAGCAGATGCGCGACCTCCTCCGGCGACGACAGGCGCAGTCGGCGAACGCCCAGCGCAGCGCACTTCGGCACGCCCCGGCGCGCGGGCACGACGGCGCCGACGCGCCGCCGTCGACCCACGCGCACCTGTCCACGTTGCGACGCGAGTTGAACGGTCTGGTGGCCGCCTGGCACCACCGCACCGGGCAACCGCACGGTTCGGTGCACGCCACCCTGCAACGCGAATGCGGCGGCCCGCGGGCGGCCGCGGCCAGCGCGGACCAGCTCACCGAGCGCATCGACAAGATCCGGGAGTGGGCGGCCCGACGGTCGTCCTGAGCGGCACCGGTGGAATCTCGTGGTGACCTGCCGTCGACCCGAGGTAACGTGCGGCCTGTGATGACCTCCGCCGAGGGCTCCGCTCGAGCTAACTGGGACCACTAGGTCCCGCACTCGGGCGACTTTCGGGTTGCCGACACCCCGCCACCCCGCACCACGCCTGGGTGGAGGTGGCCGTATGCGTGACACGTGGACGTTCGCCGAACTGTCCCTCTCACGAGAACCAGGTCTGTCATGACGCACCCGTCACCGCACTCCCCAGCGGTCGTGCACGCCGCCGGACTCAGCAAGACGTACACGTTCCACGAGCAGGACGCGGGCATGCGCGGAGCGCTCGCCGCCCTGGTCCGCCGGCGGTACCAGACTCGGCTGGCAGTCGACGACGTGACGTTCGAGATCGACGCCGGCGAGGTCGTCGGCCTCCTCGGCCGCAACGGCGCCGGCAAGACCACCACCCTGAAGATGCTGTGCGGCCTCCTGCGTCCCAGTTCCGGAGGCCTGACGGTGCTCGGCGCCGAGCCCGCGCACCGATCGTTCGGGTTCCTGTCGCGGATCTCGGTCGTCCTCGGGCAGAAGTCCATGCTCTGGTGGGACGTCCCGGCCATGGACAGCTTCGTCGTCCACCGGCGCATGTACGACCTGAGCGCCCGTGAGTTCGACGACAGCATCGCGGAGCTGTCGAGCATGCTCGATGTCGGCGACCTGCTGCACGTGCCGGTCCGCAAGCTGTCGCTGGGTCAACGCATGCGGTGCGAACTGATGCTCGCGTTGCTCCACCGCCCGGACGTGCTCTTCCTCGACGAGCCGACCATCGGGCTCGACGTGGTCGCGAAGGCGCGGGTGCGGGAGTTCCTGGCCGAGGTCAACCAGGTTCGCGGGACGACGATCCTCCTGACCAGCCACGACATGGACGACGTCGAGGCACTGTGTCCCCGGGTGATGCTGATCGACAGCGGCCGGTTGCGGTTCGACGGGTCCCTGACGGAGCTGGCGCGCTCCATGCGCCCGCTCAAGCGGGTGCGTGTCACCTACACCGACAACCGGGTCGAGACCTTCGAGGTCGAACGCGGGGAGATGCCGGCGCTCCTGGCGTCGCTGGCCGAGCACGGCGAGATCGCCGACCTCGATGCCGGCGACGCCTCGCTCGAGGACGTGATGCGCGACATCTTCACCGCAGCCGACCCCGGCGCTGCGGCGGATCCACTCGACCCGCCCGACTCGCTCGGTGAGCTGGGCGGTGACCGTCGATGAGACAGCTCCGGGTGTTCGGCCAGCTCGTCGCCATGGACGTCACGCTGACCGTCCAGTACCGCGGCGAGTTCGTCCTTCTCCAACTGCAGAACATGATCACGCCGATCGTCTCCCTGCTGGTGTGGCAGGCCGCGCTGGCCGCCGGTGCTCAGCTGCCGGTCGGCTCCGACTACCTCGCGACCTACTTCGTCGCTGTCAGTGTCGTCAGCATGCTGACGTCATCGTGGACGGCGTACTACCTGGCCGAGAGCATCCGGCTCGGCGAGCTCGCCCGGTGGTTGATCCGCCCGACGTCGACGCACCTGTCGGGAGCGGCGAACAACATCGGCGAGAAGCTCGTGAAGGTGGTCCTGATCACGCCGATGATCGTGGTGTTCGCCGTGATCCTCCGAGACCACATGCAGATCCCGCAGGATCCGATCCGGTGGTTGCTGTTCGCGCTCAGCATGCTGATGGCCGCCACGATGGTCTTCGCGATGGATGTGATCGTGGGCTCACTCGCCTTCTGGTTCGAGGAGATCAGCGGTTTCGACCGTGCCCGGACGCTGATCGTGGGCGTCCTGTCCGGCGCCGTGATCCCGCTCGCCCTGATGCCGGCCTGGGCTGCCGGCGTGATCGCCGTACAGCCGTTCCGGTTCGCCGTCTCGTTCCCGCTCGAGGTCCTCTTGAACACCTCGCCCGGATCCCTGACCGTGGGGTTCGCGCTCCAGGTCTCCTGGACCGCCGCGTTCGTGATCGGCGGTGTCCTCATCTGGCGCCGTGGGCTGCGCAGCTATGCGGCGGCCGGGGCATGAGTGTCGCACCGGTGGACTCCCGGCGGCGGGCGGTGCGTCGACACGTCTCCGTCTGGGGCCAGGCCTTCAGTCAGGCGGTCGGGCGGGAGACGCAGTTCCGTGCTCAGGCACTGTCCAGCATCGGCGTCGGCGTCCTGCAGCTCGCGCTCTCGCTGATCCCTGTCGTCCTGGTCTTCGGTTTCACCCCGGATGTCGACGGCTGGAGTTCGGGCGAGGCGGTGGCACTGGTCGGCGTCTACCAGATCGTCGTGAGCCTGCTGGCCACCTTCATCGCCCCGAACCTCAGCCGCATGACGAGGTATGTGGCGGGTGGTGACCTCGACCAGGTGCTGATGCGGCCGGTGTCGAGCCAGCTGTACGTCACGGCACGCTGGATGGCACCAGCCGAGCTCGCCGGCGTGGTGTCCGGGTTCGTCGTCCTCGTGGTCGGCCTGGCCGTCGCGGACACGCCGGTGACGTGGGCCGGCATCGTGATGGCCCCGGTGTGGCTGCTGATCGGCCTGATCCTGCTGACCTGCTTCTGGTCGAATCTCGCCTACCTCGCCTTCTGGTATCAGGCTGCTGATCCGATCGCCTCGCTGGTCGCCGACCTGTTCGCGGCCGGTCGTTACCCGGTCGGCTTCTTCCCTCGCGGCGTGCAGATCCTGCTGGTCGTCGTCGTCCCGATCGGCGTGGCGACGACGGTGCCCGTGCGGGCCCTCTCCGGCCTCGTCGATCCGCTCTGGCTGACGGTCGGGCTGGCGGGATGCCTCGCCGTACTCGTGCTCACCCGACTGCACTGGCGCATCGCGGTGAGGCGATACGCCAGTGCGAGTTCGTGAGCTCAGATCGTCAGGAGCTCGGACATGCCGTCGGCGAGCATCCGGTAGTCGTCCAGCTGGTTGTACAGGTGGGCGGCGACGCGGATGGCTCCGCGACCGCCGTGCCCGGTGACAGCCAGTTCGACCGACAACTCCTCGGTGGCCCGGCGGTGGAACTCGCGCAGGTCCGTGCCGACCGGGAGCGGGACCAGCCGCATGGGCAGCGGGTCGCCGCCGGGCGCGGGGGAGTCGATCGCGTGCGCCAGGACGGCAGCGCCCTCGGCGACCAGGCCCTGGCCGTAGGCACGCACCCGGTCGTAGCCCCAGCGCTGGTGGAACGCGATGGCCGCCGGTGCCGCCAACCAGCCGGTCACGTCGAGCGTCCCCTGCATCCGCATCGAGCCCGGGTACCCGGACGACTCGGCCCACGACACCACCGGTGCCCGCAACCGTGGTCGCCACGACTCGTCGGCGTAGAGGATGGCCGTGCCCGGCGGCGCGCAGACCCACTTGTGCAGGTTGCCGAACCACATGCTGACACCGGCCGCCGTGAGGGCGCGAAGGTCGATGTCGAGGGTGCCGGGTGCGTGGGCACCGTCGACGAGCAGGGTCACCCCACGGTCTCGGAGTGCTGTCCCGAGCGCCGCGACGTCGAAGAGTCGGGCCGTCGGTGAGGTGATGTGGTCGACGACCGCCATGACGGTCAGGTCGGTCACGGCGGCCACGATCAGCCGATTGACCTCGTCGGGCAAGGCGTCCACCGGTATCGCCACCTCGACGACGTGGGCTCCGGCGTCCGCTGCGTACCGGTCGATCCCGGCGCGAACTGCACCGTAGGCATGGTCGGTGACGATGACCTCGTCTCCGGCTCCCAGCCCGGCCGACGCCATCACCCACGACGACGCCGCGGTGGCGTTGGGGACGAACGTGAGCCCGTCGGGATCACCGCCGAGGAAGCCCGCCACGTCGGCGCAGGCGTCGTCGATGGCGCCGCGAGCGAACCGCCCGAAGAACTGCATCGGGTTCGAGTTGAGCCGGGCCCGCAGCTCGGACGCGACCTCGTCGACCACGATCGGCACCGCCCCGTACGAGCCGTGGTTGAGGTGCGCACGGGTCGGGTCGAGCGTCCAGCTCGCGCGCAGTTCGGCCTGCTCGGCCGGGGTGAAGGGTTCGGTGCCCACGCCTAGATGACTTCCAGCCCGTTCCGGTCGGGCAGCGCCGGCCGGTTCGTCGACGTCGCGTCGAGGTAGAAGTACCCGACGGAGCTGATGTCGTCCTGCAGCGGCAGATAGCGGTGTTCGCCGCGCCACCCGAGTGCCTGGATGTCGACGGACAGGTCGGCGGCGAACCGGATCGGGTCGGCCAGGTGCCAGCGGTACATCCCGAATCGCTGCTGGGCCTGGTAGAGCCCGTCGGGGCGGATCACCTGGTGCAGGCCGAGGTACGGCGTGGAGAACGGTGTGTAGCCCTGGCCGGGCACGTCGAAGTTCCACGCGCCGCCGAAGTAGTCCTCGGTGCCGGTGCCGGCGATCGTGGGGAAGTCCCCGTCGCCGTCGTAGTAGAACTTGATCTCGCCCTCGCCCCACCAACCGGTGTTGTTGACCTGCCAGCCGAGGTAGGTGCCGACGTAGTGCCCGGTGCCCTCGACGCCGTCGAGGATCGTGTGCGTGGTGGCGTACGGGAGCGGGTTGCTGCGGCGGAACTGTGCGTGGAGATAGGCGGCGTCGGGCGCGACCTCGCCCAGGGCGAAGTCCACCTGGTAGTACAGGGTGACGTCTTCGGGTGCGATGTTCTCGACCGTGACGCGCGCGTTCGCCCGGAACGGCATCTCGAAGTAGCTGTTGAAGCCACCGTGCGGGTTGACCGAGATGGGGAGCGAGTTCACCTGCGCGAAAGTTCGCCAGCCCGAGCAGAAGAAGTCGCCGAGCGGCGTCTCGATCGCCGGCTCGGGGTCGCCCTCCCAGTAGACCCGCATCACCAGCTGGCGCCAGAACGTCGGGTGCGTGGTGCACCAGATGTGCTGGATGACGCCTTCACCGTCGATGTCGGCCAGCGTGTGCGTCGCACCGGCCGGGATGCGGACGCTGGGCGACACCTTCCAGCCGACGCCCAGTTCGCGCGCACACTCCGCCCCGGTACCGGTCGTGGCCCGGGCGCCGCCGCCCTTGCTCGCATCGAAGTTCTCCGCACTGGCCGAGCGGGTGACGGCGCTCGACAGCCGCGAGACACCGGCCACGCCGCCGAACGTCGACGGGATCGCAGCGGAGGTCGCGACCGGCCGCGCCGCCCGCGGTGCAGCGGGCGAGCCCTTCTTGGCGGGGGTCTTCTTCGCGGCGGCTTTCCGGGTCGGCCTGGTGGCCATCGAACGCTCCTGAGGTGTGGAAGGGGTGAGGTGTGACGAGGTCAGGGGTGGAGGCGGTGGGGCGGGAAGGGAGAGCGGGAGGCCCCGCGCAGCGGGCTCCGCGATCAGGCTAGGGGATGCCGAACTCGTGGCCCGATGTGCTCAGCCGGAGAGGCCGAGTCTGGCCGTGATCGCGGCGTGGTCGGCGTGGGTCCAGCCGGGCTGACCGGCGAGCCAGGCCTGCACCCCGCCGGCGTTCGCGTCGAGCTCGTTCAGCACGAGCTCCATCGTGGCGCGCCGCGGTCGCATCGTGTCGAGGTCCCGGCCGTCGACGCCACCGGCGTAGGTGGGACTGGCGAGCAGCCGCGCGGCGATCAGGGGGATGACGCTGTCGGTGAGGGCGTAGTCGTCGAGGATCTCGTCTCGATCGACGCCGGCCACCTCCAGCGCGAGCGCCACGATCATCCCCGTGCGGTCCTTGCCGGCGGCGCAGTGCACGAGGACGGCACCGTCGGCGGAACCGATGACCTTCAGCGCGGCCACGACGGAGTCCGGCCGGTCCTCGAGGTAGCCGAGGTAGGCCGCATGCTGGCCGACCTTCTCGCGGGCGGCCAGCGTTCCCTCCTGCCAGGGAAGGAGTTCGTCGCTGCTCGGCAACCGGTCGACCGGCGTTCCGGGCGGGGCCTCGGGGAGCAACGACAGGTGATGGATCTGCACGTCGGTGGCGACGAGCGGGCCAGGTCCCTCGCGATCGACCTCGAAGTCCGACCGGAGGTCGAGGACGTCGCTGACACCGTGATCCCGCAGCAACGCGGTCACGTCGCGCGGCGACAGATCCTGGAGGTTGTCCGAGCGGAGCAGCCGGTCGCGAACGACCCGCCGACCGTCGGGGGCCCGGAGGCCGCCGGAGTCGCGAGCGTTCACCACCCCGTCCAACGTCAGCCAGCGATCTGCCGGGCCGTCGTCGTTCGAGGCCGGGGAGGGCTCATCCGTGAAGCGGGCTGCGTCTGGGGATAAGCCTCTGTCAGGGGAGGGGGCACTGTCGTGGGTCGGCATCAGCGTCAGCCTAGTGAGACGCCGCGAGGTGCGGAGCGTGTTGAATGGCCGTATGTCCGATCACCCGGCGTTGGTCCGGCTCCGCTCGACTCTCGCCCCCGACGCGCTGACCGTCGACCCACCGTCGATGGCGGCCTACCGGCACGACATGGCCACGTTCTGCCCGTCGGGTGAACCCCTCGCGCTCGTTCGTGCCCGCTCGGAGGACGACGTGCTCGCCACTCTCGCCGCGGCCACCGAGTTCGGGATCCCGGTCGTTCCACAAGGCACCCGCACCGGCCTGTCGGGGGCGGCCAATGCCATCGACGGGTGCATCCTGCTGTCCCTCGAACGGATGAATGCCATCCTCGAGATCGATCCGGGCAACCGAACGTCCACCGTCCAGCCGGGAGTCTTGAACGCCGACCTGTCCCGGGCCGTGGCGGAGCGGGGACTGTTCTATCCGCCCGATCCCGCGAGCTGGGAGATCTCCACGATCGGCGGCAACGTGGCCACGAACGCCGGTGGGCTGTGTTGCGTCAAGTACGGCGTGACCAGGGATTTCGTCCTTGCGGTGAAGGCGATCCTGCCGACGGGCGAGATCCTGCAGACGGGCCGTCGGACCATGAAAGGGGTCGCGGGCTACGACCTCACCGGGTTGCTCGTGGGGTCCGAGGGCACCCTTGCGGTACTCACGGAGATCACGGTCGCGCTGATCCCGGCCGCGTCCGAGCCCCGCACGGTCGCGGCCGTCTTCCCGAGTGTGTGGGCAGCCGGTGACGCCGTGGCCCGGGTGGTCGGGAACGGGCTGGTGCCCAGCCTGATGGAGTTCATGGACTCGACCACCTTGCGCGCGCTCAACGACTATCGCGACTTCGGCCTGCCCGACGACGCGGCGGCGATGCTGGTCGCCCAGTCGGACGCCGGGCCACGAGCGGAGGCGGAGGTCGAGGCGCTGGCCGCGGTGTTCACCGCCGCCGGTGCCAGCGAGGTGCTCGTCGCCGCCGACGCCGAGGAGGGCGAGCTCCTGCTGGCCGCGAGACGGAGCGTGCACTTCGCCGTCGAACGGCTGGGCTCGATGTTGATCGATGACGTCTGCGTGCCGCGGACGCGCCTCGCCGACTTCGTCGAGGGGGTGGAGAAGATCGGCGCCGGACTGGGCCTGACGATTGCCGTGCTCGGACATGCGGGCGACGGCAACACCCACTCGACGGTGCTGTTCGACTCCTCGGTTCCCGACGAGGTGACGCGGGCCGGCGTGGCGTTCGACGCGATCATGGAGCTCGGGCTGAGCCTGGGCGGGACCATCACCGGTGAACACGGCGTCGGGATGCTCAAGGCCGACTTCCTGACCCGGGAGTTGGGCGAGGTGTCCATGCGCCTCCATCGCGAGCTGAAGACGGCGTTCGATCCCCGCGGGATCCTGAACCCTGGCAAGGTGTTCGCCATGACCGCGTCCCTGGCCGGCGTCGACCGGTGACTTCCGCCGTCCTGGCGGCGGCCGGATACCGCGAGGGACCCGCCGCCCCGGCGGCCAATGCGCGGCTCGTGATCGCCGGGACGTCCGACCTCCACGGGTTCGTGCGCAGCTGGGACTACGACGCCGACCGGCCCGACCCGGGCGTCGGGCTGGCCAAGGTGGCCACCCTGGTCCGTGAACTGCGGCGTCACCACGGCGGCGACGACAGGGTCATCCTGCTGGACGCCGGCGACACGATCCAGGGCACCCCGATGATGCGGCTCGCGGCCGACGGGCGGCTCGACGGGCCACATCCGATGGCCCTCGCGATGCGTGAACTCGGATACTCCGCGGCCGCACTCGGCAATCACGACGTCGAGTACGGGTTCGACGTCCTGGACGCGTTCACCAGCGGGTGCGGGTTCCCGGTGCTGGCGGCCAACACCACCGGGCCTCGGGCGCTCGGCGCGAGCGTGCTCCTGGACGTCCTCCCGCAGCCGCTGCCCGCTTCCGAGCCGCCGGTCGCCGGCGGGTCGTGGCCGACCCTGCGCTTGGGGCTGATCGGGCTGACGACCCCCGGGATACCGGTATGGACGAAGGGCGTGGTCGACGGTCTCCTCGACGTCGGCGACCTGGTGGCCGCTGCGGCCATGGAGGCGGATCTCCTGCTCACGGCCGGCGCCGACCTGATCGTCGTCACTGCCCACTCGGGGCCGTGCCCGTTCTCCTCCTACGGCAGGGTCGTGCCATGGCTCGAGAACGCGTCCGCGCTCGTGGCCGAACAGGTGCCCGGCGTGGTGGCGGTGCTCGCCGGACACGCCCACAGCGACGTCGCTGAGCAGCTGATCGCACGGCCCGACGGGTCCGTCGCGGTGCTCACGGAGCCGGCGTGCTACGGCCGGCGGCTGTCGGTCATCCACGTCGATGTCGCGTTCGACGGCTCCCGATGGCGGGCGGTCGGGACCTCGGCGCAGACCCTCGACCCGCACGAGGCCGACGAGGACGAAGTGGTGGCGGCCGCGGTCGAGGGTCCCCACCTCGCCACGCGAGCGCTGTTGGCCGAGCGGGTCGGCGGGTTGAGCGAACCCGTGGATCTGTCGGTTCCACCCTGGCGGCCGAGTGTCGCGTTGGAGTTGATCGCTCGGGTCGCGGGCGAGGCGGCGATCGACGGCGCGGGGCTCGACCTGCTGCCCGGGATACGCGCCGTCGTCGCGTCGGTGTCGAAGGTGTACCGGGACGGATCGCTGCCGGCGGGACCGTTGACCGTCGGCGGCGTCGGTTCGCTGTACCGGTTCGACAACCGGCTGGTCGCCGTCCGCCTCACTGGCGCGCAACTGCGGGATTACCTCACCTGGTCGGCGCGGTACTTCGGTTCCTCCTCGAACCCCGGTACGGACCCGGTCGAGCTCGCCCGACGCGCCGTCCCGGACGCGCCGCAGGGCTTGCCCGACTACGACTTCGACGTCGTCGTGGGGATCGCCTGCGTGGTGACGTACGACGTGGACGTCGCCGCGGATCCGGACGCCAGGATCCGGAGGTTCGCCGTCGATGGCGGGCCGGTCGCCGACGACGACGAGTTCGCCGTCGTCCTCACCGAGTACCGGCACAACGGCAGTCGTGACTACCCGCACGTCCGCGACGCCGAGGTGCTGTGGCGGAGCGAGGGTTACCTGCGTGAGCTCATCGAGGCGCATGTCCGCCGGGTCGGGGTGGTCGACGTGGCTGCGTTGCGCCGTCCGACGTGGCGTTTGACGGTCGGGACCGAGGCCCTGCCAGGTACGGTGGCAACCGCAAAGCCGTGATGCGAGAGTACGCGGCTCGTCATTTGGAGGAGACCGTGAAGCGTCAGACCGGCTATGTCCTGGGTGGTATCGGCGTCGCCGTCGTGCTGTGGATCCTGCCGATCCCGGCGTGGTTCATCGCGTTGTTCCTCCTGGCCGCGATCGCGCTCCCGGTCGTGGGTTACGCGATCCTCGACCCGAGCCAGAAGCGCCGGCTGAAGGGCATCGCCCGCAAGCAGATCGGCTCCGGCCGCTAGGTCGCAGTCGCGCCGCTGCCGGCGGACGCCCTGAGCCGACGTCTGAGGCGGCTCGCCCGCCCGGCCGATGGCGCTCCTGTGTTCGTATGGTCCGCCGTCGTCGGTATGGCTGTCCCGGCCGGCGTATGGCCGTGGACGGTGCTACGACCGTGCACTCCGGTGCTACCGCCGGCGGGCGGTGCCACCCCCAACGGCTTGTTCCTCCAGGTAGCTCGTCGGGATCACCGGGTCGCCGGCGGAGAGCTGGCGCGCGGTGGCCGGCAGCTCGGCCAGACTGTCCCGCAGCCGCGCCCGGGCAGCCGCGAGATCGGGTTCCGCGACGATCGCGCCGCCGGCGATGAGCGGTACCAGCAGGGGCCGGTCGTTCGTGTCGGCGGCGGGGACGTCGACCGTCGAGAGGAGCTCCGCCTCGGCTACCCCGTTCGCGCCGATCCGCCGGAGCGCCCACTTGCGGCCCTTGTGTGTGGGCTTGCCGGCCGACATCTTCGCGACGCCCCGCATGGCCGCCGTCGGGTCGTCGGAATCGGCCACCGCGACGAGCTTGTACACGAGCTCCGCGGTCGGGGTGCCCGAGCCGGTGACGAGCGACGTACCGACCCCGTAGGCGTCCACCGGTGCGTTGGCGAGCCCCGCGATCCCGTACTCGTCCAGGTCGCCGGACAGGAGGATCCGGGTGGCGTGGGCACCGAGATCGTCGAGTTGGGCACGGACCTGAACGGCGACGGCCGCCAGATCGCCCGAGTCGATCCGAACCGCTCCGAGCTCCGGACCGGCCACCTCGATGGCAGTGCGCACGCCGGCCTCGATGTCATAGGTGTCGACGAGCAGGGTGGTCGAGACTCCCAACGCCGCCACCTGGGCGGTGAAGGCCTCCCGTTCCGTCTCGTGCAAGAGCGTGAACGCGTGGGCTGCGGTCCCTCTGGTCGGGACGCCGTAGCGAGCTCCCGCGGCGAGGTTGGACGTCGCGTCGAAGCCGGCCAGGTAGGCAGCGCGGGCGGCCGCGACGGCAGCCTCCTCGTGCGTGCGCCGCGACCCCATGTCGACCAGTGAGCGCGTGCCCGCGGCTCCCCGCATGCGGGCCGCAGCGGTGGCGATCGCGCTGTCGTGGTTGAGGATGGACAGCGCGAGCGTCTCCAGGAGCACGCCCTCGGCGAAGGTCGCCTCGACCACGAGCAGCGGTGACCCCGGGAAGTAACACTCGCCCTCGGCGTAACCCCACACATCGCCGGAGAAGCGATAGTTCGCCAACCACTCCAGCGTGCGGTCGTCCGTCACCCCGTTGCGAGTAAGGAGTGCGATCTCATCGTCGCCGAACCGGAAGGCCTCGATGGCCTCGAGTAATCGCCCGGTGCCGGCGACCACGCCGTAACGGCGACGCCCCGGCAGCCGACGACCGAACAGCTCGAACACGCAGCGACGTTCCGCGTGCCCGGAGGCGAGCGCCGCCTGCACCATCGTCAGCTCGTAGTGATCGGTGCGGAGCGCCGTGGACACAGTCCCGGGGACGTTCATGCGGGGGAGCCTACTGTCGAGAAGAATCGCCGGGTCGTGCGACGATGCGAGCGTGAGTACCGCCCCGACCGAACTCGACGATCCCGAGGTCGTCGAGGTCGTCGACGTCGATTCGCCGTGGCTGACGGTGGTCTGGAACGACCCCATCAATCTGATGTCGTACGTGTCGTACGTCTTCCGTTCCTACTTCGGTTACAGCGAGGCGAAGGCCGACAAACTGATGCTCGACGTGCACCAGAAGGGCAAGGCGATCGTGTCGTCCGGAAGCCGTGAAGAGATGGAGCGCGACGTGGAGGCGATGCACTCCTACGGGCTCTGGGCCACCGCTCAGAAGAACGAGAGGTGAGTGTGGCCACCCGGTTCACCCGCAAGCGCGGTGCCATCACGGCGAAGTTCAGTGCAGACGAGGCGACGCTGATCGCGAACCTCGTCGCCCAGGTCGTCGAGCTCCTCCGCGACGACGAGAACACCAGGTCCACCTCGTCCGACGACGGACTCGCCGAACTGGTGGGCGCCTTCGGGTCGAGCGTGGCGCCGAGTGACCCGGTGGTGGCCAGGCTCCTCCCTGACGGCTATCGCGGTGACGACGAGGCCGCCGGAGAGTTCCGCCGCTTCACCGAGGTGGGGCTGCGCTCGGGCAAGCTCGCGGCCGCCGAGAGCGTGCTCGCCGACCTCGGCGACACCACGCTTTCCGACCGCGTGACCGTGTCGCTCGACGCTGACGCCGCATTGACGTGGGCTCGCTGCCTGAACGACCTCCGGCTCTCGATCGGGACGCGGCTCGAGGTCACCGAGGACGACGAACAGCGGTTCGGGGCGCTCGACGACGACGACCCCGTGCGCTGGACGTACGACGTCTACGTCTGGCTCGGGTGGCTGCAGGAGTCGTTGATCGAGGCGATGAATCCCGGCCTGCCGGAACCGCACCGTGACTGAGCTCGGCCACGGCCCCGAGGCACCGATCGGCATCTTCGACTCGGGTTTCGGCGGGCTGACGGTGGCCCGGGCGGTCCTGGATCAGCTCCCGCACGAGCCGGTGATCTACCTCGGCGACACCGCTCGTCAGCCGTACGGGCCCAAGCCGATCGCCGAGATCCGTGAGTACGCACTCGAATGCCTCGACCACCTGGTCGACCTGGGCGTGAAGGCACTCGTGATCGCGTGCAATTCGGCCAGCGCGGCCATGCTGGTGGACGCGCGCGAACGATACGACGTTCCCGTGGTCGAGGTGATCCTGCCGGCAGCCCGGCGCGCGGTCGCGGCCACCCGCAACGGTCGGGTAGGGGTGATCTGCACCGCCGCGACGGCTCGCTCGCTCGCCTACGACGACGCCTTGGCGGTCTCGGGCGTTGAGGTCTACACCCAGCCGTGTCCGCGCTTCGTGGAGTTCGTCGAACGCGGTGTCACGAGCGGGCCCGAGCTGCTCGCCGTGGCCGAGGAGTACCTGCAGCCGCTGCTCGACGCCGAGGTCGACACCCTGATCCTCGGGTGCACGCACTACCCGCTGCTGACCGGGATGATCGCCTACGTCATGGGTGAGCGGGTCAGCCTCGTCAGCTCCGCCGAGGAGAGCGCCAAGGACGTCTACGCGGTCCTCACCCGACACGGGCTGCTGCGGCCGGAGGGTCCGACCCCGCCGCACCGCTTCCTCACCACCGGCGCTCCGGCGGAGTTCGCGGAGATCGGCGGGCGCTTCCTCGGCCCGGTGCTCGACCGCGTCGACCAGTTCGCGTGGATGCGGTGACGAGATGGTCGATCTCGATCGGTTCCCGGTCGTCGAAAGCGCGGCCAACGATCGGCTCAAGCCGGTGCGCCGGCTGGTCAAGGCGCGTGAGCGGCGTCGCGAAGGGCTGTTCGTCGTCGAGGGATTCCGGGAGCTGCGACGCGCCGTCGACGGTGGGGTGAGGATCCGCGACCTGTTCGTGGCGCCGGGGCAGTGGACCGATCGGCACGAGTAGCGAACTCCTCGACGACCTGGTGGCCGCCGGGGCACGTGTCAGCGTGCTGAGTGAGCGGGCGTTCGCGTCGATCGCCACCCAGGACGACCCGGACGGTCTGCTGGGCGTGGCGGAGATGCCCACCGTCGGGCTGGCGGCGCAACCCGTACCTCGACCGGACTCGCTGTTCGTCGTCGTCGAGGGCATCGAGCGGCCGGGCAATCTCGGCACGATCGCCCGGACGGCGGTGGCCGCGGGTGTCAGTGGACTGATTCTCTGTGATCCGCAGGTGGACGCCTTTCATCCGGAGACCGTGCGCGCGTCGGTCGGCACGCTGTTCAGCGTCCCGCTCTCGGTGGTCGGCGTGCCGGAGTTGGTGGACATGGGCACGTTCGGCCGGTGTGCGGCTGATCGTGACCACGCCGGCGGCCGACGAGTTCTACTTCGATGCCGACGTGACCGGCGCGGTGGCGGTCGTCGTCGGCAGCGAGAAGAACGGCGTCACCGATGCCATGCGGGATGCCGCCGACACGTTGGTGCGGATCCCCATGTCGGACGCCATCGACAGCATCAACGTGGGAGTGGCCACCGGAATCGTGCTCTTCGACGTCATCCGTGCCCGCCGCGCCGGAGCCTGACCACCCGGGTCGTGGGCGTCGCGCCACCGCCTAGGGTCGTGGCATGAGCAGAGCCGACGGCCGTGCCGACAACGAGTTGCGTCCGATCACGATCACGAGGAACTGGCTCGACCATGCCGCCGGATCGGTCCTGGTCGAGTTCGGCCGGACCCGGGTGCTGTGCGCCGCGAGCGCGAGCGAGGGTGTCCCGCGATGGCGCAAGGGATCCGGCCTCGGCTGGGTGACGGCCGAGTACGCCATGCTCCCGGCCGCGACCAACACCCGCTCGGACCGCGAGTCGGTCAAGGGCCGGATCGGGGGACGCACGCACGAGATCTCCCGGCTGGTCGGTCGGTCGCTGCGCGCCGTCGTGGATTACAAGGCGCTCGGCGAGAACACGATCGTGCTCGACTGTGACGTCCTCCAGGCCGACGGTGGCACCCGGACCGCGGCCATCACCGGGGCGTACGTCGCGCTCGTCGACGCGATCGCCTCGTTGACCGCGAGCGGGTCCGTCAAGGGCAATCCGCTGCGGCAGTCCGTCGCCGCAGTCTCGGTCGGCATCGTCGGCGGCACGCCGATGCTCGACCTCTGTTACACCGAGGACTCCACCGCCGACACCGACTTCAACGTCGTCATGACCGGAGACGGGCGCTTCGTCGAGGTGCAGGGCACCGCCGAGGGCGAGCCGTACGACCGGGCGATGCTCGACTCGCTGCTCGACCTCGGCGCCGCCGGCTGCGCGACGCTCACCTCGCTGCAGGCCACGGCACTGGCTCACGCGTGAGCACACGCACGTCGGGTCGTCCTCGCCACCAGGAACGCGAAGAAGCTCGTCGAGCTCCGCCGGATCCTCGCCGCCACGCCTGCGTTGGCGGATATCGAGGTCGTGGGCCTCGCCGACGTGCCGCCGTTCGCCGAGCCGGTCGAGACCGAGCTGACGTTCGCCGGCAACGCGCTCCTGAAGGCCCGGGCGACGGTCGCCGCCACCGGGCTGCCGTCGCTGGCCGACGACTCCGGCCTGTGCGTCGACGCGTTGAACGGGATGCCCGGCGTGCTGTCGGCTCGGTGGGCCGGGCACGCGAGGAGCGACGAGGCCAACAATCTGCTGTTGCTCGACCAGTTGGACGACGTCCCGGACGAGCACCGTGGAGCGCGGTTCGTGGCAGCCGTCGCGTTGGTCCTCCCGACCGGCACCGAGCACGTCCGCACCGGCGAGATGGCGGGACGGGTGATCCGTGAGCCCGTCGGAGCGAACGGGTTCGGGTACGACCCGCTGTTCGTCCCCGACGGAGCCGACGGGTCGACCTCGGCCGAGCTCAGTGCCGAGCGCAAGGACGCGCTCTCGCATCGGGCCGCCGCTCTGCGGGCTCTCGTCCCGGCCATGCTCGAGGCGTTGTCGTGACGACGCTCGCGTGGGCAGGAGCCTAGGATCGGACGCCGAGGGGCCGTAGCCCAATGGCAGAGGCACACGGTTTAGGTCCGTGACAGTGTGAGTTCGAATCTCACCGGCCCTACGACACGTGCGGTTCGACCCCGGCCGACTCGCTGATTGGACCTACCGGATGGCCCCGTCCCACGAGCCGCAGGTGTTCGTCGTCGCTGTGAGCGGCACGTCGGGTTCGGGGAAGTCCACCCTGGTACGGGCGCTCGCGGAGGCCCTCTCCCCGGCCGGTGGTTCCGAGCCGAGCGACCGGGGAGCCGCGCTCGCGATGTTCTTCGACGACTACGCCGGCGTCTCCGACCTCCCCGAGAACGACCTGCCCGGCTGGCTCGCCCGTGGCGCCGACATCGACGAATGGCGCACCGACCGACTCGTCGCCGATCTCACCGCTCTCGTCGGCGGCGGGTCGATCCTCAGCCTGGACGGGGCGAGCACGATCGGACCCGTCGACACGATCGTCCTCGAAGAACCGTTCGGTCGGGCCCGCAGCGCCGTCCGACCCCTGATCGATCTCGCACTGCACATCGACCTCCCGCTCCACGTCGCGCTAGCGCGGCGCCTTCGGCGGGACTTCGTGGCCGACGAGGGCGAAATCGACGCCGAGCAGGCCGCGCGTCTACGCGGCTACCTCGACATGTATCTCGACGTCGGCGGCCGGATCTACGAGGAGGCGGCACGACGGGCCGCCGAGGTGGCCGACGTGGTGCTCGACGGCGAACTGGGAAGCGCCGACCTGTTGGCCGTCGCGCTGGCACAGGTACGCGCCCGCCGACGGTGAGCGACGTGGTGAGCTCGGCCGATCGCGGTGTCAGTCGACGCCGAGATCCCTGCGCAGCTTGGCGACGTGACCCTTGGCCTTGACGTTGTAGAACGCGTGCTGCACCAGGCCGTCGGTGCCGATCACGAACGTCGAGCGGATCACGCCGAGGATGGTCTTGCCGTAGTTCTGCTTCTCCCCGAACGCGCCGTAGGCCTGCAGCGTGGTCTTCTCCGGGTCGGACAGCAGCGGGAACGTGAGGTGCTCGTCGTCGCGGAACCTCGCGAGCTTGGCGGGCGCGTCCTTGCTGATCCCGGCCACCGTGTAGCCGGCTCCGGCGAGCGAGGAGAGCGAGTCGCGGAAGTCGCAGGCCTGGGTCGTGCAGCCGGGGGTGCTCGCAGCCGGATAGGCGTACAGGACGAGCGTCTTGCCCGCCGACAGGAGGTCGGCCAGGCTGACCGGCGTGCCGTCGGCGTCGGGCAGCGTGAAGTCGGGGGCACGGTCTCCGGGGGAGAGGCGGCTGGTCTCGAGGGATGCGCTCATGACCGCATTGTCACTCACCGGCCGCGCCATGGCCGCCGGGCGGGTCGCCCGGACCGTTGTCGGTCGGGTAGGAACGTCTCGTGAGAGCGATGAGCGTGAGACCCGGCCACCCCGAGACGGCCACAGTGGCGACGATGCCCGAGCCGGCTGCCGCCGAGGGGTCGGTGCTGGTCGAGACGCTGCTGGTCGGTCTGTGCGGGACGGACGCCGAGATCATCGCGGCGGGTGTCGGCAGCCCGCTGCCGGGTGAGTCCGGCCTGGTGATCGGGCACGAAGTGGTGGCACGGGTGCTCGAGGCGCCGTCCGCCTCGGGCTTCGCGCCGGGCGACCTCGTCACCGGCATCGTGCGCCTGCCCGATCCGGTGCCGTGCCCCG
This sequence comes from uncultured Actinomycetota bacterium, assembly GCA_963708795.1. GTDB lineage: Bacteria > Actinomycetota > Actinomycetes > Propionibacteriales > DAIQRJ01 > DAIQRJ01. The sequence continues at coordinate 154,902 of CAVPUH010000005.1, forward strand.
CCTGCGCCCGGGGCGAATGGGACTTCTGCCGCAACGGCCTGTACACCGAGCACGGCATCCGCGGGAGCGCCGGCTTCGGTCGCGAACGATGGCGGTCCGACCCGGCGTATCTGATCCACGTGCCTGCCGAGTTGGGCGAGTTGGGGGTGTTCGTCGAGCCCATGTCCGTCATCTGCAAGGCCATGGAGGCGGCTGCGCACATCGCCGGACGGGCGTACGTGGCACCCGCCCGCATGCTCGTGACCGGAGCCGGTCCCATCGGCCTGCTCGCAGCGGCGGCCGGTCGCGTCGCCGGGTTCGACGTGACCGTGCTCGATCGGATGCGCACCGGGACGAAGCCCGACCTCGTCCGCGACCTCGGCGCCGCCTACACCGACGACCTGGCCTCACTCGGCGGCTCGGCGACCTCGGACATCTTCACGGCGGCCGACCGGTCCGACGTGCTGTTCGACGTCGTGCTGGAGTGCTCCGGAGCGACCTCGGTGATCGCCACCGCGGCCACGCTGCTCGCGCAGTCCGGGGTGATGGTGCTGATCGGCATCGCCGGACACGGCTCGCCGGTCGACCTCGGCCTCGTCGGCAACGCGTTGATCCGCTCGAACGCGGCGATCGTCGGCACCGTCAACGCCGGCCGCCGGCACTATCCGGGCGCCGTGGACGTGCTCCGGCGCGTCGACCCGGACTGGCTGGGGCGGCTGATCACCCGCCGGGTGCCCCTGGAGTCGTGGCGGACAGCACTCGAGCGCACCGACGACGACGTGAAGATCGCGGTCGACTTCCGCGAGCTGAACCGGCGGTCGGCGCGAGGCTCGCCACTCGATAGGGTCTGTGCAGCCAACCCGGCCGGTCGAGGCAGAGGAGATCGAATGAGCGACCACCGCAGCTCGGTGCCGTCGTCCTACGCGCCGGACAACCGCACGCCCGCGCAGATCGAGAAGGACCTGGCGGCCACGCGCGGTCGGCTGGGCGACACGATCGACACGCTCGTCGACACCGTCAGTCCCAAGCGCATCGTCGAACGTCGAGTCGCCAGCGTGCGCGAGTCGTTCACGCGCCCCGACGGATCGCTCGACGTGAAGAAGCTGATCCCGATCGCTGCGGCCGTCGTCGGCGTCGTCGCCGGCCTGGTAGGGCTGCGGCTGATCGTCCGGGGTCGCGACGAGTAGTGGGTCCCAGCGCCAATCTCCCGATCCGGATGCTGCACGACCGGGTCCTCGTAGATCCTGACGACGAGTCCGGCGAGCGTCGGTCGACTGCCGGCATCGTCATCCCGGCGACGGCGGCGATCGGTCGTCGGCTCGCCTGGGCAAAGGTGGTCGCGGTCGGTCATAACGTCCGTACGGTCGTGGAGAACGACCGCGTGCTCTTCGACCCGGCCGAACGTGCCGAGGTCGAACTGCGAGGCAAGTCCTACGTGTTGCTGCGTGAACGCGACCTGCACGCCGTCGCGTCGGGTCGGCTCGAGGACGGCCAGACGGGCCTGTACCTGTGATCGGGACGAGCCCCGACTGGGTATGACGGTCGCGGCGTCGCCGTTCGGCGTCCGCCTGTCGTCGCGGTGAAGGAGTCTGGTGGCCGATCAGGTGATGTGGTTCCGGCGTGATCTGCGGACGGCCGACCACCCTGCGCTCCTGGCGGCGATCGACGCCGCGGACGGGTCGCGGGTGCTCCCCTTGTTCGTACTCGATCCGGCCCTGTGGGCGCCGTCAGGCGTGCCCCGGCGGGATCGGCTGGTCCGGTCTCTGCGAGCCCTGTCGACGTCGCTCGACGGTGCTCTCGTCATCCGCACCGGAGACCCGGAGACCGTCGTGCCCGCGGTGGCGCGCGAGATCGGCGCCACCACCGTCCACGTCACCGGCGACGCGGGGCCGTACGGACGTCGTCGTGACGACGATGTCGGCGCGGCCCTGCGCGAGGTCGACTGCGAGCTCGCTCCCACCGGGAGTGCCTACGCCGTCGGCCCTGGACGTGTCCGCAACGGATCGGGCGACGGCTACCAGGTGTTCACCGCGTTCCATCGCGCCTGGCGCTCGCACGGATGGCCCGATCCGGCGCCATCGCCGGCAGACGTGCGCTGGGTGCGCAACGTCGAGACCGACGACCTGCCCAGCGTTGAGCACGGTGATCTGCCCGACGACGTCCTCCCGGCCGGCGAAGTGGCCGCGCACGAACGATGGGTGCGGTTCCGCGACGACGACCTCGGGAGCTATGCAGCGAACCGTGACCGGCCGGACCTCGACGGGACGTCGCGGATGTCGGAGCACCTCAAGTGGGGTGAGGTCCATCCGCGGACCCTGTTGAAGGACCTCGCGGGACGACGCGGCGAGGGGGCGAAGGCCTTCGGTCAGGAGCTGGCGTGGCGCGAGTTCTACGCCGACGTGCTGTGGCATCGGCCCGAGACGGCGCGCGAGTACCTCAAGCCCGAGTTCGCCGGCATGGCCTACGACGAGCCGGATGAGCGGTTCGACGCCTGGTGCGCGGGGCAGACCGGGTACCCGTTCGTCGATGCGGGCATGCGGCAACTGCTCGCGACCGGCTGGATCCACAATCGGGTCCGCATGGTGGTGGCCAGCTTCCTCGTCAAGGATCTGCACGTGGAGTGGCAACACGGTGCCCGGCACTTCCTCCGGCACCTGTGCGACGGCGACCTGGCCAGCAACAACCACGGCTGGCAGTGGGTGGCCGGCTGCGGTACCGACGCGGCGCCGTACTTCCGGATCTTCAACCCGGTCAGTCAGGGCCAGAAGTTCGACCCGCGAGGCGACTACGTGCGGCGCTACGTCCCTGAACTCCGGCACCTCGACGATGCGGGCGTCCACGAGCCGTGGGCAGCACCGGACGGCTACCGGAGCGGCTACCCCGAGCGGATCGTCGATCACAAGGCCGAACGGGCGGAGTCACTTGCCCGGCTGGAGGCGATGCGCGCTGCGGGCTGAACGCGTCAGCCGATCGCCTGGAGTTTCGGCAGGTACTCCGGGCACAGGTCTTGGACTGCGTACTTCTTCGTCGCTGCGGCGAGGTCATCGGGGAAGTCCTCGAACGCCATCGCCTTGTCGACGTCCTTCTCGGTCTTGCCGGTATAGAACATCTGGCACACGGCGCGGCCGCCGGCGATGAGGCTGGTGCTCGTGTTGCCACCGACGTCGGAGTTGGCCTTGACGTGCTTGACGTACACCTGTTCGGGTTCGCGCTCGTAGGCGTCGTACTTCTGCTTTCCGACGATGGCGCCGGTACCGAGCACCGCGACGGCGACACCCGTGATGACGAGACCCGCGACGACCTTCCTCCGCACCGGCACGTCCTCTCCCGTTCGGTCCCGACCGATCCGTCGGGCCTTCACTGCGCCGAGGCAAGCCTAGGAGGCACCGCCGAGCGGGACGAACCGGCGTCCTGGAGTGGTCGGTAGGTGGCACCGCCGGCCACCGAGCCGATTTCCGGGCCGGTCGGGCATCCTGCTAGAGTCCAGCGCTGTCGTCGGGCGCGCTCGACGGCTTGCGCCAGTAGCTCAATTGGCAGAGCAGCTGACTCTTAATCAGCGGGTTGGGGGTTCGATTCCCTCCTGGCGCACCCACGCTCCACGTCAGCGCAGGTCAGAGCACCCTCGCCGCATCGTCGCCAGGCGAGGCAATCGAGAGCTTCTCCAGCGCGACCGCCGCGGCACCATCAACGGCCTGTCAGCCCAGTACACGTCCTGCGTCATCGAGATCCGCGATCGTCCTCGCACTCAGCCCCGTCGCTCACCCGCACCGAAGCGGTCGACACGGTGACGCCGGTGATCGGACCCGCGCCGCACGGACGTCGTCGAGGCTCGGATCCCATGGCAGGGTGGACGGCATGCAGATCGGTGTGGTGTATCCGCAGACCGAGCTTGGTGGAGATCCGGCGGCTGTTGGGCGTTTTGGCCGTGCGGTGGAGGAACTGGGCTTCGACCATCTACTGGCGTACGACCATGTGCTCGGCGCCGTGCATGCCGATCGCGCGCCCCGGTTGACAGGCCCATACACGGAGCAGGATCCGTTCCACGACCCGTTCGTCATGTTCGGCTATCTGGCCGGCATGACCGAGCGCATCGGGTTCGCCACCGGGGTCTTGATCCTGCCGCAGCGTCAAACGGCGCTGGTGGCGCGTCAAGCGGCGGACGTGAGTCTGCTTTCCGGCGGGCGGCTGCGCCTGGGGGTCGGTGTGGGTTGGAGCCCGGTGGAGTACGAGGCATTGGGCCAGAACTTCCGGACCCGCGGCGCCCGTGAGGAAGAGCAGATCGAGGTGCTACGCCTGTTGTTTGCCGAGCCTGTAGTTGACTTCGCCGGCCGTTTCGATCGGATTGACCGAGCTGCCCTGCTGCCTAAGCCACTTAGCCCTGTCCCGATCTGGCTTGGTGGGTCTGGCGAGAAGGCGTTCGACCGGGCGGCTCGGCTCGGTGACGGCTTTATCTTCTTCGGCGGCGGCATCGACCACGCCATCCATGAGTGGGATCGGCTGCGGGATTTGGTGCGCGGCCACGGCAGGTCCGCCTCGGCCTTTGGCGGGGACTACGTAGTGCTGCCCTGGGGCGACATCGACGAGCTCAGGGTAGAGATCGATCGTTGGCAGGAAGCGGGTGGTACACACATCTCGGTAGTGACCATGGGTCGGGGATTGGACTCGGTCGACGGGCACATTGACCTGCTCTCCGGGCTCGCGCACGCACTCGGCCGGACGTGACGGTCTCCGACCTGGCGTGATCTCCTGGCCGACCTGACCGGTCAACTCCGGGCGCCACATTGTGGATCGCACTCGTTCCGCGCGATCCCCTCTCCGCTCAGCGTCGCGCATCACCTGGCGGACGACTGTCGCGCATCACCCGACCGCGGGACTTCGATACAGGGTCACCGAAGCACGGCACTCAAAGCCTCACGTCGCCAGCCTCGCGGTGCGCGAAACTCGCTCCAACGCCTCGCCACCGACCTCATCGGCACCCTCGGCCCGGTGTGATCAGGGCCAGCAGCAGCTCGGCGTTGCAACCCGGAGCGGCGAACGGCGGTCGTGATTCTGTGCCCTGGTTACTCATCTACGTCGGAGTCACCGGACACTCGGTTCGGGCTAGCCCGACGTCGCGCAGGGGTACCGGCACCACCCCCGATCCGGGTTTCTGCCCTCCTGTCATACCCCGTCCTGCGCTGTCACAATTGAAATAACCGACGTTGGGATAGCCGACCCAGTTCCGAAAGGACGACAGACTCGTGGGCAACCCGCTTACAGCAGTACCGATGAAGGCAGCGCGATGGAGCGCCACGCACCCCTGGAGGGCAATCCTCGCCTGGGTCGTCTTCGTCGTCATCGCAGTCGGGTGCGCCGTCGCTATCCCCAAGGTCGAAACCAACGACGCCGACTACCGCACCGGGGAGTCCGGTCGTGCGGCCGCGATGATCGCGCAGGCAGGCCTCGACCAACCTGACACCGAGAACATCATCATCACAGCCCCCTCCGGCGGAAGCCTGGACCCAGTCCGCGCCGAGAAGGCAGCAGACGCCGTCGTCACCGGCACCAAAGATGCCGAAGGAGTCGCCAGCGTCGCCGGCCCGCTGTGGAACAAGGACCACACCGCACTGCTCGTCTCGGTCGAGCTCGCGTCCGGCACCGACGATGCCGACGCCGTACAGGCCGTGACCGACGACGTCCAGCAGGACTTCAAGGACTTTCAGGTGCGCCAGGCCGGCGACCTGTCCGTCGACGCGGCCGTCGGCGACCGGATCTCGGAAGACCTCGGCTCTGCGGAGCTGACAAGCATCCCGATCACACTGGTACTGATGCTGTTCGCCTTCGGGGCCTTGATCGCCGCCGGTATCCCTGTGCTACTCGCAGGGTCGAGCGTGGTCGCGACCATCGGCCTGCTCGCGCCGATCTCGCACCTCGTGCACGTCGATCCCAGCGTCTCGAGTGTCATCGTGCTGATCGGCATGGCCGTCGGAGTCGACTACTCACTCTTCTACCTCAAACGCGAGCGCGAGGAACGCGCGGCTGGCCACACCACGCTGGACGCCGTCGAGATCGCCGCACGTACATCGGGACACTCGATCCTGGTGTCCGGCGGTGCGGTGATCGCCTCGATGGCCGGTCTGTTCTTGGTCGGCACTACGACCTTCAACTCGCTCGCGGTCGGCTCCATCCTGGTCGTCGCAATCGCTGTCATCGGATCCATCACCGTCCTCCCCGCGCTGCTGGTCAAGCTCGGCCGACGGGTTGACCGTCCGCGGGTACCGCTCCTGTGGCGTCTCAACCGGCGGATCGGCCGCGGTGGCATCAGCAGCCGGCTGCTCTCCCCCGTGGTTCGCCACCCCTTGATCGCTCTTGCCCTGTCCGGCATCGTGATCGTTGGGCTCGCCGTGCCCGCGCTCGGCCTGAAAACGCATGACGGCAACGGCCTCGTCACGTTGCCCAACTCGATCCCGCAGGTGCAGACCATCAAGGACATCAGCACGAGCTTCCCGGCCGAGGAGGGCGCCTCGGCGACCGTGGTCGTGAAGGCGGCTGACGCCGAGTCGCGCAAGCAAGTCACGTCCGCGCTCGAACGACTCGAGAGCGAGGCAGTCAAGAAGGGCGACTTCGTGGCCTCTGGCGAGGGGGTGCAGACGTCAAAGGACGGAACGACGTCACTCATAGTGCTGGGGATGCCCTTTGACGAGGACGACCCGCAGGTCAATGACGCACTGAAGCTTTTGCGTGACGAACTGGTGCCGGCCGCCCTCGATGACGTCGGCGAACACGCTGTCGGTGGTGGCGCCGCAGAGAGCATGGACGCCGCCGAGCAGCAGCAGGGCCGGCTGCAGCTGGTCATCGGCTTTGTGTTGCTGCTGACGATGCTGATCATGGCGCTGACGTTCCGTAGCGTCGCGCTGGCGCTCATCTCGACGGTGCTGAACCTTGCCTCGATCGGAGCGGCGTTCGGTGTGATGGTGCTGGTCTTCCAGCACGGCTGGGGCAGCGGGCTCCTCGACTTCACCAGTCCCGGCTTCGTCATCGACTGGGTACCGCTCTTCGTGCTCGTCGTCTTGGTCGGGCTTTCGATGGACTACCACGTCTTCGTGCTCAGTCGGGTCCGCGAGCACATGAACGAAGGGCTCTCAACCCGGCGTGCAGTCGAGGAAGGCATCGCGGACACCGCCGGTGTGGTCACCAGTGCCGCGGCGGTGATGGTGTCGGTGTTCGCGATCTTCGCGACCCTGTCCCTGATGGTGTTGAAGATGCTCGGCGTTGGCCTCGCGGTCGGGGTCCTGCTCGACGCCACGCTCATCCGCCTCGTGATGCTGCCCGCCATCATGGTCCTGCTCGGCAACAAGGTGTGGTGGCCGTGGAAACCGCGTCGCTCAAGCGTCCAGGTGGTCGAGGAGCTAGACCCGGCGCATCCCGCGGTACTCGATGCCGGTGCCGACCAGCGGCGCGTCGCTCATCGCTAGAAGGCGTCGGGACCTGCGCTGTGCGAGCCTGGACTCACTCGTCTCGGGCGAAAGGCGGGCGGGTCGCTGCTGTCATCCGCGACACCGAAGCCTCAGGGTTTCAGGGCACATTCGAGGGTGTAGGCAGCGTCTGAGGCCGCCGGACTCGAGTAGCGATCTCGCGATGTAGTTGGTGAGGTTGCGGACCCGAGGGGCGCTTCCGCGGAAATGTTCGAGTCGCAGCATGCCGGTGCCGTTCGTGGGGGCGCGGTTTCCACAGCCTGCGGGTCCGGGGGCTTGATCGGAAGCGCATTCGCCCCATCCGATCGCGATAGTGCCCGAGGCCGGCCATCCATCTGCCCGTTCGCTTCACCCGTCGCGCCCGTGGGTCCCACGTCGACCTCGACCCACCCATCGATGACCGCCGCGAGGCCGGGCCCCGGAAGCATCCAGGCAACCGGCGTCTCACTCGTCGTGCTGACGTATCGAGGGACCTACTCCGGCCGATCACTCCGAATTGTGGCCGAGGTAGTGGCGCCAGGGTCCGCGGATGACGAAGGTGTGGCCGGGTTCTTGGACGTTGGCGAACAGCAGGGTTCCGTCGGCGGTGAACGTGGGCCCGCTCATCTCGGAGTAGACGTTGGCACCTGCCCTGCTCTTCGTGCGGACGATGAGGTTGCGGGCGATCGCCTGGGCGCCCACAGTGTCGGCCCAGCTGATCAAGTGGTTGGCCGTGCTGCCATCCTCGGCGATGATCAGGCTCCCGTATGGAGAGACGTGGACGTTGTCGGGGCCGTCGAAGGCGAGGTCCAAGCTGGGGCCGAGGGTGGTCTCCCAGTCGGGGACGTCTCTGTGGAGAAGGTCGTTGTACGGGAAGTACGCCTTCAGGGTCAGCTTTTGGTCGGCGTAGCCGTAGTGCCAGATCTGCCCGTCGTGTTTGGTGGCGTTCGCGGGGGCGTCGGACCCGGCGAACGCGAAGCTGGCAGCGAAGTAGAGGCCGTGCCGGTCGCCCCAAGCACCCTCGAGCTTCTTGGATCTGGTCACCGCACCGTCGGCGAACTGTCTGCGAACCGAAATCGTGGCGGCCTGGCGGTCGGGCACGGCGAGCCATTCGGTCTCGAACGGGCGGCCAATCTGGGCAGCGGTGACGTAGGCGAGGTCAGGCAGGATGCTGCCATCGCCAGCGCGAACGATCAGCGCTTCGAGGATGCCCTGGTTGCCATCGAGACGAACTCCCAGCCCAGGTCCAATCGTGTCGCCGCTATCGGCGGTCCAGCGATACAGCAGACCGTTCGGGTTGTTGGGGGTCCCGTTACCTGCGTCCTCGGTGAGGTAGACGTGCGTACGGTCGGGCGCGACCACCACTGCTTCATGGGCGTAGCGACCCCAGGCCCTGATCGGTCGCGGCACCTGGACCCGCGGCCGGCCCGGGGCCACCTCGAAGACATAGCCATGGTCCATCGTGGCCACACCGGCGCCAGCCTTGATCTCGGTTTCTTCGCAGGTCAACCAACTGCGCCACGGAGTGACTCCGCCGGCACAGTTGTTGATCGTGCCGGACAGGCCCACCCATTCCGAGCGGCGAGTGCCATCGCGGTCGACTTCCACCACGGTGCAACCGCCGCCGATCACACCGTCGTCGTACACGGTGCCAGGAACCTGCGGCACCGGCCGTAGCGCACCCCCGGCCAGTTCATGGTTCTGTACAAGCCGATATCCGCTTCGATGCCGGAAGACCCCGGTGCCATCGGGCCTATCCGGCGTCGTCCCGATGACCGTGCCGGTCCCGTCGTGCAAGTCGGTTGCCCCTGACTTGGCCACCACCTCGTACGAGAAATCTGGCGGCAGCGCCAGCAATGCGTCGGGACCCGCCTGGAGGGGTGGGAACAGCCTGGTCCGACTGCCGTGTGGGCGGGCCGACCCGCGAGCCTCCACCGGCGCCGTCGAGACCACACCAGCACCCAGCGCAGCCGCACCCGCCCCGCTCAGCACAGTCCCACGGATCATCTGGCGACGTGTCAATCCCATCACAAGCCCCCAATCTCGAGCGGTCGACCCGAGCGGTGACCGCGGCCACCTTCGCAGCGTCGCCACCAACCTGCCTCGAGTCAAGAAGCCGGCGTATGCAAACGATTCAAGGGCGAGCGCGTCCGATCTGTCAGCGATGGGAAACCTGCCGTGTGGCCGAATCGGAGATGGCCCCGGGTGTTCCGATCTGCCCGGTGTCGTCGATCCGATCGCCCTCGGGGCCGACCCAACGATCGCTTGCGTCCCGATCCGCGAAGGCGCAATGGCCGACTCCCATCGCAATGCCGTGCGGTCGCATGAAACGACGGATGCGTCTGCGAAGGATGTGCGCACCCGTGCCACCGTTTGCGTTCCAGCACCTCGACTACCTCGCTGCGAGCTTCATCGTCCCGCTCGCCTTGCTGCTCCCCGCAGTCTCCCCAGAACGAGCGGTCAGTCAGCGACGCCAATCCGGACGCCGGTTGGGTTCCGGTTGTGCGGCAGCGCAATTCAACGCCCCTGTCCAACACAGGCCCCGCTAATCATCTTGACCACCTGCGCATTGCCCGAACATTGCCAGGTTTCGATCCTCCGTGGTCGGTCGTCCGAGCTGTCACCCGCAGTCCTCGGACGTGGTCCGCGTCGTCCAGTTCCCGCGTGCTCCACCGGCATCAGGAAACGACTTGCTCGATCCAGCGGGACGAGGTTGGGTCCGTAGTCGGTGCAGCGAACGGGCTGGAGGACACGTGGGCGACGAGACGATTGTGCTGGTCGACGAGTACGCCGATCCCGACCTGTATGACGCAGAGCTGGCCCGGATCGACCTGGCGGATGTCCCGATGTACCTCGAGTTCGCATGTCGGTTCGGACCGTCCGTGCTCGACCTGGGCTGCGGGACCGGACGGGTGACCCTCTCGCTGGCCGAAGCCGGCTATGACGTATGCGGACTCGACCGAGAACCCGCGATGCTCACCGCAGCCCGGTCGAAGGACACCGCCGGGCGCGTGTCGTGGATCGAGGGCGACGTCCGGAGCTTCGACCTCGACCAGCGGTACGGCCTCATCATCGAGCCGGGCGCCGCGTTCATGCACATGCTCACCCGTTCCGACCAGGAAGCCATGCTGGCCACCGTCCAGCGTCACCTGCTGCCCTGACGGCGTGTTCGTACTCGCCACGTTCTTTCCTCGGCCCACCGCCTTCAGCGGGCCGTCCGATCGACAGGCCTGGTTCAGCTACAGCGACCGACGCGGACGCGTCGTCGACGCCTCCGGCTTCGATGCCTACGACGCGTTCAGCCAGACGAACATCGAAACGGCCTTCCGCACCCGACCCGCGACCGTCACGACACCAGCACTGGCGCGACAGCGACGACACCGACCACACCGAGCGATCGGACCTCAAGCTTCGCTACTGCTATCCACAGGAGCTCGAGGCGCTGCTCACCTGTAACGGCTTCGAGATCATCGAGAGCTATGGCGCTTACGACCTCTCGCCGCTCGACTCGACGAGCAGATCGATCATCTACCTGTGTCGTGCGCGCGCCCGCGCCAACGGATGATGGAAGCCCGCTCGACCACGTGCCCGCGTTCCGCTGCCAGTCGATGTGCTCATCAACGGACCCGGCATCACCGCTTTTGCCAGGCACGCCCCGGCACATCGATCCCGCTCGGAGCCGCTCCAACAGCGCGCGCGTCACTGAGAAGGAACAGGTCAGTGGTACCGGGGGACTGCCGCCCGCTGGGGTGAACCCCACGCCCAGATCACTGGCCTGGGGCTTGTCGATCGTGATCCGCAGATCACTGTCGGCCCCTGGACGTGCCCAAGCCTGTGGCGGTGGCGCTGGTACCCAGCCGATTCCTACCAAACGGGGGCAGTCGCAGTCGATGTCTGGGTCGACCCCGAGTACCGGCTGGCCAGGCGCCACCCACACTCGGAAGACCGTGGTCGAGTCGTCGCTCGTCACGTGGTCGATGCGGGCGACGAAGGTGCTGTCAAGGACGGTGAGCCCAACCTCTTCGGCAATTTCGCGTGCCAGCGCCGTCTCCGGTGACTCGCCGGTCTCGACGCCGCCGCCGGGCAGTGTCAGGTAGAGCTGACCGTCATGGCGACCGGCTCGGCCTCGAGCTCGCTGCTGGACCATCAGCACCCGGCCGTGCTCCTCGATGATCCCCGCCACCCGTTCGCGCACGACCCAACCCTGCCATCGACTCGATCCCCGGGTCGAACATAACCTGACGAGACTGGAGCCGCCGAACACGGCTCCGTCACGACGGCGGGCACCGCCTCGATCATCCTCATGCGGAACCGGCGCGGTCACCTTCAGGCCCCTGCCAGCCGTTCGACAGCCTCCGCCGCGGCCGCATTCACGGCCCTCCGGCCCGCATACACGGCAGGCGCTGGTGCCTCCGGACCGCATGTGGCAGATCATGAACGACCGTCGGGGGACGATGCTGGGTCTGTTGCCGGGTGCGTCGAAGAACCGCACCGGCGGACTGGCGGACTACATGAGCCCGGCCCACCCTGCACCTGGGCCACGACGAACCACACGACCCCATCGCCCGCGCGAACTGGCTACCAGCACCTGATGACCAGTTCTGCCTCATCATCCGCGCCTACGTACCCACCGAGGCCATCATCGACGCCAGCTACACCTTCCCGAACGTCATCCGGGCGGGCGATTGACGCGGCATGGACGCCTGGGATGCGGTTACGTGCCACTAGGCGAGGCGATCACCACACCTGGGTGATGCTCGAGACCGTCATCGACTGGACAGTGGACGCGTGCCCGACCTCGCCCGTCGCGCCAGGCCGTCTATCCGGCCGGCCAACCCGTGAAGGAGCTCCCCATGACCGACGTCACCCCAGGCTTCAACACGCCGATTCCCCCAAGATCATGACGCCGGACTCGGTGGCCACCCGGCTCGGCACGCTGGAGTTCTTCGACGGGATGCCGACCGATGCGACCACCGCGCGGTCGTCTTCGAGCACCTCGACGTTCCTCGCGGGCGTCGAGGTGTTCCTCGACCGTCCCGGCGGCGTCGCTCGAGGCGATGCGCCGGGCAACGAGTCGTGGGCGGACCGCCGCGAACAAGGTCGTCATCTTCGACGACCTGATGGACTCCAACTCGCTGTTCCTGACCGGCAACACCGACACCGTGTACGCCCTCGCGGTCCTCGACCTCGACCGGACGGGCCGACCGTCGTCGAGATCCCGCCCGGTCTGCGGACCGGGCACGGTCGACGACGCGTGGTTCCGGTTCGTCATCGACATGGGCGCACCCGGCCCCGACCGCGGGCAGGGCGGCAAGTACCTGATCCTCCCGCGCGGCTACGACGGCGAGTGCCCGACGGGTACTTCTCGGCCGCATCGCCGAGCTACGTCAACTGGATCGTCCTGCGCGGGTTCCTCGTCGACGGCAGGCCCGATCGCCGCGTCGAAGATGTTCCGGGACGGCGTCAAGATCTACCCGCTCGTCGCAGGCGACGATCCGCCGGCGATGGAGTTCCTCAACGCGTCCGGCCAGACGTTCAACACGATCCACGCCAACAACGTCGAGTTCTACGACGGAGCTGCACGCCGTCATCGACCGCGAACCGGTCGACCTGATCGACCCCGAGACCCGTGGGCTGCTGGCCAGCATCGGCATCCGCAAGGGCCAGCCGTTCGAGCCGGACGACCGGTTGCGGGCGATCCTCGTCGACGCCGCCGCGGTCGCCAACGCCACCGCCCGCGCCGTGTTCTTCCAGACCCGCGTGGCCGACAACTTCCTGTACGAGGGCAGCTACTGGAAGCGCGGCTTCTTCGGCGGCGACTACCAGTTCCTCCTCGACGGCGGCGGCAACGAGCGCAACCTCGACGCCCGCACCGCGTTCTTCTACATGGCCACGGTCAACACCCCGGCGATGGCGATGAAGATGGTCGGCCGCGGCTCCCAGTACGCCGTGCTGTCGACCGCGACAGCAACGGCAACTACCTCGACGGCGCCAACACGTACCGCCTCAACATCCCGGCCGACGTGCCCGGCCAAGGACTTCTGGTCGGTCGTCGTGTACGACCCGCAGACACGCTCCGAGCTGCAGACGGACAACCGCTTCCCGAGCAAGAACAACCACGGACGACCTCACCGTCAACGCTGACGGCTCCGTCGACCTCTTCTTCGGACCCGCAGCCAGCCGACGGCCCCGAGGCCAACTGGATCCAGACGGTGCCGGGCAAGGGATGGTTCACCATCCTGCGCCTCTACGGTCCGCTCGAGCCGTGGTTCGACAAGACCTGGCGACCCGGCGAGATCGAACTCGTCAACTGACCACGCCAGTTCAGCACCGCCGCCCACAGCACGGATGCGGCGGATGTTCTCCGGTTCGTCGCGTCGAACGCGCGCTCAATCCCCACTGACGATCACCAGTTCGTTGCCTTCGGGATCGGCGACCCGCCAGCGACCGCGCGACTCGTCAAGGAGCCGACCACCGGCTGCCAGGGTCGTCGCGAGGCGCGGCCGCGCGAAGTCCGACGGCACGGCGAGCTCGAAGTGGATGCGGTTGCGCTGTCGTCGACGCTCCGTCTCCGAGGTGTCGATCTCTTGGAACACCAGCACCGGGGTCAGCCGTCGAGGATCATGGATGTCGCTCACCCCGGCTCGCAGGTCGCGGGTGTACCCGAGTGCGGCCAGCCAGAAGGCGCGGACAGCGGCGACGTCCGCGGCGTCGAGGAAGAGCTGAACGAAGCGCGGTAGCCGCGGATCGGCAGTCGCCCCGAGTTCGCGGGCCGCCGTCTGGAGGTTTGCGGCGAGGTCGGTGAAATCGAGCTCGAGGCCGTGGGCCTCGTCCTCCCACTGATCCTTACCGCTGTCGATGACCACGAGCCCGGGGCGGAGGTCGATCAGTAACGGGAAGCCAGTGTCGTCGGCCAGCGCCGCTGCTGCCGCCGCCAGGTCACGCTGCTGCGTCGGTGACGAAGTGCGGTAGCACGCCATCGCACTGAATACCGCCTGCCAGTCCGCTGTTCGGCCCGTCTCGCTCAGCGCATCGCCCGGCACCAGGTCCACCTCGTTGCCGTCCGGGTCGGTGTGGCAGACCCCGTACGGGCCGAAGGCCTCACCGAGACCCGCCTGCTCGACCACCGTGGCCGGCCGCACGACGTCGAGGTGGATGCGGTTTCGCAGCGGCCGTCGCTCGGTCGACTGCCGGATCCGTATCGCGGGGTCGCGTCGCAACGGATCCGCCAGGCCGCCCTCATCCGCGGGTGCGTAGTCGAGGACGCGCCGCCAGAAGCGCCTGACCTTAGACGGGTTCGCGGATTCGAACACCACGCTCAGGTCCTGCAGCACGTCCGGGCTTGCGACCAGCCCGAGATCTCGAGCGGTCGTCGACACCGCCTCGGCGTTCTCGTCTGAGTCGAGGCGCACCCGGATGCCTGTCGCGCGCACGTCGACCACGATCTCGGCCGACAGTTCCACGATCCGCCCGGCCAGGGCAGTCCCCTCGTTCAGCGAGGCCGCACCGAACCATGCCGTCGCGACGCCGTCGAGCACCCGCCAATCCGCGCCGATCCCTGTCATGCCCGGCACTGTAGAGCCCGATCCGGACGATCTCCTACCGGATGAGGGCTCACGTCCCGCTGACGTTTCGGTTGTGCACGGGTCGATCCGTCGAGTCGGGCTGCGAAGTCCACCCGCATGACGACTTTCCGCTTCGTCGGCTGGTGTACTTCGACGAAACCCGCTCGAGCGAAGGTCTCGCGGGTGCCGACGTGACCGCCCTCGACGAGATCGGGGTAGCCCTCGATCGCTCGGGCGCCGCGTGCCCTGGCAAAGTCGACGGCAGCCTCGGCGAGTGCGTGACTGATACCGCGGCGACCATGTCCGGCGACGGGTCAGGAAGCACGTCAACGCCCACACCGTGCTGTCGGACTTGTCCTCGTCGCGGCCGACCCAGGGCACGCGGTTGTTGCGCAGCAGGCGCAGATGATCGGGTCGAGGGGCGACGGCACACCAGCCGACCGGCTTGCCGTCGACGTAGGCCGACCAGGCCGGTGGTCGTGGCTGCCTCCGGCTGGCCACAGGCCGTCTGCTCCCGAAGCCGGGTGGCGAGTTCGTCGGGGCCTTCCGAAGCCCACGACTCGCCGGGACTCATCCGGAACCGTTGGCACCAGCAGCGAGCCGGGTCGCCACGCGAGCCGAACAACGTCTGCAGGTCAGCCCACGTCGCCTCGTTCGCGGGGGCAATCGTCAACTGATCGGGGCTGATCTGGGGTGGTGTGCGCGGGCGTGTCGTCGATCTGTCGGGAGCCGTCGCCGGTCGCTCTGCCATGCGTGGGGTGGCGATGGAGGGTCTGGTCACATCGTCGGTCACCATGTGGCCGGAGCGTACGCGCCATGTCCGGCGAGCTCAGCGTCCAGCAGGGGGCAGCTGCCCCGGGCGCGGCCGGAGCTTGAAGATCAGGATGCCGAGGTACTTGTTCATCCATGCCTGCTTGTGCGGGAACCGTCGTCGCGCATCCTCGGACAGCTGAGGCTCGGTTGCCGCCTCGATCCACAAGCCCGCCGCACTGAACACATTGATCAGGTCGGACATGGTGTACGGGCGTTTCGTGAGCGAGATCTGGTCATTCCAGCCTGCGTGGCGGTAGGAGTAGGACGAAGCGGAGAAGTACTCCTCGCCCAGGGAGGTCCCATTCTGTTCGGCCCGCTCGACCGCGTATCGGATCGGCTGGGTCCTGGTCAACACGATGAATCCGTCGTTGGTCAGCATGTCCCGTGCTGTCCGCAGGGCGCGCACGGGATCCTTCGCATAGCCGAAGGACTGCAAGAACAGGATCCGATCGAACCGCCGACCGGCAAGGCCGGGAACCGAAGCCAGATCAGAGAGATCAGCTTGGATGAGCTCCAAGCCAGGCGGCCGAGCTGTGATGAAGGTGCCGCTGATGTCGATACCGACAGAGGCGACAGCACCATCTCGAACCAGCTCAGCGATCTTCGCACCGTTGCCGCACCCGGCATCGAGCACCGACCTGCCCTTGACGTCACCCAGAACCTCGCGCTCGGCCGGCCACTCGACCAGCCGATCCAGGGAGTCCTTCCTCGTTCGCGCCTGCTCGTAACCCGCTGCGAGTTCGAGCCACGGCCGGCTCGCATCCCCACCGCCTGCCAGGCGAGAGCTCGTTGGCTTGGAAGAGTCGTCTGACGCCACAGAGCACACGATAGTGCGTCCGCGCGGCAGCGAGCCGATATCACATGAGCAGACCCTCGAGCTCTGGAAGCCGCTCGAACATGTCGGGCAGGCCGCGCACACCGTTGCGCGCGGACTCGTGCGACAAGGCCAGTTCCGGGCCGGTACTCGACTCGGCACCGGCGAGACAGCGGAGGATGTTCCATCTCGTGTGCCCGAGCCAACCGCTGATCATGTAAGCGAACCAGGCCGGACCCGGCGGCGGCAGGACTCCGCCTTCTGCGACATAGCCGTCGAGGACCGAGCGGAAGATCGCTGGTTCGATCGTGTCGAAGCCAGGTCCCTTTGCGACGCTCAGCGCGGTCGAGCCGAGCTCGCCGGCCAGGTCGAGCATTCCCGAGAGCTCCCAGTCGAGCACCACCGGCCGACCGGCCCGAACGAGCAGGTTCCACGGCTGGATGTCCTTGTGCGTCAGCACGATCGGACCCGGCCGTTCGCAGGTGTCGACGAAGTGGGCGATAGCGAGGAACGTCTCGACGTGGGAGGCGAGATCGTCGGCCCACGGCTGTCCTGTCGCCGCCGCCTGCTCGGCAAGTTCGGGCCAATCCCATGAAACTGGTTCCTCGGCGGACCTCTGCGTCCAGTCGACGTCGAGCGCGTGGATGCGCGCGAGGATCTCACCGACCTCGAATGCGTACTCCGCCGACACCGGCGCCTCCGGCAGCTTGTCTCCCTCGACCCACCGGTGTACGAGCGCGTCGTGGTCTGCCGAGATCGGCTCTGGCATGGGGACGCCGGCGGCGAAGGCCGCGCGCTCGAGCACGAACACGTCATCGACGCGGTACGGCCAGCGGCGATCGACGAGATTCAGCTCCTTGACTGCGAACGAGCCTTGGTCGGTGTCAAGGCGGTAGGTCCGGTTGGCGAACCCACCGTGGACACGGATCATCGGCCCGATCGGCACGCCGAGAGACGAAAGGTCCATCCCGCGCTATCTAGAAGAGATCCGGGGTCGCCGGCGGCAGGTCATCGAGAAACGCCGTCACCATCGGTGCCAGAACGTCTGACGCCCCAGAGATGCCGATGTGCGACGTCGCCGGCAGGATCACCAGGCGCGCGGCCGGAGCCTTCTGCAGGATTCCCGACGCCGCGGCTTCTGCATCGCCGCCGCCGCGCAACCTGAACATCGCCAGCGCATGCTCCGGCTTCACTCCGTCTGCATCACCGATGATCACCATCGTCTTCGCCGAGATCGAACGCATCTGCGCGTCGCTGATGTCCTGGTCATTGATGTTGAGGACCTTCATCTTCGCGACGTAGGCGTCGAACGCGGCCGCGTCCGGCGTGTGGTCCATGAACGCCTTCTCGACGGGTGTGCCCGCGAACGCCGTGGCGTTGAGTCCCGCGATGCTGTCGAACACCGACGGGTACCAGCCGTCCTGGCGATAGGTCGCCGACATCGAGACCAGGTTGTCGACGAGCGCCGGGTGGCGGAGCGCGAGCTGCAGCGCGACGCCGCCGCCTTGGGAGTAGCCCATCACATCGGCGCGCTCGACCTTCAACGCTCGCAGCAACGCTGCGGCATCGTCGGCGAACTGCTCGTACGACATCTCTCGCGACGTGTCCGGGGTTCGGCCGTGTCCCTGCTGGTCGAAGACGATCACAGCTCGCGTGCCGGCGAAGGCAGACACCCACGACTTCATCGAACCGACGGCCATGAACGCGCCCGGGATCAGCAACAGCGGAGGTGTCGTCGGCGTGCCGAGCTCGCCGTACACCTCGTGGTAGAGGCTCAGGCCGTTGATCGGCAGATGGCCACTGCGCTCAGGCGTCGTTGTCATCAGGGCAGCCTCACGCTTGCCCGGCGACGGCCTTGCGGGTGAACGTGAGGTGGGTGACGCCGCTGGGCGTCGAGACGGCTTCGATGTCGTATGCATCGTCGAGGCCTTCGAGGCCGTCCCAGAGTCTGACGCCGCGTCCGAGCACGATGGGCACCTGGACCAGGTGCATGTGGTCGACGAGTCCGGCGGTGAGGTAGTCGCGTGCGACGGTGGGGCCGCCACCGATCCGAACGTCGAGCCCGTCCGCCGCCGCTCGGGCGGTCTCGAGTGCGTCGACCGGGGATGCGTCGAGGAAGTAGAACGTGGTGCCACCCTCCATCTCCATGGGAGGCAGCGGGTGGTGGGTGAGCACGTAGGTCGGGGTGTGGAACGGCGGGTTCGGTCCCCACCAGCCATTCCAGTCCGGGTCGTCCTGCCAGCCGGGCGGGCCGAACTTGTGCGCGCCCATGATCTCGGCTCCGAACCCGATGTTGTTGCGCCTCGCTAGAGCGTCGTCGACCCCGGCTGACCCGGTCGCGCCCGCTCCGCCACCGGGGCCGTCCTGGGTCCAGGACCGGGTGGCGAACATCCACTCGTGCAGGCGATGGCCGGCATGGCCGAACGGTTCCTCGAGGGACTGCGGCTCCCCGGTCGCGAAACCGTCGAGCGAGATGGACATGTTGTGGATCCGGACGCGTGACACCCTTGTTCCTCCGTCGATGAGCCGGCCCGGTGGTCGGGCCTGCTGGTGCTGACCCGAAGTACTGGGGATTCTCATCGATCGATGAGAATCGGTCGGGTCAGGGCGTGTGGAGCATCTCTGACGTGTTCATCATCCTCAGGCACGGTCCGCCTTCTCACGGGCCCCCGCCAGAAGCGGGCCACCTCGGTGCCTCGGATCTGCGCTTGCCTCAATGCATCGACAGATGTCAATACGTCTGGCAGAATCCGTCCATGCCGACTTCGCTCCCCGTACTCGCCGACGATCTCGACGCGTGCTGCAGCCCGTTGACGGGGAGCGTCCTCGACCCTCAGTCGGCCGAGCAGCTCGCCACCCGGTTCAAGGCTCTCGGGGACCCGACCCGAGTGCGACTGGTCTCCATGATCGCGGCCACTCCGAGCGGCGAGGCCTGCATCTGCGACCTCACCGCGCCCGTCGGACTCAGCCAAGGCACCGTTTCCCACCACATGAAAGTCCTGGTCGAGGCCGGCCTCGTCACTCGCGAACAACGAGGCAAGTGGGCGTTCTACCGAGTCGAGCACGAGAGTCTCCGCGCCCTTGCCGGAGCGCTCCGACCGGATGCCGGTTGACGCGCCGCCGGTGCGCGCGAATGCTGCACAGCCCCGATGTGCGTGACGAGACTCCCGTTTGAGCCCGACCGATCGTCTTCCCGGTCGGCCTCAAGGACGTCGCCCACGTGTGACGACGCTCGTCGCCATGATGCGGGCTACCGATCGGGTGTTCGGCGTGACGGCGTGAAAGCAGTCGGAATGCATCACGTAGGCGTCGCCCGGAGCGCCCGTCGCCTCGACGACCCTGAGGGTGACACCGTTGACCGTGGCCCCCTTCGCCAATCGGTCCGTGCGCTCCGCAGGCGGCAGTCCGTCGGTTGATCGCGAGCCCCACAGGTCGGCGAGCCACGGGCTCTTCGCGGACAGCGCCGAGCGGACGGCTCTGGGTCGGGGATCCACGCCGGTCTCCCTGGCGTGGGCGTCGACCAGCCGATGTGAGCCGGCCAGCACCGCTGTGCCGCCACCTCCGGGCAGGACCTCGCTCAACACGACGAAGACCTGAAGGGCTCGAAGACCCGGCTCCGCTTGCGGCGGTACGTAGTCGAAGTGCCATCCAGCCGACGGCACGGTCCAGGTGAGCTCCGGCTGCGGGAACGTCATGAGGACCCGCGGACGCTCACGACGCAGCTCCGCTGATCCGAGGAGGTCGTCCAGCGCGCTCCTCACAATCGGCGACCAGATGCCGTCGAGCTCGCCGGCCCGTGCCACTGGTTGGAACCCGGACGGTCGAGGCCGTGACCAGGTCTGCGGGTCGGCGCGATCGATCCCGCTCCCGGTCAGGAGGAATGCCCAGATCCGATCAGCCATGGCGTCGGCCGCCGCTGTCGGCACCGCCTCCGGCAGCCGAAGGAGCCCCCACTGCTCGAACTCGTCACGTTGCGCGGGCGTCAGCAACTCGATCAGCGGACGAGCCGACGCAGAACGTCCCGATCCAGCCGATCCTTCGCCCCATCGGCTGGATCCTCACGTGCGTTGGACTTATCCGATGCCAGCGTCGACAGCGAGATCACGCGACATCCGACCCCGCCGAGCTCGCGCCGTTCGTCGCCGAACGGCTCGGCCGACCACATGGCCGGCCCGTCGGCAAACGGGAGAAACACGCGCCCCTGTTCATCGGCGACGACGAAGGTCAACTCGAGCAGCACGCCGGCTCGACGAAAGGCGCCACCGATCGCATCGTCGTCCACCACGGCCGGCGTCCATCCGTTCGCAGTCAGGGCGGCATTGACGGTCGGGCGATCGTGCTGCCACACGGCGAGATCGATGTCGTGGTGCGGTCGCGTGACCCTCTCGGCCCAGAAGTCGACCGCCCAGCCGCCGAACAGCCAATAGTCGGCGGCGAGACGGTCGAGGAGGCCCGCCACCTCGGCGAGCGCCCTGAGGTGATCGTCGGCCGCACTCCCACCGTCCACGACGGCGAGCGTAGGTCCGGGCGCCGGACACAGCAATGAAGCCCTTGGTCAGGTTTCCGGCTCGGAGCTGTCAGGGAGCATCGGATAATCGACCATCGGGTAGAGGCCGACGGTGAATCCGTAGACGGTGTCGCCGGAGCGCGGAAGCCGGTCGAAAGCGTGGATCACCTCGTCGATTCGGTGCCAGAACTCCGCCGCGCGATCCTCCGGGATCCTCGCGTGCCGGATGAACGACCGCATCTGTCCCGACTCGTAGGCGGATTCGGACTCTTTGGCCGCCACCTCGAAGTCGTTGAAGTCGAGCGGGAGTTCGCCGGGAAGTCCG
Organism: uncultured Actinomycetota bacterium; assembly: GCA_963708795.1. GTDB lineage: Bacteria > Actinomycetota > Actinomycetes > Propionibacteriales > DAIQRJ01 > DAIQRJ01. The sequence continues at coordinate 176,338 of CAVPUH010000005.1, forward strand.
GTGTCCCCGTCGTTGCGGCGGCCGAGACCGACGAAGAACATCCGCGCGGTGCGGCCGTAAAAGCGTTCGTCGACTGCTCGCACCCGGCGCGTCCGCACCACGCGCAGCAGCCCCGCCGCCGCCAGGACATTGACGTGGTGCGCGACAGTGCTCTTCGGGCTCTTCACCGCCCGGGCCAATTCGGTGACGGTGGCCGCGCGTTCGTGCAACAACCCGAGGATGGTCGTCCGCATGGGGTCGCCGATCGCCCGGACCTGGTCGGCGGTCGTGAGCTGCATGGTCTCGTCGAGGTCGTAGTCGGGGACCGGGGTGTTGATCGGCATGGTCGGATCAGACTAACATTGCCGAACATTCCAAATATGTGGATCGATACGCGGATCGACGATCCGGATCCGATTGGACATCGACGGAAGCGAGCAGGGCCATGGCCGAGATCGTTCTGTACCACCACGCTCAGGGATTGACCACCGGGGTGGAGGCGTTCGCCACCGAACTGCGACGGGCCGGACACACCGTGCACGTCCCCGACCTCTACGGGGGACACACGTTCGACACGTTGGACGAAGGCCTCGCCTACGCGAAGGCGACCGGGTTCGGCACGGTGTTGCAACGCGGGCTCGCGGCGGTGGACGGACTCGCCGACGCGTTGGTCTACGCCGGCTTCTCACTCGGCGTGATGCCGGCGCAGCAGCTCGCGCAGACGCGGCCCGGCGCCACCGGGGCCCTCCTGTTCTCCTCGTGCCTGCCCGTCTCGGAGTTCGGCGAGGCGTGGCCCGAGGGTGTCCCGGTCCAGGTGCACGGCATGGAGTCCGATCCCATCTTCGCGGACGATGGCGACCTCGATGCGGCACGGGAACTGGTCGCGAGCACCGACGATGCCGAGCTGTTCCTCTACCCAGGCGGGGAACACCTCTTCGCGGACTCCTCGCTGCCGGGCTTCGACGAGGGTGCCGCGGCGCTGCTCACCAGTCGGGTGCTCGACTTCCTCGCCGCCCTCGGCTGAGCGTCGAACGGGCCCTCAGGTCGGCGCGTGCCGGCCCGCACTCATGAGCACGGCGCGGGCGGCGTTGTGACCGGCGATGCCACTCACCGCGCCACCACGACGCGCGCCGGCACCGCACATCATCACGTTGGCGACCGACGTCTCGACGCCCCACATCCGCGCCGGATCCGCCTCGGCGTCGGAGTCCGCCAGCCATGGCCACTGCAAGTCGCCGTGGAAGATGTGGCCGCCGGGCATCCCGAGTTCGTCCTCGATGTCGAGCGGACTCTTCGCCTCGATGCAGGGCAGGCCGGTCGCGTCGAGGGCGAGACAACCGGCGAGCGGCTCGGCCAGGTAGGCGTCGAGCCCGTCCAGCGCCCGGACGACGGCGGTGGTCGTCGTGGCCGCGCGGTCCGGCCCGGCGAAGAGGCTCGCGGGCGTGTGCAGGCCGAAGTAGGTGAGCGTATGCCACCCGGCGGCCTCGATCTCCGTGCCGAGGATCGAGCGATCGGTGAGCGTATGGCAGTAGAGCTCGCCGGGGATGCGATCGGGAAGGTCGCCTGCGGAGGCCTGGTCGAAGGCTCGCTGCAGATCGGAAGCGGTCTCGTCGACGTGGAAGGTGCCCGCGAATGCGACCGCGGGATCCAGTCCCGATCGCAGGCGGGGGAGTCGGGTGAGCACCAGGTTGATCTTGAGTTGTGACCCGGCGGGTTCGGCGTTCGTGGGCACTACTCCGAGAAGCGCGTCGAGCATCGCAGGTGCGATGCCGGCCAGGACCCAGGATGTGTCGACGTGGACGTCCGCCCCGCTCCGGAGGTCGACGTAGTGCACCGTCGCAACCGATCCGTCGGCCTCGATCGCCTGCACGTCGGCCCCGGTGCGCAGATCCACGCCGGCCTCTGTGGCGAGTCGGGCGAGGGTGCTGGTGAGCCGGCCCATCCCGCCCACAGGCACCCGCCACTCGCCCGTGCCGTTGCCGACCAGGTGATAGAGGAAGCACCGGTTCGCGAGCAGCGCCGGATCGTCGATCGACGTGAAGGTGCCGATCAGCCCGTCGGTCGCGACGACGCCCCTGATCAGGTCGTCGGAGAACCGAGCGGCCAACCCGTGGCCCAGTGGCTGCTCGACCAGGGTTTCCCAGATCCGCTCGGCTCGGTGGTCCGGCGACGTCGTGGAGCCGCCGTCGGAGGTCGTCGGCAGTCGGGAGCGGTGTGAGGAAGGTCGGTGCGAGCACACCGGCCAGCGTCTGCACGTCGTCGTAGAACGACGTCCACGCGACCCAGGCGTCCGGCGACCCGCTCAGGGCAGCGAATGAGGCCTCCGTCGCTGCGGACGGGCGGGCCTCGACGAGCAGGCCGCGGCCGTCACCACGGTGCGAAGGCGTGTAGGACGCCACCGAGCGCGACCGGAACTCGACATCGAGCCCTAGTTCGGCGGAGAGTTCGTCGGGGAAGAGGCTGACGAGATAGGAGTACCGCGACAGCCGCGCGTCGACCCCCGCGAACGGCCGTTCGCTCACCGCGGCGCCTCCGGTGTGAGCGAGTCGCTCGAGCACCGTGACACCGAGCCCGGACCGGGCCAGCAGGATCGCGGCCACCAGCGCGTTGTGCCCGCCGCCGACGATCGGTGACGTCGGGGCGGTCGGAATGGTTGCCGCGGCTAGGTCGAGTCACGGCGCCAGCTTGCCAGCCCGGAATGCATCCGGTGGTGCCCGTGTTCGAGCGTATAGTTGAACAAGCAACTAACAGGAGGAACTTCGATGCCAGCCGTCACCGTCTCCGATCCGACCACCTTGACCCGCCTCTCCGCTGTCGCCGGGGCAGAACGTCCGGTCAAGCAGGTCGTCACCGCACCCAAGGGTTACGAGGGCGAGGGCTTCCCGGTCCGGCGCGCGTTCGCCGGGGTCGACCTCGCCGACCTCGACCCGTTCATCCACATGGACGAGATGGGCGAGGTCGAGTACGCGCCGGGCGAGCCGAAGGGCACGCCCTGGCACCCGCACCGCGGGTTCGAGACGGTCACCTACATGATCGACGGCGTCTTCGAGCACAACGACAACCATGGCGGCGGCGGCACCATCACCGACGGCGACACCCAGTGGATGACGGCCGGTAGCGGGATCCTGCACATCGAGAAGCCGCCGGAGTGGCTCGTCAGCGCCGGCGGCCTCTTCCACGGGATCCAACTCTGGGTCAACCTCCCCGCCTCGCAGAAGTGGGAGAAGCCGCGCTACCAGGACATCCGGGGCGGTCAGGTGTCGTTGCTCAGCACACCGGACGCCGGCGCGGTCGTCCGACTGATCGCCGGTGACCTCGACGGTCACAGCGGGCCGGGTTCCACGCATTCGCCGATGGCGATGGTCCATGCGACGGTCGCGCCCGGCGCCGAACTCGCGCTGCCCTGGCGACCGGACTTCAACGCTCTCGTCTACGTCCTCGCCGGTGCCGGCACGGTCGGCACGTCCCGCCGCCCGATCCACGCCGGGCAGACGGCGGTGCTCGGAGCGGGCGATCTGGTCCGTCTCCGCGCCGACACGCAGCAGGACAACCGGTATCCGAACCTCGAGGTCATCGTGCTCGGTGGTCGTCCGATCAAGGAGCCGGTCGCCTGGGCCGGGCCGTTCGTGATGAACACCCGCGACGAGGTGATGAAGGCGTTCGAGGACTTCCAGTCGGGTGGCTTCGGTCAGATCCCGGCCCTGCACGGCGCGCCGACGGACCCGAACAAGCCGCGACACAACTGACGCGACGCCTGCACTGCGGGGTGGGTGGCTGCATGCGGCCAGCGCCACAGCCCGCGGGTAGGGCGTTGACAGCGGGCGCACAGCTTCGGTCGGCAGAGTGGTCACCAATCGAGGGCCCGGTGGACCCGTCCTGGGCCCTCGTCCACGTCCGATCGCTTCGGTGCTGCCGCGCCGGGGTAGAGCGATCGGTCTCAGAAAGCAGATCGGGCCGGACCCGTGGGGGGTCCGGCCCGATTGCTGTCCGATCCGGGGTACGTCGGAGCGGTGCGTGGGGTGAGTGACGGGACTTGAACCCGCGACATCCGCGACCACAACGCGGCGCTCTACCAGCTGAGCTACACCCACCATGCAGGCGGCCGGCTGGACTCGAGGTCCCGCCGACCGGCGAGGATCGATTGTAGGGCATCCGGGCCTGCGGCTCGCGCCACTTCCGCCGCGCGGGCGATCGGCGCCGGTGGCGCGTCCGCGTCAAGTCGGTCAGGTCGTCGGAGAGACCTCCGCCGCCAGGACCCGCGCCTCCTCGCTGCTCGGGCCGGGAGGTGCTGCGAAGACCGCGCGACGGTAGTAGCGGAGCTCGTCGATGCTGTCCCGGATGTCGCCGAGCGCGCGGTGGTTGCCGGTCTTCGCGGGCGCCGCGTAGTAGACCCGCGGGTACCACCGGCGGACGAGCTCCTTGATGCTGGAGACGTCGACGATCCGATAGTGGAGGTGCGCGTCCAGCTCGGTCATGTCGCGGGCGAGGAAGAGGCGATCAGTCGAGACCGTGTTGCCGGCGAGCGGTGCCTTCGAAGGCTCGGGGACGTACGTGCGCACGTAGTCGAGCACCTGCTGCTGCGCATCGGCCAGCGCCACGCCGCCCGCCAGGTCGTCGAGGAGCCCGGAGCGGACGTGCATCTCCCGGACGAAGTCGCCCATCTGCGCCAGTGCGTCGGCCGGCGGGCGGATGACCACGTTCACGCCGTCGCCCAGCACGGCGAGCTCCGCATCGGTGACCAGCGCGGCCACCTCGATCAGTGCATCCCGCTCGATGTCGAGCCCCGTCATCTCGCAGTCGATCCAGACGAGCCTGCCCGAGGAGTCAGCCATGGCCGCACACTCTAGTGGCCGGGCCGCGCAGCGATGGTCGTGCAGCACGGAGCGTCCGGGGCGTTCGTCGTTGCTCGCTCGCTGCTGAGCGTTAGTTGCCAATCGGTCACGTTCTGCATCGAAAGCCCCAAAATGTTGCGCGAAACCGCGCCATCCGTGCATCCTGCGCGCAGTCTTAATCAATCTGTAACTCCCGGACACAACGCTGTCGCTGGACGTCCATAGCCTTGTCGAGGTTTGCTTACGCGGTCGGGGAACGTCTCGAACGGGACTCCCGCGCGCTCGTCCAGCTCGCCCCCACCGCGTGCTCGTCCTCGTCCCGATCCTCTGTCGGCCGGTCTCCGGGTCGCCCGTCGCTGAAGCAGCCGTCCGGTCCCACAGTCCGATTCAGATTCACCCGTCAGCGGAGGTGGACTCGTGAGCACAGCCAACGTGCTGACTCCTGAACTGGCGGGAGCCGATCGTCCGGATCGGGAGCGCCGCTCGATCTTCGGCCGGATCAGCGGCTCCTATGTCCTGCGTCGGATCATCAAGGCGCTGCTGACGGTCTATGCGGTCGCGACCCTCACGTTCTTCCTGGTCCGGCTGCTGCCGGGCAACCCGATCGACACGTACATCCAGACGCTGATCGGCCAGCAGGGGATGTCGTACCCGGAGGCGGCTGCGCAAGCCGCGGGACTGTTCTCCTTCGATCCGACCGAGCCTGTCTTCCAGCAGTACCTCAGCGTACCTGAACAACGCGCTCCACGGCAACCTCGGCAATTCGATCGTGTCGCCCGGGGTGAGTGTCGTCCAGACCATCCGGATCTATCTGCCGTGGACGCTGTTCTCCGTCGGGGTGGCCACGTTGCTGGCCTTCCTCCTCGGCATCGGGGCCGGGATGTTGATGGCCTACCGCCGGGGGACCTGGATCGACCACCTGCTCACGACCGTCGGCTCGTTCCTGCACGCGATCCCGAACTACCTGCTGGCCATCCTGTTCGTGGTGATCTTCGGGGTGAAGCTCCAGCTGGTTCGACCTGACGGCCATGCGGGGGAGCTACTCGCCGGGCGTGCACCCGAACTTCTCCCTCGACTTCCTCTCCGACATCCTCTACCACGCCTCGTTGCCGATCCTGGTGTACCTGCTCACCACGGTGGGGACGTGGGCGCTGGTGATGAAGTCGTCCACGGTGGAGACGCTCGGCCAGGACTACGTGACCGTGGCCAAGGCCCGCGGGCTGGCCGATTCGCGCATCATCTTCGGGTACGTCGGCCGCAACGCGGTCCTGCCGCTGGTGAGCCAACTCGCGGTTTCCTTCGGCTTCGTCGTGGGCGGCGCGATCCTGGTCGAGCGGACCTTCGCCTACCAGGGCATCGGTGCGGCCACCTTCACCGCCCTGAACGGCCGCGACTATCCCGTCCTGCAGGGGATCTTCCTCGTGATCACGGTGTCGGTCGTGGTCGCGAACCTGCTGGCCGACCTCATCTACAGCCGACTCGACCCGCGGATCACCAAGCCCGGTTCGGAAAAGGAGTAGTCACGATGGCAACTCTCACGGCCGCCGAGCCGAACACCGCGGGCACCGATGCCGTCAGTCGGTCAGGTGGGCTGGCCCGCGCACTGCGGAGCAGCCCGTCGGGTTTCGTCGGCATCACGATCGTCGTCGTGATGATCCTCATCGCCGTGATCGGTCCGTTCTTCACCCCCGAACAGGGCGCGGACGTGAACTCGATCCTGCTGCCGTCCGGCTCCCCGGGGCATCTGCTCGGCACTGACAACGAGGGCAGTGACGTCCTCAACTCGATCATCAACGGGGGCGCACCGGTCATCTTCGTCGGCTTCGCCGCGGCGGCCATCGCCACCATCATCGCGATCATCTTCGGGTCACTCGCCGCCTACCTGGGCGGCTTCTTCAACTCGGCCGTGCTCGCGATCTCCGACGTGTTCCTCACGATCCCGCAGATCATCCTGCTGGCCGTCATCGCGGCGCAGATCAAGCTCGACTCACCGCTTCTGCTGGCCGTCCTGCTCGGGGTGCTCTCGTGGCCGGTGATGACCCTGGCCATCCGTTCGCAGGTGCTGTCGCTGAAGAACCGGGAGTTCGTCGAAGCCGGCCGGTTGCTCGACCTCGGCACCCCGCGCATCGTGTTCGCCGAGATCCTGCCGAACATGGCGAGCTACATCCTGATGAACTTCATGATCGCCGTGACCAACTCGATCTACGGCCTCGTCGGCCTGTACGTGCTCGGTCTCGCACCGCTGTCGGGTGCCAACTGGGGCATCATGATCAACCGCGCGATCATCGCCGGCGCGATCTTCAACGACGCGAGCCTGGCGTTCGTGCTGGCCCCGATCGTGGCGATCGTGATCCTGCAGATCGGTCTGGTCATGACGACCCGGGCACTCGAAGAGATCCTGAACCCACGGCTGAGGAACGGGTGATCCGGCGATGACGAGTACCACGGCCACGAGACGAGTCGAGCGGACCGAGGATGCCGCACCACTGTTGGCGATCCGCGACTTCGTCGTCGAGTACAAGACGGGCAACGGCGGTGTGGTGCGCGCCGTGCGTGGGGTCGACCTCGATCTCTATCCCGGTGAGGCCATCGCGCTCGTGGGCGAGAGCGGCTGTGGCAAGACCACGCTCGGCCTCGGGCTCCTCCGACTCCTCCCCACGCTCGGCCAGGCGAGCGGCTCGGTCGTCTTCCGCCGTCAGGACGGCACCAAGACCGATGTCTTGAAACTCGGTGGCCGCGATCTCCGCAAGTTCCGCTGGAACGACGCGGCGATGGTCTTCCAGGGCGCGCAGTCGGCGTTCAACCCGGTACTGAAGATCGGCTCGCAGATGGCCGACACGATGAAGGCGCACGGCAACGCCGGCGGTAAGGCCATCCAGGAGCGCTCGTCGGAACTCCTGCGGCTGGTCCGCCTCGAGCCGAAGCGCGTCCTCGACAGCTACCCCCACGAACTCTCCGGCGGGATGCGACAGCGGGTGCTGATCGCGATGAGCCTGCTCCTCGATCCACAAGTGCTCGTGCTCGACGAACCCACGACTGCCCTCGACATCCTCACCCAGCGCTCCGTGGTCGACGTGTTGCACGAGATCCGCGATCGGCTCGGCTTCGCGATGATCTTCATCTCCCACGACCTGGCCCTGGCCGCAGAACTCGCCGACCGGGTGGCGACGATGTATGCCGGCCGGCTGATCGAGACCGGCGGAGTCCGGGACATCTTCTATGAGCCCCGGCATCCGTACTCGGTCGGGCTGATCAAGGCGATGCCGCCGGTGGTCGGCGACCTGCCTGACCTCGAGTCCATTCCGGGCGGCCCGCCCAGCCTGGCGAATCTGCCGTCCGGCTGCGCATTCCGTCCCCGCTGCAAGTTCTCGACGGACGAGTGCGCCACGATCGATCCGCCACTGGTTCCGGTGACCGACGTCGCGGGAAAGGACCACGACGTCGCGTGCATCCACTGGGAGGACGTTCACCTCGAGCGCCACATCGTCGCCTCGGTGCCCCCCGTACCGGATGCGACCGACCCGACGGAGGCGACGGCATGACCGCGACCGAGAGCCGTCCGATCGAAGAGCGGTCGAGCACGACGCCCCTGATGTCGCTCACGTCGATCACGCAGACGTTCGATACGAAGAGCGGCCCGATCAACGCCGTCGACGACATCGACCTCTCGATCAACCCGGGTGAGGTGTTGTGCCTCGTGGGAGAGAGCGGTTCGGGAAAGACCACGGCGGCTCGGATGGCGGCCGGTCTCGCTAAGCCGAGCAAGGGCCACGTGACGTTCGGCGGCAAGGACATCTGGTCGATGGACAAGCACGAGTTCGCCGAATTCCGGCGGAAGGTGCAGTACATCCATCAGGACCCGTACTCCTCGCTCAATCCGACGAAGACGATCCAGCAGATGCTGACCGCGCCGCTGCAGGTCCACAAGATCGTCAAGGGCAAGAAGGATGCAGGTGCGCGCGCAGCCGCACTCCTGGCCGAAGTGGACCTCACGCCGCCGGAGAACTTCCTGTCGAAGTTCCCGCACCAACTCTCCGGCGGGCAACGGCAGCGTGCGGCGGTCGCGCGGGCGCTCACCCTCGGCCCCGAACTCATGATCGCGGACGAGTCCACGTCCATGCTCGACGTCTCCATCCGGATCAGCATGCTGGCCATGCTGGGCAGGCTGCGGGACGACCTGGGGGTGGGGTTTCTCTTCATCACCCACGATCTCGCGATCGCCAAGTACTTCGGTTGGCGCGGTAAGACCGCGGTGATGTATCTGGGTCGGATCGTCGAGTTCGGGCCGACACCGCAGATCATCAACTCGCCGCAGCATCCGTACACCAAGGCGCTGATCGAGGCGATTCCCGAGCCCGACCCAGACCTCACGAAGACGAAGGGCGCCGGTTCTCTTCGCAGCATGGACATTCCGAGCCTCGCGGCCTTGCCGAGCGGCTGTAACTTCCACCCACGCTGCGGGGCGTTCGAGGAGGGCCTGTGCGACGTGCAGGAGCCGCAGCTCGCGCTCGTCGGTCCCTCGCAGTCGGCGGCCTGCCTCGTCGCCGAGCGTGACCACGGAATCGCCGCGGTCGACGTCGATCGGGGCAGTGAGCGAGGTGCGTGATGCCACCGGCACTGACGCGGATCGGCCTGACGTGGGCTGTGCTGCTCGTCCTCGCCAGCGGCCTGCTGTTGCTCGGGCAGACTCCGGGCACGCCCGAGTTCGTGGTCACGGTGATGACGCTCGGCATCGGTGTGGTGCTCGGGGTCGGCATCATCCTGGCGATCTACCTGACCCGCCGTGCCGAACGACGCTCGCTGGAGCGATGACCAGCTCGACCCACCAGAATCCCACACATCAATCCACTCTGACCGCGCGGTGCGGACAGTGAAAGACGAAAGGACGACCAGGGACATGAGTTCCACCAACAACCTCGACCCGATCGAAGGCAAGACCGTAAAGAACGAGGTTTCCCGCCGAAACGTCCTGCAGCTGTTCGGCATCGCCGCTGCAGGAGTGGCCGGTGCGAGCGCACTCGCCGCGTGCTCACCGAGCAAGGACGCCAACACCGGCGGAAGCGCCGGAAGCAGCACGGCGCCCAAGGAGTTCCACGGCGCGTACCCCTACCAGCTGCCGCCGAAGGGCCATTACAACCTGGCCCCTGGTGTCACCGACGGCATCCAGGCCGGCAGCCCGTACCAGGACCTGATCTACCCGAGCTTCGCGATGTGGTACTGGGACGCGAAGAAGTGGGAATACATGATGGCCGAGTCCCACGACCTCCAGGTGGCGGCCAAGACCCTCACGGTGAAGATCCGGCCGGGCGTGACGTGGAGCGACGGAACGCCGGTGACCTCCAAGGACGTCATCTCGACCTTCAACCTGCGCTGGCTGCTCCGCAGCCAGGACTGGACGTACCTGTCCGACGTCGAGGCCGACGGTGACGACAGCGTGGTGTTCAAGATCGGAACGCCGTCGACCGTCGTCGAGCGTTACGTGCTCCGCGCGCCCATCCTGCCGGCGTCCGTGTACGGCGAGTGGGGCGACAAGGCCGCCGCGCTGCGCGAGCAGAAGGCGAGCCTGGACGAGGGTGCCGGCAAGACGGCGAACGCGGACTTCCAGAAGTTCCGGCCCGACCCCGCCAAGTTGATCGTGTCCGGCCCGTTCACGTTCAACACGAAGGACATCACCAGCGCGCAGATGTCGCTGGACAAGAACCCGAAGGGTCTGTTCGCCGACAAGATCGGGTTCACCTCGGTGATCCTCTACAACGGCGAGACGTCCGACGTCACGCCGGTCGTGATGAACAAGTCGGTCGACTACGCCACCCACGGCTTCGCGGTGGCGAGCGAGAAGGGCTTCCTGGCCGCCGGGTTCCGCATCCTGCGGCCGCCGGTGTACTCGGGCCCGGCGCTGGTGTTCAACTACACCGCGCACCCGGAGTTCTCCGACGTGAAGGTGCGGCAGGCGATCGCGCACGTGATCGACCGCGCCCAGAACGGCACCGTCTCGCTCGGCGAGTCCGGCGTGGCCGTCAAATACATGGCGGGCTTCTCCGACATCCAGGTGCCGGACTGGCTGTCCCGGGACCAGATCGCGAAGCTCGACACGTACGATCTGGACCTCGACAAGGCGACGTCCCTGCTCGAGTCCGCGGGCTGGAAGAAGACCAACGGCAAGTGGCAGACCCCGGCCGGGAAGGCCGGCGGCCTACGACCTGAAGTTCCCGGCGGAGTTCGCGGACTGGAACCCCTCGGCCGTGAACGCTGCCGACCAGCTGAACAAGTTCGGGTTCAACATCACCAAGCGCGGCATCACCTACACCCAGCTGAGCCCGGACGTGCTGTCCGGCAAGTTCGACATCTCCATCCAGAGCTGGGGATCATCGAACAACCCGCACCCGTACTTCGCGTTCGTCCAGGACCTGTTCGCGTACAACTACGTCATCGCGGCGAACTCGGGCGGCAAGGGCATGAACTTCCCGCTCAAGCAGAAGCTGCCGAACGGCTCGACGATCGATCTACAGGAAGTCGTCAACAAGTCTCCGCAGGGTCTCAAGCCCGAGGAGCAGAAGGCGAACGTGGCCGCGGCGGCGCTGGCCTACAACTATCTGCTCCCCGAGATCCCGTTGTTCGAGCGTTACGGCAACAACCCCGCGCTCGAGGGTGTTCGCGTGGCCAAGTTCCCGGCCGACGACGACCCGATCCTGAAGAACGCCCCGTACGCGGACAACTTCGTGATCATGTACATGTACCAGAGCAAGGTCGCTCCGGTCTGATCCGGCGCCGCTGAGCTCGTCCGCGAGTCTCGACCGAACGAGCCCGCCCCGTCACCTCGGGGCGGGCTCGTTCCGTGTCCGCGATACGTCAGTGCGTGACGGGCCAGCCGGATCCGGCGTGCAGGAGTTCACGGCAGCGATCGATGAACGAGTCGAGCCGGCGGACGTTGGTGTGACGCGTGGGCGGCGGTGGCGACTCACGACGGACGAGGACCGGGAGGTCGTCGAGCAGTTCGGCCAGTCGCACGTCGGTATGCGCGAACAATGCCGACTCGACCCGCGCTTCGAGTTCCGGCATGGTCAACCGGCCGTCGCTGTAGTGCTCGCAGAGTTGCGCGATGACGAAGTCCTGATCGGCCTTCCCGACGAGGATGGCCCGGCGCTCGTAGCTCCGCGCGGCCTGGCGGAGTCCGTCCATCGACAGCGCCTCCTTGCCTCGTTCGACCCGATGACATCGATCATCGCAAAGACTGGGCGATTCGGGCAGGGGGCGATGCCCGCACATCTGTCCTGACTACTCCGGGACGCGCCACACCCGGAAGAAGGTCTCCCGACTCACCTCGAAGCCGAGAGAGACGTACAACCGGATCGCGCGGGTGTTGATCTGCGCGGTGTGCAGGAACGGGGTCTCTCCCCGGCCACGGACGTTGGCGGCGACGGCCCGCACCAGCCGGGTGGCCAGACCTTCACCGCGATGGGCGGGATCGGTGCATACCGCGCTGATCTCGGTCCAGCCGGGCGGCTGGGCACGCTCACCGGCCATCGCGATCAGCCGGCCGGCGCGGCGGATCCCGAGGTACGTGCCGAGCTGGACGGTCCGGCGCTCGAACGGCCCGGGATCGGTCCGGGCCACCAGATCGAGCATCTCCGGGACGTCTGCGGCACCGAGCACGACGGCCTCGGCGTCAGGCCGGGCCTCCATGCAGACGTCCACCATCTGTACGCCGGGAAAGTCCATGACGATCTCCCAGTCCGGTGGGGCCGTCGTGTCGCGGGCAGCGGCCAGGAGGACTCGACCACCCGCACCCGCGAGGACCGCCATGTCCGCCCAGGCCCGCGGGTCGTCGGCATCGGCGAGCGCGCCGAACGGCGAGACGTCGGGCGCGAAGCGCGCTGCGAGTCCGTTGCGCTCGGCCAGGGCGGTGTGTGTCGTCGTCAGCGACCCCCAGACCGGGTTGCGCAGGACGTCGTCGGTCGCCATGATCGAGCCTTCCGCCGGGGAGCTGGTCGCGACGACGAGACTAGCGGTGACACGGTCGTGGGCGGCCCCGGCCGTCGCTCACATGATGGAGGTATCCGGTGGCAGAGCAGGCAAATCTCCGAGTGATCGGGCACGAGTTGCCGAGCCGGACCGGATCGGAGCTCGCGGGACTGCACATCGGGGTCCAGCGTGGAACCGAGATCCTCGAGCTCACTGGCGCTGAGGCCGAGTCCGTCTCCTTCGACATCCGCGTCGAGCCGATCGTGGAGGGCGGAGTGCTGGTCGACTTCCGAGGCCCGTACGTCCAGGGCAAGCGCGGCGGGCGTTTCGTCTACCTGAACTGGGTGGACGTCGCCGACGACGGCACGCAGACGAGATACGGGCGGGCGAAGGTCGGTCTCGAAGAGCTGCCGGACGATGTGGCGGCCGCCTTGATCGCCGACGCGCCGGTCGCGGTGGAGATTGGTCTCACGGACCCACGTGGCCGCCCGCGCTGCGCGTCGATCAAGCCGGCGGAGTTGCGCTGGTCTCGGCTCTGATCTGCCGTCAGGTCGCGTGTGCCTGCGATCAGGCGCGGAGCACCGCCACCGAACGCTCGGCCTCGGGCTCGACGAAGGCCTGCGCCGCGATGGTCTCGGCCTCGATCTCCTCGATCGCGTCGTCGGCGAGCGATGCCAGGAGTTGGACGCTCCAGCGCACTCGCCGCCCGGTCCGGGTCTGCGTCCAGACCGCCGCCACCGTCCCGTCGTGGAGGACGGTGCCGTGGACGGGCGCGGTCACGTTCGTGAGAGCGGCGTCGACCCCGGCGCGGTGGAAGCGCGAGCGGTCGGCATGGGAGAGCAGGACGTTGTCGTATTCGGGCAGGACGCGGACCGGGGCCGGGACGTCCTCGCCCGGACGTGGGCCGTCCGGCACGTCCAGGAGTTCACGACCGTCGACGTCGCGGACGGCGATCAGGTGGTCGCGCACGCGCTCGACCCAGGCCCGCATGCCGGTGAGCCGCGACCATGACGCGAGATCGGCGACCGTCGCGGGGCCGAAGGCGGCGAAGTACCTGAGCACGAGCTCATCGGCGGACGGCTGCCGTTCGACGGGTCGACCGATCCAAGACTCCGCGTGCGCCACCCGGACCGCACCGCTTCGCTGCCACAGTCCCCTCGGCGGGACCTGGACGAGCGGGAGCAGGCATCGGCAGGCATAGGCCAGTGCCGCGTCGGGCGACCCCGGGAACCGCTGCGCGATGGCGTGGCGGAGCTCGGAGGTCGTGAGCTGCTCTCGAGCCAGGAGATCGGCGGCGAAGGCGAGCGGTTCGGTCGTGTCGACGTTCAGTAACTGGGGCGCGAACTCGCTGTGCCTCGCGATCTCGCGGTCCATCACCGGCTGGGTCAACGGCCGCAGCCGGAGGGCGTCGTCGGCGGTGACGAGGTGGATCGTGCCGCGCATGACGACGATCCGTACGCACTCGTGTCGCTCGATCCCGCGCGAGAGCGGCATCGGGTCGAAGGCGACGAGGCGGGACCACAGGGCCAGGTACGGGTTCTGCGGGATCTGTGCCTGGAGCCCGACGAGATGAGCGACCGCATCGGACGGCGCGATCTCCGCACGCTCGAGCAGCAGCTGACGGGCCAGGGTGGCCCGGTTCAGCGCCCGCGCGCTCATCACGATCGTCATCGGCCCGGCCCCTGAGCTCGGCGGTGAGCGGACTCGATCCACCCTAGTGGCGACGACCTCCGCGCGGCCGGACGGAGTCGCTGCGAAGATGGGCAGCAGATGATGCGACTGCACGGTTCGTGGACGGGGGTGAGCGACAGTGAAGGTGCCGGTGCCCGCCGACCTCGCTCTGGCTCCGTCGATCTCCCCGACCAGTGCGAGCACGTGGCGCCAGTGCGAGCTGAAGTACACGATGACCTACGTTCTCGGTTGGCAGGAGGCGGGCACGATCCCGCAGCTCGTCGGCAATACGGCGCACCGGGCGATCGAGCTGCTCTACGGGCTCGCCCCCTCCGAGCGCACGCGAGCGCGCGCGTCTGCCCTCCTCGCCGAGGTCGAACCCGAGGAGGCCGACAGCGGTGGGTTCACGGAGGTGCTGACCCGCCAACCAGGCCTGGCCGAGCAGGTGCACGCGACCTGTGAAGACTCGTTGGACGGCCTGTTCGCGCTCGAGGATCCGGCCACCGTCACGGTGGGGTCGGACGGACTCGAGGTATGGGTGGCCGCCACGCTGTACGACGCGCCCGTGCGCGGGCGGATCGATAGGTTGTACGACGCTTCCGGCGCCTACGTCGTCGCCGACTACAAGACCGGCAAGGTGCCCAAGCCGGCTTACACGCAGAAAGCGTTCTTCGGGCTGTGGACGTACGCCGCCGCACTCGCGGCATCCGATCCGGATCGGCTCCTGCCCGATCGGATCGAGCTCCTCTACCTGGTCGGTCGGGTCCGGCTCGCCCGACCAGTGCTGCGGGATGTCGCGCTCGAGCATGCGCGGGAGCTCGCGAGGATCTGGCGGCAGATCGGGGAGATCCCGAAACGCGGGTCGGTCACCCCCACCACGGGACCGCTGTGTCACTGGTGCGCGTTCGAGTCTGCGTGTCCAGCCCGATCACGCAGTCGACTGCCGGCGATCGGATCGCCCGATCACGATGCCCTGCTCACCGATCTCGGCCTCCGACGTCGAGATCGACGCGCGGTCGCCGATCACCTGGAACGAGCCGCGACGCCCGCCGACGACGCGGTCGGCGGCGATGCAGGATGACCGGGTTCGTTCCACCGGCCTGGACCTTGGGCAACGGAGCGTCGTTCCGGATCTCGGCCAGTGCCGTGGCCGGGCGCGGCAATCGGTTCGGCTGCCCGGCCAAGGTGTCGTTGGGTGCGCGCAACGCCGTGTCCAGCCTGCAGCCGAATGATCCCGGCCGCTGGCGCCGGCAGTGGGACGACGCATCCACCATGCACTTCGCCATCCGTGACGCGCACACGGATCTGGCGAGCGGAGTGTCGATCAACGACGCGACCCGGCGGGTGCGGAAGGTCACGGTGGCGCAACGCCGCTTCCTCGTCCACGCCCTGCATCACCTGGCCACGTTGAACGACACGGCGAGCGACGCCGCCGGGGTCACGATGAGCCTCGGTCCCGACATCGACTACTCGGGACCGTGGGGCGCGATCACCGTGTTCGGCGCCCACCTGGTCAGCGACGACGGCGCGGTGCGTGAGCTCGTGCGATTGCGCATCAAGGGCGTGCGTGCGCTGACAGATCCCGAGGTCGAGGAATTCGTCGTCGTGGCTGGATGGGTGCTGGCCAAAGGCGTCCATCCGCGATTCGCGACGACCGAGCCCGATCGCGTCCGGATCAGCGAGTTCAGTCTCGACAGCGGCGATTACCGAGTCCTGATGGACGTGGAGCGGCGTGAGGCGGAGCGCCGTTATCTGGCTGCCGGCCGTCCCGTGCAATCGGCCTTGGACGATCAGACCCTGAACCCTGGGTCGGGATGCGCCGATTGTGCGTTTCTCAACGTCTGCCCGGCGGTGCCCAACGTGCGTGGAGTGCTCGGCCTGCCGGGGAGATCGGTGGCCACCCGCGCGTTGACCGCGACCGACCTCGCGTCCTACGACCGTTGCCCCACGGCATTCCACGTCCTGCGGCGCGATCACCTTCCCGCCAGCCCGCCCGAGGAGGCCGACGGGTACGGCCTGACGGCGCGGACACGCGGGATCAGCGTTCACGCGTGGCTCTCCTGGGCGCACAGCCGAGAGTCGCGGGAGACCTGTACCTCCGAGGATCTGCCGGATCCGTCGGTCGATGCCGCCGCCGCGCGGATCGCCGCGGAGAGGGCGGGACTCGGCTACGAGGAGTACTGCGCGGCCTTTCCCTATCTCCAGGGACATCCGGAGTCGTGCCTGCTCGGCTACGCGGGACTCGACGGGTGGCGTACCGAACCGGTCCACGTCGTCTACGACGCGGACGCCGACATCGTCGTCGTGACGAGTCCCGACCTCACCTGCCGCATCGACCGCGACGCTGCGCTCTGGCGGGAGACGAAGACCTCGACCGTGCTACCGCCCGACGTCGAGTCGGCGATCGTGCGGTACCCGGCGTTCGCTCTCGACGTCGCGATGCTGGCGGCGGGGGTCGACGGCACCTCCCCGTCCGGTTCGGTCGAACTGGAGGTGTTGACGCCGACGCAGGGTGCGGTGTTCTACGTGCCGCTGGCCGACGGCACCCTCGTGTCACTCGCACAGAAGGTGGTCGCGCGCATCGGGCACGCGTTCAGCCAGGACACCGTGTTCGGTCCGCGACCTTCGGCCCTGTGTCATTCGTGCGACGCGTTCGGCTGGTGCCTGCCGAAGGACGTTCCCGATTCCCTGCCTGCCACCGTCGACGACCACGAATTCATCGGCCTCGCCGATCCGTTCTGACCCGGCCCGGCTCCGGCCGCGTTCTGCTCCGCTCCGTGCGGGTCGGGTGGTGTCGGCCGAGCTGGGGCTGGGACAGTGGCGCCGTGCAGATTGCAGCGGTGGGGTGGCTCCGTCAGTGTCGGCTTGTACACGTTCATGGTGCCGATGGTCGTCTACGCCCGCTCGGTGGATCCAGGACCCTGTCGGTGAGCACCACGGCGACGGTGGCGGCGCTCACGGTCTCGTCGCTCGTCGATGCCGGCGTGGCCGTCGATGCGGACGGGTCGGCCGGAGCGATCGCCGCGCTGCCGATCCTGGTCGGACTGATCCTGCTGATCCCCCGACTGCTGCGACTCGGCTCGATCATCGAGAGCATCTCCGACGCTACGCTGACCGGTCTCAAGGTCGGGGCAGGGCTGACCGTGGCTGCCGGCCCGCCCAGTCGACGCCCCGACCGCAGAGGAACCCCGTGAGCAGTGACGTGATCGGCGCGACGATCGACGGCGGACTCGCCGACTGGCAGATCGTGCAACAGGACGATCGAGGCGTGGGATCGGTAGCCGTGCAAGGACGCTGGGGCTCGGCCGACCCGGTGGCCGGCGAGGCACCCGGCGTCGTCCAGGTGCGGGTGGTGTACGAGACGACCGGCACGCCGGTGTCGAGTTCACTCGACTGGACCGTCGCGTCGACCAGTGCAGACGGGACCTGGCGGGCGAGCCTGGAGATCCCTGCCGGCGGGCTCTACCGGCTCGAGACCCGTTACAGCGCAGCCGACCAGGAAGCAGCGGAGTGGTCGACGCGTGGCGACATGAGGCACTTCGTCGGCGTCGGCGACCTGTGGGTCATCGCCGGCCAGAGCAACTCGGCGGGTTACGGTCGCGGTGCCGTGGACGACGCACCCGTCCTCGGCGTCCATGTGCTGCGCAACAGCGAGCAGTGGGCGTTGGCGGCGCACCCCCTGAACGAGTCGACCGACTCGGCGCACCCGGTCAACCGCGAGGGCGGCAACCCCGGCCATTCGCCGTATCTGCAGGTGGGGCGGCGGCTGCAGGCGACGCTCGGGCATCCGATCGGCCTCATCCAGACGGCGCTCGGAGGGTCTCCGTTGTCGGCGTGGAATCCCACCGAGTCGAGCGCCGACACCGCGGTGCTCTTCGAGAACATGACGCACTGCGTCCAGTTGGCGGGGGGCCGGGTCCGCGGGATCTTCTGGTACCAGGGCGAGAGCGACGCCAACGCCGACGACGCGCCTACCTACGCCGATCGATTCGCCTCAGCGGTGGCGGCGTGGCGGACCGCACTCGGCGACCCCGCGCTGCCGATCGTCACCGTTCAGCTCAACCGGGTCGTCGACCAGCCGGGCGTCGCCGACGATCTCGGCTGGTCGATCGTCCGCGAGGCCCAACGGCAGATCGCGCATGCCGATGATCGCGTGTTCGTCGTGCCCGCCCTCGACCTGCCACTGAGCGATCCCATCCACACCAGCGCCGCCGGGAACATGATGCTGGCCGAGCGCCTGGCGGCCGCCGCACTCGGTGGCGTCGCCGGGCGAGGCATCGCTTATCGGGCACCGGACATCTCGAGCGCCGAACACACGGCCGAGCATGCCGTCGTGCTCCGTTTCGCCGACGTCACCAGCCGGCTCGCCCAACTCGACCTGTCAGCGGCACCGTTTCGCATCGACGACGTCGAGGGCGACGTGCCGATCGTCGAGGTCGGCTATCCCGACGATGACGTCGTCGTGCTGACACTCGGTCGCTCGCTCGCAGGTTCGGCGGTGGTGAGCGGCGGTGGCGGTGCGGCGCCGGCGCCGGTTCCGATCGATGTCGAGCGGGCCGTGCCGATGCTCGGATTCCACGCGGTCGCGATCACCGAGGGCCGCTCTCTCTAGCGGTCGCCGGCCCCCGCGGTGTCGGCGCGGTCTGGGATGATCCGGGCATGGCTGCAGAATCGCGGATGGTCTCACTGGGCTTCGGCAAGTACGCCAGGTCTGATCGGATCTACGCTCTCGAGCCGCTTCGTGGTGACGACCGCGGTGAAGGCCGTCGAACGCTCGTCTGGGTCGAGGGCATCACGAACCCGGTCGTCGCGTCCCGCACCGAGCGGACGATCCTGCGCGCCATGGGCCAGGAGGTCGCAGCGGACGCGCCGCTCGTCGAAGAGGCGCTCGACCTCGCCGCCCGACTTGCCGCGGCCGCGGACGAGGGCCGCGTCGATCTGAGCGACCTCGGACGACGAGCCAGGCGGCTGCTGGCTGCGACGACAGTCGCGGAGTAGCACTGCGGCAAGAAGCGCCGGATTCGGCTCGTCGGACGCGCACTCCCGGGCCGTCTTCGCTCCTATCATCGGGCATGACCACAGAGCTGGAGCGCAGCGCGCTCGACGAGCGTGCCTCATCGTCTGACGGACGGACCTTCGAGTTCACCGCCTCGCCGCACCGGTCCTTTCTCACCGGCTCGTTCGTCGTCCTCACCGATCCCGAACCCGCGCGCTACCTCGGTCAGATCGAACGCTTCGACGTCGACGAGAGCGCCCGGCTGGTCGCCGTCGGCAGGGTGCTCGGCGCGGTCCAGGCAGACGGTGTTCTCGACGGACGTGGCAGCCGCGCATTCGCCTACGCCACTGTCGCTCCGGCTGACGACGCGGTGATCAACGCGCTGAACACGGCGACCTCCGCGACTCTGGACGTCGGCTCACTCCTGCTCTCACCCGGCGTTCCCGGACGCCTCATCGCCAGCCGGTTCAACCGGCACACGTTCTGGTGCGGGCAGAGCGGATCCGGCAAGACGTATGCGCTGGGTGTGCTGTTGGAGGAGCTCCTCATCCACACCGCGCTGCCCATGGTCGTGTTCGACCCCAACGGCGACTTCGTGAAGTTGACGGAACTGCGGGAGGGCGTCGAGCCCGAACAGGTGGCCGAGCTCCAGAAGCGGGACGTCCGCATCCTGCGCCCCGGACGTGGCGACGGGGACGGCAATCGCCTGTGCGTGCAGTTCACGGAACTGTCGCTCCCGTCGAAGGCGGCGCTGCTCCGCCTCGACCCGCTGATCGACCGCGCCGAGTACAACACCCTGCTCCACATCGAGGATCTGCTGCGCACGAGCCAGCCGACGGAGTTCCTGCCCCGGCTTCGGCAGTCGGCCGACCCGAGCTTCAACGCGCTGGCCCTACGGATCGAGAACCTCGACATCCTGAGCTGGGAGGTGTGGGCGCTCGGACGTCGCGCGGTGACCGAGATCGTCGAGACGCGGCCTGCCGCCACCGTCCTGGATCTCGGCGGGTTCCGCCACACCGAGGAGCCGTTGGTCGTCGCCCTCGCGCTCTTGGACGATCTCTGGGCCCGGCGCGAGGAACGCCGGCCGCTCCTCCTGGTGATCGACGAGGCGCACAACCTGTGCTCGCCGGACGCCGAGACACCGTTGCAACGGGCGGTGCTCGAGCGCATCATCCAGATCGCGGCCGAGGGAAGGAAGTTCGGGCTGTGGCTGTTGCTGTCCACCCAGCGACCCTCGAAGGTGCACCAGGGCATCATTTCGCAGTGCGACAACCTGGCCCTCATGCGGATGAGCTCGCAGCGCGACCTCGACGAGCTGGGGACCGTGTTCGGATTCGCGCCGCCGGCGCTCCTCGCGCAGTCCCCGCACTTCCGGCAAGGCGAGTCGCTGTTCGCCGGTGGCTTCGCGCCCGCCCCCAGCACGATCAGCATGCGTCAGCGCTTCACCCAGGAGGGCGGGCGGGACGTCAGCGTGCCGGCGCTGGCCGACTGAGCCGCGAGCTGGCCCGGCAGCCGGCCGAGCTACGGCTCAGCCCATCCGCTTCGCCAGCGCCGACGGAAATCTCGACTCGAAGTCGAGGAGCCCGGCCCAGGTCGGCCGAACGGTGACGCGCGCACTCTGTGGCATCAGCGGCGCCGCGTTCGCCAGCCACGCCTCGCCCTGTTCGGCGCCGAAGTACCGTTCCGCGGCGGCTGCGTATTCGGGGGCCGCGCCCTCCACGACGTCGATCGCCGCCGTCCCTCGGAGCAGGAGCGCCTTGTACGGGAACGTCCCGTCGTCGATGGTGATCGCCACTGCGGGATGCGCGCGTAACGCGGCCACCTTGGGCGCGTCGGTCGGGCCGGCCATCACGATCGACTCGCCGTCCCAGTGGAACCAGATCGGGATGACGCGCGGCGTGCCGTCCGCCCAGGTGTAGGCCAGCCGGGCCGGGATGCGTGAACGCAGAAGTTCCTGGGCCAGCGGTGAATCGAGCAACGCGAGGTCGCCTTGTGCGGGTGACATGGACATGACGTGCACCGCCTCAGGAACCGGATGGCTCCCCGGCGTCATCGTGATCTCGCCCGGTGCGACTGTCAAGGATCGCCGTGCGCAGGCAGCGATGAGCGCGCGCTAGCGCGTCGTGGACGTCTCGAGTGCCTCGTCCAGCACGGCGACGAGCCGGTCGGCATCGGTGTCGTTCACGACCATCGGTGGCTTCATCTTGATCACGTTGTGGTGCGGCCCGTCCGTGGAGAGAAGCACACCGGCCTGACGGGCACGCTCGACAACCGCGCTTGCCATCGCGCCTGCCGGAGCTCCTTCGTCCGTTCGCAGTTCGACTCCCAGGAACAACCCCGACCCGCGCACGTCGTAGACCATGGTGTGCCGATCGGCCAACCTGGTCAGGGAATTCTTGATCGAGGTTCCGAGCGTCGCGGCGTGGGACTGCAACCGCTCGTCCTCCACGACGCCGAGCACCTCGACGGCCGCGGCGCACGACACCGGGTTCCCGCCGAAGGTGTTGAAGTACTCCATCCCGTTGGCGAACGCATGGGCGATCTCGGGAGTCGTGACGACCGCGCCGACCGGATGGCCGTTGGCGATCGGCTTGCCCATCGTCACGATGTCGGGGACGACCTCACCCAACTCGAAGCCCCAGAACACCTCACCGAGACGACCGAAGCCGACCTGCACCTCGTCGGCGATGCACAGTGCACCATGCGCCCGGGCCTCGCGGTACGCGCCTTGCAGGTAACCGGCGGGCAGCATCACCTGCCCGGCGACGCCGAGGACTGATTCGGCGATGAACGCCGCCGGCTGACACGACCCAGCCGCCGCACCCACCGTTGACGCGTCGGCCGCCACGACCGGGACCGGGCACTGCCGGACATGATCCGGTCGCCCGGTACCCCCGGGGCCGTCGAACTTGTAGGGCGAGATGTCGATGAGCGATTGCAGATTGCCGTGATAGGCGTGGTCGAGCACGATCACGTCGCGGCGCCCGGTGTGGGTGCGGGCCAACCGGAGCGCCAGGTCGTTCGCCTCGCTGCCGGAGTTGACGAGGAACACCACGTTCAGGGGGTCGGGCAAAGTGGCGGTCAGGCGGCGTGCATAGGAGACGAGGAGGTCGTGCAGATACCTCGTGTTCGTGTTGAGCCGGCTCATCTGATCGGCTGCGGCACGAACGACGCGGGGATGGGCGTGCCCGACGTGGCACACGTTGTTGACGAAGTCGAGGTACTGCCGGCCCTGGTCGTCGTAGAGGTATTGCCCGCGACCACGCACGATGCGAAGCGGCTCGCGGTAGGCGATGCTCTGCGCCGGCGACGACGACACGCGTCGGGCCCGGAGCAGATGATCGTGATCCCACGGTGGATCGGCGCGAGCCCCGGTGCCGATTCCGAGGACCAGGTTGGGGTCGGGTGAGACCGACTCCCACAGTTCGCGTTCGGACTCGGCGGCGACGCCTGGTGCCTCGGTCGAGCGGCGGCCGAGGTCTGTCGTGATGAGCTGGAGATGCAGATGTGGTGACCAGTCACCGTTCTCGGGCCGACCGCCGACCCGGCCCAGCCGATCGCCCCGGGCCACCCGGTCGCCGGGCTTCCGAGCGAGGGTCGACGCGGTGGACAGGTGACCGTAGAGGGTCCAGAACGTCGTGTGCCGATCGGTCTCGTGGCGCAGCACGAGCACGCCGCCCCAGTCCCGAGGCTGCGGGCGGACGGCGACGTCGTCGACCGTTCCGTCCAGCGGAGCGAGGATCTCCGCACCCTCGGGCAGGAAGACGTCGATGCCGAGGTGGAGCGTTCGCCGCTCGTCGTCGGCTTCGGTGGCGAACGCGTCGCCCGAGTACACGTTCCGGTTCTCCAGGTATCGCCCGAGCCCTGGCGCGGACACATCGACGTCGGTGTCGACCGGGCCGGATGACCAGTCGATGATCGGCGCCGTGCTGAGGTCGGCGGCGCACACCGGCCCGGACGGATGCGTGAGGAGGTGCCGGCGGACCTCGGTCGCACCCTCCACCGCCTCGTAACCGCACACGGCGCGCAGGCGGGGCACCTCGAGCACGTCGGGCACGATGCCCAGACGATCGAGAAGAGCGTGGACGCCGTCCTGGCTGATCAGCAGGTAGTCGTTGTCGGGCTGCTCCCGGCGCCGGCGGTCGGCCATCGTCACACTCATCGCCAGCCGGGTCCGGACGAGGTCGGGGATGAGTGCGATCTCGGCTGCCGACAGCGGTGTCGTCGCGTGATAGCCGCCCACCACGGCGAGCAGTGCGCGAGTCGGGTACCGCGATCTGGCCATCGCGTACGTGGCGGCGACCGCGAGCCCGCAGACGCGCGGTGCGACGCACAGGTCGCCGAAGTCGACCAGACCGGCGAGATCACCCTGCGCATCGACGATGACGTTGTGCTCGTTCGCGTCGTTGTGGACAGCCTGCTGTGGCAGCGTTCGGAGAGCCGGTCGGCTCCGTTCACGGAAGCGGGTGAGGATCGCGCGGGTGGTCTCGTCGGGGGCATCGTCCGCGAGGTCGTCCGCGGAGGCCATGTTCCACGGCGTCGGCATCCCGACGCCGGGTGCGTGAAAGTCCACCAGGGCCCGATCGACCTGCGCGACCAGGCGTCCGAGATCCGTGAGCGTCTCGGGCGTCGGATCGTCGACCTCGGCCAGGGGACGGCCGGGTACCCAGGTGAGGACGCGCACGATTCCGTCGTCCACAGAGACCCGCGTCGAGCCGTCGGTCGCGGCCACCGGCCGCGGCATCGAACGTCCGGGCAGGCGGTCGGCGACCCGGACCATGGCGGCGTCCATCGCGTCGAGACGGCCCGCGTCCGTGTCCTGCCGATGGACCTTGACGAGATGGTCGCCACAGGCGAAGTTGAGGTCGAGTTCGCCGGGCAGCGCGACCAGTGGTTCGCGCAGCGCGTAGGCGGCGAGCAGCGCCGCTTCCAACGTCACCATCCCGGCGAGCCGATTCCCGTGTGGCTAGTAGACGGTGACGTGGACGTGGTCATAGTGGTTCGCCGTGGCGGAGCCGCGATCGGACATGCCACGCCATCCCTCGCCGGAGCGCTGCACCGTCCAGATCCGCTGCGACCAGATCACTTCACTGACGCCGAGCGAACTCGCGTTGGCGCGCGCCCAGGCGCTGATCGCATTGCCCAGTCCACTGTTGCCGCCGATCATGATGTCGACCGCATGGCCGCTGGCGTGCTCGCCACCGCCGCCGACCCCGCCGTAGGCCGTGACCGAGGGGAACGCGGCGCAGACCGCGCGATGCACCTTGATGGCATTGGAACTGAGTCCGGATTCGACTGCGGACCCGCTCGGGCAGGCGGCCGTGGAGGACCGGCCGGGGGAGGGCGACGTCGTCGACTCGGGCTTGTCCTTCGCGACGTAGGCAGAGCGCACCCAGCCGGTCCTGCCGTTCACCTTCACCGCCCGCCAGTCACCGTCGGTCAACGACGTCACATCGAGGCGGGTCGCCCGATCGAGGACGGTGATGAGCCGGGCATCGAGCGACGGCCGGCTACGGAGATTCAGCGCGGTCGTCGCGTACCGGTGGCCGACGACGGTGGCGGTCGCCGCCGCCTTCTTCTGTGCCGCGCGCCGCGCGGCCCGCCGCTCGGCTTGCTTCCTGGCCGCCGCCTTCTGGGCCGCCGCGCGCTTGGCTGCTGCTGCCTTCGCGTGGGCTGCCGCCAACCTGGCCGCGGCCTTCTTCTTCGCGACATCGGCAACGTCGACGGCCGCATCGGACACGACGGCACTCGCCGAGGGCAGCAGGGACGACGGCGGGGCCAGCGCGTCCCGGTCGGTCGATCTGCTGGCCCGGGCGTCCGTTCGCGACACGGTCTGGAGGTCGGACGACTCGGCGTCCCCCGGAGCAGCCGCGACGACATCGCCGTGGCGGGGCCCGGTCGCGGCCGTGCTGATGAGCAGGAGCGCCGGCAGAGCAACCGCCACCGCGATGCGGCGCCGTCGGGGCGACCTCAGCCGAGCGTGGTTGCCTTTCGTCACACGAGCTCCTGGACAGAGTTGGTGGTCGACCGTCGTGTCCGTCACCGGGTACGACGGGCCGATGGAGTGCCGGTCAGGAGGGCCTCACGCAACCACAGGTGGGGGTCGTTGTCACATCGTCGCGAGGGAGGGACGTAGCGCGGCGCGGCTGATTGTCGGCGCTCGTCGGTAGACCGATCCCTGTGAAACCACGGGACGCATCCGACGCGGGCCACTCGCTGCCCTCGCCCGATGCGTCCGTGGACGACGCGCGCATCGCGGAGGTGTTGCTCGCGATGGGCAGACCGCTGACGGTTGCGCGTCGACTCGCGGGGTCAGCGTCGGGTTCGGGGGTCTTCGAGATCGGGACGGGTCCGACGAGCGCGGTGCTCAAGCTCACCACACAGATCGGCTGGCGAGAGGCCGCTCGCCGAGAGCTCCGGTGCTACCGCGAGTTGGGTGGACGGCTTCCGGTGAGGATGCCGCGTCTCCTCGACGCCGTGGACTCCGACAGCGTCACCGCCATGCTGCTCTCGGCTCACGAACCAGCGCCGCCGGCGGACCGGTGGACGTCAGCGCAGTGGATCGACGTCGCCGCGCAGCTCGGTCGCCTGCAGACGACCGCGGAGCGGCCGTCGCTTCCTGCGCCGGATTGGTTGGCCGCCGCCGTGCGCAACGGACCGCCCGAAGGCGCACGTCGCTACTGGCGGGGCACCGACGCCGCCGATGCCGCCGCGCGCGTGCTCGACTCCGGTCCGTGGCTCGAACGGGCGATGGCCGGGTCACCGTCCTGCCTCGTCCACGGTGACTGCCACGTGGGCAATCTCCTGCTCGACGGGGACGGGTGCCATATCTGGGCGGATTGGCAGGTCGTGGGTGTCGGTTGCGGAGAGGCAGACCTCGGCTTCCTGTGGGTGCGAGCCGAGACGGACGGTGCGACGTTGCCGCGCGCGGCCATGCTCGAGGCGTACGCGATGGCCCGGGGCACTGACCCGGACGTCAGCAGGAACGCCGCTCATGCGGCTGAAGCGGCGATCCTCGCATTCGCCTGGCCGGAGTACGCGAGCTGGAATGACCAGCCGGCTCGCGACCGCATCACCCGGCGCCTGCTCGTTCTCGTCGAGAGCGCGGCGGTCGGCGTCCTGAACACCTAGCCGATCCCGGCGAAGAGATCGTTCTCCAGGCCCGTGTCGGGATCGAGCGGACCGGGCGTGCCCTGGACGAGGATGAAGTACTCGTTCTGCCATAGGTCGAACCCGCCGTCGGCTTGGAAGAACGGGCCGTCCGGAGTGATCTGGCTCCCGTGGGCCAGCATGGCCTCGAGTTTCAGCGGAGCGAGTGTGGGGGCGTGGATCCTGGCCGACAGGTCGGCGTCCGCCGTGACCTTCATGCCGAGGTTGCCCTCGGGGTCCGCACCTTCGAACGTGGTGGTGTCTCCGGCGGCCCTCAGTTCCCGTAGCCAGCTGCGCATCTCCGACTCGGAGTTCGCGGTCCAGTAGATCTTGGTGATCGTCCACGGCTCGCCCAGGTCGGGCCGGACCACGCCGATCCCGGCGAGTGCCGCCGCATACATCGCGACCCGGTGCGACTGGATGTGGTCCGGGTGCCCGTAATTGCCGAACTCGTCGTAGCAGACCAGCACCTGCGGCCGGACCTCTCGGATCACCGCGATCAGGTCTTCGGCGGCTGACAGGAGGTCGGCTCGCCAGAACGTGCCGGCCTTCACCTCCGCGGGGGCGGTTGCGTAACCGCTCTCGTCGAAGACCATGCCCGAGTCGCGATAGCGGCCGGCGCCGCCCAGGAACCGGTGGTCGGTGACGCCGAGGATCTTCATGGACGCTGCGAGCTCCCCGATCCGGTGCTCGCCCAAGCGCGTCGTCGCGGTCGCTCGCCAGATGGGCCAGGTCGGGAATCAGCACCTCGCCCTCCTCGCCGAGCGTGCAGGTGACGAGCGTGACGCCCGCGCCTTCGGCGACGTAGCGCGCCATCGCCAAGCCGGTCTGGATCGTCTCGTCGTCGGGGTGGGCATGCACGAGCAGCAGGCGGCGGTCCGGGTGATCCATGGTGGTCAGCCTACGAACCCGGTTCGGCACGCATGGTCGGGGCCAGCGCGTGGCGCGACCGGCGACGGCCCGGGCTGGCGATGGCGACGTCAGCTCGTGGCCGACGGCTCGACGGCGGCCCTTGCGGTCACAGTCGTATTCGACGCCGTTCGTTCATCGAGGGAGCACTGGCCGGACACCGGGGTGGTCTAGATTCGTGGCCCGGGTGCCGGGACTGGCCGGTCATCGGAGCTTCGCGGAGGCGGCATGCGTGCGGTGACCGTTGAGCCCGGGACCCCGGGCTCACTGCGCGTCGAGGACGTTCCCGAGCCAGCCGCCGGGCTGGGGTCGGTGGTGGTCGAGGCGCTGGCGGTAGGCATCTGCGGCACGGATGCGGAGATCGCCGACGGCGGATACGGATGGGCGCCGCCCGGGCGAAGTCGGCTGATCCTCGGCCACGAGTCGCTCGGGCGCGTGATCGATCCGGGTGCGAGCGGGTTCAGCGTGGGTGAGCATGTCGTCGGCATCGTGCGCCGCCCTGATCCGCTGCCGTGCCCACACTGTGCTGTCGGCGAGTGGGACATGTGCTCCAACGGGGGTTACACGGAGCGTGGCATCAAACAGGTCGACGGCTTCATGTCCGAGCGCTGGCGAATCGAACCCGAGTACGCCGTACGAGTGGATCCGGCGTTGGGTGTGCTCGGGGTCCTGCTGGAGCCCACGACGGTGGTGGCGAAGGCGTGGGACCACATCGCCGCGATCGGCCGGCGCACGTTCTGGGATCCGCAGACGGTGCTCGTCATCGGGGCCGGTCCGATCGGGCTGTTGGGTGCGTTGTGCGCTGTACAAGCAGGGGCCGAGGTCCATGTGCTGGATCGGGTCGCCGCCGGGCCGAAGCCGGCGTTGGTGAAGGAGCTGGGTGCCGGCTATCACACCGGCGCGATCGCTGACGTCGGATTCCGGCCGGACGTCATCCTGGAGTGCACGGGGGTGACGGGCCTGGTGCACGAGGCCGTGGCCTGCCTCTCCCCGGGCGGGATCGTCTGCCTCACGGGGGTTGGTTCTCCCGAGGCCAGCGGAGAGCCGATTGCGGCGCTGGCCACCCAAGCCGTGCTGGGCAATCTCGTGGTGTTCGGGTCGGTGAACGCCAACCGTGGGCATTACGACAAGGCGGCCGGGGTGCTGGCCGCGGCTGACCGGAGCTGGCTCGAGCAACTCATCACTCGTCGAGTCGGTCTCGAGGACGCTCGCTCTGGGTTGGAGCGCACGCCCGAGGACATCAAAGTGATCGTGGAGGTCACCAGGCGATGAATCTCGACCGCTCGGCCGCGCCAAGGTGCGCCCGCTGATGACGGAGGATCCTGTGACCGTGTTGGTGATCGGCGCCGGCCCGGCAGGTACTGCCGCCGCGCTCCAAGCGGCCGAGCTCGGTTCCAGCGTCGTCCTCCTCGAGTCCGACCAGGTCGGCGGAACCAGCCTGAACCGTGGGCCGGCGCCGGTGCGCACGCTCGCCCGCGCCGCCCGACTGGCCCGGGACTGGTCGTCCTGGGAGCAGTTCGGGCTCCGCGGTCAACCGCCGGTTGCCGACCTGGAGGCGGTGCTGGCCAACAGCGCCCGAGTGGCTCAGTACGCTCACGACAAGAAGAACCTCGCTGGTCTCATGCGCGGGCTCGGGATCGAGTTGATCGAACATCTGGGCCAGGTACGACTGACCGATGCGCACACGGTGAGTGCCGAGGGCGGGGGCACGTGGAGCGCGGACCGGATCATCATCGCGGTCGGCGGAAGGGCCGCACCACTTCCCGTGCCGGGCGGGCAGTTGGCCTTGACCTACGCCGACCTTCGCAGCCTGCAGGCTCTCCCCGGTGACGTGATGGTGGTCGGTGGTTCCGACACGGGGTGTCAGATCGCATCGATTCTCACCGACTTCGGCGTCAGCGTCCGACTCCTCGAGTTCGGCCCCGCCCTGGTCGGTCTGGCCGACCCCGACGTCTCAGCGGGACTGCGGATCGCGTTCGAGGGCAAGGGGATGCAGGTCCTCACCGGCGCACGGGTCACCGCACTCGAATCCCGCAGGCGAGCGGACCCTCGTGCAGTACCTCCATGACGGCGAGCAGGCTCAGGTGGAGGTCGGCGCCGTGTTCGCCGCCGTCGGTTGGCCGGCGAACGTCGACGGTCTCGGGCTGGCGGCGGCCGGTGTCACCCACGACGGGATGGCCATCGGCGTGGACGAGTTCCTCCGCACGAATGTCGAGAGCATCTTCGCCATCGGCGACGTCAACGGCCGTTCCAAGCTGGTCCAGACCGCGCGATTGGAAGGCCGCGTCGCTGGATGGAACGCCGTCCACGGGCCGTCTCGCCGGCCGAGGTATGACGTCGTTCCCAGTGGCAGCTTCACCGATCCGGAGTACGGCGCGGTGGGGCTCACCGAACCTCAGGCTGTGATCGAGCACGAGGTCGCCATCGGCATCGCCCGCTATGACGACCTGTTGCGGCCAGTCGCCGACGGGCATCCCGACGGCTTCTGCAAGCTGATCGTCGACCGCTCCAGCCACCTGATCCTCGGCGGCCACGTCCTCGGCGAATACTCCGCCGAGACCGTGCAGGTCGTCGCCACCGCGATCAGTGCCGGCATGACCGTCGAGCAGGTGGCCGACATGCAGTTCGCTTTCCCGACCTTCACCGAAGCGGTCAGCATGGCCGCCCAGAAAGCCTGCCGCGACATCGGCATCGGTCACTTCCCCATCGCCTGGAGCTACCTCGGCGAGGACACGTGACCGCCGACCGTGTTCACGTGATGTTCACCGACCGGGAGGTTTGACGGCCCGGCGTGGGTACGACAGGCTCAAGCCCGGAGATCAGTCGTGACAGTTGTGGCTGGTGTGCACATTGACACGTGATGTCGGGGCACCGCCTCGATGAGCGTGTCGCGTCCCTCGGAGGAACCATGACGGCACCAGACCCAGGGGCTCCACGACCAGGTGTGACGGTCGGCCCGACCAGCGAGTTCAGCCTCTTCTTCCGAGTGAAACCGGGCGAAGGCCCCGTCCTGCGCTCCGCACTCACGGCGCTGCAGGACACCCCGGGGTACCGGGCAGGGGACTACGGGATGGCGGTTGCCACGATCCACGAGGCTCGGTTCGTCCTGTTCGACGACGACACCCGGCTGGCCTTCATCACCAGCTTCGACGGTCCGTGGGATTCCTACATGGACGACTTCTTCACCTCGGGGCCCACGCTGGAGCTGTTCGCCGCGATCTTCCAGCACGTCGAAGGCTTTGACGGGCTACCCGACATCGCCGCGCTGAAGGCGTTCATCTTCGGCGCGCAGCAGACTGCCGCGGCGTACGCGCGAAACTATCCGGGGACGGTCAAGGAGATCAGGAAGGCTCAGCGTGTCAACGCTGCGTTCCAGCAGGTGCTCGATCGACCCGATGCGGGAGAGGCGTTGCAGCACCCGGCGCTCAGCGCGTTGTTGGACGAAGCCAGTGACTGATCCGGTCACCGATTCGCGGGATCGCTGATGTCGGATCACATCTCGGGACCACGAGCGTTGGGCAACCCGATCGCCGACATCACCGACGTCTACGCCTTTCCCAGCCCGGAACGGCCAGGAAACCTCGTGCTCGTGATGAACACGCTTCCATTCGCGAAGCCGGACGACCTGCTGTCCGACGGGCTCGTGTACCGGTTCCGTCTGCGCCCGTTGAGCATCAGCGCATCCGACGACGGTGAGCCGTTCGTCGTCGACCCGACCGAGTTCACCGTTGACTGCGTGTTCTCCGCGCCGTCGACGGCTGTCGACGGTCGTGGTCGTGCAGGAGGGCACCTGCACCACGCCGGCCGGTGATGCCGTCTCGTTCCGGGTGAACGACGAGGCAGCTGATGCCGTACATGGGGTCCGGGTATTCGCCGGCTCGCGTTGGGATCCGTTCATCATGGACGCGCCAGCCGCCTTGAAGACGATCGCGACCGGCCAGCTCGCCTTCACCGACCCAGGCTCGATCTACATGGACGGCAAGAATGTCCTCAGCTTGGTCGTTGAGCTCGACGCGGCCATGTTGGGTGGCGCCCAGATGGTCGGGGTGGTGGCGGAGACGCTGACCCGGGGTGTGTTCAACGTGCGCATCGAGCGGGTGGGGCGGCCCGAGGTCAAGAACATGATGCTGTCGATGAAGCAGTTCGATCAGGTGAACCGTGATCTGGAGATCCGCGACCTCTACAACATGGAGGACGCGTTCCATCGTGAGGACGCCTATCACGGTGCGTATCGGGCTCGTCTGAACGCGAATCTCGCCTTCTGGGACGGGCTCGACGGGAAGGTCGACTGGGGCACGAACCCGGACGGCGACCATCCGCTGACGAGCCTGGTCCTGAGCGACTTCCTCGCCGTCGATCTGACGAAGCCGTATGTCGAGCACGGCTCGTTCCTGGAGATCGAGCTGGCCCACCTGGGCGGTCGCGACCACGAGACGTGCGGCGGCCGAACCCTCAATGACGATGTGATGGACACGATCTTCACTCAACTCGTCAACGCGGGGACCGGACCGGTCGTCCGGGATGGGGTGGATGCGTCGTCGCGACCGGCGTCTCAAACGTTCCCGTACCTCGTCGCCGCCGAATCCTGATCCACCCATCCCGCCGGTGCACGTCTAGCGATGGGCGACGTGGCGTGGTGACAGCAGCGGGACCCGTCAGCCTCGAGCTCGACGACATCCAGACCGGCGCCTTGCACGGGCGACCGTCTCCGTATGCGGGCACCTACCTGCTGCTGCGGATCGACGACCGCGCGGCCGGCCGCGAACTGGTGCGACGGCTGCTGGCTGTGGTCGACCACGGACCGCCTTCGGCCGATCCGAACGACGACACCTGGATCACCGCCGCCTTCACCTATCAGGGACTCGAAAGCTCTCGGTGTGCCGAAGGCCTCGCTGGACAGCTTCGCGCCAGAGTTCCAGCAGGGCATGGCCGCGCGCGCGGACGAGCTGGGCGACGTGGGTGACAGCAGCCCGGCGAACTGGGAACAGCCACTCGGTTCCCCCGACGTCCACGTGGCGCTGGCTGCACTCTCGCCGGACCCTGCACAGCTGCAGGTCATCGTCGACCGGGCGCTCCGTGCCCAGCACGACCTCCCGGGTGTCACGGTGATCTGGAAGCAGGACTGCTACCAGCTCCCCACCGGACGTACGTCATTCGGGTTCAAGGACGGGATCGGTCAGCCGTCCGTCGAGGGGAGCGGCCTTCCCCCGTCCAACCCGAACGAGCCGCCGCTCAAGGCCGGCGAGATCGTCCTCGGATACCCGGACGAGACAGGCGTGTTGCCACCCATGCCGGCGCCGGATGTCCTGGGCCGAAACGGCACCTATGTCGTCTTCCGCAAGCTGCACACGAGGGTGGCTGCCTATCGGCAGTACCTCCGCGCGAAGGCTGAGAGTCGTGAGGCAGAGGCGCTGCTCGGCGCGAAGATGGTCGGCCGTTGGCAGAGCGGAGCGCCGCTCGTGCTCGCTCCTGACCGAGACGATCCCGCTCTCGGCTCCGACGCTGACCGCAACAACGACTACTCCTACGCCGGCGACCTGCGCGGTTTCAAGTGTCCGGTCGGTGCTCACGCGCGCCGTGCCAACCCCCGGGACGCACTCGACCACGACGGAAGTGTCAACGTGCGCCTCCACCGGATGATCCGCCGCGGCACCAGCTACGGCCCGGAACTGCCGGAGGGCGTCATGGACGACGATGGCCAAGACCGGGGCATCATGTTCATCTTCGCCGGCGCGCACCTGAAACGGCAGTTCGAGTTCGTCAAGACCCAGTGGCTCAACGACGGCATCTTCCTCGGTGTACCGAGTGAAAAGGATCCACTGGTCGGACCGAACGACGGGTCCGGAACGTTCACGATTCCAGCCAGGCCGATCCGTCGTCGGCTCCAGGAACTGCCGCCGTTCGTGATCACCCGCGGCGGTGAGTACTGCTTCGCACCCAGCCTGCGCGCACTGCGCTGGCTGGCTGAACTCGAGAATTAGCGCACGCCGACTAGGTGAGGACGACCTGATGAGTTCCCCGCACACCGACCGCTGGAAGGCACTCGACTTCGGACCGCCGCGCACCGACGTCGTGGAGCCGGACTCACCCGTGCTCCTGGAATACCTCGACGAGGGCCGGATCGCCGTCATCACGTTGAACCGGCCCGGTGCGGACAACGCGATCACGACCGAGATGGGAGCTCGACTGACCGAGGTGGTCGAAGGGGTCGCGGTCCGCACGAGTGTTCGGGTCGTGATTCTCACGGGTGCCGGCGACCGAGCCTTTTCGGTCGGCAGTGACCTACGCCAACGCAAGAACATGACCAAGGAGGACTGGCTCCGCCAGCGACAGGACTTCGACCACACCCTGTATGCGGTGCGTCAGCTGCGCAAACCGATTTTCACCGCCGTCAACGGCATCGCCTATGGCGGTGGCTCGGAGCTCGCCCAGAGTACTGACTTCATCATCGCCTCCGACAACGCCACGTTCGGCCAACCCGAGGCGATGATCGGCCTCGCGGCCGGGGGTGGCTCACCCGCCCTGTTGCCCCGTCTGCTCCCGCCGGGCAAGGCACTCCAGATGCTGATGACCGGCGATCCGATCAGCGCTCAGGAAGCACTCCGGTTGGGCATGGTCAACGAGATCCACCCGCGAGCCGAACTCATGGCCGCAGCACAACGGATCGCACAGAAGATCGCCGCCAACTCACCCACAGCGGTCCAGGCGGTCAAGCGAGCCGTCCAACTCGGCCAAGGCCAGCCGATCGAGCAGGCGATCGCCATCATGATGGACGAACACTGGAGATCGGCCGTCCATCCGGACCGCGTCGAGGGCATCGGCGCGTTCAACGAAAACCGGGATCCGACCTTTCTGGATTCCGACTTCTGAGTCCCATCGAGTCCCGTCGAACTCCTACCACGGCAGAGAAGCTGAGGACATGACACAGACCGACAACCTGGACGCCCGGCGCGCCGCCCTCCAGATGATCAACCCGGCGCCGTTCAACGCCGAAGCACCGCCCGAAGCGCTCGTCGGTGACATCACCCCCACCCAGTACCACTACGTCCGTTCCAACTTTGCCGTCCCAGCCCACGACGGCGTGCTGCACGTCGGTGGGGCGGTCGCCAACCCTGTCACGCTGACGCTCGCCGACCTGCAGGCGATGCCGTCGAT
Source organism: uncultured Actinomycetota bacterium (assembly GCA_963708795.1). Lineage (GTDB taxonomy): Bacteria > Actinomycetota > Actinomycetes > Propionibacteriales > DAIQRJ01 > DAIQRJ01. The sequence continues at coordinate 210,991 of CAVPUH010000005.1, forward strand.
ACAACGGGCGGTCACCCTCGAATGCGCCGGCAACGGGCGACTCGACACGCGACCGCTCCCGGTCGGCGAGCCCTGGGGCGCATACGCCGTCTCGACAGCGCGCTGGACGGGGGCCCTTCTACGCGACGTGCTCGACCTGGTCCAGCCCGCCGCCGACGGTGTCGAGGCCCGATTCGAAGGAGCCGACGGTGGGGCCTACCACCTGAAGCCCGTCCTCGCCGACACCGATCGGAACGACCTGAGCTTCGTCCGCACCCTGCCGCTCGCCCACGTCACGGACCCGGCATCCGAGGTGATGATCGCGTATGAGATGAACGGCGAACCACTGGGCCTCGACCACGGAGCTCCGTTCCGGCTCGTCGTCCCGCACTGGTACGGCGTGGCATCGGTCAAGTGGCTCACCCACATCGATGTGCTCACCGAGCCGTACGCCGGCGAATTCCAAACCGGCCACTACATCTACGAATGGGCCGACCGCCCACACGAGCCCGTCCAGCTCATGCGCGTGCGTGCCCGCATGACCGACCCGCCCATGGGAGCAACGATCAGCCCCGGTGCCTACACCCTGCGAGGCAAGGCATGGTCCGGGACTGGACCCGTGACCCGAGTCGAGGTTTCGTTCACCGGTGAAGGCGAGTGGTATCGGGCGGAACTGGAGTCACCCACCGGCCCCTACCAATGGCAGGACTGGTCGTTCGACTGGGACGCGACCGCAGTGGGGCGGCACACGATCCGAGCCAGGGCCACCGACATCGCCGGCAACGTCCAACCGGAATCCCCGCCCTGGAACCGGCTGGGCTACGGCAACAACGCGATCGAGGTCTTCTTCGTCGACGTGGGCTGATCCCAGCAGACGCAGCCGCCCTCATCACACAACCGAAGTGGCCGACGAGGATAGCCCGGGGTCTTTCAGAACAAGCCGCAGGGTGGCGCTCGCGCGAAGCGCCACCCTGCGCCCGTCAAAGAGCGCGACTCAGTCGGTTTCCGAGTCGTGGTAGGTCGCGAGTGCCCAGATGACGAAGACCTCGAGGGCGATCACCAGGATCGACCAGAGAGGGTAGTACGGCATGCTGGCAAAGCTCAGGATCGCGGAGATGCCCACGACGACGATGCCGAGGATGCGTCCGACGAGCCTGCCGGAGATCACCAGGAAGCCGATCACGACGAGCAGGAGTCCCAGGATGAGGTGGATCCAGCCCCAGGCGGTGATGTCGAAGGCGAAGATGTAGTTGGGTGTCGCGAGGTAGACGTCGTTGTTGAACAGCGCGACCAGGCCTTGAATGGCTTCGAGGGCGCCGATGACGACCATCATGATGCCCGCGAAGAGCTTCAGTCCGTACTTCCAGGTGCTTGGTTGACGCTGGGTCTGACCGGTCATGCTGTCCTCCGGATGCTGGGTGAGCGCTGCCAGACCAGAATGCACGGGTGTGGTCGCGTACGCCACGACCGACGCGCGCCGAATTGGCGTGTCGTCCATCGATTCTCCTGCGTCGTGGTCGATCCGGGATCCCATCCTTGACAAGACGAAGTCCTGAATTTCGAGGACGGTCGTTCCATTCCGCACTCGGTCGAGGCGCAGAATGTCTATTCCTGCCGGGGTGATGGCCGATTTGTTCAAGACCGTTCCCGCGTCGGCGCCTTAGTGTTCCGGCATGAATGAAGCAGCCGCTCGCACGTTCCTCCTGACACACGCCCGGATCATCGAGCGACGCCTGGCCGAGATCTATCTCGACGGTGCCGCCGACGTCGGCGCCGTGGTGCACGCGCTGGAGGCCTACCGCAACGCCGACGGCGGCTTCGGTCATGGTCTGGAAGGCGACGCGCTCGCTCCGGAGAGCCAACCGCTCGCTGTCGACACGGCGTTCGCGTTGGTCGACGACTTGGCCGCTCACACCGGCGCGTCCTTCGCCGAGTTCGTCGCCGCCACCATCCCGTTCCTGCGAGCTGCCTCCTCGCCTGAGGGTGGCCTGCCGATCGTGCTCCCGTCGGTAGCCGCGTACCCACGCGCGGAGCACTGGGGAGACGGCGTGTTCCCGCCCGGCCTGAACCCCACGATCGCCATCGTCGCCCGTGCACGTCTGCTGGGCCCACCGGATCCGTGGCTGGACACGGCCGCGGCGTTCTGCCGTCGAGCACTGGAGATTCCGGGCAGCGTCGGCGACGCGCATACCGCGCTCTGCGTCCTGCGCTTCTTCGAGACCGAACCCGACCGGACTTGGGCTGACGACGAGTACGACAAGCTCGGGAAACGGCTCGCCGACCTGGAACTCTTTCAAGCCATGCCCGGCCCTGGATACGGGTTGACACCCTTGCAGTTCGCGCCGACCCCACACAGCCCACGGCGGCGGTTCTTCTCCTCGGAGTCGATCAACGCCCACCTCGATGCACTGGAGCGGGGTCAGCAGGCCGACGGTGGCTGGCCGATTTCGTGGGAGCCGCCGGGTCCCAGCTCGATGGCGGGCTGGCGCGGCGTCGTCACCCTCGACGCACTCCGGGTTCTCCGCGCCTATGGGCGAATTGACTGATCGCCGGTCCCGTCGACGACTCGTCGTCCGACTGGCGGTCGACCTCGTCGGCGGCTCAGTCCTCCTTCGCGGGGGACTGCGCCACACACAAGACGCCCTGGTTGCCGTCCTGGTCAGCGATGACGGTGAGCGAAGGCGCGTCGCTGTCGTCGACGACGGTCCCACCCGCGGCGACGGCGGCCGCGATTCGCTGCTCGGCCACCTCTGGGGCCACATAGACCTCGACGTGGAACCGTTGACGCTGGGACTCGGGCGCGCCGCCGTCCCCGAACCACAGGTTCGGGACTCGCCCTGTGGCGTCTCGGATCTCGTCGCTGGGGGACCCGTAGCCCTGGGACTCGGCCTTCCCGGTCAGCAGGGCGGCCCACACCGGCGCGATGGTCGCCGAGCGGTCCGTGTCGAGGCCGAGTTCGATCTCGCTCACGGAGGTCGGGTCGGCGTCGACCTTATGGTCGGCCGCGATCTCGGTGATTCGTCGGGCGAGGTCGACGTCGGCGCTGGGTGACCCATTCGACGACGTGTTCGGTGCCCTCGTCGTCGCGGTAGACGGCATCGGCGGTGACCAGCTCGAGGTCGACGTACTCAGTACCGAGCGACACGCTCGGGTAGTGTCCGAGCGCGTCGCCCGCCTCGCCCACTGCGGCAACGAACCGTGCGCCGGTGCTGAAGTCCGCGACGAGGTAGCGGGCATGCAGACCCTGGGCCAATTTGCGCCAGTCGGTCAACCTGGCCTCGGCGATCTCGTCACCCGTCAGAATGTCCATGCTCGGGGACCCTATCTGTGCGACAGCTACAGCGCTGGAACTCGTGCCCTCGCCTCTGATGAGCCAAGCCCGCCTCGGGAGGGCTACTGCGTCACGGCTGCGGAGGCACCTCGATCGACATCACGCAGTTCTTCAACCCCTTGGGCCGGACGTAGGTGAACCCGAGTCGTTCGTAGAGCCGGCGGGTGCCGTTGTAGAGGAACGACGATGACATCTTCTTCGTCTGGTCTGTCAGGTCGTGCGGATAGGCCTCGACCATGCCGCCTCCGGCCTGCGCGATGAGGTCGAGGGCGCCCCGGATCGCGATCTCGGTGATGCCCTGGCGGCGGTAGCCTCCGGTCGACGAAGACACAGGTGATCCGGTAGGTCGGGGTCGCGGTCCTTCTCGGCGTCGTACTGCTTGCGATGGTGGATGGTGGGCAGCTCGGTCGGCGTGCCGTACTCCGCCCACGCGATGGCCTCGTCGCCGTCCATCACCAGCGCGGCGTGGGCTGCGCCGGCCTCGACGTACTGCTTCTTCAGCTCCCGGTTGGCCTCGGCTCCCTGCCCGCGCTCGGGGCCGTCGGGATGGAACCAGATGCACCAGCAGCCGCCGAAGATCCCGTTGTGTCGCTGCACGAGGGCGTCGAACGCCGGCCACGTCTCGGCCGTCAGCGGGCTGACCTCCAACGTCGCGTCGGTGCTCGCCTCGGGTACTCATGGACTCACCGTAGAACGGTTACCGGACGATGCGCGTCCGGATGAGCGACCCGGTATCAGTCCACGTCGAGCGTCGCCTCGAGCTCCTCCCGGTCGGTCCCCGCATGTCAAGCAGCCGGTGTGGCCGCTCGACCGCGTGACTGCCCGAGCGTTCAGGGGCAGCCACGCGGCGCGACATCCCGTGCTACTGGGTCGCGTGCGCGGCGGCTCTGATGAGATCGGTGACGGTGCCGGGATGGGAGATCATCGCGACGTGTGAGGAGCGGATCTCGATGGTGTGGGCTTTCATGCGGTTCGCCATGAAGCGTTCGGATGCGGGCGGGATGGCGTTGTCGTGGCTGGCGACGAGGTACCAGGAGGGGATGGTCTTCCATGCCGGCGTGCCGGAGGGTTCGACGAGGGTGGCGTAGGCGGCGGGCCGTTGGGAGGCTCCCATGATCGCTGCGGTCTGGCGTGGTACGTCGGCGCAGAAGACGGCGTGGAACACGTCGGGATTGATGTAGGCGTCGACGCCGTTCTCGGTGGGGGAGACGGGGTACGGCCGAAGTACGAGGTTTTCCGGCGTGAGCTGGCTGCCGGGGTACATGCCGGCCAGCTGGCCGGCTGTTTCGCCTTCGTCCGGGGCGAAAGCGGCGATGTAGACGAGCGCCTTCACGGCCGGGTTGCCGACGGCGGCATTGGTGATGACTTCACCTCCGTAGGAGTGGCCGGCGAGGATGATCGGGCCGCTGATGGTGGCGAGGACGCTGGCGATGTAACCAGCGTCGCTCGCGACGCCACGAAGGGGGTTCGCCGGCGCGAGGACGGGATAGCCGCGGCCCGCGAGTCGGGTGATGACGCCGCCCCAACCGGATGCATCCGCGAAGGCGCCGTGCACGAGGACGACGGTGGGTTTGCTGCCATGGTGATGACCGGGCTTCACGGAGCGGTGTGGTGCGGGGTCGGCTGATGCTGCCGTGCTTCCGATGATGGTGGTCGCGATCGGGGCCGTGGCCGCCAGGCCGAGCGTGGCCAGGACGCGTCGCCGTGTGGGGGTGTGACTGCTCATCGTGCTCCTTGTGGGGTGCGGTGCGTGGGTCGACATGACGCGTCGTTGCGTCTGGTTCGGGCGCGCTGTTCACTGGCGGGTTGCAGCTGCTGGGCTCTATCGTGGCTGTCCCCGCGGGCACGCATGGGGGCCGACATCGAGTCACCATCGTTGACGCTAGTGAACGGAGGCTGGATGCCAGAACAGCAGTCCGGCGCTCGCCCTTCAGCAGACGGTGGGGGAGATGAGCCGATGGCGAATCCCGTCGACAAGATAGCGGCTGCTGTGCCGTCGTGGGGCGCGAAGCTGGCTTTTGGCGACAGCACCGTGGTGGGCGGGCAGGAGGTCGTGCCGGCGGCGCTGGTGATCTTCGGTTTCGGAGGCGGCGGAGGCTCCGGCAAGTGGCCACAGCGCGGCACAGCCGCGGGGACCCAACGCGAAGGGAACGGCGGCGGTGGCGGCGGCGGTGGCTACGTCCTGCCGATCGGCGCCTATGTGAGCGGTTCGGACGGGCTGAAGTTCCGGCCGAACCCGGTGGCCGCGATCATCGTCTGCGCGCCGCTTGTGTCTGCCGTCGGCTGGGCGATAGCGAGAATCATCACCGCGGCAAAGACAGGCCGTGCCAACTGATCGAGGCTGCCTGCAGGTTGCCATTCCAGTCGGATCTGGCCGAGTCGGCAGGGACGACTGCGGTGGTATCCACGGGACCTTGCGACACCATGCTCCAGATGCTCCAGCTCGTTGCCACGGTCCTCCCAGCCGCATCAATCGCGTTGGCAGCGGAGAGTGGCCGCTTACCAGACTCGGCGTGGCCGAAGGCTCAGATGCCGCTGGCGGGTCGCCAGTCACGGCTCACGACATGCTCAGTGTGGTAACCACACGTCCCGCAGCAGTACGACGCCGTGGGCTCGAGGACGCGCCTCTTCACGACGCGGTCACCGCCCCACGAGCGGCTCTCTCGTTGCTCGAGTCGTAGGGGCTGGAACGTGAGGATGGTGAGGTGCTGGGCCGTGCGGCATTTCGGACACATCGGAATCCAGTCGCTCATGCGCACTCCTGCCGGGTGGCACCGAGTCCACGGTGCCACCATGAATATCGCACATCGCCGAGGCGGTCGAGTGTGAGCGCTCATGCAGCGGCCTCCACATCAGATCGATTCACGCCGGGGTCACTTGAGGTGAAGCAGCCCGACGTCGTGCGCATCGCGGAGGCGTTGGATCATGGAGTCCGAGGTGCAACCGCTCGGTTCGGTGCTGGTTCGCGCGAAACGAGTATCGGCGCGCGGGGGTGCTGGTGTCGGAGTGGGCAGCGGCGGGTGTCGTCTGTCGTTGCCGAACGTGACGCCGAAGGACCCCGCGGGCTTGGAGAGCTTGGTCCGGTTGGTGATCGTTTCGCATCTTGCCCACTAGCAGGTGGGAGGTTCACGCGGTCCGCTTGCGTGCAGGCGTGACTGATCGGCCCGTCGGCGGTAGGTATGTCTGCGTCATGACGTGTTCGTGTTGACGTTGGCGTACACGGGTTTGGGGTTCGGCGAGGTCGCGGTGTTCGTCGTCGGTTCGTCTCGTCAACTGAGCGGAGCCTGGTCGTGGCCTGTCGCTGTCGGAAGCCCGGGATGCCGTCGATGGAGGAGTCGACGTCGCATCAGCGGCGTGCGGTGACGATGCAGGAGTCCTGGCCGCTCGGTGACAGGAGCACCTCGATGGGGAGTCGCGTTGGTCGGGACCTGACCATCTGGTGTTTGTGAGCCAGGCTCGAGGCCACGTGGAGGGCCACCTCACCTCCGTCGAGCGAGATTCGACGTCCCGAAGGAGCGCCAGTGGCGATCGCCAGAGCAGCTCGACTGCCCCACACCCACCCTGACCAGCTGGCCGCCCTTGAGGCGATCGTTGCCAACCTGCGTGACGCCGATGGCAGACCTCGGCTCGACCTCACCGACTACGACGAGACCTATGCCCACCAAGAAGCCCTGTTCCGCCGTGGACAACGCGAGGGCAGCCTCCGCGGCCACGACCCACGCCTGATGGCCATCACCTACCAAGGAGCCGTGGACACCATGCTTGCCTACCTACAGACACATCCCGACGCCGATCCAGCGCAGCACGCCGCAGCCTTGGCGGACCTCCTACTCACCGGCTTCGGTGCGTAAAGCCCACAGACGCTCGACAGACAGGCATGGAATTACAAAGAAGAGGAAGGCACATCGATGCGCGGTGTTCGCGCCTGCTGCGGCCCGATCTACGTCGATCTACGACAAGCGGCGTCGAGGGTGCTGCTGTCCTTCTGTGCTGTACATCCGTTGAGAGGCGACAGTAACGCCGCCCTGGCTCGGTAACAGCGCGCTATCGCGTACCGGTCTGTCGGCTTATGTGGAGCCGGCGGGTGCTATCAGAACATCCGCCAGACGCCTGGGACACACCAGTTGCGCGTATTCATGTGCCTCCGGAATCCACTTGGTGCGCCACAGGTCGAGCTCGTCTCGCTGTCCCCCTGGTCGCGATTGCGACCAACCGCCCGGCGACCGGCGGGTTCCGGCGCCAGGTCGATCCACACGGCCATGTCCAGAAACATCATGGTCTCCGGGCGAAGCAGACGAATGCCCTCCACGAGAACCAGCGGCGGCATGGGCACATCGCGGGTGCCTTCCGTCCCGCTGTACGTTCGGACGGAGTAGGAGAGTCGCTTCGGGTCTTTGGTGGTGCGGATGCGGTGCAAGAGGTCGTACAGGGCGGGCCAGTCGTGCAGGTCGAACAAACCGGAACCCGGTCCGGCGCCCGCAGCGTACAAGCAGTCAGTTCTGATCACCTGCTCGGGCGTCCCGCCCAGGTCACTCATCAGACGGGCGGCGAGGGTCGACTTCCCGGCGCCTCCGTGGCCGGAGATCCCAATGACCGGCGCCCGGTCCATCGACGTCATCAGGTCCACCACCCGCACGCGGAGCTCGTCGTAGCTTGCTTCGGGTGCCCGCGACACGGCGCCGAATATCTCATAGCTGTCTCGGCAGGCCCAGCGACTTAATGCACCACCCTTCACGCGACCATCTGACCAGGCGGCGCCTCTGACCAACGTGGCGCCAACAAGCATTCTGACCTGGGACTCTGAGGGGTGCGGTCTGTGTCGAGCGACAGACCTCTCGTGAGCTGGCGGAGGCGATGATGGACGCCTGAGTCCGGCCAGTGCGGTGGAGCGGGCGGCCCGTAGATGGTGCTACCAGGGCCTCCTCGCGAGCTCGCGGTGGCGACTGAGACGAGAAGTGAGAGTAGGGGGTCGAGCAGGCCCCGTGAGCCGGGTCATCTGGTCCATTCGCGGCGTCGTCGTGGGGTCCGAGGGGAGACGGCGGCCGCCGCGAGTAGACGTCGCGACTAGGCTGACTGATTGAGCAGGAACGTGGGAGGCGCGATGTCGAAGGTTCTGATTGAGCTCAGCGTGGAGGACTGCCGAGCGCGGCTGGCCGCTCATCACGTCGGCCGAGTGGCGTTCCTCGACAACGTGGGTGTGATGCCGATGATCTTGCCGGTCAACTACACGTTCCACGACGACGCGGTCGTCCTCCGTACCGGCCCGGGCAGCAAACTCCGAGCCGCTCTGCACGAGGCGCCTGCCGCCTTCGAGATCGACGGGATCGACGCGGAGCAACAGGTCGGCTGGAGCGTCGTGGTTCGCGGGCACGTGCGGGCAGTGACCGATCCTGACCGCCTGCGTGAGCTTGCCGCCACCCCGTTGGTCACGTGGGCACCGGGTGATCGGTCGGACTACCTTGAGATCCTCGCATCCATGATCAGCGGACGCCGAATCAGCGTGGCCGACCTGCCGTCGACGTGGTGGGGGTGAAACCTCAGTCGGTGGGTGCTGCGTCGCTGTCGCGCGCACGACCGTGAACCTCATGACGATGGCCGCAGCCGGCACAGCACCATACGCCTGGCTGAAACAGAGGCTCGCTGAATCGCTACGCCCTCGCCTGGACGGCCCAAGTGCGGTCACATGAACCGGTCGGTCAGGCAAGGGCTCAGCTCGGGGCTGCGACGCCGCCTCCCGATCGTGATGTGGCTCCCGCTTTACGAGCGCTCACGCTTGCGGCCCGACATCGTGGCCGGCGTGGTCGTCGCCGCACTCGCGGTCCCGCAGTCCCTCGGGTACGCGGCCATCGCTGGGGTGCCTGTTCAGGTCGGCCTATACGCCGTTCCCCTCGCCCTCTTGGCCTATGCAGCTCTGGGTTCGTCGCCGCAGTTGATGGTCGGACCCGTGTCCACGGTCTCGGTCCTGTCGGCGACGCTTGTCGCGAGCCTGCATCCGGCCACTGTTGCCGAGGCGATCACCTACACGTCGGCCATAGCAGTGGCGGCTGGGGCTGTCCTGACTCTCGCCGGGTTCCTCCGGGTAGGTTGGGTCGCGGAATTCCTGTCCAAGCCCATCGTCACGGGATTCGTGTTCGGGCTCACGATCCTCGTGATCATCGGTGAGTTACCCATCTTGCTCGGCATTCACGTCAGCCCCGGCGACGTCGTGCACCGAGCATCGGTGTTGGCACTCAGCGTCGACCAAGTCGACCTTCCAACGCTGACGGTCGGCGTCAGCGCGCTGGCCGTGCTGTTCATCGGATCTAGCTTGACGTCGCGGGTGCCGTGGGCGCTGGTCGTGCTCGTCCTAGGGCTCGCGGCTTCGCACTGGCTCGACCTCGCTGCTCAGGGCGTGGCCGTCGTCGGCCCGGTGCCAAAAGGATTGCCGATGCCCGTGGTACCGGTCGTCCCGCTGACCCGGCTTGCTGCCGTGGCTCTCGCCGGAGCCGCCATCGCCGTCGTCGGCCTTGCCGAGGGTTTGAGCGCCGGACGACTGTATGCCACTAAGCGTGGCTATCGGCTGGACACCGATCAGGAGCTCATAGCTGCCGGCGGAGCCAATCTTGCCTCGGGGCTGTTCGGCGCCCTGGGGGTGGCTGGAAGCCTGTCCAAGACCGCCTCCGTGGATCGGGCCGGAGGCCGGTCGCAGGTCAGCGGCCTCTCGGCTGCGGCCATTGCGATCCTTGCGATCATCTTCATTGCGCCGACACTGTCCATTCTCCCCAAGGCAGTCCTCAGTGCCATCGTCATCAACGCCGTGTGGGGTCTGCTCGACCTGGCCGCCATTCGCCGTTATGTGAAGGTGCGCAGGAACGACGGCATCGCCGCCGTGGTGGCGGCAGGCGCCGTCCTCATCGCGGGTCCCATGCTCGGACTGGCGATCGCAATAAGTCAGTCCCTTCTCGGAATGGTGTACCGGTCGACTCGGGTGGACGTTGAGGTTCTTGGCAAGATCCCAGGCGAGAAGGCGGCCTGGGGCGGTGTGCGCCGACATTCGGACCGCACTACATTCCCGGGCATCCTGGTGCTCCGGATCAACGTGCCGCTGTTCTGGGTCAACGCCGCCGAGGTCCAGGAGGCGATTCTCCAGGCTGTCGGTGCAGCGCCGGATCCCAAGGCGCTGATCCTGGACCTGGAGTCGACCGACCAACTCGAAACGACCAGCGCCGACATGTTGTCCGAGCTGATCGAGCAACTCGCCGAGCTCGACGTCGACCTATACCTCGTACGGGTACGGTGGCCGGTCCGAACCGTCCTTGAGCGATCCGGGCTTCGTGCACGCCTAGGCGAGGATCACCTATGGCACAACGTCGCCCAAGGGGTACGGGAGGCCCGCCGGCGGCACGGGATCGAGCGTCTCGGGCAGCCGGATCCCGAGCCGATTTTCGAAGAGGCAGAGGAAGAGCTCATCGTGACACCGGCGATCGATGACTAGACGTGGCGAACGCCACGCAAGGGGCCTTCCCGAGATCGTCGACGTGGCGGTGATCTGAAGTCGTGATCCGCTGACGCACGGTGAGAACCACCGTCAAGCGAGGCGATGCAGCGTCCCGTCCTCCCGAGAGCGTCGAAATACGCTTCGATTGTCGACGCGGTCTGTACTTCCCGACCGTGCGACCCGATGCGTCGTAGCTCAGAAGCGAGGACGCTGACTTCATTGGCAGCAAGCGACCTCGTGCGCAGTGGTCGGATGCCGTCGGACCGCACGCGCATGAGTAGAGACGACCTACCGTCGGCTCGTCAGCGTAGGGAGGATGACGTGCGATGGCGCGGAAGCAACGATTGAGCTGGACGGTAGTGCTTGGGCTCGCGGTGGTCGTTACAGGATTTGCCAGCCTTGTCACTGTTGGTGGCGGTACGGCGCTGTGGCTGGTCGAGGGTGATCGGCCGGAGAGCACCATCCGCTCGTGGGGGGACGCCCTGTGGTGGTCGCTCACCACCATGACGACAGTCGGCTACGGCGACCACGTTCCGGTAACAGCGACGGGTCGTCTGATTGCAGCCGGTGTGATGGTGGCGGGGGTCGCAGTCATCGGTGCCGTGGCGGCGATCGTCACCCTTGTGGTGGCCCTTCGAGTCGCTCGATCGGAGGAGCTGGCATTCGAAACCGCGGCTGAGATCCTGGAGCAGCGACTCGATGCGCGCCTTGCCGGGATCGAGGCACAGCTGGCTGGTTTGGATGCACGGCTGAGAGAGTTGGCGACGGTCCCAGTCGATGACGTCGTTCGCAGCGGACACGACGACCAGTAAGACACCGATCGGTGTCCAGCGTCGGTGGCCCGAGGTGCGATGCCTCGACGGCGGTCGATGTCACCGGTCAAGATTGCGCTGAGTACGGTGCCTCGAATGAGCTGACGGTTGTTCTGATCGGGTGTGTCGCGTCATCGCCGCCCGCATTCTGGGCGAGCATTCTTCGCGCCCTGCCGATCAGGCTCGGGCCTGCCCCCACGACCGAGAGATGGGTAAGATCGGGAACGAAGGTGTCTGGTGCGCACCAGCGACACCAGTGCTGCTGCAACGCCCAAAGGGACGCGCGTGCCGAAGGAGCGGTCCACCAACGAGCGCGCAGCGGACGGGCGTAAGCCCATCCCAGCGCGTCTACGTCCTCGCCCTGCCATCGACTACGACCCCGACAGGAAGCGGGAGCATCGGCTCCGCGGGGCAATGCGTGGACTCATTCCTGGGCTGTACTCCCTCACGAGGGAGTATTCGCTGCGGGGACTCCGCGCGGACAGCATCGCGGGGGTCGCGGTAGCGGCATACTTGATTCCCCAGGTGATGGCCTACTCGGCGATCGTCAACGTGCCGCCGGTGGCGAGCCTTTGGGCGGCGCTTGCGGCGATTGTCGCCTACTTCGTGCTGGGCAGCTCGCGCATCGTGTCCTCCGGCCCCGAGTCCACGGTCGCCCTGATGACCGGTGTGGCGATCGCGCCACTGGCCGAGCAGAACCCTGAACGCGCCGTTGCCTTGGGCGCCACCCTTGCGCTGATCGTCGCAGGTTGGGCTGTACTGGCTCGGCTGCTGCGGGCGGGAATCATCGCCGAGCTCTTGTCCATTCCTCTGCTCGTCGGCTACCTAGCCGGCGGCGCTGTACTGATGGTTGTCGGGCAGCTCGGCAAGGTGACGGGGACCTCGTTCGAGGGCGGCACGATCATCGACGAGCTGCGTGGTTTCCTCGACGTCGCGACGAAGTCGGACTGGCTCACGATCGCAGTCGCCGCGAGCACACTCGCGGTCATCCTGCTCCTGCGCTGGCTCGCCCCGTCGCTGCCCGCGCCGCTCATCGCGGTGGTGCTTGCCACGGTTGGGTCGGTGGTGTTCGACCTCGGCTCACACGGGGTTGCGCTGGTCGGCGAGATGCCATCGGGGCTCCCGACGCCACGGTTGCCCGAGGTTACGTTCGACGACGTCAAGATGCTCGTGCTCGCCGGACTGGGCATCACGATCGTCGGCTACAGCGACATCATGCTCATCGCTCGAGGATTCCCCCTAACCCCGGCCGAGGGACAGACTGCCGCCGAGCTGCGGCCTGACCCGCAGGCCGAACTCGTCGCGATGGCCGGGGTGCACGCGATGGTCGGCGTCTTCAGCGGCTATCCGGTTTCCGCGTCCGGGTCGCGCACGGCGTTGGCGATCGCGGGTGGCGCGCGCAGCCAGGTCTATTCGCTGGTGGCCGCGTTGTGCATCGTCGCTGTGCTGTTCTTCGCGGGTCCGTTGATGGCACCGCTGCCCTGGGCGGCACTGGGGGCTGTGGTCTTCTACGCGGCGGGCAAGCTCGTCTCCATTCGGGAGTTCCGTCGGCTGTGGCGGTTCCGTCGCCGCGAGTTCGTCCTCGCCGCCGTCACCTTGGTCGGCACCGTCGTCATCGGGATTCTGCAGGGCGTGGTCCTGGCCATCGCACTCAGCCTGGTGGAGATGCTGTTCCGACTGGCGCGTCCGCACGAGGGCGTCCTGGGCCGTGTTCCGGGAGTCGCCGGGATGCACGACGTGGCCGACTACCCGGACGCGCGAACGATTCCCGGCTGCATGTTCTATCGCTACGACGCACCCCTGTTCTTCGTCAACATCGGCGATCTGCGCGAGCGGGTCGACAATCTCGTCGACATCGAGAACGACGCCCGCCCGGACGCGCCCGTGCGCTGGGTCGTGCTCAACGTCGAGGCCAACGTCGAGATCGACATCACGGCTGCCGACGGTCTGCGTGAGCTGGGCCTCGAGCTCGCCGATCGCGACATCCGGCTCGGTCTGGCGCGGGTGAAGAACGACGTGTACGAGCCGCTGAATCGAGCGGGTGTCATCGACGTGATCGGCAAGGAGATGCTCTTCCCCACCTTGCCCGTTGCCGAGGAGAGCTACCTGCGCTGGGCCATGGCTGACGAACACCCCGAGTCGATCGAAACACCCGCGCAGGCGACCGAGGACGAACCCGCCGTCAACCTTCTGCCCTGGCAGCGGCTCGACTCAGACGACACGCCCGGCGAAGGACAGCACCCAGACCTCGGCCCCTGACCACCCGCCCTCGATGCGTGTGCCGCTCACTGAACTTGTCACGTATGCACGATGCGGCGCCGACGACGACACCTTCACTTGCGTCGGTTGCAACGGCCACGTCGCTCGATACTCAGCCTGGCCGAACCGTCGGCTACGCGGCAGGCTCGCCTCCAGGACCGCATGAGGGAGAGCCCCGGGTTCGAACCGGGCAGCGCCCACAACTTTGCTTCCACCTCGACCGATGTCGCTCAACGCCTAACGCTCAAGCCTGGTCGAGTGCTCCGACAACCATTCCTAACGAGCGTCGGCTGACGTGACGGCTCGGATGGGGACCTGCTGTGTTCGCCAGTGGCGGAGTTGGACGCGCCAACGACCATCGCGAGAATGGCAAGTGAGACTAGGCCGTGGCTGCCGGCTCGGCCTCGGGATCGATGATTCGGTCTTGTGCCTGGTCAGGGTGGCGGAGGATGGGGGATTCGAACCCCCGAGAGCGTCAACTCAACCCGCTTTCCAAGTCTGCTAACGGCCGTTCAGGCAGGTTCGCGATGGTCCGTCTGAGCGTGATCTCGGGACCTGGCGAACGTCGCCGAACGAGATGGGCATAGGCAACTGAGACCACAATCGAGACCGCGGTGCTAGCGGGTGCCCATGATGTAATCGCGCGGTGAGCGATCAAGTCCGGGATCGGAGCCCTCTCGAAAGTTGCTCCTTGGCTGAGCTCCGTACTCGGATGAGTGCGAAATGGCGTGAGTATCCCACCGATGTGCTCCCGCTCTGGGTCGCTGAGATGGATGTGACGCTCGCCGAGCCCATCAAGCGCGTACTTCACGACGCAGTGAGACGCAGTGACACCGGATACGCCCACGGCACGGCCTACGCAGAGGCGTTGCGCGACTTCGCGTTCCGACGCTGGGGTTGGTCGGGCGTTGCGGTGGAACGGACACGGCAGGTCACCGACGTGATGTCGGGCTCGGCCGAGGCGCTGAAACTGGTCACCGAGCCCGGTGACGCGGTCGTGGTCAACCCGCCTGTGTACCCGCCCTTCTTCAGCTTCATCAAGAACGCCGATCGGCGGGTCCTCACGGCGCCCCTGAACACCGAGGGCCGACTCGACCTCGACCAACTGGCCGCGGCGTTCGCCACAGCCACGGCCGGGGGGAGGAGAGCAGCGGCGTACCTCCTTTGCAGCCCACACAATCCGACGGGCACGGTGCACACCTCCGACGAACTTGCGGCCGTGGCGGAACTCGCCCGGCGCGTTGGCGTCAGGGTCATCGCGGATGAGATTCACGCACCGCTCGTCCTGCCAGGAGCGCGGTTCGTCCCCTACCTGAGCGTGCCGGGGGCCACAAGCGGCTTGTCCCTCATGTCGGCCTCAAAGGGCTGGAACCTGGCCGGACTGAGAGCGGCGCTGCTCGTAGCCGGCCCGGATGCGTACGACGATCTGCAACGCCTACCGGAGGTGTTGGCTCACAGCGCCAACCATCTCAGCGTGCTCGCCCAGACGGCGGCGTTGCGCGATGGCGGTGACTGGCTCGACGACCTGCTGGTGGCGCTGGACGAGAACCGGACCCTCCTCGGTCGATTGCTGACCAAGCACCTGCCGCGGGTGGGCTACCGGCCGCCCGCAGGGACGTATATGGCCTGGCTCGACTGCCGGCCGCTGCATGCAGGGCCAGACGTCGACCCTGCGGATCTCTTCCTCGATCGAGGCAGGGTGGCCCTGATGTCCGGCGCGCCGTTCGGCGCTGGTGGCGTTGGGCATGTCCGGCTCAACTTCGCGACCAGTCCAGCGATCCTCACCGAGGCGGTGGCCCGACTCGGTCGGGCCTTGGATGGATCCGACGACGTATCGCCCGCGCTACACGGGTTGTAAGGAGCGACCCCATGAACTCAGCCACCTCCTGTGAGATTGGGGAGCGTCGAGGTGGCGGGTGCGAGCGTGGAGTCGAATGGCCTGACCGCCCGGAGTGGCTCTGAGATAGCACCAGCCGCTGCACGCGAGGCACGCCGGCTCGGTGGCGATCGCGTCGGCAG
>CAVPUH010000006.1:0-820813 GCA_963708795.1 uncultured Actinomycetota bacterium
ATCGAGGACATCCGCATCGAGCACGACGTCGCCGGCGAGCGCGGGCACGCGCAGCTGTCGGTCCTGCCCGCGGCCGAGGACCAGTTGACGGCTGCGCTCGATCGGCACGG
This sequence comes from uncultured Actinomycetota bacterium, assembly GCA_963708795.1. Taxonomy (GTDB): domain Bacteria; phylum Actinomycetota; class Actinomycetes; order Propionibacteriales; family DAIQRJ01; genus DAIQRJ01. Next base: position 111 of record CAVPUH010000006.1, read on the forward strand.
GTGGGCTGTCGCCGGCTGACCGACGTCGGAGTGTCCGCGGGCGGCCGTGGTCCCGGGTAACCTGAGCACTTGTGTCCACAGCTCTGCCGACCCCGCCCCTGGTCATCGCCATCGACGGCCCGTCCGGTTCGGGCAAGTCATCGGCATCGAGAGGTGTGGCGAGCCGGCTCGGTCTACGGTTCCTCGACACCGGGGCGATGTACCGCGCGGCCACGTGGAGCCTCCTCACCGACGGCATCCCGCTCGAGGACACCGTCGCGGTGGCCGCGCACGTCCGGCATCTCGACCTGCGGATCGGCACCGACCCCGCCGGACCCACTGTCGCGGTCGGCGACATCGGTGTGGACGCGGCGATTCGCGAGCCTCGCATCTCCGCCAGCGTCAGCGCGGTCGCGACCAACCTCGACGTCCGCGCCGAGCTGATCGGCCGGCAACGCGCGATCATCGACGACGCCCGGACGGACGGCACCGGGATCGTGGCCGAGGGCAGGGACATCACCACGGTCGTGGCCCCGGACGCCGACCTCCGAGTGCTTCTCACCGCCAGCGAGGAGGCCCGCCTGGCTCGCCGCGACGCCGAGCTCGGCGACGGCACGGTCGATGCGGCCGCCCTGCGCGACCAGGTGCTGCGACGCGACCGCGACGACGCCACCGTGTCGTCGTTCCACGAGGCGGCCGACGGCGTGGTCCACCTCGACTCCACCGAACTCGACCTGCAGCAGGTCATCGACGTCGTATGCGGGTTGGCACTACGGGCCGTCAGCGGGTCGAGCTCGTGACCGACTTCCGCTCGCCGCGCACCGCCGGGCCGGACGAGTACTGGTTCGGGGACAAGCCTCCGTCGGCGCTCGGGCTGCGGCCCGGAATTCGACTGGGCCGATTCCTGTCCCGGCGCTGGCGCGTCGAGGTGTCGGGTCGCGAGCAGATCCCGCTGACCGGCCCGGTGATCCTCGCCGCGAACCACATGGCGATCCTCGACGGCCCGATCCTGATCGCGGTGGCACCCCGCCCGGTTCACGCCCTGGTCAAGCACGAGTTGTTCGCCGGACCGATGCGCGCCGTCCTCAACGCCGTCGGTCAGATCCCGGTCGACCGCGACGTGGTCGATGTCCGCGCGGTCCGACGATCGCTCGCCGTCCTCGCTGCGGGTCGTGCCCTGGCGATCTATCCGGAGGGCAGTCGAGGTCGCGGTGATCTGGCCGTCGTGAAGCGGGGTGCCGCGTACCTGGCCATGTGCACCGGAACTCCGATCGTCCCGGTCGCGTGCCTCGGCACGCGTTCGCTGGAAGGGACGATCGAGGCGTTGCCGGCCAAGGGCCAGCGGGTCGCGATCAGCTTCGGAGCGCCGTTGGTGTTCGAGAAGACGCCCTGGCCGCGCACCCGTGACGCGGTCGGCGCCGCGACCGAACGACTCGCCGTAGCCCTCCGGGAGAACCTGAACGAGACCATCCAGCGAACGGGCATCGATCTGCCCGAGCTGACCGAATGAGCGAGACGAAGAGAGTCGACATGGACGAGCTGGACACCGAGAGCGCGGCGGACACCGGCCCGCTGCCGCTGGTGGCGGTGGTCGGGCGACCCAACGTCGGCAAGTCGACCCTGGTCAACCGGATCATCGGTCGCCGTGAGGCGGTGGTGCAGGACCTGCCCGGGGTCACGCGCGATCGCGTGACCTACGACGCGAACTGGAACGGCCGCGCCTTCACTCTCGTCGACACCGGCGGATGGGATCCCGCAGCCAAGGGCTTCGCCGCCCGGATCGCCGCCCAGGCCGAGATCGGCATGCAGATGGCCGACGTGGTGCTGTTCGTCGTCGACGCGTCGGTCGGTGTCACCGACATCGACGAGGCCGTCGCGTCGGTGTTGCGACGGTCGAAGAAGCCGATCGTGTTGGTGGCCAACAAGGCGGACGATGTTCGCGGCGAGACCGAGTCGACGAGCCTGTGGTCGCTGGGGCTGGGCGAGCCGCTGGCCGTCTCGGCCATGCACGGCCGCGGGACGGGCGACATGCTCGATGCCCTGCTGGCCGTCCTCCCGGACGCACCGGAGGAGAAGGACGCCGTCGAAGGCCCGCACCGGATCGCGCTGGTGGGCAAGCCGAACGTCGGGAAGTCGAGCCTGCTGAACCGGTTGGCCGGCGAGGAGCGTGTGGTCGTCGACTCGGTGGCCGGGACGACCGTCGACCCCGTCGACGAACTGGTCGAGCTCGGCGGCAAGCCGTGGCGGTTCATCGACACCGCCGGGATCCGACGACGGGTCGGGCATGCCAGCGGCCACGAGTACTACGCCAGCCTGCGCACGCAGGCGGCCATCGATCGGGCCGAGGTCGCGGTGGTGCTCCTGGATGCGAGCGAGCCGATGACCGAGCAGGACCTGCGGATCATCAGCAACGTCGCGGATTCCGGCCGGGCGCTCGTGATCGCCTACAACAAGTGGGACCTGATGGACGAGGAGCGGCGGCACTGGCTCGACCGCGAGATCGACCGTCAGCTCGTGCGGGTGCAGTGGGCCGAACGGGTCAACATCAGCGCCCAGACCGGTCGTGGGATCGAGCGATTGGTGCCGGCCATCGAACGGGCCCTGGAGAGCTGGTCGACCCGCGTCACGACGGGCAAGCTCAACAGCTTCCTGGGCCGGCTCGTCGCGGAGACCCCGCACCCGGTGCGCGGCGGCAAGCAGCCCAAGATCATGTTCGGCACGCAGCCGAGCACGAGCCCGCCGAAGTTCCTGTTGTTCACGTCCGGTTTCCTCGAGGCCGGGTACCGCCGGTTCATCGAGCGCCGGCTTCGCGAGGAGTTCGGCTTCGGTGGCTCTCCGATCGAGGTGAGCATGAAGGTGCGGGAGAAGCGTTCGCGGCAGTGATCGCGCGGCGTCGGACGGATGCAGAGGCGGAGTCGCTGCTGCGGTAAGGTTTCGTCCGCTCGTGGGGCCGGAAGGTCATCGCGAGCTTTCGGGCTGTGGCGCAGCTTGGTAGCGCACCTGACTGGGGGTCAGGGGGTCGCAGGTTCAAATCCTGTCAGCCCGACCAACCGCACATCACGACATACCCGCAGGTCACACACCCTGCTCCCGCCCCACGGGAGCAGGGTCGACCAGACGTCAAGCCCGCGGCTGGGGACCAGTTGCGGGACCACCAGGCCGAGAACGCCGGCTCCAGCGTCCAACATCGCCTGGACATCCGGATGCAGATAACCGGTCGTCACCGCCGGATCCTGATGCCCCGCCACCCGCTGCAGCACATGCAACGGCACACCCGCATCCGCCATCCAGGTCAGCGCCGTATGGCGAAGACCGTGGCGGACAAGACCGGCGTAGCCGAGCTGGGTGACGAGCTCGTCCCCGTGCGTCGCGTCCCGCATCGTCGCGGTCGTGATGATGCCGCCACGGGGTCCGGCCAGGAGCACCTCGTCGGCAGGCCGATCTGCGGTCAGTCGCTCCATCGTGGAGCGCAGCGGGTCGATGATCGGCACGGTGCGGCGGCGTCGACCCTTCGTCGTCTTGGTCACCAGGCCGCCACGACCGGGGTAGGTCTGGCGCGACACGTGGATCACTCCACGCTTCAGGTCGACATCGCCGACCTGCAGCCCCGAGACCTCGCTGATCCGCATGGCGGTCGTGGCCAGGATCGTGACCATGTCGCCCCAACACTGATGACCACCCGATTCGACCACGCCGGCCACCAACCGGTCGAGCGCGTCGACGTCCGGGAGAGCCAGATCCCGCGGGCTCGAAGGTCCCGAATCGACATTGCCGAAAGAACGCCTGACGTTGGAGCGGCGAGCACGATCGTTGGCCGGGTTGCGCGTGATCAGGCCATCGCGAACGGCCTCATCGAGCACCAGGACCAGCGGAGCGATCGTGTTCTTCACCGTCGACCGGCCGTAATCGCGCTCCCACCGGTCGCCAATGAGGGCAACGTATTCCGACAGTCGCTGGCCAGGGTCTACACCCGTCCTCGACGTCGCCTGCATGTCAGCGACCCAGGCGTCGGCCGCCTCCTGAGAACCAAACATCCGCATGATGCGATGCGTGGTCGGGTCGGTCCACCACACCCGCGCCGCCCACCTGACTCCCCGAGCTCCGGGTCCGCGGCCTTGAAGCCGTTGCCTCTGTCGCCGAGACCTACCGAGAACGCGTCAACGGTTCTGGCTATCCGCGCGGCGTCAACGGTTCGGCGTTACCAATGACCCAACGGATCCTCGCGGCCGCAGACAGCTACCGAGGCTCGCTCGAGTACCGGCCCCACCGAGCCGCGCTGGTCGCGGACGAGGCTGCCATCAAGCTCCGCAGCGAGGCGGAGGACGGTCGACTTGATGCCGCCGCCGTCGCCGCCGTGCTCGCGGTCGCCGGGCACCAGGTGGGGCGCCGTGCCCCGGGACCTCGCGGACTGACTGCCCGCGAGGTGGAGATTCTGGGCCTCTTTGCCGGTGGTTTACCAAGCAGCGAGATCGCCCGACGGCTGGTTATCAGCACGAAGACTGTGCGCAATCACCTGGAACACATCTACCTCGAGGCCGGGGTCACGAACCGAACCGGCGCTGCGCTGTTCGCGCTGGAACACGGCATCGTCGGCGGCCTCGAAGATGGGGCAGCTGCCCCATGACCGAGGCTTCTTAACGCGACACCATCGCCGTGAGAGAGGAGCCCTCATGAAGAGCAAGTCAGTAATCAGTCTCAGCACAGGCTTGGAGGACGCAGAGAAGGTCACCGTGGCCTTCCTCGTCGCCGTCGGGTCAGTCGAGTCCGAACGCCCCACCCTGATGTTTCTGACCAAGGAAGCAGTGCGCCTCGTCGTCAGCGGCGTCGCGAGGGGCACGGCCTGCGAGGGCTGCCCACCACTGGAGGACCTGATGCGCAGATATACCGAGGCCGGGGGGCGTTTCATGGTCTGCCCGATCTGCTTCGACGCCAAGCACCTCGACAAGGAGGCCCTTGTAGCCAATGCAGAACTTGGTGGCACGGTTCCGATGTGGGAGTGGATCGGCGATGACGCAGCCAACACCTTCAGCTACTGACGCCTCGCTCGGCGACCAGCTAGCACACGCGATCGCCGCCAAGAACGAGACCGCGCTGCGGTCGCTGTTTTCGACCCCGGTGAGCTTCCGCGGCGTCACCCCCCGCAGATTCTGGGACGCTGAGACTGCAGTCGGGGTGGTCGACATCATCCTTGGTACCTGGTTCGGCCCCGACAAGTCGATTAGCGGCATCATCACGGTCGAAACCGACACCGTGGCCGACGTGCAGAAGGTCAGCTACCGCATCGCAGTCGACCTCGAGTCGGGGCCTTCGGTGATCGAGCAGGTGGCCTACTTCACCCAGCGACACGGTCAGATCACAGATATGCGGATGGTCTGCAGCGGCTTCCGACCCGTCGACCAGAACCGCGATGCGCCGAGCCAGTCCGCTGTCCCGACGGCAGTTGCGCTCGTGCGCGCGCTCCCGGACTAAATGACTGGCTGGCGCTGCCGACCTATCGCCCAGTCGAGTGCGTTGTTGGCCAGCCACTCGCCGCCGCAAGGCGGGACACCCTCCCCGGACATCACATCTAGTGCACGAGGACCGGCGTAGTGACTGCGGTGGCCGCGTGGCCGTGCTCAAGCAGTCGCCAGGTCAGCCAGCCCGGTCCGCGCACCTGCCCGGCAGTGTCGAGTTGCATCTGCATGGTCACCGACGACCCGGCGGTAAGAGCCGGCGGTAGATGGGCGCAGTTCAACGGTCCCCGAGCGCCGACCGTGGTCGACGTTTTGAGGGGCACGACGGTGAGTTGTTCGACGAACTGCGGGCAGCTGGTCAGCGACACGGTGGTGTTGGTGGGATTGGTCAAAGTGACCGTGTACGACAACGTGGAGGAGGTGCGCACGACGGCCGGCGCCGTCACGGAAGCGGTCAACGTGGCCAAGGTGGCGGGGTCTGCAGCGGAGGTCAACAGCCCGTAGGCGGTTGATTGCCCGGAGCTTTGCGGGGATGGTCTGCGTGGCTGCGGCGGGACGCTGACCTCGGCGACGGCAATGCTGATCGGCGGAGTGGGGGACGGGGAGTCGCCAAGATTGAAGGACAACTGCGCCGGGTGCGGACGTCCCTGATTGACAGTCCAAGATATGGACCCGGATACCAGTTGGTGGGGTCGGATCACGATCGACCGGTGTGGAGGTCCAGCTGGCATGGAATCGATGGGCAGGATCGTCCCGTCCGCGGCGGTCATCGTGATAGCGAAGAAGGCGGGGTTCATCGAGCACGACGTGGTGCCGGTGAACTGCACCACGAAAGTGGTCAGCCCGCCTCGGCTAGTCGTCGACGCGGTGCGGGCACTGGTCAGCAGTGGCAGGAACTTGGCGCCGTCGCACCCCGGCACGTTCGTGCGTGCAGGTGTCGATGGTGCCGGCGGCGGCGCATTGGCATCCGTCCTCACCCCGGCCGCGTTCCACGGCACCGTTGCCGTAGCCCAGGTTGGTGCTAGCGACGCACCAGTGCTACTCACAGCGATTCCGGTCGGGGGCATCCTGCTGGCCGCCTGTACCGACCGAGTCCCTGATGACGGTGATGGCGCGGAGGTGGCGCATCCGGTGACGGACAGCAGCAACGACACACCAATCAGTGCGACCAACTTCGGGCTCATCTTGATCACCTCCCGCAGCGTAGGAATGGAGCACTTTTATTGTTAGGACGACGCGAACAGTTCGACGGTTCCATCTGAATGGCTCGAGGCGAGGATTGCGCTTGACTTGGGCATGCCGACCTGCGGACTTTCGGTTTTCCACGGGCGGGCCGATGCGCCGACGGCCGCCGACGAAACTGTGCGAACAGCCTGCGCGTATTCTCTAGTGGGCGCCCGTCCACATCCGCGTGGGGCTACCCAGGTTGAGCAGTCCTGGAAACTCGACACGTAGAACCGCCACGGACGACCTCCCGGACCGCCAGGGTCAGGCGTGATCGGCGGACACCCGGCTCACCTCTCGTATTGAAAAGGCCGACCTGCATGCCCAACGGTTGCGTAGCGGTTGTGTTGCGACGCGTGCCGCGAGGCCAGGCAAGCCGAGCTTCATCACGAGCTCGTCCCACTGCGTTGCGTCTCGCAGCGTCGCGGTCGTGAACACACCACCACGTGGCCCGTTCAGGAGCGGGCTCTCCAGCGGGCGCCCGATCGTGAGTCGCACCAAGGTCCCGCGAAGCGGGTCGATGATCGGGACCACCCGCCGCCGACGACCCTTCGCCTGCTTCGTGACCAGGCCGCCACGGCCCGGGTAGGTCTGACGCTCGACGTGCAGCAGGCCACGGACCAGATCGATGTCGCCGACCTGGCGACAGGACACCCCGCTGATCCGCAAGGCGGTCGTCGCCAGGATGGTGACATGTCGCCCCAGCAGTGATCAGCGCCAGCAGCGGCGACCCGTTCGACGAGCCGGTCGAGCGCGACAGCGTCCGGAAGGGCGAGATCCCGAGGACTTGCGGCGCCGGAATCCGAACTGCCGAAAGAACGGCCGACCGATCGTTGGCGGGCGCGGTCCTTCGCCGGGTTGCGCGGGATGAGCCCATCCCGAACTGCCTCGTCAAGACGCCGACTCCGTCGGCGCACGCGACCTCCCGCTTCGGCCGTCCTCGTCCCGCTGCGGGCGGCCTCCGCTCCCGGTCGCGATCTATGCCAGATCCTTCCTCATCGCCACGCGGTTGTGGCCGCTCAGGTAGTAGTTCTCCTGCTCCCCGAAGACACGGTATCCGCGTCGCTCGTAGAATCCTTGGCCGTCATAACCGGCTGTCCAAGTCCAAATAGTCGCGACTCCGAGGTCCGCAATCTTGGCCTCGAGCCGGCTTAGGACCGCTGCGCCCAAGCCACGGCCGCGGAACTGCTTCTCGATGAGAAGGTCCGACAAGTAGAACCATCGGCAGTATGGTCCATCGACTCCATACCGATAGGCGAGGCCGCTCGAGCAACCCACAAACTGATTGCCGTCGAGCACCACGAAGCCGTGACGCTCGGGCACCTCGACCGGGTTCCCGTGGTCGATCGAATGCTCATCGAACGCCGCGCTTTCAGAAGCAAACTCCGAATCGGTCATCGCGCGCTCGACGATGCTGAATCTGGCCACATCGGGAGCGTATCGCCGGCGATCGCGACCAACAGGCCGACCAGGTCGCCGGTCTGCTTCAGACGAGCCTCGGCGCACCCCTCGCCGGAAGCCAGAACTGGGGCCAGATCGGGACCACCGGCCCCGAAACCATGAACGAAACCGGCCGGATCGGTACTTGCACGCACGTCGGCGCACGCTCAAACCGAGAAGCCGCCTACCTCGGGGGTCAGGGGGTCGCAGGTTCGAATCCTGTCAGCCCGAACAAGCGCACAACAGCAAGGCCCCAGGTCAACGACCCTGCTCCCGCCCCACGGGAGCAGGGTCGACCACACTCAGCCCGGACGAATCGGGCCCAAACGCCGATACGCGGGATCGTGTCTCTTGCGCCAACGCCATCTGACGTCGCCTGTTGCACGTGAGACCACGGACATACGATCAACGGCTGCTCCACGACGCAGCGATCTGCGCCGTCGCTCTCGCGCTGACCATCGGCGCCCGGGCCTTGATCGTTCGCGCGATCAGGCATGGCCAGGTCAAGGCACCAATAAGGCGCGAGGCTCATAGCCGGAGTCACCGAACCTGCTGCGGATTCTCCTTGTGTGATTGTTGGTGCTGCAGGATGGCCCGGGCGAGGAGGCCGACGGCGAGGACGCCGAGGCCGGTGAGCACGCTGCGTCACCGGGAGGGTGGCCACCAGCACCAAACAGCCGGCCAGTCCCACCGCGGCGACGGGGCGCCGCCATCTCCGCGCGCGGCCAGGCAGCGTCCAGGCGCTGAGGTTCGCGATCGCGTAGTAGATCAGGACACACACACTGGAGAACCCGATCACCCCGCGGACGTCGGCCACGCTGACCACGAAGATCACCACCAGCCCGAGCAGCAGCTCCGCCCGGTGCGGTACCGCGAACCGCGGATGCACCGCAGCCAACCATCCGGGCAGCTCCCGGTCACGAGCCATCGCCAACGTCGTCCGGCCCACGCCCGCCATCAGGCTCAGCAGCACGCCCAGGCTCGCAGCGACTGCACCCAGCTGGACCAGTGGTGCGAGCGCATGCAGTGAACCAACCTGCACCGCGTCCTGTAAGGGCGCGATGCTCGCCGCGACACCGTCCGCGCCGAGAACGAGCAGCACGCTGATCCCGACCAGCGCATAGACCACGACCACGATCCCCAACGCCAGCGGCACCGCACGCGGGATCGTCCGGGAAGGGTCCCGGACCTCTTCGCCAAGGGTCGCGATTCGGGCGTAGCCGGCGAAGGCGAAGAACAACAACCCAGCGGCCTGCAGCACCCCATACGTGCTGGTCACGGTGAGCGGGGACAGCCTGGCCGGGTCGGTTTCTCCGCCAGCCAGCGAGCCGACCACCACCACGCCCAAGACCAGCAGAGTTACCGTCACCAGCACCCGGGTCGCCGCAGCGGTCTTCTTCACTCCCCGGTAGTTGCACCGCCGTCAACACCGCCGCCGCCAGCACCGCCGCCACCCGCGGGTGCCCCGGCCACGCGTACGCACCGGCCGTCAACGCCATCGCCGCGCAACTGGCGGTCTTGCCTACCACGAACCCCCACCCGGCGAGGAACCCCCACGTCGGGCTGAGCTGTCGGCGGCCATACACATAGGTGCCGCCGGCCAGCGGATACACCGCCGCGAGCTGAGCACTCGACGTGGCGTTGCAATAGGCCACCATCGCAGCGACCCCCAGCGCCAACACCAGTCCAGCACCAGCCGCCGCGGCCGCCGGACCGAACGCCGCGAAAACGCCAGCACCCAGCATCGCCCCCAACCCAACCAGCACCGCGTCGCCTAGACCGAGCTCACGACTCAGCGCGACAGGGGCACCCGGAGTAGACACTCACACATCGTCCCGCACAGAGAGCCGGCCGGCGATCGAGGCGCCCCGTCGGCGGACCGCGCAGAAGAGATCTCAGCCAGAACCAGAACAAGACCCGATGGGAGCTGATCCCATCCCGGGGCGAAGTTGCCGGTGGCATGGGGAGATCGGTCATTGACCGGCACCCTTGGCGAGGCCGCCGACATGGCCAGTCGTGTGCCTGGCCGATGGCCCCCGCGCGGACCTGGCGTGGCGGCGCGCTCAGTCAGGTATCGGGAGCAGATGCAGGAGCGCGTGCCCCAGGCCTGTCCGGAACGCCGCCAACTCGTGTCCCCCCTCGTCCTCGCGGTGGACTAGGTCCATCCCAGCGTCATCGGCTCGCGCCCAGAAGTCTCTGTTGCAGCGCAGGAGGTCGGGGCGGTCATTCTTCCCGGCCTGCATCCACAGGCGGGGGCGCCGTGAGGCCAGGACCTCGGCGACCACCTCGCTCCCGGACAGGTGCAGCTCGTCTCCGGGCCACCACAGGGCGGCGGAACCGGTGGCCACCGCGCCGAATAGATCCGGCCGCCGACACGCCACGTGAAGGGCCGCGTTGCCACCAAGGCTGTGCCCTACGACAGCCACGCGCGACGGGGCCATCGGCAAGAACGACCGCCCTTCGAGGAACTGCTGTAGCGAGTCGACGAACCTGGTCAGCATGGCGGGATCGGTCAGCGACGCCACCCGCGTCGGACCACGACTGGTAGAGCCTTCGATCGACTCGATGTAGATCGTCGTCAGCGGCCCGATGGTCCCGTCGTCCTGCAACGACCGGATCGTGCCGGGCATGCCTTCGTCGATCATGGGCGTCCCGTCGAAGAACAACGCCATGGCCGCCGCATCCGAAACCACTGGCGAGGCGGCCCGCTGCACCGAGAGGACAGTCCCGTCGCCGAAGGTGTATCGATCCACGACTCGCACCCTTCTCGAGAGTTGTGCGCCGGGTCACTTGCCGCCAGTTCTAGCAGGTCTCTGGTCGGCATGGCGCACATCCCTCTGGACCCAAACAGGGGCGGCGTCAAAACGGGGGCTACACCTCGGCTGAACTGTTCGGGCGGATTGTGCGTGTACATCGCAGAGGGCCTCGGCTTGCACCGAGCCACACGTTAAAGGCAGGTCAGGACATGTCATCGCATACTCGGGCAACCGGTTCACTCCGATGGGTCGGTGTCAGCCACCGCACACTGATGGCCTGGCGACTACTTAGTGCGATCATGCTGCTGGTGATGGGCGGGATCCATCTGTACCTCGTGTTCGACGGCGTAGGCGGCTCGCTTGGCGTGCTGTTCGTGCTCAACGCGGTTGGCGCGCTCGTGCTGGCAATCGCAATCATCGTGCTGCGTGGGCGGCTCCTGTCGCTGGCAACGGGGCTGAGCCTGCTGTTCATGGTGGGCACGCTGCTTGCGCTGGTGCTCGCGCTGACCGTGGGGCTGTTTGGCATTCACGAGGTATTGAGCTTCACGCTGGTGCCCACCACGCTGGTGGTGGAGTCCATCGGCACGATCATCCTGGCAGTAACCGTCGCGCTGGTGTTGCGGTCGCGACGAGCACCCTGACGGCGCACTGACCGGCAACTTCACACCTTGCGCCCATGGCACTGATCATCGGTTGCGCCGATCGAAGCCCGCTGCAGGAACGCTCATCCTCGACGAGGATCCCCACACTGACCCGGTAGTCGGTGAGGGAAGCCTGGATTCAACGTGACGGACCACGATGCGCTCGACGAACATCGGGACGAAATCGCGGATGGGTCGACCGTCGAACTCCGCCAGCGCGGCGTCGACGCGTCGCGCGACGTCATCTGGGTCGAGCTCTGGATGCAGCCCAGAATCACCGGCACACCACAACGGCAGCTGTCATCAGAAACTCGCGTCCAACGTCGCCGGGCAGCCAATGGTGCAGCCAAGCCGGGTGACCAACGGGCGAACTCATCCGAACCGCACGGACGGATTCAGGCTCGGCAACCGCGCCGACGGCCCGCAGGCCAACCTCCGTGAACGACCTGCTCATCTTGTGACCAGGCGGGCACGGGTACAAGCCCCTCGTCGGCGCGTGTCTGGCCTCCTCGCACCGCGTCCAGGGCGGCGTTGGCCGTCACGTCGCGATCTTCGACCCTCGACCCGGTGTGCTCCTGGCCTGGGTGATCTGGGGACGAGGGGAATCCAGAGAATCGCGCCAAACACGCGCTAAGAAGCGAGCGAACCCAGCACAGAACTGCCCTGATCCAGACTCCCCTGCGCGTCTGCGCGCTGAGAAGGACTGGGCCCCGATCTGGGGTCAGGGGTCGCAGGTTCAAATCCTGTCAGCCCGACCAACCGCACAATCGGCATACCCGCAGGTCACACACCCTGCTCCCGCCCCCGGGAGCAGGCTCGACCAGCGCCGAGCCCGTCGGCTGGGGACCGGGGCGGCTGACGCCGTCGTTCCGATCTTTGATCCACGACCCGGCCACTGCCAGCCGAATGACGTCCTACCAGAGCGGCAGGTTGCGAGACTTCAACCTGAGGGCATCGCACATCAGAGGAGGGTCCGATGGGCAAGGTAGTCATGAACAGCTCCGTGTCGGTGGACGGCTTCATCGCGGACGAGAACGACCAGCCCGGACCCCTGTTCGACTGGTTGATCAGCGGTGACGTGCCGTTGGACGAGACCGGCGTGCTGAAGGTGTCGCAGACGTCGTACGACCACACCCGGCCGTACTGGGACCAGATCGGGACGACTCTCGTCGGCCGGCACGTGTTCGACATCACGGATGGCTGGGACGGCCAGCCTCCGGGTGGGATCGACCACGTGGTCGTCGTGACGCATCGGCCGGAGCCCGATGGCTGGGACCCCGAGGCACCGTTTCACTTCGTCGACGGCATCGAGGCAGCCATGGCCAAGGCGCAGGAGCTTGCGGGCGACCGAATCGTCGAGGTCGCCGCTGGCGACGTCGGTGGCCAGGTGTTCGCCGCGGGCCTGATCGACGAGGTGCGCATGGACCTCGTGCCCGTCGTCTTCGGATCCGGCAAGCGCTACTTCGGGTCGGTCCACGCGCAGCACTTGTTGGAGGATCCTGACGTCGTGATTCAGGGCAACCGGGTGGTTCACCTGCGCTATCGGGTACGCCGCTGACCGATCGTGAGCGGGTGGGCGAAGGAAGCCCCACCGCGAGCTGCCTGGTACGAGCATTCGCGCGGATTCACGACCGACTCCGGGCGATGGAACTCTGACTAATTCGAGCTTTCCCACAGCACGGCTCGGTTTCCGACAGGGTCGGAGATGAGCGAGTGTCGGGGCATGTCCACACCGTCGGTGGGCGGATAGACCTCGAGCGCGCCACCGTCGATCGCTCGCGCATGGGTCTCCTCCAATCCGACCACTGCCAGTCCGAACGCGGCTCGATGCCCGAAGTGTGGTTCGGCGTTCGATCGGACCCTCAGATTGAAGAATCCGATCGCGTCGCCGGTCCCGAGGACGACCTGCCGACCACCGTTGCCCCAGTCCGCGAGGGCGGTGCCGAAGACGTGACTCCAGAATGCGCTGACGGTGGCGAGTTCCTCGTCCGAATTGACGCCGATATTCACCGTAGCGAGCCGGAAGTCTGATGCCGACCTCATGGTGTGATCCTCTTCCCCTGGGCCTTCCAGCAGTTGGCTCAAGATGCTCTCGGTCTTTCCAGTTCGCTCACGCAGAGTCGAGCGGTATCCCGTCAGCACGGCATGGCGGACCGCATCACCAGCGTCGAGAGCCTGAGCAATGAGGTCCGTGGGCAGTTCTGCCTCGCGCAGCAGCCGAACCTGCCGGGCGCGCTCGCTTTGAGCGGACGAGTACCGGCGGTAGCCCGTCTCGGGATCGACGTGAGCTGGTCGGACGAGGCCGATGTCGTCGTAGTGGCGCAGGGTCGTGATCGACAGTCCGGTCAGCAGGGAAAATGTCCCGATCGTCATGAGTTCGTCTGACACGCCGAACAGTGTGATGTCTCGGGTGACGGGAGAGTCAAGCGATCGGATGTCGATCAGCGCGAGCGGACTCCTCGCCGGCCAGTTCCCGTGCCTGTCGCCAGGAAACCCCGAACCGAATCAGCAGCGTCCGAACTCATCTCAGGACGGGTTTGTCCAACGAGTCCCAGCCGTAGGCTATGGATATTCGCTCCAGAACCTCACTGGCCAAGACCGAACCGTTGTTGCCGTTGGTCATGATCGCTGCGCCGTAACCCTTCGCCACGTGCCCCACCACGTAGGACTGGAATCCCCAGTTGGATCCGCCGTGCTCGAAGTACCAGCCTTGACCCTTCTGAGTGATCATGAAACCGACCGCGTACGGCCCGACTCCGACCGGCGTCACCATGTTCTGCACCGTCGGCCGATCCAACACGACGGTTGATCGGCCCGCCAACGTCAGTTGCACGTCGATCACGAATCGGGCGAGGTCGGTCGGGGTCGTCCACAGGCCGGCCGCAGCCTGCTCCGCGTACACGTACCAGGGTTGACCCTCACGTTGACCGTCGCCGTCGTGCCCACGAGCGGCGTGCGCCTGGAGCTGATCGGGCAACGGCTGCTCGTAGGTGCTGTTCGTCATACCGAGCGGCGAAAGCACCCAGTCGTGCATGAGTGCGACGAACGGCATGCCGACCGTGTCGGTGAGCGCGAGTCGCTGGATCTCCACCGCACCGCCGGAGTAGTGCGACGACGTCAATGCTGGACGCACCAGGCGGACGGCGGACTGTGCCGATGGTGGTTCGCCGTCCAGCACCTGCCGGGTGGTCGGCAGCGGCGCGCCGGGCTTGTAGCCACCGAAGCCGAATCCGTCGCCGGTGCCGGACGTGTGGCTCATCAGCATGCGCGGCGTGACGGCCGGTCCACCTCCGAACGGCGTACCGGGGAGCTTCCAACTCTGCAGGATCGAGTTGACGTCCTGATCCAAGCCGAAGAGCCCCATCTGCACGGCCTTGAGCGATGCCATCGCCGCCACCGGTTTGCTGATCGACGCGGCCTGGTAGAGGGTTCCGTCCGTCGCACGCCGCCCGGTATCGACGTCGGCCAGCCCCCACGCCATCGCCTGGTCGACCTTGAAGTCCTGGATCACCGCGATGCTCAAACTCGGCACGCGACAGTGCCCCATCAACTCCGCGATCGTGAGCGCGTCGCCGCCTTGTCGGTCGGGCGACTGGGCATGTTCGATCGTCGTGAGCTTCGACGCCACTTCCGGCGTTCGATCGGGTTGCGCGTTCGTCATGCTCCGGACGCTAACAGCGCGGACGAAGGGTCAGGTGAGATGGCAGAAGGTGTCGGTCGGCCGCCCAGCCAACCGACGGGTTCTGCCATCTCGAGCAGGTCGACACGACCTCATGGGGGGTCTGTCTCAGCACGCTGCTAGGTGTACGCCCGCTTCCCTTGCCTCACGCTCAACGTGAAGTTCTTCGCCGCCACCGCCGGTGCAACGGTGTCGCAACTACCGCTGGTGGTGTCGCGGCATCCGGCTTGAAGGTCGGTGAGGTTCGACGCGGGCGACATCCTTCAGAACAGCACGAGCGTGTCACGGGTGATCGATCCGAAACTGCAGAACCCCGCGGTCCTGATCGGCTCGGACCGCGGCGTTCTGCACTCTCGAACCGACCAACCACCGGCCGCCGGCGACCGGCGGGCCGTCGATCAGGCCCGCACTAAGGGACGATGTGCCCGGCAGCGCGGAACAGCTCGTACCACTCCGGACGCGTGAGCGGGATGTCCGAACCGAGCGCGGCGCCGGCGACGCGCTCGGAGTTGGTCGTGCCCAGGACGACCTGCATCTGCGCCGGGTGCCGCGTGATCCACGCCGTTGCGACCGGCCAGCAGTCGATCAGGCTGCCCCTACGGGACGATGTGCCCGGCAGCGCGGAACAGCTCGTACCACTCCGGACGCGTGAGCGGGATGTCCGAACCGAGCGCGGCGCCGGCGACCCGCTCGGAGTTGGTCGTGCCCAGGACGACCTGCATCTGCGCCGGGTGCCGGGTGATCCACGCCGTGGCGATCGCGATCGGCGGCACGTCGTACTGCGTGGCGAGACGGTCGATCACCGCGTTCAACTCCGGGTACTTGGCGGAGTCGAGGAACACCCCGTCGAAGAAGCCGGCCTGGAACGGCGACCACGCCTGGATCGTGATGTCGTGCAGGCGGCAGTAGTCGAGGATGCCGCGGTCCCGGTCGATCGACTGATCCTCGCCCAGCATGTTCGCGGACACGCCCTGCGCGACGATGGGGGAGTGCGTGATCGAGAGCTGCAGCTGATTGGCCACGATCGGCTGGGTCACGTACTTCGTCAACAGGTCGATCTGGCCGGGCGTGTGGTTGGACACGCCGAACGCACGGACCTTGCCCGCGGCGGCGAGCTCGTCGAACGCGCGGGCGACCTCCTCCGGCTCGACCAGCGCATCCGGCCGGTGGAGCAACAGGATGTCGATGTACTCGGTGTCCAGCGCGGTCAGTGAGGCGTTGGCTGCCTCGACGATGTGCTCATACGAGTAGTCGAAGTACGCGCCGCCCTCGGTGGGCACGATGCCGGCCTTCGTCTGAAGCACGATCTCGGCGCGCTCGGTGGGTGTCAGCTTCAAGGCCTCCGCGAACCGTCGCTCACAGCCGTGATCGCCGCCGTAAACGTCGGCGTGGTCGAAGAAGTCGATCCCGGACTCCCGGGCGGTGCCGTAGAGACCCTGGACGTCCTGGTCGGACATCTCGCGGATGCGCATCAGGCCGAGCGTGACGTTGGGAACGGTCAGGTCGGTGCCGGGCATGGTGAACGTCTTCATGTGCAGACCTCTCGGGGCAGGTTCGGCTGGCGGCGGTGTCGTGGCGTCGCGGTCGTCCCGCGCGGGCAGCATCCGTGGTCGCTGACGCCGCCGATCCCCGATCATCGCCCACGGGCTTGGCTCGGACCGCACCGGGCGGCGATCGTGCGGTCGTGACCGCGACCGACGTCTCCACGAACGGGCCGGCCGAGCTGCCTCCGTTGAGCGTGCTCGATCCCTCGACCCTGGCCGACTCGGACGTCAACGCGATCGTCGCGATCAACGACAAGCTCGGCTATCGCATCGTGGGTGCGGTCATCGAACGGCAGAAGGACCTGGGCCTGCCGGCGGGTCAGCCGATCGAGTGAGGCCCAGCGGATCCCTTGCGCGCCTGGATCCGCTCGATCGTGCCCAGGCTGAGCCGGTCGCCCTCATCGGCGGCCAACCCCAGCTCCAACAGGGTCGCCGAGGGGCGGCGGGTGTAGTGCTCGCCCTCGGTCGGCACGGTGATCAGATCCACTGCGTGCTGGGCGATCCTGAGCGGCCAGAACGACGAACGGATGTGGTCGGCCAACAGCAGCGTCCCGCCGGGGCGAAGGACGCGAAGCGCCTCGGCGAGGGCGACGCGCTCATCGGGGACGCAGCACATCGCGAACGTGCTGACGACCGTGTCGAACGACTCGGCCGCGAAAGGGGAGCGCCGCCGCATCGGCCTGCTGCAGCGTGACGACCCGGTTGAGCTGGCCGGCCCGGCGTCGCGCCGCGTCGAGCATCGCGGGACTCCAGTCGACGCCTGTCAGGTCGAGATCTGCGGCGTAGTGCGGGAGGTTGGCCCCGGTGCCGATCGCGATCTCCAGCGTCGTGCCGTGCGCACGTCCACCGACCCACGCGCGACTGTCGGCGAAGAAGCGACGCTCGAGCGCGCTCATCCGCCGGTCGTAGGTCGGAGCCTGCCGATTCCAGAAGTCCGCGAGTGCCGCCGGTGATCGGGCCATGGAGCACGGTAGCGAGTTCGGGATCCGACCGGGCAGCCGTGCTCGGATACCCTCCCACCGGAGCGGTCGCGACTCGGCTGCTGTGTCGACGGCGAATGGGACCCATGAACGGTGGCAATGCACTACGCAAGGTCGGCGTCACCATCGTCGGCTGGGTGCTCGTCGTCGCGGGCGTGGCTGCTCTCGTCCTGCCCGGTCCGGGTCTGCTGCTCCTGGTAGCCGGTCTGGTGGTCCTCTCGCAGCAGTACGAATGGGCCGAGCGTCGCGTCGACCCGGTCAAGGACAAGGCGTTCGACGTCGCCCGGGCGGGAGTGGCGACGATCCCGCGAATGGTGCTCAGCAGCGCCGGCGCCCTCGCGCTCATCGCCGTCGGCGTGTTCTGGTGGATCGACCCGACCATCCCGACGATCGGGCCGATCGGACCGGATCTCCCGCTCGGAGGCTGGGCCACGGGCTTGAGCATCGTCTTGTCCGGGCTCGTCGCCGCCGGTCTGCTCGTCTACAGCATTCGACGCTGGCGGGGCGACGCCGCCGGCGAGAGCTGATACCCGAGATCGTCGGTTCGAGGAGGATTCCGTGGGCAGGATCGTCGTCGTGAACTTCGTCTCGCTCGACGGGGTGATCCAGTCTCCGCTGTTCGCCGACGAGGACCGTGAGGGCGGGTTCGACCAGGGTGGCTGGGTGTCCGCGCATCCGGACGAGACGGTCGGCGAGACGATGGCCGCCGCGACCGTCGGTGCGGACGGCATGCTGCTCGGGCGCAAGACGTACGAGGCGTTCACGAAGACCTGGCCGACCGCGAGCGAGGACGAGCCCGCCGTCGCAGCGATGAACCGCATGCCCAAGTACGTGGCGTCGCGGACACTGCACGACCCGACGTGGGCGGGAACCGTCGTGCTCGGCGCCGGCTCCGACCTCCCAGCCGAGGTGGCACGGGTCAGGGCCGCGACGGCCGGATACCTCGTCGTCTTCGGGAGTGCCGGCCTGCTGCCCACGTTGATCGCTCACGACCTCGTCGATGAGTACCGGTTGCTCGTCTACCCGGTGGTCCTCGGTTCGGGCAAACGCCTGTTCTCCGACGGCTCGGCACCATCGAGGCTTCGCCTGCGGGACTCGAAGGCGACCTCACAGGGCGTCGTGATCAGCACCTACGAACGCTGACCGCGGACGAATCAGTACCGGTGCCGGACGGTCACACCGGCGAAACTCTGATCGGGTGGCAACCGGGGAGGGTTGTTCTCGGTGCCGGTGACGATGACGAGGTCCACGTCGACGGTGGCCTCCGAGGTACGCACCACCACGAAGTTCTTGAAGAAGGGCGGATCATCGGAGTCGAAGACCTCGGCCACGAGTTTCTGGAACGGTCCCTGAGGTTTGTCCGACCCCGGCGAGACGATGTTCGCCCGGCGGCGGCTCGTCCGTTCGGGCCGCGCGACGCCGGCCTGCTTGTTCCGCCACGCCAGGACCGCCGTCGCCGCGTCGAGCGGGAGCAACGGCTTCTCGTCCGTGTGCGCCGCCGTGTCGATGATGAGGCTCGGGGCCCCGATCAGCACCAGGTTGCCCACAAGCAGGAGCAGCAGGAGATAGCTCCCGATCACCGCCGCTCCGATCGCATCGTGGAAGAACGTGCCGGACCAGAACGAGTCGGGCGCGATGAACCCCGCCGCCACGACCACGATCAGCGCCGCCCACGGTTTGAACGAGCGGCCGGTGTGGCGGCGCAGCGCGTCCACCACGAAGATCAGCATCACGGCCAGCGTCAACAGGACGGCGACGGCGACGGCGGCGTGCCGGACCGCCTCCGGTTCGACGTTGCGGGTGATGTCGCCGAACGGCCAGATGTGTCCCGCGGTCGGCGGCCAGATCGCGTTGGCCACGATCCCGCCGACGACGAGGAGGCCGGCGAAGAGCCACGGCGCGACCGACCCGACGCGGCCCCAGCCCGTGCCGAAGCGTGAAGTGGCGAACGCGGGCTTGGCGGTCGAAGCGGGAAGCGCACCGGCCGCAGTCGCCGACGCGAGCGGTGACGCCGGTCCGCCACCGAGGATCACGGCCGCCAGTGCGGCCAGGAGGCAGGTGACGATCAGCGCGGCCACCGCCGTCACGATCGGCAACAGGACGGCGGTCACCGTGACATAGGTGACGTCGAAGGCCGTCATCGCCGTTGCCTCGCAGGCGATCACGATGATCACGAGTGACGTCGCCACGAACGCGACAGTCGTTCCCCAGGTCCGCCACCATCCGAACTGGCGTCCGCCGAACCAGCCGGCCAGCCAGATCGTGAGCGTCACCGCTGCGCAGATCGTCAGTGTCTCGAGTTGTGCGATCGCACCGACCAGCGTGGCGACGGCGAGCACCATCGCGACCACACCGGTCCGGCCGACGAAGTTGTCGCCGGACTGCGGCCGGGGCGGCGCCCACCGCTCCTTGGTCGTACCGGCCAGTTGCGCGCTGCGCGTGACCATCGACTGCGCGGGCGGCGCCGGCGACCACCAACCCGTCCATCGGACCGCCTGGAAGAAGACCACCGTGATGGCGAACCCGGCGGCGGCGACCACGAGATCGGTGGGGTAGTGGTCCGGGTCGAGCCACGCCGTCGTCGAGGCCAGTACGACGCCGATCAACCCGCCGGCGCCGGTGACGCCGGCGCGGTACCACGGGCTCGTGACCCAGTCGGTAGGGAGGAAGACGAAACGGATCGTCACGACGACGGCGAGCACGATCGCCGCGACCAGGGCGGTCGTGCTCACATCGTCGACCACGCCCGGAAGCACGCCGCCGACGACCGTGCCGACCACCAGCGCGAGCAGGAACCGTTCGAGCCGCCAGAGTTTCGGCAGCATCAGTTGAGTGAAGTGGCTCAACGACTCCGGCTCGGTGGGGGAGAGCTGGAGGGGTGGGGCATCCGTCCGTACGCTCGTGTTCGTGGGGCTGTTCGCAGCCTCGGTGATGGTGTGGGTGGCGCTCATGAACGCGCCGCCGCCGCCCGACACGATGTGCGGCTGGGTCCCGGTCGCGTAGAGCTGGTAGTTGTGGATGTCGCCCCCGAGGCTCGCGACGTATCCGTAGGGCGCGTGCTGAACGACCTCCAGAACGGACGCGAAGCTTGCGGCCCCGTCGGCGACCGGCCCACCGCCGATGGCACATGCCTCGACCTCCTGATCGACCAGGAGCGGCTTGCCGGTCAGGAGGAGCTTTCTCCCCGGGAGGTTCGAGACGGCGACGAGCCACTCGCCCTGTCGGCGGTCGATCGTCCCGTCGATGCCCGTGTCGATGCAGACGAGCAGGAGGTGCTTCGTCGCGATGGCGAAGTACGGAGCGACCTGCAGGGGCGGTATCGGCTCGGCGCTCGCCAGGTCGATCGAGGACGGGACGCCACGACGCCGGTCGATCGTCTGGGTGGCCGCGACGCGATGGATCCGCCGTCGGGCTTCGAGCCCTTCGGTGGTCGTGCGGTGCGACGGCCGGCGCCAGAACAACCGGCCCAGCCACTCGAGCTTCGGCGTGCCCGTCACCCCGTAGCTGGACTTCGGCAGCGGGTCCTGGTCGCAGAAGTTCCACATGAAGCCGGCGAGCCCGTCGTACCAGTCGTGGTTGCCCGGCAACCCGTAGATGGGGAGGTCGCGAAGGTTCTGGAACGGGACGTAGAAGCCGTCGACGTAGTCGTTGACGTCGCCCGAGGGATAGATGACATCGCTGCAGACGACCATCAGGCCGATGTCCGGGTTCGTCCGCACCGCGTCCTCGAGCGCCGGCACGACGACGTACTGCGACGCGTCCTGCTCGCCGGGATCACCGAGGACGATGAACGAGGTGACATCGGTCCGGTCGATGACGAGGTTGTTCTTCAGCAGGCCGGCGGTGATCTCCGGCCTGGCCATCCACTGTGCCCGGAGCTCGCCCACCATCGTCGGTGTCAGCCTGCTGACCTGGTCGTTGAGCGAGGAGATCAGCGCACGGGTGGTGATCCACGAGAACGACGACCACTTGCGTTGCGATCGGGTGTCGAGAAGCTCCCGCGCCCACGCCCAGTACTGCCGTTGATCCTGCGCCATCGGCCCGCTCCTCCGCCTCGCGGGCGCGGCACCACAGCCGGCCCTGGGCGCGCGCCGGCCTTCGTGCCGGGCGAACACCTCGGGATAAGAGCGTCGGAGCTCTCGGTTGGTACGTCAAGGGTCGAGTGGAATAGTGCAGAACATCCGCGAACCGCCAGTCGACCCGCTGGAGAGCCATGCCGTCCGAAGGATCATCGAGTCCGACGTCGATCGCCCGCCCGTCCTCGCCGCCACGCGGCTGGAACAGTTGGGACTCCTACGGCACCGCGGTGACGGAGGCGGACGTGCTCGCCAACGCCGCCTTCATGGCCGAGCACATGTCGGCGTTCGGTTGGAACACCGTCGTCGTCGACATCCAGTGGTACGAGCCGAACGCCCGGGCGGGCGGCTACAACGACGACGCGGATGTCGTGCTCGACGCCTTCGGTCGTCCTCAGCCGGCTGAGAACCGTTTCCCCGGTGCGGCCGGCGGAGCCGGCTTCCGCCCGCTCGCCGACGCCGTCCACGAGCTCGGGCTGTCGTTCGGCCTGCACATCATGCGCGGCGTCCCGCGGCGAGCAGCGGCGGCGAACCTCCCACTGCTGGGCACCGACGCGACGATCGCGGACATTGCGGATCACGACGACGGCTGCCGGTGGAACAGCGACAACTGGGGAATCGACTGGACCCACCCGGACGCACCTGCCTACTACACCGGCCTGGCCGACATGTTCGCCGAGTGGGGTGTCGACTTCGTCAAGGCCGACGACATGCTCCACCCCTACCACCGGAACGACATCGAGGCGTTGTCCGCAGCGTTGGCCGCCACCGGTCGGGAGATCGTCCTGAGCCTGTCTCCGGGCATCTCGGACGGGCTCGAGCATGCCGAGCACGTCGCGGCGAACGCGTCGATGTGGCGCGTCTCCGGCGATCTCTGGGACCGCTGGGAGGACGTCCACGCCCAGTTCGCGTTGATGGCCGCCTGGGCTCCGCTGTCCCGTCCAGGCGCATGGGCCGACGCCGACATGCTGCCGCTCGGGCACATCGGCATCAGCGCCGAGCGTGGCGTCGACCGCATGTCGTTGCTGACTCCGGCCGAGCAACAGACGTTGATGACGCTGTGGAGCATCACCCGATCGCCGCTGATGATGGGTGGTGACCTGCCGACGAGTGGCGCCGACACGCTGGCTCTGTTGACGAATCGCGGGGTACTCGAGGTGAACGCGAATGCGACGTCACCGGCCGAGAAGCTCCGGACGGCGGATCACCTCGTGTGGACGGCCGACCTCGACGGTGACCTCGTCGTGGCCGTGTTCGCGATCGCGGACGACCCGGTAGAGCTGGCGATCGGCGTCGACGAACTCGGACTCGAGGGATCGAGCGCGGGTGTCGAGCTGTGGTCGGGCGACGCCGTCGCGGTGCAGGCGGGCCAGCTGCGACTGGACCTACCCGCACACGGTGCGGCGCTCATCCGCTTCCCGCGCTGAGGACGACCGGGCCGCCGAGGACGAAGCCGAACCGACGGCAGATCGGCCGAACGGTCGGGTGAAACGGCGGATCGGCCCTACCTGCCGTCGGTTCGGGTTCGGCCTCGGCCGCTAGACCTCGAGGGCGGCGAACGCTTCGGCGACGAGGGCCACCGAGCGAAGTCGATCAGCGGGGTCCTGTGACTGATGGGCGACGATCAGCTCGTCCGCCTGCGCCGACGTCGTGAATTCCGTGAGGAACTCGCGGACCTCGGCCGGCGATCCCGACCGCTGAGTACCGCATCATGTTCGCGATCCCGCGGCCGTCGGGCGTGGTGAGGAAGTCGTCGATCTCGTCGTCGCTGTAGTCGGGGGTGGTGCCGCCGCGGGCGATGAGGCTCCGGACGCGGCTCCGCCGGACCGTGGCGAACTGTCGCCGCGCGTCGTCGCCGTCCTCGGCCGCGATCACGTTCGCGCCGGCGATCACATACGGCTCGGTGAGCTGGTCGGACGCTACGAACTCCCGGCGGTACACCGCCACGGCCTCGTGAAGGGCGTCGGGGGCGAAGTGGGACGCGAAGGCGTAGGGCAGCCCGAGCGCGGCGGCGAGGCGGGCGCCGAACAGGGACGAGCCGAGGATGTAGAGCGGCACGTCGGTCCCGGCGCCGGGCACGGCCTGCACTCCGGCGATCCGGGATTCGCCGCGAAGATATCCCTGGAGTTCGAGGACGTCCTGGGGGAATCGGTCGCTCGACGCATCGTCACGGCGCATCGCCCGCATGGTCGCCTGATCGCTCCCCGGGGCGCGCCCGAGGCCCAGGTCGATCCGGCCCGGGAACAGGGTCGCCAGGGTGCCGAACTGCTCGGCGATCG
Source organism: uncultured Actinomycetota bacterium (assembly GCA_963708795.1). GTDB lineage: Bacteria > Actinomycetota > Actinomycetes > Propionibacteriales > DAIQRJ01 > DAIQRJ01. The sequence goes on from CAVPUH010000006.1 coordinate 24,162, forward strand.
TCAGCGGCGCGTGGTTCGGCAACATCACCCCGCCGGCCCCCAGCCGGATGGTCGAGGTGTGGGCGGCCACATGGCCGATCAGCACGCTGGTGGCCGACGATGCGATGGTCGGCATGTTGTGGTGTTCGGCGTACCAGACCCGCCGGTACCCGTGCTGTTCGGCGGTCTGTGCGAGCGCGACGCTCGTCTCGAAACTCGCACGCGCCGTGGTGCCGGGTGCGATCGGCGCGAGGTCGAGGATCGACAGGGGAACGGTCATGTGCCGGGCATCTCCAGAGGGGTCGAGGCGTCGGTCTACGGAGGTCGACTGGTAGCCGCTCACCTCAGAAGCCAACGCGGTCGAGCGGTGATCTATTCGCCGGCACACTGCCCCGCTGCGAGGACAGACCCGGCTCAGTCGTCGTCGTCACCGTCCGCGTGCCGGTCCGGAGAGCGGCGAGCGAACGCCACGACGCCGCCGGCGGCTGCGATGAGGATCAAGGCGAGCACGAGCCACAGCACGAGATGCGACGACGATTCCCCCGTGCCGGAGCTGGTCGCCGTGCCGGGCGAGGTCGCGGGAGCGGTGCCGTCGGAGGCCGCGCCGGCCGTGAACGAGAACGACCCGGTCACCGGATGGCCGTCCGCGGAGACCACCCGCCAGTCCACGGTGTACTCGCCGGCCGGGCTCCCGGCAGCGATCGGCTGGTCGACGTCGGAGTCCACCAGTTCGGCCGGCCCGCTCGACACGTTGCCGCTCGGCCCGGTGACGGCGATGACGGTCCCGCCTGCCTGGCCGGGTTCGTCGAACGTGAGCACGATTCGAGCCGGCACCTTCGCGACCGTGGACCCGGCCGCGGGACTGGTGCGGATGAGGACGTTGTGCGCGTCGGCCGGGCCCGCGACGGCCATCGTCAGGAGCAACGCGACGGCCACGAAGAGCGTGCGGACGACGTGGCGCCACATCCGACCGGAGGTCATGACCTCGCCCGCCGCCGGCCGGAGCTGATCCCCACCCCGAGACCCACGACCCCGACGACGATGGCGACCACCGCGAGCACGCGCGCCGTCGTGTCAGTGGTCGACGTCGCGTCGGCCGATGCCGCCGGCGGGGTGGTGGCCGCCGCTGTCACGGTGGGCGAGCCGGGAACAGCCGCGGTTGTCGGCGATGGGGACGCGATCGCCACCGCCGCGACCTCGAATGACGGCGCCGGGTTCTCCGGCTCGCTGCCGTCGGCTTTCGGCTTCTGGTTCCACTCGACGACGTCCCCGTTCGAATACGTCTGGGTGGCCGGGAGGACGACGGTGCCGGACTCCGGCAGCGGCCCGACGAGCAGGTCGAACTCCTGGAACTGGCCGGGCGGGATCGCATCGTCCGCGGCGGCCGTCCAGGTCACGGTGTGTGGAGCCTTGGTCAGCGTGGCGCCGTCGTCGTCGGTCACCGGTGTCGGCAGTTTCGCCTCCGTCACGGCCACCGTCCATCCGGCCAGGGGCCGGGCAGACACCGTGGCGAACGGCTGGTCACTCGGCAGGGTCACTTCGACCTTCGTCGTGCTGGCGGTCGCCGACTCGCTGGGCACTCGGAACGTCAGTTGTGCGTACGCGCCCGGCTCCGTGGTCGAGGCGTCCACGTGTACGTGGGCGGATGCGGGGCCGGCGAGCAGGACCACGGGGGCTGCAGCAAGCGCGGCGACGAGAGCGAGCCGGGCCAGGAGTCGTGGGCGGGGACGGGGTGCGGGCGTCGAGGGTCGCACGGCGGACATGACAAACATGGGATAGGCCCTTCTGGCCAAATGATCGGTCGGCCGTCGAACCCTGATCGGGGCGACAGCGATGGACGCGTGGCGCGCCCACCGGCCGGGCCGGTCAGCGCGCAGGGCAGACCGGTGGCGCGCGTCCGTCGAATCCGCGTGAACGTCCGTCCGATCGAGCCGGATCAGCCGGGTCCGTCAGGCGTAGGCGCAGCCCGGTGGGTTGATCGGTGACGCCGAGTCGGTCGGCGAACACGGCGAGCACTGCGATCACCAGCCAGCGCAGGGTGGCGACGAGGTCGAGCAGGGCACGCTCGCCGGTGCGCAGGGCGACCGCGACCAGCGCCGCAGCGCTTGCGTGGGCGACGAGCATCCCCGGTGAGAGCGGCGTCGTCGACAACGATGTGATCAGCGTGCTGACGCTGGTCCCGGATCCTGCTGTCGTTCCCATGGACATCGTGCCGGCGGTTATCGGGTCCGCTCGGCCGCCGGGCATCGTCATGGCGTTGGCGTCGAGCGTCATCGACAGGGTGAAGAACGCATGCAGGCCGAGCTGGGCGGCGGCCGTCGCAGCGAGCACGACGGCGAGCGTGGTGCTCGCGACCGGCCATCGGGAAGGTCAGACAACTGACGAGGAGGCCACCGAGCACCACGAGCGCCGGGGCCGGGAGAGCGCCGCCGGCCAGGGCATGGGCGACGGCGGCCAGGGCGGTCATCGCGAGGGCGAAGATGCCGGCCCGCGGCCAGCGCCAGGACACGTCGACGGCGCGTCGCGTCCGAACCGCGGACTCGTGTGACACGGACTTCTCCTCCCCCCGAGGCTGAAGGCTTCCGCCAACTCTAGAGACGAAGCGGCACGAAGCGGCCGAGCGCCTCCAGTCGTTCGCCGTCGTTCGCGGATCGGATTGTCGATCGAGCGTCCTGGCCGGCCTCGAGTGGGCGTGTCGTCACGGGACACGCCGGGTGGACGTGAGTTCTCGACCAGTCGGGGGCTCCGGGCTCGATGAGGTGGCCGGCCGGGCCTCGAGTGGGCGCGTCGTCACGGGACACGCCGGGTGGACGTGAGTTCTCGACCAGTCGGGGGCTGAGGGCTCGATGAGGTGGCCGGCCGGGCCTCGAGTGGGCGCGTCGTCACGGGACACGCCGGGTGGACGTGAGTTTCCGACCAGTCGGGGGCTGCAGGGCTCGATCGGTGGGCGCGGCGGGCCTCGAGTGGGCGCGTCGTCACGGGACACGCCGGGTGGACGTGAGTTCTCGACCAGTCGGAGGCCCGACGTGCCGAAACCCGTTCGCGCCGGCAGCCGGCCATGCCTACCGTCGCCCTCGTGCACGTGCGCATCGACGACATCAGGCCCGACTCGCCTGCCGCAGCGGCGGTCGAGGCGCTGATCGACGCGTTGGATCAGCGCGACTGGGTCTCGTTCCATGCGCCGTTCCATCGGTCGGCGCACCTGCTCGCGGCGTACGTGGACGAGTCGGCGGCGGGCACCTCGGGCACAGCGCCGGCCGGGTTCGTTCAGTTCGTCGTGCAGTCGATCGGACCGGACGCCGGCTGTCCGGCCGTCGTCCTCGATGGGCGAGAGCTCATCGAGGCCAAGGTCAACGCCTTCGGGGTCGAGCCGGGCGCACGGCGGCAGGGCATCGGCACCGCGCTCCAGCTGGCGGTGATCGAGCGCGCCAGGTCCCTCGGATGTCGGCAGGTGCGCTCGCACTCGGGTGGCGACCATCCGGCCAACCACCGGGTGAAGCTGCGCCTGGGCTTCGGCGTCCATCCGATCGTGCGGGGCGACGACACGGCCGGCTGCTACTTCGTGCTTCCGCTGGCCACCGGCGTCGAGCCTGTCGTCCCGGCGGCTGCGGCCACGTAACTCTCGGCCTGCAGCGTGTACATCCGCTGGTATCGCCCCTGCCGGCGCATCAACGCGTCGTGACTGCCCTGCTCGACGAGTTCGCCGTCGTGCAGCACGAGGATGCGATCGGCTGACCGCACCGTCGAGAACCGGTGCGAGATGATCACCACCGTCCGGCCGGCCCGGAGCGACTCGATGGTGGCGAACAGCTCCGCCTCCGCCTCGGCGTCGAGCGAGGCGGTCGGTTCGTCGAGAACGATGAACGACGCGTCGCGGAACAGCACGCGCGCGATCGCGACCCGCTGCCACTGGCCGCCGGACAGGTCGACACCGCCGGCCACCTCGACCGCGAGTGGCGTGTCGTAACCGGCGGACAGCCGTTCGAGGAAGTCCGCGGCACCGGCCGCCCGCGCCGCGGCGGTGATGCGGCTGCGGTCGCCGGCCCGGGACACGTCGCCGATGGCGATGTTGTCGGCAGCGCTGAACCAGTAGCGGCCGAAGTCCTGGAACACCGCCCCCACCTCGGTCAGACCACCGTCCTCGGTGAGCTCGGCCAGCGGCGTGTCATCCCAGCGGATCGAGCCGCACGTGGGTTCGTACAAGCCACACAGCAGTTTCGCGAGAGTGGTCTTGCCGGATCCGTTCCGCCCGACGATCGCGATCACCTCGCCGGCGTCGATCTCGAAGCTGACGTGGTCGAGTGCATCGGCGTTCGCTGCCGGGTAACGGAACGACACATCGTCGGCGGTCAGCCGGTGGAACGGAGCGACCTCGACCGAAGCGCTCGGCCGCACGCTGTCGGCTCGTGCTCGAAACGCGAGCAGGTCGTCGATGTAGAGGCTCTGCTCGGTGATGTCGGCCAGGCTCGTCGTCGTCTGCTGGCCGCGATTCGCCAGGAGCAGGATCGCCGCGCTCGCCGTCGCCGCCGACCCGATGCTCAGGGAGCCGCGGGTGACCAGGACGAACACGACGGCGAAAACCGCACCGAGCACGAGCGCCCCGATGGCACTGGCGATCGCCGAGCGCCGGACGAACCGTCGTACCAGCGTGCTGATGTCGTCGATCCGTTCGTCGTAGAGAGCCGACCAACGACCGAGCAGGAAGCCGGCGAGTGAGAAGGCACGCACCTCCGGCGCGGACCGGCGTTCGTTGATCACCCGTTCGATGTTCTGCCGGGTGCGGTCGTTCGCCGTGTTCCCGAAGCTGAACGAGTACATGTTCTCGCTGTTGCGTCGCCCGACGAGCCAGAGGGGCACGCACGCCACCAGCGTGATGACGACGAGCAGCGGATTGACGGTGGCCAGCCCGATGGCGACGCCGAGAACCCCGATGAGGCCGCCGAGCAGCCGTGGCACCGCCATGGCGAGCGCCATCGGGGCCATCGAGTTGGTCTTCGCCCGTTGCAGGCGGTCATGGAACTCGGGGGAGTCGAACTCGCTCAACCGGACTGCCGCCGCGACCTCGAGAAGGATCTGGTCGTAGTAACGGATCACCCGCTCCACGAGCAGGCGATGCATCCCGGTCGCCGCCGCGCCGGCGAACGAGACGACGGCGCCGACGAGCAGCGCAGTGCCGACGAGAATCCACAGCCGCCACGTCCACGTCCCATCCGAGCCGTGCGCGATGAGCTCGTGGAGGAGTTGGTTGCCGATCAAGAGGAGCACGACCATCCCGAGGCTGGCGATGCCGAAGAGCGCGACCGCCGCGAGGAAGGTCCCTCGCGCCGCAGCGAAGACGACGCCCACGCCCGCTACTCCGGCCCGGGCCCGCGAGCCGCCGGCTGGTTTCGCTGCGGCACTCATTCGGTGGTGTCCGTTGCCGCCTCGAACTGCTCGGGATGGCCCGGGACGGGGAATCCCCAGGCCTGCAGGACGACGTGCGCGGTGTCCGGTCGATCACGCCCGAGCGCGCTGTAGCGGTCGAGGACCTCGGCGAGCTCCTTGCGAGCGGCGAGCAGTTCGGCCGCGGTGACGTGCATCCCGTAGCCGATGCTGAACGACGCGGCCTGCCAGTCACGCGGATGCGAGTAGGTCTCGGTCGACCACCGTTCGAGTTGCTCGAAGAAGCTCTGCCGACCGGCCCGTGCCATCGCGTCGGCGCGCGCCCGATCGGCATCGGGCATGTCGATCGTCGACAACGACCCGCTCCACGACTCCGCGACCCACGGCTTCTCCCGGCCCGTCCGGTTCTCGGCCGGCTTCACGAACCCGTACTTGGCCAGGATCCGGAGGTGATACGAACAGCTGGCCACGCTCTCACCGATTCCGGCACTCACCTGGGTGGCGGTGGCCGGGCGCCTGCTCCTGGACGAACCGCAGGATGCGTATCCGGGTCGGGTGGGCGAGGGCTCGCAGGATCTGCGGGTCGGCCAGGTCGATCTCGATAGACATGTTGAGCAACGTATGTTGCTAAAGGTATGTTGTCTAGTGTCGGTTGCCTTCTAGACCGAGTGCTCATCCGGGTTCACCCAGTAGTACGTCTCCGGGTCGTAGGCCGCCGGAACCGGGTGGATCCAGGTGTTGACGTAGCCCTTGAGCGTCAGGTTGTCGCGCCGGGGCACGTTGCGGAGGTCGTTGTGCACCACGACGACCCGAGGAGCGTTGGCGACGGTGCCCTGGAAGAACGGCCCGTCCGAGATGTGCACCTTGATGATCTCGAAGACGAGCGCCTGGCGCTTCACGGCGTCCGGTTCGGCCTTGCTCTTGTCATAGATCGCCCAGAGCTTCTCGATCGGGCCGCCCTTGTCCGGCATGACCCGCGGAGGGTGTCGCTTGTACGGGTCGAGATCACGCTCGCTGGTGTAGGCCGGGGTTCCCTTCGTGTTGTACATCGACCCCTGCAGCGGCGCCCACCTGCTGAACTCCAGCGGCACCAGCCAGGTCGGGTTCAGGAGGTGGTTCGGGCCGTCGCTGGCCTCCCAGTTCGAGTGGGCCATGTACTTGCCCTGCTTCCAGACGTCGTCGTAGCCCACGGGCGGCACCGGGTTGATGCGGGTGTTGATGCCCACGGCCTTCCAGTCCCGGACGAGCTGCGCGTCCTTCTGCTTGTGCTCGTCGTCGGCGTTGGCGTGCAGGTCGATCCGCAGGGTCAGCTTCGATCCGTCCTCGAACTCGCGGAACCCGTCACCGTCGGCGTCCTTCAGGCCGAGATCGTCGAGCATGGTCTTCGCTTTCTCGACGTCGTAGGTCGTGTAGCTGTCCCGCCACTGCTGGTAGAGCTGCTTGCCCTGATCGGTCGCGAGGTACTCGATCGCCTTCGGGCTCGCGGTCCCCGTCGTGATCTCGCCCTGGTTGAAGTAGATGGCCGCCAGCGCCTGCTTGCGGTTGAAGGCGATCGACAACGCCTGCCGGAACTTCGCGTTCTTGATGAGCGCGCGGTACTTCGGGTCGATGTAGTCCTGACAGAGGAAGAGGATCGACCCGGTTCCCGATCCCGAATCCCACAGCAGCACGTCGTAGTTGCCCTTCTCCTTCGACTTCATGAGCGTGGAGACGTCGGAGAGCCCGATCTGGTTGAAGGCACCGTGGCTGATGTCGACCTTGCCTGCGATGATCTGCAGCTTCCCGACCTGCGGATCGGCGACGACCGTCATCGTGAGCCGGTCGAGGTAGGGAAGCTGATCACCGTCGGGCGTGACGGCGTAGTAGTACGGATTGCGTGCCCACAAGAGCGACCGGCCCTCGTTGTACTTCGTCAGCATGAACCCGCTCAGGGTGGGACAGGCCGGGTTGAGCCGGTACGTGCACTTCGCCGGGAACAGCACGGTGGTCCAGTCCTTGGGCAGGCCCTTCGTGTAGGTCGCGTGGTAGGCCTTCGCGTAGTGGAACGGCACGATCCAACTCGGGCCCGCGCAGCCGAATCCGTTGACCCACATCGCGATCCGCTCCGCCGTCAGCGGGGACGGGGAGTCGAAGGCCAGGACGAAGGTCTGCTCGTCCTTGGCCGTCAGCTTGCAGATCGTGCCCTTCCCGGACTTGCACTCCTCCGGGGCGTCCATCGGGAAGTCCGGGTTGAGGACGAGATCGTTCCACCAGAACTCGACGTCGCGGGTCGTGGCCGGCTGGCCGTCGGACCACCTCAGTCCCTTGCGCATCGTGAACGTCCACGTCGACGTGTCGGCGTTGGTGGTCCACTTCTCCACCAGGCCCGGACCGAGGTCGCGTCCGTCGTTGAGGTAGCGCAGCATCGAGTATCCGTAGAACCACTCGGCGTTGCTGTAGTCGGTGTTGCTCGGCACGTTCATCCGCAGGTTGCCGCCGTACGTGCCCCGGGTGAGCCACTTGTGCGGCACCACGTACGGCGTGCTCGGCAACCGGTCGGCGACCTCGGGCAGATCGCCGGCCTCGACCTGCGACGTGAGCAATGGGGACTCGTGGAAGGCCGCCGGTGTGGGCAGCGGGTCGCTGGCGGACCCGACCGCCGCGCTCTGCGCACCACCGGCGGCAGCGCCACCGGTTCCACTGCCTCCGTCACCGCCGCACCCGGCCAGGATCGTCGACGCCGCAGCCGCACCCAGCCCGAGAAGAAGCTGTCGACGGGTCGGCTCGAGCCGCGTTCGTGATGTCATCGTGGTTCCGGGCTCAGACATGTGATGCTCCCCCTCAGTAGGCGCTTGTTCACTGAAGGTAATCGCGATCAGGAGCGGCTCAAAGCGGTGTGCGGGCCGGTTCCTGTCACCGGATGGTCGCTCCGACCACGGTCGGGGGTGGAGTCCGGTGCACGATGGCCCGCCTGCGCGACGCTCGCTAGCGTGTCCTCTCGTGGCCGACATGCAGCAACCGGCCGGACGCGACGGCCCCGGAGGGTTGCCCGCCGGTCGTGCCGTCGGCGTCTACCAGGTCCTCGTCGGCGTGTCCGGTGGCCTCTACACCCTGATCTTCACCCTCAACCTGCTCTACCAGGCGACCGTCGTCGGCCTCACGCCGTTCCAACTGGTGCTCGTCGGCACCGTGCTCGAGGCCGTCGTGTTCATCGCCGAGGTCCCGACCGGCATCGTCGCCGACCTCTACAGCCGGAAGCTCTCGATCGTCATCGGGCTCGTGCTCGTCGGGCTCGGCTTCGTCCTCGAGGGCAGCGTGCCCACCTTCGCCGCCGTCCTCGCTGCGCAGGTGCTGTGGGGCGTGGGTTTCACCTTCACCAGCGGGGCGGACGCGGCCTGGATCACCGACGAGGTCGGCGCCGACCACGTGGCGCCGGTGTTCGTCCGCGGCGCCCAGGTCGAGCAGGTGGCCGCGTTCCTGGCCATCGCAGGAGCCGCCGCGTTGGGGCTCGTGTGGATCCGGCTGCCGATCATCCTCGGCGGGGTCGGGTTCGTCGTCCTCGCGATCGTGTTGATCCGGGTCATGCCCGAGCACGGGTTCGCCCCGCACACCACGGACCGCACGACGTTCGGTCAGATGCGGCACCAGTTCACCGAAGGGCTGTCGCTGGCGCGGCGACGTCCGATCGCGCGGCGGCTGATCCTCATCAGCCTGGTCGTCGGGTTGTCGAGCGAGGCGTTCGACCGCCTGTGGACGGCTCACCTGCTCAGGTTCGAGTTCCCGGACCTCTTCGGGCACGGGAGCACCGTGCTCTGGTTCGCCGGGATCGCGATGGTCGGCGCGTTGCTCGGTTTCGTCGTCACCACCGCCCTCGATCGGGTGTCGCCGTCCACCCTGACCCGGCACCATCCGGCGCGGCTGCTGGCGGGTCTGGCGGCGGTGCAGGTGCTCGCGGTGGCCGGCTTCGCGGTGGCCGGCGTCTTCGGGCTGGCACTGGCCGCCCTGTGGATCCGGACCGTGGCCGGGGTGGTCGCGGCTCCGGTCAGCGCCGCCTGGATGAACCGCCAGCTCGAGCCGGGCGTCCGCGCGACGGTGCTCTCGATGGAGAGTCAGACGAACGCCATCGGTCAGGTGGCCGGCGGCCCGATCCTCGGCTGGGTCGGGAGCGCGGTGTCCATCCGCGCCGCCCTGCTCGCCTCGGCCGCCGTGCTCTCGCCGGTGGTCGTCCTCTACGCACGGATCAAGGAGGCTCCTGTGGATCCGGTCCCGTCGCCGGACTGAACGACCTCGGGCGTGCGCGTCAGGCCACCGCGGTGGTCGCGAGGATCCGCTCGAACGCGGCATCGACGTCGGGATCGACGTTCCGTCGTGACTCGTCGGCGTCGTACCAGTCGATGATCTCGCGGGCACCGACGGCGAACGGCGTCGTAGCCAGGTACCCGGGCACGAGCGCCTTGACCTTCGCGTTGTCGAAGATGACGGAGTGCGTCTTGTCTCCGAGGAGTCCCGGGCCGAACGGCGGGTGCAGCCGCGCGATGTCGTCGGACGTGACGTGCACCAGGGTGGGTTCGACCCCCGCCGCAGCGCCGAGCTCACGGTAGATCGCGTCCCAGGTCAGCACCTGGTCGGACGTGATGTGGAAGCTGTCGCCGATCGCCTGGGGATGCCCGAGCAACCCGACGAACGCCTTCGCGAAGTCACGGCTGTGAGTCAGGACCCAGAGCGAACTGCCGTCGCCGTGGACGACCACGGGCAACCCGCGTCGCATCCGGTCGATGTCCGTCCACCCGCCGGTCGTGGGCAGCGCGGTCTCGTCGTAGGTGTGCGACGGACGCACGATCGTGGCCGGGAAGCCGTCGTTGCGGTACGCGTCGACGAGCACCTGCTCGGCGGCGATCTTGTCGCGCGAGTACTGCCACTCCGGATTGCGCAGGGGCGACGACTCGACGATCGGCAACCGGGCCGGCGGGGTCTGGTACGCAGACGCCGAGCTGATGAACACGTACTGACCGGTGCGACCCGTGAACAGGTCGACGTCGGCCTGCACGTGGTCGGGAGTGAAGGCCACGAAGTCGACGACCGCGTCGAACTCCCGATCACCGAGAGCCGACCGGACGCTGTCGCGATCACGAACGTCGCCGGTGACGACCTCGGCCCCGTCGGGCACGGCCCGCTTCGCTGTGCTGCCCCGGTTCAGCAGAGTCAGGTCCCAGCCCTGCTCGAGAGCCTGCCGACCAGCCGAGGTGCTGATGATGCCCGTACCACCGATGAACAGAACGCGTCGCGATGTCATGGGGGACAGCCTGCCAGCGCCGTCACCGCTACCCTGACGCGGTGTCCGAGCCATCCTCCGAGCCGTCCCCGCCGCCGAGCGGTGACCACCCTGATCGCGTCGATCCGGTGGCTCCCGGGGCTGTGGCGACGGCGAGCGACGACGGCATCTCGGACCGCATCTGGACGATCCCGAACGTCTTGAGCTTCCTGCGCCTGCTGGGCGTACCGCTCTTCCTGTGGCTCGTGCTCGGCCCGCACGCCGACGGGTGGGCGCTGTTCGTCCTCGCGGTGTCGTCGCTCACGGATTACCTCGACGGCAAGATCGCCCGCGCCACCGGGCAGACGAGTCAGCTCGGCACGCTGCTCGACCCGCTCGCCGACCGCGCGTACATCGCGTCCGCGGTCGTGGCGCTCGCCATCCGCGACATCATCCCGTGGTGGCTGGTCGTCCTCCTCGTGCTGCGGGACATCGTGCTCGCGATCAACCTCGCCGTTCTCCGGCGTCGCGGGTTCGGCCCGCTGCCCGTGCACTTCCTCGGTAAGGCCGCCACGTTCGCCCTGCTCTACGCGCTGCCGCTGCTGTTCCTGGGCGACGGCGACGGAACGGTCCGGCTGATCGCCAAGGAGCTCGGCTGGGCCTTCACCTGGTGGGGCATCGGCCTCTACTGGTGGGCGGCGATCCTTTACCTCATCCAGACTCGTCAGTTGCTGACCCGCACGGCCGCCCGCCCGGCCGTGGGACCATGAGGGCATGCCCGCCCCGTCCGTGACTCGCCCCCGGCGGTCGGCGGACCACACGCCCGGATTCGACGACACCGAGTCGATGCTCGGGATCGTCATGGCGGGCGTTCTCGAGGACTCCTACGACCGGGCGGCCGCGCAGCGGTCCACGCGTCCGCCCACCGGCCACCGCGCGGCACGTGCCCGTCGCTGGCGATCCGGCACCACCGCGGTCATCGGGCTCGCGCTCATCGGCGTGCTGCTGGCCTGGGCACTCGTACAGACCGCCGGCCAGCAGCCCGAGGTCGCCGCCGAACAGGCGGCGCTGGTCAAGCGGGTCGACGACGAGACCGCTCGCACCGACCAGTTGACTGCCACCAAGGACGCCCTCGACACCGACGTTCAGCGCCTCCGCAGCGCCGGCCTCGACGGCCAGGGCTCGGCGCTCGAGGAGTCGCTCACCGATCTCGGCGTGGCCAGCGGCACCGGGACGGTCAACGGACCCGGCGTCGTCGTGACCGTCGACGATGCCGACCCGGATTCGCTCACGTCGGCCCAGATCGACCCTGCCGGCCGCATCCTCGACCTCGATCTGCAGTACCTCGTCAACGGTCTCTGGTCGGCCGGCGCCGAGGCGGTGTCGATCAACGGGCAGCGACTGACCGCGACCACGGCGATCCGAGGTGCCGGCCAGGCCATCACGGTCGACTACCGGCCGATGGCGCGGCCATATGTCGTCCGGGCCATCGGTGACCCGAACACGCTGCAGGCGCGTTTCGCCGAGAGCGCCGGCGGTGATTGGATGCAGAACCTGAAGGCGACGCACGACGTCAGGTTCGATGTCGCCGGCGCGAAGTCGCTCACCATCGACGGCGACGGCACCAGCCTGCTTCGCTACGCCACCCCGGAGGCTGCCCCGTGATTGCCGCGATCGGACTCGTCGTCGGGGTCGTCGTCGGGCTGATCTTCCACCCCGAGGTCCCGACGTGGCTGCAGCCCTACCTCCCCATCGCTGTCGTGGCAGCGCTGGATGCCGTCTTCGGCGCGTTCCGCTCGGTGCTCCAGGGCGTCTTCGACGACCGCGTCTTCGTCGTGTCCTTCCTCGGGAACGTCCTGCTGGCCGCGCTGATCGTCTTCCTCGGAGACAAGCTAGGGGTGGGGGCCCAGCTCTCGACCGGTGTCGTCGTGGTCTTCGGCGTCCGCATCTTCAGCAACGCGGCCGCCATCCGGCGCCGGCTGTTCAAGGCGTGAACCCGGATGAGTGACGACGACGCTCAGGTGCCCGGCGCGCAGGCGCCCGGCCTCCATGAGCAGGCGGCCGAGGTGGGTGAACTCGACCACGAGCACGACACCGGTCGTGCAGGCACCGCCGACGTGACCACGACGATGGCGTGGCGGCGGCTCCGCTCGGCGTTCCTCGCAGGCCCACGGCGTGGCCACGTCGCGGCCGCCGCCATCCTGGGAGTCCTCGGCTTCATGACCGTCGTCCAGCTCCAGGCCGCGGCCGAGAACAACACGTACGTCTCGGCCAGTCGGCCGCAGCTGATCCAGATCCTCGACGGACTCAATCAGCGGAGCAGTCGCCTGCAGGACGAGATCGGGTCGCTGCAGACCGAGCAGCGTGATCTCGAGTCCGGCGCCACCAGCGACCGCGCCGCTGCCGATGCCGCCGAGAAGCGCGCGAAGACGCTGGGCGTGCTCGCCGGCACCCTGCCGGCGAGCGGTCCGGGCATCCGATTGACGATCTACGACCGCAAGGGCGGCGTCAGCGCGGCACTCATCCTCAACACGATCGAGGAGCTGCGCGACGCCGGCGCGGAGGCCATCGAGATCAACGACACCGCGCGGGTCGTCGCGAGCACCTCCTTCGTCGACGCCGGCGGTGCGATCGTCGTGGACGGCGTCCGGCTGACGCCGCCTTACGCCATCGAGGCGATCGGCGACCCCGCGACCTTGGCCACCGCCATGCGGATTCCCGGTGGGGTGGAGGACGAGGTGAGTCAGGTCGACGGTTCGACCAGCGTCGTGCAGCTCGACAGGGTCGAGATCGAGGCGGTCCGACCGGTGGCCAAACCGCGGTACGCGAAGCCGACAGCCGGGACACCGTGACGATCACCGCGACGGTGACCGATACTTGGCCGTCGTCGGCGGGTAATCCTTCGACGAGCCACCCGGGCGTGATTCGATGCCCGGCCAGCATGTCCGAGTTGTACCCCGAGTTCTGTCCCCAGCTGCACCCCGAGCCAACAGAGATGGATTGAGGCGAACAACCGCGTGGACGGTCTGTATCCCGACGATCGCAAGTACACCGTGGACCACGAGTGGGTGCTGCCGCTGGAGTCCGAGGGCGCTCCCCGCGTGCGCATCGGCATCACCGACTACGCGCAGGACGCGCTGGGCGACATCGTCTTCATCGACCTCCCGACCGTGGGCGACCGGGTCACGGCGGGGGATCCGTGCGGTGAGCTGGAGTCGACGAAGAGTGTGAGCGAGCTGTTCGCGCCGGTGAGCGGCACCGTACTCGCGACGAACGAGGGACTGACCGACGCGCCTGAGGTCGTCAACAGCGACCCTTACGGTGAGGGCTGGCTGCTCGACATCGAGCCGGAACAGCCCGAGGACGTGGACGAACTGCTCGAAGCGGACGCCTACCGATCGACGTTGGGGGAGTAGCCGCATCGCCCGGTAAGGTCGTCGATCCGGCTGGCCCCCGTCGGCCGGACGACCGGGCCGGTCGGCCCTGACGCACGATCGTGGCACCGCCTAGACTCGCGGCCACGACCATGGATCCAGCTCCGAGACGGGAGGCTCGACATGCCGTTCTGCAGGAAGTGCGGACACGACAATCCGGCTGAGGCGCGCTTCTGCTCCCAGTGCGGAACTGCGCTGACATCCGAGGCACCGTCCGAGCAGACCTCGACCATCCCCCCGGCGAACGCCGGGGAGGCAGAGGAGCGGGAGAGCCTCGGCACCCCCGAGGAAGCCGCCGCGGTCGCCGCACTCCGGCCCGGAACGGCGATGTTGGTCGTACGGACCGGCCCCGAAGCGGGAAGCCGTTTCATGCTCGACAAGCCGGTCGTCTCGGCCGGCCGGCACCAGACGAGTGAGATCTTCCTCGACGACGTGACAGTGTCTCGCCGGCACGCCGAGTTCGTTCGCGGGGATGCGGGCTACACCCTGCGCGACGTCGGCTCGCTCAACGGGACCTACGTCAATCGTGACCGCATCGACGAACTGCTCCTCGGCGACGAGGACGAGGTGCAGATCGGGAAGTTCCGGCTGGTCTACCTCACACCATCGGAGGGCTCGACGGCGTCGTGAGCGCGATCCTGTCGATCGGCCAGGTGCTTCGGCGTCTGCGCGGCGACTTCCCGGATGTGTCGATCTCCAAGATCCGCTACCTCGAGGCCGAGGGCCTGGTCACTCCAGAGCGGGCTCCTTCGGGATACCGCAAGTTCAGCGAGGCCGACGTCGAGCGCCTGCGGTTCGTCCTGCGGGCCCAACGCGATCACTATCTCCCGCTGAAGATCATCAAGGATCGGCTCTCGGCGGCCGAGCGCGGCCTGCCGTCCGGACTCGACGAGGTCGGCGGCCCATCGCCGTTGCCCGACGTCGAAGGGTCCGTCGCGGGAACGGTGTCGGTGCTCGTCGATCCGACCGAACTGGTCGGCACGTCGGAGTTCTCCACGTCGGCCGAGTTCGACGGGGACGCCACGACGTCTGGGACGGCGTCGTTGCGGCTCACCAAGGCCGAGTTGCTGCACGAGGCGGGCATCGAGGATGCGGTGTTCGAGCAACTGCTCACGTATCGGCTGATCCCGCCGGCGAGCGCCGGGTACTACGGCGCCGAAGCCCTCAGCATCGCGCAGACCGCCGGCTCGCTCGCCTCGTACGGACTCGAGCCGAGACACCTGCGCTCGTTCAAGATGGCTGCAGACCGTGAAGTCGGGCTGTTCGAGCAGGTGCTCATCCCGTTGCGCCAGCGCAACCGGCAGGCGGCCGCGGAGGCGCTTCTCGACCTCTCGGTGCTGTCCGTGCGACTGCACGCCCTCCTGGTCCGTAGCGCGCTGACCGGTGGCAACGGCCGCTAGGCCACGCCGGCCCCGATCGGCGCATGGTTGTCAGCGGCGGCCGCTGTGCCTGGCCCGTCCGGCGCTGAGCGCGCGGGTAGGCTGACCGACGTGCGCGAGGTCGAGGTGGTCGGAGTCCGGGTCGAGATGCCGTCGAGCCAACCATTGGTACTCCTGCGTGACCTCGCCGGCGGACGGCTGCTGCCGATCTGGGTGGCGCCGGTCGAGGCGAGCGCGATCGCGTTCGGGCAACAGGGTGTCGCGTCCCCCCGCCCGCTGACGCACGATCTGCTCAAGGACGTGATCGCCGCGCTGTCCGACTCCCTGACCGAGGTGCGGGTGACGAAGATCGTCGACGACACCTTCTACGCCGACCTCGTCTTCGCGTCAGGCAAGACCGTCTCGGCGCGGCCATCCGACTCGATCGCCCTCGCACTGCGGGTGGGGGCGAAGATCTTCGTGGCCGACGACGTCATGGACGAGGCCGGCGTGGACGAGCCGGAGGAGCAGGAAGAGGAAGTCGAGAAGTTCCGCGAGTTCCTCGATCAGGTGACGGCCGAGGATTTCGAACCTCCCGCCGAATAGCCTGCCCGTACGTGTGGCTATGTCCCGATATGAGTCTGACGTTGAGGGTGAGACGTCGTTCTGTACTTCGGCCGTAGTCTCATCCTGACGTAGACAGTGAGCTGATCGGACACGCCGTCGAGAGCGTTGACCGACCTCCGGGTGGGGCCTACGGTCGACTTGCCGGCGTGTGATTCCAACGCTGTGACTCGGTGACGAAGGGGTGGCCTGGCTCGGTCGAGCAGGCGCGCTGTGTCTGCCGGGTCGATCGACGAGGTTCCAGCTGGGTCTCACCGCCCAGGCCAGCAGTCCCCGGAGGTTCAGAGACGTGAACGGCAACGGCGGCGATACCGGCTCGACCGGCTCCCTCGACACATCGGTTCCGGCGACGGTGCTGCGCGACGACCTGGACGCCACGGCGGCCAGCGGTCAGGCGGCCGAGCAGGGCCTGCTGTTCAGCAGTGCCGACGTGCACGTTCCGCTCGATGACGTCGGCTTCCGTGGCCCGGCCGCGTGCAAGGCGGCCGGCATCAGCTACCGGCAGCTCGACTACTGGGCCCGTACGGGTCTCGTGGCGCCGTCGGTTCGCGACGCGAGCGGATCCGGGTCGCAGCGCCTGTACTCGTTCCGCGACATCCTCCTGCTCAGGGTCATCAAGCGTCTCCTGGTGGCGGGTGTCTCACTTCAGCAGATCCGCACCGCGATCCAGCACCTCCACGATCGTGGTGTCTCGGACCTCACGCAGGTCACGCTGATGAGCGACGGCGCCAGCGTCTACGAGTGCACCAGTGACGATGAGGTCATCGACCTCCTCAAGGGCGGCCAGGGTGTCTTCGGGATCGCGCTCGGCGGAGTTTGGCGTGACATCGAAGGGACGCTCGCCGAGCTTCCGAACGAGCCCATCGGCGGCCAGCCCGCCCCCGACGACTCCGCCGACGAGCTGGCCGCACGACGGGCCGCCCGCGCCGCCGTCTGAGGTCAGGCGACCTGTTCCGAGGACGTCAGCGCTTCGGCGAAGGCATCGAAGATCGCGATGTCGAGGCATAGGAGTACGGCGCTGCCGGCTTCCAGTCGTACACCTGGCCGGCGTTCACGGCAGGGAGCCCCGTCCACGTCGGCACTGCGTCGGAAGCGGCCCGTTCCTTCTCCTGGATGTGACCTGATGAAGTGAGGGCAGCCTAACCAAATATGGCTCGACGCGTATGCGGTGGCGAGTCCGGGTTCTGGTCGCGCGGTTCCGCCGCTTCGGATGGGCGCCGGAGCCGGCGACGGGACGAGCGCGCGTGATCCGGCGCCGGCGCGTTACGCTGGCGCCTGCCATCGACCGCACGCGGGAGAGACCTGGTCGTACCCGGACCAGGCGCCGAAGGGGCAACATCCCCGGAACCTCTCAGGCACCCGGACCGCGTGCGGCAGGCACCTCTGAAGGCGGCCGCCGACAGATGGGGAGACGTCACAGCAGACGCGAGCGCGCACCGTTCGATGCGACCCGCGATCAGCGCCCGCAGTGACGTATCGCCCCGGACGTCCGAAGGTGGAACCGCTCAGATGTCACTCCCCGCCGTTGCCGTGCCCGCACCCGTCGACGAAGCGGGTCCGTCGTTCGACCCGCGCGAGTTCGCGGGACGACACATCGGCCCGCGACCGGCAGACCTCGCCGCGATGCTCCACACGATCGGTCACGACACCCTCGACGGGATGATGCGCGCGGCGATCCCGGCGGACATCTACGAGCCGGGCGCCGGCGCCGCGGGACTGCCCGGCCCGGCCACCGAGGACCGCGTGCTCGAGGAACTCCGCGCGATCGCGGGCCGGAACATCCTGCGGACCTCGATGATCGGCCAGGGCTACTACGGCACGACGACGCCGGGCGTCATCCGACGGCGAGTGCTGGAGAACCCGGGCTGGTACACCGCGTACACGCCGTACCAGCCGGAGATCTCCCAGGGCCGGCTCGAGGCCCTCCTGAACTTCCAGACCGTTGTCGAAGACCTCACCGGCCTCCCCATCGCCGGTGCGTCGCTGCTCGACGAAGGAACGGCGGCCGTCGAGGCGATGACGTTGCTCCGCCGGGCCAACCGCGGCAAGAAGGACGTCCACGCGTTCGGTGTGGACCGAGGGGTGTTCGCCCAGACCTGGGCCGTCCTGCGGACGCGGGCCGAAGCCCTCGGGATCGACCTCGTCCAGTTCGACCCTTCCGCGGGGTTGCCCGGCTCGGACGTCTTCGGCGTCCTCCTGCAGAACCCGGCGGCGGACGGCACGGTGCGCGACGACACCGAGCTGATCGCGGCCGCCCACGCGCAGGGCGCCTTGGTCGCGGCCGCCACCGACCTGCTCGCCTGCACGCTCGTCACGCCACCGGGGGAGCAGGGTGCCGACGTCTGTGTCGGCTCGGCTCAGCGGTTCGGCGTGCCGATGTGGTTCGGCGGGCCGCACGCCGGTTTCATCGCGGTCACCGAGCCGCTCGCCCGCACGATGCCCGGTCGGCTCGTCGGGGTCTCCGTCGACGCCGACGGAGCACCGGCGTATCGGCTCGCGCTGCAGACCCGCGAGCAGCACATCCGTCGCGAGAAGGCGACGTCCAACATCTGCACGGCGCAGGTGCTGCTGGCGGTGACGGCGTCGATGTACGCCGTCTACCACGGACCGGACGGCCTGCGGGCGATCGCGTCGACCGTGCACGCGAAGGCGGTGCGGCTGGCCGCGGCGATCGAAGCGGCTGGATTCGACCTCGCCGGTCAGGTCTTCTTCGACACCATCGCCGTCCACGTCCCCGACGGTGCCGCCCGGATCGTCGCGGCCGCCCGGGCGAAGGGCATCGACGTCTTCGTCGCCGGGCACGACGAGCTGCGGCTGTCGGTGGACGAGACCACGACCGAGGAGACGCTGACCGGCGCGGCGGCGGCCTTCGGCGCCGACCTGGCCGATCCGAAGGACGCACAGAGTGGCGCCGACTCGTTCCCCGACGCGGTGGCCCGCACCTCGACCTTCCTGCTGCACGACGTGTTCTCGAAGCACCGGTCGGAGACCCAGCTGCTGCGCTACGTCCGCTCGCTCTCCGACGTCGACTACGCCCTCGACCGGGGCATGATCCCGCTCGGGTCCTGCACGATGAAGCTCAATGCGACCGCCGAGATGGAGGCGATCTCCTACCCGGGCTTCGCCAACATGCACCCGTTCGCACCGCACGACGCCACCGCCGGCTACCGAGAACTCATCGAGCAGCTCGAGGACTGGCTCGCCGCGATCACCGGGTACGCGGCGGTGAGCGTCCAGCCCAACGCCGGGTCGCAGGGCGAGCTGGCGGGCTTGCTGGCCATCCGGGCGTACCACAAGGCGAACGGCCGCGGGCAGCGCGACGTCTGCCTGATCCCCGCCAGTGCACACGGCACCAACGCGGCGTCCGCCGTGCTGGCCGGGCTGCGGGTCGTCGTCGTGAAGACCGGCGACGACGGTCGCATCGACCACGACGACCTGCGGGCCAAGGCGGCTCTGCACGCCGACGACCTCGCCGCGATCATGGTCACGTATCCGTCCACGCACGGTGTGTACGAGGGCGACATCCGCGAGGTCGCCGCAGTGGTGCACGACGCCGGCGGGCAGGTGTACATCGACGGCGCGAACCTGAACGCGCTGGTCGGCTGGGCACGGCCGGGTCGTTTCGGTGGTGACGTGAGCCACCTGAACCTGCACAAGACGTTCTGCATCCCGCACGGCGGTGGGGGACCGGGTGTCGGCCCGGTCGCGGTGGCCGAGCACCTGGTCGAGTTCCTGCCGTCGCGGGGTGACTCCGCCGACGCGGCGGTCGGGCCGGTGTCCTCGGCTCCGTACGGCTCGGCCGGCATCCTGCCGATCCCGTGGGCCTACATCCGGCTGATGGGCGCCGACGGCCTCGCACGGGCGACCCAGGTCGCGGTGCTGGCCGCCAACTACGTGGCCACCCGGCTTCGTGAGCACTTCCCCGTGCTCTACACCGGGGAGAACGGGCTCGTGGCGCACGAGTGCATCCTCGACATCCGTCCGCTCACGAAGTCGACCGGAGTGACGGTCGACGACGTGGCCAAGCGCCTCATCGACTACGGATTCCACGCGCCGACGATGAGTTTCCCGGTCGCCGGCACGTTGATGGTGGAGCCGACCGAGAGTGAGGACCTGGGCGAGCTCGACCGGTTCGTCGACGCGATGATCGCGATCCGCGGTGAGATCGACCGGGTGGCCGCAGGGGAGTGGTCGGTCGGGGACAGCCCGCTGCGACACGCGCCGCACACGGTCGAGTGCCTGACCGGGGACTGGACGCATCCGTACTCGCGCGAACTCGCCGCCTACCCGGCGCCTGGTCTGCGACGCGGAAAGTACTTCGCGCCGGTTCGCCGCATCGACGGCGCCTACGGCGACCGCAACCTCGTCTGCTCCTGCCCGCCG
Organism: uncultured Actinomycetota bacterium; assembly: GCA_963708795.1. Taxonomy (GTDB): domain Bacteria; phylum Actinomycetota; class Actinomycetes; order Propionibacteriales; family DAIQRJ01; genus DAIQRJ01. The sequence goes on from CAVPUH010000006.1 coordinate 44,552, forward strand.
CCCGAGGCGTTCGCCTAGGTCGTCCGGGCGCCGAAGCCCAGCTCACGCAGCCACTGCGCGCACAGCGTCGTCCACTGGCTCACGGTCGGGTCATCGGTGGCGAGCCCGAGGCCATGGCGACCGTGCGGGAAGACGTGGACACTCGCCGACACCCGGTGGGCCGCCAGAATCGACGCGAGGTGGTAGATGTTGTCGACGTCGAGCACCTCGTCGTCGGAGGTGTGCCAGAGGAAGGTCGGCGGCGTGACCTCGTCGATCCGGTGTTCGAGTGAGAACTCCAGCTCCCGCCCGGATTGGCCAGCAGGTAACAGATTGAGCGCCGGCGGGTCGAGCGGCAGCCTGACCAGCGAGATGCCCGGGTAGCAGAGAACGAGCGCGTCCGGCCGATCGGTATCGGCGGTGCCGGCGAGCCCAGCGAGGTGACCGCCGGCCGAGAACCCGAGCAGCCCGACCGGTTCGTCCGGCGCTGTCGAACGCGCGATGCGGACGGCCGCCTGAACCGAGGCGACGAGGGCGTCGGGATCCGCGACCGGGACGGTGTAGTCGACGACGCCGCTTGCGATGCCCAGCCCGGCCAGCCACTCGGCGACCGGGTCCGCTTCGTAGTCCGCCCGCATGACATAGCCGCCACCCGGGAGCACCAGCACTGTGCCCCGGGATACCACGGGCGACAGCCTGCGGAGCATCGAACCGTCCGAACCCAGCGGAACGGGCGCGGACCATGCGGGATTCAGATCGGGAGTCGGCACCGGTCCAGCCTGCCGCATGACAAGTTCCGTGGAAAATAACGAATTGCATATATACGTTGCTACTGATCTAATCACCGCATGCACGCGTTCGACGTTCTCGGCGACCCGGTCCGGCGACGGCTGATCGAACTGATCGGCGGCGACGAGGTGACCGCCGGTGCCGTGACGGACGCGGTGACCGAGGAGTTCGGCATCACGCAGCCGGCGGTCTCGCGTCAACTGCGGATCCTGCGCGAGAGCGGGTTCGCGGTGGTTCGGCCCCAGGGCACCCGCAGGCTCTACTCGCTCGACCGTGACGGGTTCCGGGACGTGGAGCGATGGATGAACCGAGTGGAGAGCTTCTGGAACACCCGGCTGGATGCCCTGGGCACCGAGATCGCCCGGCAGAACCGTGCCGCCCGAAGGCCCGGGGCCAGCGACCCACATGAGGAGAGCACGCCATGACCGACCGACGCTCGACCCCCGACGGCTCTGGCGACGACGTGGGCTCGGTGGCGCGACGACGCTCCTGGACCGGGGCGACCCGCAGCGTGCTGGTGTCCCGTCGCTATCCGGCCACGATCGAGCAACTCTGGGACACCTGTACTCAACCCGACCTGCTCGCCCGGTGGTACGGCTCTGTCACGGGCGACACGTCGGTCGGCGGATCGGTGCGGCTCGGCGACGACGCGACCTGCGAGATCCTGCGCTGCGAGCGTCCCGAGCGGCTCGACGTGAGCTGGCAGGCCTTCGGCGAGACGAACATCGTCAGCCTCACGCTCGTAGCGGAGCCGGACGGGACCGCGCTCACCCTCGAGCATCTCGGGCTCATCGACGAACGACTGCTCGACTACGGCCCCGGCTGGGAGCGCCAACTCTCCCGGCTGGCCACGTTCCTCAGCCCCGGCTCGAATCCTGCTGACAACCACGAGGTCCAGGCTCAGCTCGAACGCGATCGCGGTGACGCGTGGGCACGCCTTTCCGACGAGCCCGACGTCAGATTCGGACGGGCGGACGGTGTGGACTCGGTGACCTTCTTCCGGGTGTTGGACGCACCGCGAGATCACGTCTGGACGGCGATCACCACGGTGGACGGGCTGTCCGCATGGTTCGGGGCGGCGACCGGAGACCTGGACCGACGGCGGAGACTGGACGGTCGACTTCGGCGGTGGCACCGCCAGCGGCACCGTCCAGGACTGTCAACCGGGGTTGGGATTCACGACCACCTATCGCCAGGGGATCGACGGTCCCGACCAGGTTCACCGCGTGCGCGTCGAGCTCGCCGAGGAGGACGGGCTGACCCGCCTCACGCTGCGGCACACCTTCCCGCCGGGATCCACTCCACATCTTCGCCGGGGGATGAGCGCGGGATGGTCGGCGTTCCTCGCGTCGCTCCACGCGACGCTGGCCGGCCGCACACCCGAGGCCGTCGAAGCCACCTGGATGGTGGAGTTCCGCGTCGCCGCGATCGCACTCGGCTCGGGCGCCGAAGCCTGACCGGCGGAGATCGATCCTCGAGCAGGTCAGGCGTCCAAGCCGAGCAGGGAGAACACCTCGGCGGCGGTGGCCGGTCGACCGTAGTCGGCGAGCTGGAAGCTCTCGGCGAACCGCACACCCGCGGCCCGGTCTGCTCCGTACCTCTCGATCAGCCCGGTGCGGAGCTCTTCCTGCGTGTACATGAACTCGCCCCAGAACTCGAGGATCAGGGCGCGCCGGTCGGCGTCCGCACCGTCCGGCGGCACGCGATCCAGGAAGCCACGGCCGGCCGGAGCATTCTCGAAGAACTGGGTGGCGTGCGCCGCACAGGCCAGGAGCTTGCGCTCGATCGCAGCGTCGACGTCCACCACGAGATCCGGACGATGGCCGACCGGCGGTCTGATCGGTCATGACGAGACAGACCGGCTGCGTCCGGAGCGGCGGCCGGCGCGAGACCACGTTTCGCAGGGTGCTGAAGGCGACCGCGTCCCGGGTGGCGCGGCCCGCGGCCCGATTGTCCAGATGACCGGGACAATCGTCGTGGAGGGCGACGACGACATCGGTCTGCCACTCGCGCAGCGTCGCGATCACCTGCTTGCGAACCGCGAGGCTCGGCTCCAGTTCGCCGTCGTGGTGATCCAGGATCTCGTACTCGGCCACGCCCAGCTCGCGCGCCGCCAGGTATGCCTCCTCGGCGCGACGTCGAGCCAACGCCTTGCGTGGCACGTCGTCGTGGCCGGCATCACCGTTGGTCAGCGAGAGGAACTTGACCAGATGCCCACGGTCGGCGAGCAGAGCCGCCGTGCCGCCGGCGTACATGTCGGCCTCGTCCGGGTGCGCGGCCACCATCAGCACCCTCAACTGGTCAACCATGTCAGAGCGCTGACACGGTGACGCCGGAGAGCTTCTCGATCGCCTTCACGAGGCCGTGGTTCCCCTCGCCGCCGAGCCCGTCGGCCTGGAGCGTGCGGTAGAGCTGGTGCACGATGCTCGTGGCGATGGCCGGCACCCCGAGTTCGTCGGCCGCTTCGAGGACGAGCCGCAGGTCCTTCTGCTGCAGGTCGATCGTGAAGCCGGGCCGGAAGTCGCGTGCGGCCACCTGCGGTCCGCGGTTGGCGAGCATCCACGAACCCCCGCGCCGCCCTGGGTGGCGGCGACGGCGACGTTGGGATCGAGCCCACCGGCCTGCGCCAGCACGAGGGCCTCCGCCACTCCGAGCATGCTGACGACGACCAGCACCTGGTTGACGAGCTTGCACGTCTGGCCGGCGCCGACCCCGCCCACGTGGGTGATCGTCGAACCCACGGCCTCCAGGTACGGGCGCGCCCGGGCGACGTCCTCGTCGCTCCCGCCGGCCATGACGGAGAGGGTGCCCTTGACCGCGCCCTCGCTGCCGCCGGAGACGGGTGCGTCGACGAATCCGATGCCCTGCTCTGCCAGACGTTCGGCCCAGCCACGGGTCGCAGCAGGGGACACGGTGGAGTGGTCGACCACGAGCGCGCCGGTGGCCAGCCCGCCGGCCACGCCGTCGGCGCCGAAGAGCACCGTCTCGACGTCGGGGGTGTCGGAGACGCAGACGAAGACGACGTCGCTCTCGGCCGCCACCGCTTCCGGCGACCCGCCCACGGTGCGCACCCAACTCGACCAGCGGATCCGCCTTGGCCTGCGTGCGATTCCAGACGGTGACCTGGTGGCCGGCGCGGACCAGGTTGGCCGCCATGCCGGCGCCCATGATCCCGAGGCCGACGAAGCCGAGGCGCTCGGGCATCGTCAGCTCGCCTTCGAGACGCTGGAGCAGTTGAAGTCCGGAATGCGCAGCGGCGGCGCGACCACCCGGGGGAAGTAGTCGCCCCATTCGCGGGAGAACGCGTTGACCGAGGCGCCGGCCTCGGTGAAACGGCCGAGGATGTCGATCGGACTCTCGTTGAAGCGGAAGTTGTTCACGACGCCGGTCACCTCGCCGTTCTCGACGAGGTAGACGCCGTCGCGGGTCAACCCGGTGAGCAACAACGTCTGCGGATCGACTTCGCGGATGTACCACAGGGACGTGAAGAGCAGGCCGCGCTCGGTCGACGCGACCATCGCCGCAGTGTCTCCATGCCCGCCGTCGACCTCGACGATCAGGTTGTCGATGGCCGGCGTGTTGGCCAGGCCGGTGAGGCCGGCCGTGTGCCGGCTGGTGATCAGTGAGCTGAGACGCCCGCGATCCACCCAGGTCACCGGATCGGCGTCGAGGCCGTTGTCGAAGACGCTGCTCTCGCTCGAACTGGCGCGGGCCGTGACGAACGGCGCACAGGGCACGCGCGGATCGGCCGGATCGCTCCGCAGCGTGATCGGCGAGGTCGACAACTGTTCACCGACGCGAGTTCCACCGCCTGGCTTGGCGAAGACGGTGGTCCCGTCGTTGGCGTCGCGTGCGCTCGAGGTCCAGTAGGCGTAGATCATCAGGTCCGCGACCGACGTCGGCGGCAGCACGGTCTCGTACCGGCCGGCCGGGAGATCGATGCGCCGCGCGCCCCACCCGAGTCGGCGGTCCAACTCCGCGATCGCGGCACTGACGTCGACGTCGGCGAAGTCGACGGTGCCCTGTCCGTACCACGCCGAGTTCGAGCCGTCGCCGTCCTTCCCGGTCGTGCTCAGGTACCCGCCAGGCTGGACGAAACGCCGGCGGAGACCCGTGCTGGAACCCAGGTACGTCGTCGCCATCGTGTGCTCGACGAAGCCGTACAGCCGCTGCCCACGGGCTGCCGCAGCGCCGAACCCGTCGCCGAGCGCACCCGCGACACCGCCGAACACCTCGATCCCGGTGCGGCCGGGCTCGTCGCTGAAGCCGGCTTCCGGGTCCCCGGCGGGCAGGTCCCGCGCGTCCTCGGCGACGGCTGCCGAGCGGGCGGCGGCCACGGCGTCCTCCACGAGACTCTCGACGCCACTGACGTCGGTGACCTCGCGGGTCACCACCCCCGCGGCCACCCCGTCCGGTCGCGGGTCGGTCGCGATGACGGTGAGGCTCTGACCCGACATGACGCCGTTGGTCGTGAGCGTGTTGTTCGCCCAGCGCAGGTTGGCGGAACTGGTGGCCTCGGCGATGGCCACGGCCGCACCGGCCGGGTTCGCCGACGCGGCCATCGCCAGCGCGCGCTCGACGAGTTCGTGCGGGGGCAGGACGGACGCGCTCATCGACCGGACTCCTCGTTGGTGTTCAGGATGCGGATGTCACGGAACAAGGCCGACGGGCAGCCGTGGCTGACCGCGGCGACCTGGCCCGGCTCGGCCTTGCCGCAGTTGAATGCGCCGCCCAGCACCCAGGTCGATGCGCCGCCGACTGCTTCCATCGAGCCCCAGAAGTCCGTGGTCGTGGCCTGGTAGGCGGCGTCGCGCACCTGGCCGGCGAGCTGTCCGTTCTCGATCGCGTAGAAGCGTTGCCCGGTGAACTGGAAGTTGTAGCGCTGCATGTCGATCGACCAGGACTTGTCGCCGACGATGTAGAGACCGCGGTCGACCTTGGCGATGAGGTCGGCGGTGGTGACGTCCTCGGTGGCCGGCGCGAGGGAGACGTTGGCCATGCGCTGGATCGGCACGTGGCCGGGCGAATCGGCGAACGCGCACCCGTTCGACCGCTCGAAGCCGTACCGCTTGGCGATGCGGCGATCGAGCTGGTAGCCCACCAGCGTGCCGTCGCGGACGATCTCCCACTGCTGGGTCTCGACCCCGTCGTCGTCGAAACCGGTGCTCGCGAGGCCGTGCGGGACGGTCCGGTCGCCGGTGATCGTCATGATCGGCGATCCGTAGGCGAGCTTGTTCAGCTTGTCGGGAGTGGCGAACGAGGTGCCGGCGTAGTTCGCCTCGTAGCCGAGCGCGCGGTCGAGCTCGGTGGCGTGACCGATGGACTCGTGGATGGTCAGCCACAGATTGGACGGGTCGACGACGAGGTCGTACTGCCCGGCCGCGACCGACGGCGCCGCGAGCTTCTCGGCCAGCAGGCCCGGAAGTGCGGTGACGTCGGCGGTGAGCGCATCGGAGGTGACGTACTCCCAGCCGCGGCCGGCCGGTGGAGTCAGCGTCCGCATCGAGTCGAACAGGCCTCGGTCGGCGTCGGCGCCGTGGACCTCGACCTGCGGCATCAGCCGGACCCGCTGTTGGGTCGTGCTCGTACCCGCGGAGTCCGCGTAGAACTTGTTCTCCTGCACCTGTGAGAGCGAGCTGCCGACGTGGGCGACCGGTGCCGAACCGAGGACCGCGGACGACAGCTCGACGAGCCGCTTGACCTTCTCCGGCGTGCTCACGTCGAAGGGGTTGACGTCGTACGCGCGAGACCCACGTGCGGTCCCCGTGCACGGGCTCGTCGGCCAGTTCGATCGGTTCACGGGTCATGGGCTTGGCCGTGCGCGCCACCGCGACCGCGTCCTCGGCCAGCTTGCGCACGGCATCCGGAGTCAGCTCGACACCGGCGGCGAAGCCCCACGATCCGTCGTGGACGACACGGACCGCGACGCCGAGCTCCGTCCCCGACGAGGCGTTCTGCACCACGGCGTCGTGGAGGGAGATGCGCTGATGACGGATCCGCTCGACGCGGACGTCGGCGTGCTCGGCTCCGAGCTCGCGCGCTCGGCGCAAACCCGCTTCGGCGAGCGCGGTCAGGGGCAGGGAGGTGAACGCAGGATCGATCTCGGCAGGCACGGCGGCGAGCCTAGCCAACCGAGGATTGTCGGCTCGCGCGGCCCGTCGCCGGGAATGTGTCGGACGTGATCGTTAGCGTGCGAACCGACATGGTGACGATTCTCTGTTCGGCCGACTGGCAGCTCGGGATGCGCCGGCGCTTCTTCAGCGCCGAGGCGCAGAACCGCTACACCCAGGCGCGCATCGACGTGATCGATCACATCGCCGCCCTGGTCGGTTCACGTGGAGTGGATGCGGTCGTCGTCGCTGGTGACGTCTTCGACGCGAATCGGGTCGACCGCCGGGTCGTCCTGCGTGCGGCCGAGTCGCTGGGCCGGGTGGGGTGCCCGGTCTACCTGCTGCCCGGCAACCACGACAGTCTCGAACCGGGCAGCGTCTGGGCGAGCGCGGAATGGCGTGCCGTCGCACCGCCGAACGTCCACGTCCTCACCGACACCGCGGTCACCGTCGGCGTCGGGGCCGAGTCGGTCGAGATCGTCGGCGCGCCGTGGCGCAGCCGTCGGCCGGCCGCGGATCCGCTCACCGGGCCGGAGTCCGGGCTGCTCACCCGGCTCGAGCCGGCGACGACGCCCCGCGTGGTGGTGGCGCACGGCCAGGTGGACACGTTCCCCGGCACGTCGCCGTTACCGCCGGTCGCGGTCTCCGTCGTCGAGGCTGCGCTCACCGACGGTCGCGCCGACCTCGTCGTGCTCGGGGACCGCCACTCCACGACGTCGGTCGGTGCATCGGATCGGATCTGGTATCCGGGGACTCCGGAGGTGACCGACACCGACGAGCTCGGCGCCCGGCAACGTGCTCCTGGCCGAGCTCGGCGCCGACCGCACGATCGACGTCGAGACGGTCCCCATCGGCAGCTGGCACATGCTCGACGCGACGATCGAGTTCGACGGTGCGGCCTCGGTCGACGCCTTCGACCGTTGGCTGGGCGACCTGCCCGACAAGCCACGTACCTTCGTCCGGTTGCACGCCTCCGGCGCACTCGGCCTCGACGATCGCCAGCACCTCGAACTCGTCCTCGACGCGGCCGCCCAGGTGCTCGCCGGCATCCAACGCCAACAGTGGGACGTGCAACCGGTTCCCGACGACGCGGCGCTCGACGCGCTCGGGCTGGCCGGGGCGGTGCGTGAGGCGATGCTCGAGCTGCGGTCCGCCGCGCTCACCGGCGACGTCACCGCCGCGAACGCGCTCACACTCCTGCACCGGCTCACGGTCGGGGCGGCCTGACATGCGTCTGCATCGCCTTCGCCTCACCGACTTCCGCGGCGTCCGGGATGTCGAGGTGTCGTTCGCCGAGTCCGGTGTCACCGTGGTGCTGGCCGACAACGAGGCCGGCAAGTCGAGCCTGCTCGAGGCGTTCGCCATGCTCTTTCGGATGCGTGACGACTCGCAGCATCGGGCGGTGCGCGCGGTCCGTCCAGTCGGCCGTGACGTCGGTAGCACTGTCGAGGCTCGGCTCGAGCTCGGTGGTCACGACGTCGTCTACCGCAAGACCTGGTCGCGAGACCGTGCCACCGTGCTCACCGTCGACGGTCGCCAGTCGGTCGGCCGGGACGCTCACGACGCAGCCGCCGCGTTGTTCCGCGAGTATGTCGACGATCACCTCTGGACGGCGCTGGTCGTCGGCCAGTCCGAGTCGCTGCTGCAGCCGGTCGCCCGCGACGTCGGATCACTCCTGACCGTGCTGTCGGACGCTGGCCGACGCCGAGCCGGCGGAGACCGGTCAGGCCGAGGAGTCGCTGACCCTCCGCGTGGAGAAGGAGTACCGGAGGTACTTCACGGCGAGTTTCGGACGCCCGACCGGTGAACTGGCGGCTGCCGAGGAGGAGCTCGAGGCAGCCGAGAAGCACGCGGTCGACTGTCGCGCGGCCGCCGAGCAGATCGACCGCACGGTCGACGAGGCGCATCGGCTCGATGCCGACAGTGGCCGACTGCGTGCGGAGCGCGCCGCGACCACCGCCCAGCTCGTCGCTCTGACCGGTCGCCTCGGGGACGTGGAGCGAGCGCAGGCGGCCAAGGCACAGGCGGCGGCGCGCGTCGAACTCGCGCGGCTGCGATGCACTGCGGCCACGGAGGCCGCGCATACCCGCGCCGTCGATGTCACCCGGCTGACCGAGCTCGGCGCCGCCATCGACCGGCACCGGGGAAGCCTGGCAGCAGCGGAAGCAGCGGTGGCGACCGCCGTGGCAGCTGTCGCGGACGCCCACGGGATCGCCGAGGCAGCCACGGCGCTCGCCCGTCGGCGCCGGGAAGAACTGGCCCGCTGGCACCGTGCCGAGGACCGACGTCGCAACCAGAACGAGCTGCGCGAGCTCGATGAGAGGCTGGACGCGGTGCGGGCGGCGGTCGCCGAGCAGAAGCGGCACGAGGACGCGGCCGGCTCGATCCTCGCCACGCCCGAGATGCTCGACCTCATCGAGCAGCTGATCCGCGAGACCGCGCTCGCCCAGGCGCGCCTGGACGCCGCAACCCCGCGGGTCACCGTTCGACGCCTCGGAGCCGGCCAGGTCACGGTGGGCAGACCCGGGGCGACCGAGACGACGGTCGGCTCGGAGCCCGTCGACCTCTCGGTGACCGAGGCTGTCGTCGTCACCGTGGCCGACGCGGCAGAGATCAGGATCGTCCCGCCCGAGGCCGGCGTGGACGAACTCCGCACTGCGCTGGCCACAGATCAGGCCCATATCGATGAGGCACTGGTGGAACTCGGCGCTGTCGACATCACCGAGGTCCGCGACGCGGTTCGCCGTCGCGACGTGGAGCTCCGGGCCGCTTCGGATGCTGCCGCGCGCGTTCGGGCCGGCCTCGGTCGCGACACCCTGGCGGACACTCACGGCCAGCCGTCATCGGCTCGCCGACGGTCTCGCCGACCCCGCGCATGACGTGCTGGACGGCACCGATCATCCCGACCCGCTGTCCGGCCCGTTGCCGGTGGTCGAAGCTCGTGCCGCCGAGGCCGACGCCGCGGTCGATGCGGCCGACGCCGTGCTGGCCCGTGCTGAGGCCGCGGCCGAGAGCGCGCGTCGAGCCGAACTGGCGGCCAGGATCCGACACGACGACTGCGTGGCCGCGCACTCCGACCTGACCGTGCGGCTCGCGCAAGCACGCGACCTCGTCGACGACGAGGCGGTCGACCGCGACCGTCGACGGTGCGCGGGCCGAGGTCGCGGCGGCCGACACGGAATGGCAGGGCGCGGTAGCAGCGTTCGCGGCCGGCGGGTTCGACGAGATCGTCCGGTCGCACCGCCTCGCGGTCGAGCACGAGGCTCGCCTCGGGAACGAACTCGCCGAGGTCGAAGAACGCCGCATCCGGGCCGAGACACGGCTCGAGGACGCGGGCGCGAGCGGGCTGGCGACCGCGGTGGAGGAGGCGGAAGCCGATCTCGAGCACGCTCGCGAGCACTGCCAGCTCGTGCGGCGCCGCGCGGATGCGGCTGCGCTGCTGAAGAAGACCCTCGAGCACCACATGACTTCTGCCCGCGTGCGCTACGCGGCGCCGCTCAAGCGTCAGATCGAGGAGTTCGGCCGGATCGCCTTCGGACCGAGCTTCGAGGTTCGCCTCGACGACGACCTCGACGTGATCGAACGCTCACTCGACGGCATGCTCCTGCCTGTCGCCGCCTTGTCCACCGGAGCTCAGGAGCAGCTCGCCATCGTCGTCAGGCTGGCGATCGCGTCGCTGACTGGGAAGGACGGCGCCGGTGTCCCGCTGATCCTCGACGACGTGCTCGGCTGGTCGGACCCCGGGCGCCTCGTCCACATGCAGCGACTGCTCGGGGAGGTCGGCCGGAGCCAACAGATCATCGTGTTGACCAGCCAGTGGGATCGGTACCGCCTTGTCCCCGGCGTGGGCGAGCCGGTTCGGCTGGGCGCGTACTCAGGCGGGGGACCGCTCGTACAGCCGGGCGACCACGGCCTCGATGTCGGGATCCGCGACGGTCAGGTCGAGCATCGGGTAGCGCGCCGCGACCTCGGCGACGAGCCCGGCGGCCGGGGTCGTCGCCGGAAACGTGATCCACTGCCGCGGGCCTTCGATCCGCACGACGCGCCCGCCCGCGATCTCGATGGCACCCTGTTCGACCTCTAGGTCCACGACGAGGGTCCGTTCGGCGTCGCCGAAGCGATGCAGTTCGGCGATCGTCCCGTCGAAGACCATGCTGCCGTGGTCGATCACCATCACCCGTGAGCAGAGCCGCTCGATATCGCCGAGGTCATGGGTCGTCAACAGCACGGTGGTGCCACGTTCGGTGTTCCGGGCGGCGAGGAACTCGCGCACACGGGTCTTGCTGATCACGTCGAGACCGATCGTCGGTTCGTCGAGATAGAGGATCTCCGGATCGTGGAGCAGCGCGGCGGCGATGTCGCCCCGCATGCGCTGCCCGAGTGACAACTGGCGAACCGGTGTGTCCAGCAGCGGCCCGAGGTCGAGCAGGGTCACGAGTTCGTCGAGATTCTCCTGGTGGCGGGTCACACCGACCTTGTAGATGCGCCGGAGCAGGGCGAAGGAGTCCCGCAGCGGCAGGTCCCACCACAGCGTGGTGCGCTGACCGAAGACGACACCGATCCGGCGCGAGAGTGCCAGCCGCTGCTTCATCGGCTCCATGCCGGCCACGAGCAGCTTGCCGCTCGTCGGCGTGAGCACGCCGGTCAGCATCTTGATCGTGGTCGACTTGCCGGCGCCGTTCGGGCCGATGTAGCCGACCAGTTCGCCGGGCGCGACCTCGAAGCTGAGCTCCGAGACGGCCCGCACGGTCTGCTTCTCGCGCCGCACCCGCCCCGCCTTGCGACGGACCACGAACGTCTTCTCGACGTCGGACACTTCGATGACGGCACTCATGATCCGGTACTCCGATACGAACGGACGGCGAGTCGCCAGATGATCCCGGCGACTCCGAGCAGCAGGGCAGCGGCCACGGGCGAGCACCACGCGACGAACGCGGGCATGTCCAGTGGCAATGGGCGATCGAGGATCCACGCCGCCGGGACCCAGCTCACGAAGGCGAGCGGCAGGATGAAGACCGTGGAGCGGACGATCTCGATCGGATAGATGGTCCACGGCAGCTGGGTGAGGGCGTCGCCGCCGTAGGTGAAGGCGTTGCTGACCTCGGCCGCGTCACCGGCGACGAACTGGAAGCATGCCCCGAGCAGGAAGATGGCGGTGAAGATCGCCGTACCGGACGCGATCATGACGACGACCAGCAGGGCTTTGGCCGGGGTCCACGCCACATCGCCCAACAGCATGGCGAGGACGAGGACGAGCGTGGTCTGGGCGATCCGCCCGATCCGCCGGATGGCGAACTGGTCGGCCGCGACCTGGGCGACCAGCGGAATCGGTCGGACCAGCATCGAATCGAGTGAGCCGTCGCGGATCCTGCGGCCGACCTGTTCGAGCGAGCCGGCGAACAGATCGGCGAAGGCGAGCGCGATTCCTGAAGTGGCGTAGAGGAAATAGACCTCCGCCGAGGTGAACCCGCCGATCTCGCGTGTGTGGGTGAACAGGATGAGGATCATCACGAAGTCGACTCCGGTGATGACGAACTGCCCGAGCGACAGCAGCACGAAGGACGTCCGGTAGGACACCGCCGACCGGATCCACATGGCGGCGATCATGCGGTAGCCGGCGACTCCGTCGACGACCGGTCGCGGCGTCGCGCGGGTGCTCGCGGTCGAGATCAGGTCAGCCACCCTGCACCACCAGTCGATGCGTCGCGAGACTCATGAGGGCCCGCCCCACCAGGAGCAGCACCACGGCCCAGACCAGCGACGTGGCCAGCTCGCCGACTGGTGCCCACCCGCTCGTCTGACCGAGGAAGACGTCGACGGGGGTCTGGATCATGGCAGCCCAGGGGAGGGCCAGCGCGATGCGTGCGAGCCAGTCCGGGAACATGCCGATGGGCAGGACGAACCCCGAGAGGAACATCCCGGCGGTGTTGACGAGGAAGAGCAGGCCGCGCGTGTCGAGCAACCAGAATCCGATCAGGGCGACGATGAAGCGGATGCCGAAGCCGACGACGACGCCGAGGAAGACCGCGATGAGGAAGGCGATCCAGCCGGCGGCATCGGCCGGGAACCTCAGGTGGAACAACAACGCCCCGATGATCGTCGGCGGGATGCCGCGCCCCAGGAAGCTGTAGGCGGCTCGGCCCAGTTCGGCGGCCAGCCACCAGCTCTGGAGGTCGGTCGGGCGATAGAGGTCGACGACGATGTCACCGGTGCGCAGCCGCTCCGCCAGCTCTTCGGTGTAGCCGCCGCCGAAGATGCCGGTCGTCATGATGAGGGATTGGGTGAGCCAGCAGTAGGTGACGGCATCGGTCGCGTCGTAGCCGCCGATGCTCGGGTTCGTCGCCCAGACGGCGAGGAGGACATAGCAGCGGATGACGCCGAACACCGAGTTGACGAAGACACCCGTCACGGTGGCCCAGCGGTAGGTCGAGAAGCGGCGGAAGGACGATCTGGCTACGGCGAGGTGCAGGCGCACGACTGGCTCCCGGGAGTGGGCGGACAGGCACGCCACGGCGCGAGGGCACGCGACAGTGCACCCGAGGCCAGGCCGGTGGGGCCAGTCCGCGGGTGACGGGAATAAGAGGAGTTGGGTTGTCAAGGCTGAAGGTGAGCCAGGGAACGTTAGTCCAGACACCACCGGAAGGCAAGAGGCAGGCGCCGGGTAGGTTCGTCGGCATGTCGACGAACGACGCGCCCGCCACCACCGCCGGAGCCCCCGTCAAGGCCTCCAAGCTGCTCACGGCCTACAAGGTGATGTCCTACATCACGGGTGTCGGGCTGATCATCCTCGTGTTCGTGGCCATGCCCATCAAGTACATCCCCGCCCTGGGCGGCAGTGAGGCGCCCGTGGCGATCGTCGGCGCGCTGCACGGTTACCTGTACATGATCTACGTCGTGCTGACGCTGGCGCTGGCGTACACCCGGAAGTGGAAGCTGCCGAAGGTGATCCTCGTGGTGCTCGCCGGCACCATTCCGCTGGCGGTGTTCTTCGCCGAGCACCGCGTCGTCGACGACGAGCGCGGACGTGACGCCCGAGAGACTGAAGAGGCGGCCGCGGCGCGCGGCTGAACGGCCAATCATCTCGCTGACGGTCAGCGAGACGATTGAGCGGTGGCCACCGGCACGCCCGTCTCAGGGTGGTCATCCGCACGGGTTGCGTCGGCGGGTGCTGGTTGCCGGGCACGCATCACCTGCATGATCCAGGCCACGACGACGGCGATCGCGAACAGCACCCACTGGATCGCGTAGCCCAGGTTGAGGATCGACCACGAGCCGTGCACCGCGGTCATCGGCTCCGCGGGCAGGGTGAGCGTGGTAGCGGGAGTCGACTCGACCAGGCCGAGGTAGCCGTCCAGGGTCGGTGGCGGCAGCTGTGAGGCGATCCGGGCCGGGGACACCTCGGGGAGCTGGCCGGCAGGCATGGCGCTGGTCAACGTGGACGAGACACCATCGGGCGCGCCGATCCACGCCGTCAGTCGCACGTCCCCGCCCGGCGGTCGGTCGGCCGACGACGGCTCGGCGACCCATCCGCGGACGACGAGGAGGCTCGCCGGTAGCGCTGTGCCGGCGGACGTGGGCTCGAGCACGTCGAGGACGAGGTAGCCGGGGGTTCCGGTGGCGTCGGGCGTCGGGACGAGCCACTGCTTCGACGGCAGGTAGCGACCGTCGATCTGCACGCGTCGCCCCACCATGTCCGCGCCGAGCTCGGTGGCGCCGCCGAGGACCTGCGCCGCCGGCACCGCAGCCTCGGCCCGCGACGCGGCTAGCACGGCGAGGTCGGCGTGTGGCTTGGCGCGCGAGTACTGCCAGTTCGCGAGGACCAGCATGGTGATGATCGCGACCACGGCGAGCATGCCGCCGCCGTACCAAGCCGAGCGGCTGACGCGTACTGGACGACCCAGCTTCGACGTCGGTACGAGCGTGCTGGCCACGACACAACTCTACGGCGGACGCCTCGGCCGCCACGGTCCCGTCGACTGGTCGCAAAGCCACGTCCGCACGGCGTGTCCCGCTACAACACGCCCAGTCCGTCGCCCGCTCTGGGCCCTTTCCTTGGAGTGGTCGCTCACTCACCTTCGACCCGGCGTGTCCTGTGACGACACGCCCACTCCGTGCCCCGCTCTGGGCCCTTTCCTTGGAGTGGTCGCTCACTCACCTTCGACCCGGCGTGTCCTGCGAGGACACGCCCACTCCGTGCCCCGCCTCGGGCCAGCCCTCTCGACTGGGCGCAAAGCCGCGTCCGTACGGCGTGTCTCGTCACGACGCGCCCACCCGGCGCCCCGAAACGGAAGTGCTTGCCACGACGCATGCATCAGTGGTTAGACTAACTAACCATGAACGCGATCGACGCGGCTCCGGCTGCGCAGACCAGCCTGAGCGGGCCGACATCGGAGATCACCGACGCCGAGCTCGTCTCCGCGGTGCGCATCCTCGGCCGGCTCACCCGGCTGCTGGGCCGGCTCGACACCGGCCTGTCGTTCCCGCAGTACCGGCTGCTGACGCTGCTGGCCGACGGAAACGAGCGGTCCACGGCGATCGCGCACCACCTCGCTGTGTCCAAGCCGACCATCACGACCGCCGTCGAGGCCCTGGTCGAACTCGGCCACCTCCGACGGAAGGCCGACTCCGGCGATCGGCGCGTCACCTGGCTGGAGATCACCGACTCCGGCACCCGTGCCCTCCAGCGAGCCAACGACGCCTACATCGAACGATTCGGCCCCACCGTGCGGGCACTCGACGACCCGGCGGCCTTCGTCGCGCAACTCAGCGAACTCAACGGCGTCCTGAACGCCGAGCGCGAGCGCGGCGGCCGCACCACCACGTCTCCCACCACTGCCCGTCAGGAGTGAGCGCCACGAGTACCACGACCACAGCGACCACGGCCGGCACGTCGACCGCTAGGTCCCGCGAACACGTCGACGGGGGGCCGGACGATCCGACGGGTCAGCCGACCGGGCGTCCGCTCACCCAAGCCGAGCGTGAGCGCGGCTGGATCAAGCGGCTGTTCGCGTACTGCATGCGGCACCCCTCCCTGGTGGTCGCGGCGTTCGCGGGCTCGGTCGTCAGCATGGCGGTCGGGTCCATCACCCCGTTGATCGTCCGCCAGGTCGTCGACAACGTGATCATCGCCCACACGCAGCCGATGCTCCCGTGGCTCGTCGCCCTACTGGCTGCCGGGCTCGTGAACTTCGGCGCCGGCTTCACCCGCCGCTACCTCGGCGGCAAGCTGTCGATCGACGTCCAGCACGACATGCGGCTCGAGGTCTTCGGCTCACTGGAACGCCTCGACGGCGCGAAGCAGGACGACCTGCAGACCGGACAGGTCGTGAGCCGGGCCATCTCGGACCTCAACCTGGTCCAGGGCCTGCTCGGCATGGTGCCGATGCAGCTCGCGAACGTCCTGCTCTTCATCATGTCGATCGTCTTGATGCTGACGCTGTCGCCGATGCTGACGATCGTGGCGCTCCTCATCGGTCCATCCCTGTGGATCGTGGCGCTCAAAGGCCGCGGCAAGCTCTTCCCGGCGAACTGGGACTCCCAGCAGCACGTGGGGGAGGTGGCCGGAGTCGTCGAGTCGTCGGTCACCGGTGTCCGCGTCGTCAAGGGCTTCGGCCAGGAGGAGCACGAGCTCGACCGCCTCGACCACACGGCGCGGCGGCTCTTCTCCTCCCGGATGCGCACCGTCCGGCTCAACAGCTTCTACAACCCGCTCATGCAGGTGCTTCCCGCGCTGGGACAGGTCGGGGTCCTCGGCTTCGGTGGCTACCTCGCGCTCAAGGGGACGATCACCCTCGGCACGTTCCTCGCGTTCTCGACCTACCTGGCCATGATGGTCGCTCCGGTCCGGATGCTCTCGGGACTGCTCACGATCGGCCAGCAGGCGAAGGCCGGCGTGCTCCGTGTGTTCGAGGTCATCGACTCGCGGTCGACGGTCGTGGACGCACCGGACGCGACGACGCTCCCGACCGGGGCCGTCGACATCGAGTTCGACGACGTGACGTTCGGTTACACCTCCGACCAGCCCGTGCTCGAGAACGTCAGCCTGCGGGTGGCCGCGGGCGAGACGCTCGCCCTCGTCGGTACCGCGGGATCGGGCAAGTCGACCGTGTCGCTCCTGCTCCCGCGCTTCTACGACGTGCAGCACGGCGCGATCCGGCTCGGCGGAGCGGACCTGCGCCACGTCACCCTCGACTCCCTCCGTGAGCGCATCGGTGTCGTGTTCGAGGACAGCTTCCTGTTCTCCGACAGCGTGCGGTCCAACATCGGGTACGGCCGGCCGGACGCGACGCTGACGGCGATCCAGGCGGCCGCCGAAGGCAGCGGAGGCGGCCGAGTTCATCGAGGCCCTGCCCAACGGGTACGACACCGTGGTCGGGGAACAGGGACTGACGCTCTCGGGTGGTCAGCGCCAGCGCGTGGCCCTCGCCCGGGCGCTGTTGACCGACCCGCACCTGCTCCTGCTCGACGACGCCACATCGGCGATCGACGCCCGCATCGAGGCCGAGATCCACGCCACGCTGCGGCGGGTCATGCAGGGCCGCACGACCGTGCTGATCGCCCACCGTCGCAGCACGTTGGCACTCGCCGATCGGATCGCGGTCCTCGACCGCGGGCACGTCGTCGACGTCGGCACACACGAGGAACTCGCGGCACGCTGCCCGCTCTACACCGTCCTCCTGTCCGGTCCGAACGACGACGTCGACTCGATGTCGGACGCCGAGGTCGAGGCACAGGCGGAAGCGCTCGCAGCGAGAAGTGCGGAGGACGAAGCTCGCGTCGACGGCGTGACGCCGTCGCTGTGGAAGGGCGGCGACCGCACACCAGAACGCGCCGGGGCCAGCGCCGTGGGGGCGTCAGGCAACGGCGGCGGGGGGATGGGCGGCGGCGGTATGGGAGGCATGGGCCGCGGCGGCGGGCCTGGGGGGCCTGGCGGCCCAGGTGGAATGTTCGCCTCCCTACCGCCGACGCCTGAACTTCTCGCGCAGGTGGCCGCGTTGCCACCGGCCACCGCACAGCCGGAGATGAACCCGGACGAGGTGCGGGCGCCCGATCCGGACTTCCAGTTCCGGCACCTGCTGCGGCGGTTCCGGCTGCCGCTCCTGGTCGGCCTGCTTCTGGTCGCCGCCGACGCACTGGCGTCGCTCGTGCTCCCGGCGACCATCCGGGTCGGCGTGGACGACGGCATCCTCCAGAACGACGGCAGCCTCATCCTGCTGTCCGCCGGCATCGCGCTCGCGGTCACCCTGGCCGACTGGGTCGTCTCGATCTACCAGACCCGCGTCACCGGTCGCACGGGCGAGCGCATCCTCTACGCACTCCGGATCAAGCTCTTCGCCCACCTGCAACGGCTCGGCCTCGACTTCTACGAGAAGGAGATGGGCGGCCGGATCATGACCCGGATGACCACGGACGTGGACGCGCTGTCCACCTTCGTGCAGACCGGTCTCGCGACCGCGGTCGTCAGCGTGCTGTCGTTCTTCGGCGTGCTGATCGCGTTGCTCGTCATCAACCTCCCCCTGGCCCTGGTCGTGCTCTGCGTCCTGCCGGCGGTCATCATCGCGACGCTGATCTTCCGCAAGAAGTCGGCGGTGGCCTACCAGGTCGCCCGCGAGCGGGTGAGCGCCGTCAACGCCGACCTGCAGGAGAACGTGGCCGGGATCCGGGTGGCGCAGGCGTTCCGCCGCGAGGACCGCAACGGCGAGCACTTCGCCGAACTGTCCGACGAGTACCGGGTGGCCCGCACCCGCAGCCAGCGCTACATCGCGATCTTCTTCCCGTTCATCGCGCTGGTCTCCGACGTGGCCACCGCGCTCGTCCTGGGCTACGGGTCGACGCGGGTCGAGAGCGGCGTTCTCACTGCCGGTGCGTTGATCGCGTTCATGCTGTACGTGAACATGTTCTTCTCACCGGTGCAGCAACTGTCCCAGGTCTTCGACGCATATCAGCAGGCTGTCGTCGGACTGCGTCGCATGTCCGATCTGCTCCGGACGCCGACGAACACCCCGGCGTCCCCGAACCCGGTGCCGGTCGGTGCACGCTTGGACGCGTCGATCCAGCTCACCGACGTCGAGTTCGCCTACACGCCCGACAGCCCCCAGGCGCTGCGGGGTGTCGACGTCCACATCCCAGCCGGCCAACGGGTTGCGGTCGTCGGCGAGACGGGCGCCGGCAAGTCGACGGTGATGAAGCTGCTGGCCCGGTTCTACGACCCGACCGGCGGCTCGGTGTCGGTCGGCGGCGTCGACCTGCGTGACTACGACCTCGCCTCGTTCCGGCATCGCCTCGGATATGTCCCGCAGGAGGCGTACCTGTTCGCGGGCACGGTCCGGGACACGATCGCCTACGGACGGCCCGACGCAACCGACGCCGAGGTCGAGGCGGCCGCGAACGCCGTCGGCGCGCACGAGATGGTGTCGCGTCTGCGTGGCGGCTACCTGCACGACGTCGGGGATCGCGGCCGCAACCTCAGTTCAGGGCAACGACAGCTGCTCGCACTGGCCCGGGCCGAGTGCGTCCGACCGGACCTGCTCCTGCTCGACGAGGCGACCGCAGCACTGGACCTCGCATCCGAGGCCGCCGTCACGCGTGCCGAGGATCTCCTGGCCCAGAAGCGGACGACGGTCGTCATCGCGCACCGACTCACGACCGCCGCGCGGGCGCAGCGGGTACTCGTGTTCGATCACGGCAAGCTCGTGGAGGATGGCTCTCATGCCGAACTCCTCGCTGCCGATGGCACCTACGCGCGTCTGTGGGAGGCCTTCGCCGGAGCGGAGTGATCCGTGAGCCGGCTGCCGGTGCCCGTGCACCGGCTTGCTGCACACGTCTTCCGTCACCTGCGTGGGCGATTCCAGTGGCGCGCGCTGTGGCTGGCACACGACAAGTTCATCGTCGGGGTGTCGGGAATCGTCGCCGACCCGGACGGTCAGGTGCTGCTGCTGCGACCCCGGTACTGGTCGGCGGCCACGTGGGGGCTGCCCGGCGGCTACCTGAAGAGCGGTGAGACACCGGCGCAGGCGTTGGCGCGCGAACTGTGCGAGGAGACCGGCCTGGTCGTGACGGACGTGCGGGACGACGGATCGGTCTGGGGCTTCCGGCTGCGGGCCGAAGTGCAGGTGGTGGGCCACGTCCCGGCCACCGACGTCAGCACGCTGACACTCGACGCCGGCGAGATCGAAGAGGCCCGGTTCTGCCGGCCGGATGCGCTTCCGGACGACCTGCTCCCGAACCATCGCGAGCGGATCCTCCGGTGGGCGGGGGCGAACCGCCCGGCCTGAGGGTGCTCAGCCCAGGTCGACCTCCGCGCCGACGTCGAGGTGCTCGAAGTCACCGCCGTAGGCACCCGCGAACCGTCCGGCCATGCCCTCGACCATCCCGAGGCCGGTCGCGTTGAGCAGGCCGTCGTGGATCTGGTGCGTGTGCTTCGCGCGGGTCGAGATGACGAAGTCGATCACCTCACCGACCTTCGACCACGGGGCATGGATCGGGACGAGAACCGTGTCGACCGGCTTCGGTGGCACGACTAGCGAGTCGCCAGGGTGATACAGGACCTCGTTGACCACGTAGCCGACGTTCGCGACCAGCGGGATCAGCGGATGGATCAGCGCGTGCTGTCCGCCGACGGTCCGGACGCCGAACCCGAGGATCTCGAGGTCCTGGTCCGGGGCGACCGTCGTGACGCGGTCGCCGAGCGTCGCCAGGCTCGAGGCGACCGACGCGGGCGCCCAGACCCGGAGCGCGGGCTGCTCAGCGGCGGCCGCGAGCAGGGCGTCGACGTCGAGATGGTCAGGATGCTCATGGGTGATGAGCACGCCGTCGGCGCCGGCCAGCGCCGTGGCCGCGTCAGAGAACACACCGGGGTCGATGACGAAGGTGGTCGAGCCGTCGTCGAGCCGGACACAGGAATGGGCGAACTTCGTCAGCTTCACCGTGGCACCGTAGCGCGCCGCCGAGACTCCGGCTCAGGTGACCGTCAGCGCCAGGATGCGGTCGTCGCCGGTTCGTGGTGTCGCGCGGCCGTCGGTGTTGTTGGTCACGAGCCAGAGGGCGCGGTCGGGGGCGAACGCGACCCGGCGCAGCCGCCCGTAGGTGTCGGCGAGGAAACGCTGTGGCTCGTCGGCGCCGTCGGCATGAAGCCGCACCCGGTACAGGCAGGTACCGGTCAGGCAGGCGATCCAGGCGATGCCGTCCCGGATCGCGATGCCAGCTGGTCCCGCGTCGTCGGTCGGCCATTGCGCTGCCGGGCTGGTGTATCCGGCGACCGACGTTCGGCCCTGCGTTTCGGGCCATCCGTAGTTCGCGCCGGCGACGACGCGATTCAGTTCGTCGGCGGTCTTGTCGCCGAACTCCACGGCCCACAGTTGCTTGCCGTCGAACGCGAGTGACTCCACGTTGCGGTGGCCGTAGCTGAACACCGTGGAGTCGAACGGATTCCCCGGCGCCGCGGTCCCGGTCCGTGTGATCCGCAGGATCTTCCCGCCGAGGCTGTCCCGATCCTGGGGGAGTGTCGTGTCCTGCCCGTCGCCGGTCCCGACGTAGAGGTAGCCGTCCGGCCCGAACACGAGTCCGCCGCCGTTGTGGTGGGTGTTGCGGGGGAGACCCGTCAAGACGTCGGTCGCGCCCCGAAGTGCGCCGTCCCGGAAGGTGATCCGGGTGATGCGGTTGTCCGAGGCGGTCGAGTGGTAGACGAACAGGTGCCGATCGGAGCTGAAGGTGGGTGAGGCCACGATCGACAGGAGGCCGCCCTCACCGTCGTGAACGACGTCAGGCATCGTGCCCACGAGCGTTGACCGGACCCGGTTCCCCGAGCGGGTCAGCTGACGGATCTCCGCGCTGTCCCGACTGCCGAGAAGCGCCGAGCCGTCCGGCAGGAACGTGAGCCCCCACGGGGCTTCCAGGTCGGTGATGAGCGTGTCCGACACCTTGACGGTGCCGGTCGCCGGCGCTGATGCGCCAACGGTCGGCACGGGGCTGACCGGGGTGGATGCCGTGGAGGCGCTCGGCGTGGCCGCGGCGGTGGTGGGCACCGACGATGCCGTGGAGGGGCGAGGGGCGCTGTCCGACTCGCCGGACGAGTTCGAGCACGCGGCCACCGGAACGGCCGCCAGCCCGAGGAGCACTGTCCGTCGGCGCAGGCCGTGGCGCCCGGAGGGGTCGGTCATCGTCGCACCCTAGCCAGCGCTCGCCACCGGCTGAGGCGACAGCGTGACCCGAGGTGTCAGCCGATAGGTTGCGCGAATGCAATGGCGTGGTGCAAGAGTCCTCGTAACCGGCGCGAGCGGTGGGATGGGTGAGACGTTCGCCCATGAGCTGGGGTCGCGGGGCGCCGATCTCGTCCTCGCGGCACGGTCCGTCGACCGGCTCGAGGCAGCCGCGCAGCAGATCCACGAGGAGTACGGCGTCGACGTGATCACGGTCCCCGCCGATCTCGCCCAGCCAGGTGCTGCCGGGCGGTTGTTCGCCGCTGCCACAGCCGACGGCAGGATCGACGCGGTGATCAACAACGCGGGTTTCACCAGCCACGGGGACGTCGCAGACACCGACGCCGACACCCTCGGCCGGCTGGTCGCCCTCAACGTGGCCACCCTCGTCGACCTGACCCGCCTGGCGCTGCCCGAGATGCGTGACCGAGCACGAGGCGCCATCGTCAACATCGCCTCGACGGCGGCGTTCCAGCCCATGCCGGGGTGGGCGGCCTACGGGGCGTCGAAGTCGTTCGTGCTGTCCTTCACCGAAGCGCTGGCCGCGGAGTGCCGGGGGAGCGGTGTCGAGGTGGTCTGCGTGTGCCCGGGACCCGTCGACACCGGCTTCTTCGATTCGGCGGGAGTGAGCGACCAGATGTTCGGCCGCCCCGCGGCCGCCGAGGAGGTGGTGGCGGCGGCACTGGCCGGGCTGGGGAAGCGCACTGTGGTCATCCCCGGGGTTCGCAACCGCACGATGGCCTTGGGGAGCAGATTCCTTCCGCGGGCGCTCGTCGTCCGGGTCGCCGGGGCCCTCGTCCGCCGAGGCTGACCCGAGTCAGGGAGTTCAGAGATCCCGCCAGGCCTGCGCGAACGCGGTCAGCGCGTCGGCGCGGCGCTCCCGCCCCGGAAGCGGACTGACGACGGCGACCTCGTCGACCTGTGCGCGTGTGGCCAGTTCTCGGACTCGCGCAGCCACGTCCGCGGCCGGGCCGGCGAACACCCGGTCAGGTGGGCCGCCGTGTTCGCGGCGGAACTCCGCCGAACGCGCATAGTCACGGATCTGGTCGAACGTCGGCCGCGGCCCACGATCGCCCGCCCGAAGTCGACTCATGAGCATCGCCCACGACGCGACGGCGGCCTCG
The DNA here is from genome assembly GCA_963708795.1 of uncultured Actinomycetota bacterium. Lineage (GTDB taxonomy): Bacteria > Actinomycetota > Actinomycetes > Propionibacteriales > DAIQRJ01 > DAIQRJ01. The sequence goes on from CAVPUH010000006.1 coordinate 67,751, forward strand.
GCCTCGTCCGGGTCGTCGGTGGCGTGCGCGATCACCGATACCGCGGACCACGGTTCCTCGACATAACCGGGCCGGAAACTCGATCGGTACTCCTGCAACGCCTCGACGGCGAGATCGGGGCTCATGTGGTGGGCGAACACCGTGCCGAGCCCGTTGACGGCGGCGAATCTCGTCCCGTACCCGCTGGACCCGAGGACGAACACGTCGGGGCTCGAGGTGACCACCGGCGCGGCTAGCACATCGCGATACGGATGGTCGTCGGGAAAGTCGTCGGCGAGGAACGCCATCAGCATCGCCAACAGCTGCGGGAAGTCGGGCACGGCATCAGGTTGCGTGCCCCGGAGCGCGAACGCCGTGAGGCCGTCCGTGCCCGGCGCCCGGCCCAACCCGAGGTCGATGCGACCCGGATGCAGCGCCTCCAGCGTGCGGAACACCTCGGCGACCTTCAACGGCGCGTGATTGGGGAGCATGACGCCGGCGGCACCGACGCGGATCGTGGAGGTGGCCGCTGCCAGGTGGGCGATGAGCACCTCGAGCGAGGTGAACGCCAGGCCGGAACTGTTGTGATGCTCGGGAACCCAGTAGCGGTGGTAGCCGGCACGTTCGGCTGCTCGAGCGACCGCGACCGTGTCGGCGATCGCCTCAGCGGGCGTCTGACCTTCGGTGATGCTGACGAAGTCGAGCACGGACAGCGGCGCAGCGGAATCCACGCGCCGACGGTAGCCGAGCGCATCCATGGCACCCGGTAACGTCCTGCCGTGCCCGCACCGGAGAGCCTCGCGCCGCTGCGGGACTCCCGGTTCCGCTGGTTGTTCGTGGGCCGCACGGTGTCCCTGCTCGGGTCGTCCCTGGTCAGCGTCGCCCTTGCGTTCGCCGTGCTCGACATCTCGAACTCGGCCGGAGCGCTCGGCAAGGTCCTGGCCGCGCGCAGCATCCCGCTGGTGCTGTTCATGCTGATCGGCGGGGTGATCGCCGACCGGTTCGCTCGCGGCCGCGTCCTCCAGGTCTCACATCTCGCCTCGGGTCTCACGCAGGCGATCGCCGCGACGCTGTTCATCACCGGGCACGCAACCATCACCAACATCGTCGTGATCGAGGCGGTGAACGGCATGGTCAGCGCATTCACCATGCCGGCGTTGCAGGGCGTGATCCCGAGCGTGGTCGACAGATCACTGCTGCAGCAGGCCAACGCGATGTTCTCGTTCTCACGCGGAGTGGCGTCGATCGCGGGACCGAGCCTGTCCGCCCTCATGGTGATCACCGTGGGTGCCGGCTGGGCACTGGCGGCCGATGCGTTGAGCTACCTGATCGCGGCGTTCTGCATGGGCCGGTTGCGGATCCCGCCCGTCGTCCGCGCCGCGTCGAGCACGATGCTGCACGAGCTGAAAGTCGGCTGGCGCGAGTTCGCCGGACGTGAGTGGACCTGGGTGGTCGTGCTCGCCTTCAGCGTGCTGAACGCTCTCCAGTCGCTGGCCTGGATCACGCTCGGCCCGGTCATCGCGAAGGACACGATCGGACCTGGCGCCTGGGGCCTGGTGCTGAGCGCGGGCACCGTCGGGTTCTTCGTGATGACGCTGCTCCTGCTCAGGGTTCAGCTGCGATATCCGCTCCGGGCCGGGATGATCGGGGTCGCGGCCCTCGCCCTGCCGATCGCCATGCTCGGGATCTCACCTGCGCTCCTGCCGCTCGTGGCTGCCTCGTTCGTGTCCGGCGCCGGTACCGAGGTCTTCAACATCGGCTGGCAGACGGCCCTGCAGGAGCACATCCCTCCTGAGGTGTTGTCCCGGGTGGCGTCGTATGACTCGCTCGGTTCGTTCGTCGCGATTCCCCTCGGCCAGTTGCTCGCCGGCCCGGCCGCCGCGGCGTTCGGCACCACCACCGTGGTGGTGGCCAGTGGGGTGCTCTACCTCGTGGTCGCGGCGGCGACCCTGCTGTCGCGTTCGGTGCGCCAACTGGGGCGTGTCGAGCGACCCCCGGCCACCGCCTGACCGTCGTTCACTCCAGACCTTGGTCCCCGAGACACTGTTCGCCGAGGCGCAGGTGCAGGTCGATGACGTCGGTATCACCGGCCCGAATGACCCAGTGCAGCATGGTCAGCGTCCAGTGCGCCCAGTAGAGCTGCAATGTCTGGGGATCCGTCGAGGACTGCAGGACGCCGGCCAGGCGCGTGAGCGCGGAAGGCTGGATGCGGTGCCGCCCCCCGTCGGGCGCGCTTGCGTCCCAGGTCAGGTCGAAGTACAGCTTGACCAGCGCGAAGTCGACGATCCCCACGGTGGAGACCGTTGTTCCAGTCGACGATGCCGGAGATCGTGCCGTCGGCGGCGAACAGGACGTTGGGCACGGTGAAGTCGGGGTGGACCACGTCCGCGCCCGACATCTCGTTCGGTTCCCGCGAGCCGATCGCGCGGATCCGGCGGAGCAGCCGTCGGCTGCGGTCGCTGTACTGCTCGAGGGTCTCGTGCCGCGGGAAGACCGGTCCGCTCTCGTCGAGGTAAAGGCGGGGGATTGGCACGTCCGACCTGCCCGCGAGCCGAGCGGCGAAGCGGTCGTTCGCGGCTACCAAGGCGTCGATGACGTCGGCGTCCACGCGTTCGGCGGGACGGCCCGGCAGACGTTCCTGCACGACCGCGACGACGTCGTCGCCCAGGTCGACGACCAGTTCGTGACGAGGAACCGGAATCCCCTGTGCACGCAGGACTTCGAGGATCTCCGCGGTGCGTCGCATCGACGCAGACGGGACCATCGCGAGGGTGACGACGCTGCGTCGTCCGTCCGGCCAGGCGACGAAGGCGGCACCCGCCGTCTCGCCCGCGTCGGCGGCGCCGAGGAACAGTCAGCCCAGCAGTCGACCGCAGGTTGACCTGCTCGACCCGCCGCCGCATGCCCGAGTCGGTGGCGCTGGTCGGGGGCACCCGGGCAGTATGACCGACATGCCGACGATGCCGATCTCGCTGTTTCGCCGGCCCGGTGTCACTTGGCTGGGGGAGTGACGTGCCGGTCACCAACCCGTGGCTGTCCGGGCCGGTTCCGGAGCGGCGGCTGGAGCGCACCGACCTCGAGGATCGGATTCTCAACCTGCTGTCCAGCCACAACATGTGCGTTCTCGCCACCAGTGGCACGGATGGTCCGCTCGCCACGCCCGTGCGCTACTTCCATCTGGATTTCGCCGTCATGTTCACGGCCGATCCAGCGTCGCCGAAGATGCGCAACCTTTGCGACGATCCGCGAGCCTCGATCGGCGTCTTCGCGCCACTGGTGGGCCAGGCGAGCAGTCGCGGTGCGCAGCTGTTCGGCCGGGCTCGGGTTCTGTCCGAGGCGGATGCCGACTTCGCCTCTACTGGCCCGCGTTCCGGTGGCAATCTGATCATGTCGAGCGCTCGCGGAGCATTGCCGCACCACCGTCGGGACCGTTGGTCGTCGTCGAGGCCGATCGGATCGTCTACACCGAGCACTGGCTTCGCCGCTCCGGTTTCGCGCCACGGCAGTTCTGGCGACGCGCCGATTGACGCTTCGGAGCGCAAAGGCACGGCCCACCCCGGTCATGGTGCGCGATTTCGTGGCTGGCGGTCGATTCGCTCGATAGCGTTTCGTCATGATCGGCGACCTGCCCGCAGCACCGACAGCGCTGGACGATTACCTGTTCGACCTGCGCGGTTACCTGATCCTCGAACACGCGCTCGAGCCTGATCTCGTCGACGACCTCAACGACGCCTTCGACAGCCTCCCGTCGATCGAGCCGCAGGGTTGGTGGGGGAACGTCCAACGCATCGACGAGAAGATCGAGGGACAGGACCTCGCGCTCGACATCCAGAACATCGTCGAAGCCGGTGAGCCGTTCGAGCGACTGATCGATCATCCGTCCTGGATCGCCTACGCCCAGCGGTACGTGGGGGAGGCCGATTCCTACGTCGAGGGCCTGTACATCGACGAGTGCTTCGCGACGATCCGAAGGGCCGGCGGCTATTCGCCGCCGCACTCCGGCGGCTACCGGGGTGCGGTGCGAGGGCAGTATCGCTTCAAGGACGGCGTGTTCCGCTGTGGACAGCTCAACGTGCTGATGGCGCTCACGGACATCGGGCCGGGCGACGGCGGCACGGTGATCGTCCCGGGCAGCCACAAGTCGAACTTCGAGCATCCGCAGTTCGCCGACTTTCAGACCGAGAACCGAGGTTCGATGCAGGACATGGCCGGCTCGTTCGAGGTCACCATGAACAAGGGGGATGCACTGCTCTTCTGTGACGGGCTCTCGCATGGGGCGACGGCGCGTACCAATCCCGGCGAGCGGCGCGTGGTGATCTACCGGTACGGGCCGTCGTGGGGTGCGAACCGTCGGGGCTATCACTCGTCCGACGAGCTCCTCGCCCGGCTGACTCCGGCACGTCGTCGCATCCTCCAACCGATCGAGCCTCGACACGGCTGACGGTCCCGGACGGGCCGTGGTCTCACCCAGCCCGTGCCTCGAGTGCGTCGAGGTCCCGCTCGGCGTACAACCGGTGCTCCCACTCCTCGTTGAGGACGATCGACAGGCATTCGCGAACCGGGTACGACCGAGGCTCCGGCCAGCCCGGGCCCTCGATCGGTGTCGTCGACCCGCTGAGCACCTCGTCGGTCAGGCCATCGAGCAGCGTGCGGACGCCGTCCATGCGGCTCCGACGCAGAGCGACGAGGTCGTCGAGCGACGGTTGCACGTCACGGTCGCGGGGGACACCTGCCGTGTCGGGCATCTCGTCCCACGGGAGGTCGAGCGCATCCCAGGGCGCAGGATCGCCGAGTATCGCCCGCCGGACCCAGGAATCGGTGGCGAACACGAGATGTCGCATGCGTCTCGATGAACGTCCACTCGCCAGCCGACCGACTCGTGCAACAGCGCCGGTTCCAGGCCCCTCGCCCGAGTGACCGTGCCGTCCCACAGCCGCTCGACGACGTCCCAAGCCTCCCGGAATCCGGCCGCGTCGACGGGTCGCATCTTCGACCGTTCCGGATGCCGCCGATCGAGTTCCGCCTCGACCAACGGCCCGATGTCCACCCCGTTGACGACGACGTTCTGGAGCTCGCCGTAGATGTCGACACCGATCAGCTCGACTCCGCGCATGACCACATTGCACAGGTAGGCAGCGCGAAACCGGGCATTCGAGAGGTCGACCTGGAGGAACTCGGCGTGGCTGAGATCGACCTTGTCGAACGTCGAACCGTGGAGATCTGTGTCGGTGAAGTCGGCCATGAAGCGACGCTAACGGTCGAACCGGACGATTCGCGTCCTCCACAGCCGGCCTGCCATCGACGTTGACATTCATGCAACTGATGGTTGCACTATCCGTGATCGTGGGTTAGCGTTATACGCAACCAATCGTTGCAGGAGGATGACATGGAGTTCGGAACCATCGAGCGCGAGATCTTCGTCGGCGCATCGCCAGAGATCGTCTTCGAGGTCGTCAGCAGCCCCGACCACCTGAAGCAGTGGTGGCCCGATGACGCGCGGTACGAACCGACGGCCGGATCGACGGGGAGATCGTCTTCGGCGACCGTGATGCCGACGGGACGGTCGAGCAGTTCACGGTCGTCGACGCCCGACCGCCCCGCACGTTCGCCTTTCGCTGGACCCATCCGGCCGACGTTCCGGCGGCCGTCGGGAACTCGCTGCTCGTCACCTTCGACCTCGCTCCGTCAGGTGGCGGAACGCTGCTCAAGATGACGGAGACCGGCTTTCGCGAGATGGGCTGGGAGGTCGCCACCCTCGAGGAGCAGTACGAGGCGCACGTCACGGGCTGGAACTACTACCTCCCACGGCTGGCGCCATACGTCGCCACCCTGGCCACGCGCACCGTGAAGACGGCGACCGGGCGAGACCGTCGACGACGAGCTGTGGTCCGCCATCGGTGATCCGACGCGTCGTCGCATGCTCGACCTGCTGCTGATCGACGGCAACGGCACCGCGACCACGCTCGGTCAGCAACTGCCGATCACACGCCAGGCGGTGGCGAAGCATCTCGGCGTCCTCGACCGCGCGGGACTGGTGACAGCGACGCCGGCAGGCCGGGAGAGGCGATACCGGGTGGACGACGCGCAACTCGCCCGCGCCGCTGCCCAGCTGTCCACCGTCGGATCGACGTGGGACGCCCGACTGCAGCGCATCAAGCGGATCGCCGAGGCGATCCAGCACAACCAACCAGCACAACAGGACTGACGAGATCAAGGAGGCACGGCGATGGTGGACATCCTGCACAGGGTCGGAGTCAAGACTGCGAACCCGGAAAAGGTGTACGACGCGTTGACGACGGTGGACGGCCTCGCCGCCTGGTGGACCGACGACACGACCGGTTCCGGTGGCGAGGGCGGCGAACTCGAGTTCCGGTTCCCGAACGGCGGGTTCGACATGCAGGTCGTGGAGGCACGGCCGGGTGAACGAGTGGCGTGGCGCGTGGTCGACGGGCCCGAGGAATGGGTCGGGACGTCGATCGACTGGGACCTCCGCCAGGACGGCGAGTACACGATCGTCCTGTTCAGCCACACCGGCTGGAAGGAGCCCGTCGAGTTCATGCATCACTGCAGTACCAAGTGGGCCACGTTCCTGATGAGCCTGAAGTCGCTGGTGGAGACGGGCAGCGGCAAGCCGGCTCCCGTGGACGTCCGCATCGACAACTGGGGCTGACGTTCTCGATCAGCCACGGCCTCGCCGGCCACGGAGTGGGCGTGTTGTGACGGGACACGCCGTGCGGCTGTGGCTGAGCGACCAGTCGAGGGACGAGCCGGGTGGTTGTCAGGCGGATGGTGCGGCGGGGCGCACGGTTCGCCTGACAACGGCTGGCGTTACGAGAACACCGGAACCGCTCCAGGAGCGAACGATGGACTGCCGGGGCACGGAGTGGGCGTGTTGTGACGGGACACGCCGAGAGGATGCAGCTGAGCGACCACTTGAGGGACGCGCCGGGCTCGGAGTGGGCGTGTTGTGACGGGACACGCCGTGCGGCTGTGGCTGAGTGACCACTCCAGGGACGAGCCCGGGAAGTGTGGCACGGTTGTCAGGCCCGCACTCCAGGGGGGAGGGCTCGAGCTCCACGCTTCCCCGGGCCCCCACTCGCCAAACTGACATAATGTCAGTTATCGGCGATCACGATCAGAGGTCCTTCGTCCGGAGTCGGGATCTCGAACTGGTCGAAGCGTCTGGCGCCACGACGATCCAGCACGGTCTCGCCGCCGGTCGCCAGATGAATCGCTGGGTCGGCGGCATGGAGGTGAGATCGCGCTCCCACATCTCCACGTCGAACGAGAGCCGGACCATGCCCTCGCGTTCCAGATTCCGCGCGTAGGTGGACTTTCCCGAACCGGGCGGGGCCGCACATGAAGACGACCCGACTGCGGCGAAGTGGGATCCGGCGAGGCGAGCCCTCACCTCTTTCCACTCTCAACATATAGCGGGCCGGGGGGCTTGCCGCAAGGCCCCCACCGTGTCGCAGAATCGTCGATCGACTGCAAGACCCGCTGCCGCTGCGGGTCACAGCTCGATCGGAGTCGATGCCGTGAATCCCCTGTCCACCAGTGTGTTCGACCTCCCCGCCCACCTCGTCCTCAAGGCCGATCCCGCGCTGACGGGGGCCGACGAGAAGCAGTTCGCGGCCATTTCCGAGAGCCTCGAACACTCGATCGCCGACCTGTCGGACCGCCTCGACGCCGCGCGCCGCGAACCCGGTGGTGTGGACCAGCACGCGATGGATCGGGACCTGGAGATCCACCGGTTGGCCGCCAGGTTGCGCGCCCTGCGACGCTTCGGCGTCGACCTGTGCCTCGGACGGATGGTCGGCGTCGACGGCAGCAAGCCCGTCTACGTGGGACGGCTGGGCCTGAGCGACAGCGCTGGTCGCCGGTTGTTGATCGACTGGCGCTCCCCCGCTGCCGAACCCTTCTTCGGCGCCACCCACGCCGACCCGATGGGACTCTCGAGCCGCCGTCGGTACCGCTGGACGCGTGGCCGGATCACGGACTACTGGGACGAGGTCTTCAGCACCGACGGGGCGGTCGGCTACGACAGCTATCCGTCGCTGGACGACCAGTCGGCGTTCATCGCCAGCCTGGGCGCCGACCGATCGCCGCGGATGCGCGACGTGCTCGGCACCATCCAGGCCGACCAGGACGCCATCATCCGCGCCGGCTCTCGCGGCGCGCTCGTCGTCGACGGCGGGCCGGGCACCGGCAAGACGGTGGTCGCCCTGCATCGCACTGCTTATCTCCTCTACTCCGACCCACGCCTCGGTCACCGGCGAGGCGGCGTGTTGTTCGTCGGTCCGCACCAGCCCTACCTCGACTACGTCGCGGACGTCCTGCCGAGCCTCGGCGAGGAGGGCGTCCAGACCTGCACCCTGCGCGACCTGGTGCCCGAAGGAGCGTCCGCACCGCCCGACGCCGACCCGGAAGTGGCGCGGCTGAAGTCGTCGACGGACATGGTGAACGCGATCGAGCCCGCCGTCCGTCTCTATGAGGAACCACCGACCGACGGCATGGCCGTCGAGACGCCCTGGTCCGACGTCTGGGTGAGCGCCGACGATTGGGCCGAGGCGTTCGAGGCGCCCGAACCGGGCACGCCGCACAACGAAGCCCGCGACCAGGTGTGGGACGCATTGGTGGCGATCATCGCGGACAAGCACGACGAGCCCGTGCCCCAGGAGCAGCTCGACGTCGCCCTGCGCCGCGACTTCGAGTTGGTCGAGACACTCAACCGGGCATGGCCGTTGATCGAGCCGACGGACCTGGTCGGCGACCTCTGGGAGGTACCGGCGTACCTGCGTCGCTGCGCGCCCTGGCTCGGACCTGACGATGTCAGGAAGCTCCGGCGGAGCGACGGACACGCGTGGACGGTGTCCGATCTGCCGTTGCTGGATGCAGCTCGCCAGCGACTCGGCGATCCGGAGGCCTCGCGGCGCAGGCGTCGGCAGGCTGCCGTCGTCGCGGCCGAGCGCGCCCGGATGGACCGGGTGGTCGACGAACTCCTCGAGTCCGACGACACCGGCCTGATGGCACAACTCCGACAGCCGGCCCTGCGTGACGCCCTCGTCGACGACGCAGCGCTTCCCGAGGTCGATCCGGACCTGCTGGCCGGCCCGTTCGCCCACATCGTGGTGGACGAAGCACAGGAGCTGACCGACGCCGAGTGGCAGATGCTGCTGCTGCGTTGCCCATCCCGCAGCTTCACGATCGTCGGTGATCGTGCCCAGGCCAGGCACGGGTTCACCGAGTCGTGGGAAGAGCGGCTCGAGCGGATCGGTCTCGAGCGGGTCAGCCTCGCCTCACTGAGCATCAACTACCGGACGCCGGAAGAGGTCATGGCCGCAGCGGAGCCGGTCATACGAGCGGTACTGCCGGACGCCAACGTGCCGACGTCGGTCCGACACAGCGGCGTCCCCGTCGAATACGGCTCGACCTCGGAGCTCGACTCCCTCCTCGACACGTGGCTGTCCGCGCAGGCCGAGGGGATCGCGTGCGTCGTCGCGAGCGCTTGGACGGACCCCACTCCCCCGGTCGCGTCCCGTATCCGCCGACTGACTCCGGAGCTGGCGAAGGGGCTCGAGTTCGACCTGGTGATCCTCCTCGACCCGGAGTCGTTCGGCGTGGGTATCGAGGGCGCCGTGGACCGCTACGTCGCGATGACCCGAGCGACCCAGCGGCTGGTCATCCTCACGAGCACCTGATCGCTAGCCGACCGCCGTGCACACGCAGGCCTTGTTGCCGTCCTGATCGGCGACCACGGTGAAGGACGGCGCCTGGCTGGCGTCCACCACGACGCCGCCGGCCGCAATGGCGGCAGCGATGCGTTGCCCGGCGACCTCGGGCGGTACCCAGACGTCGATGTGGAAGCGCTGACGCGGCGTCTCGTGCTCCTCCGTGTCCTGGAACCACAGGATCGGCACCCGCCTCGTCAGGTCCCGCACGTCGTCGCCGATCGTCCCGCGGCCGGTGGCGTCGGGGTTTCCGGTCAACAGCGCTGACCACACCGGCGCGATCATCGGGGCGTGGGCCGTGTCCAGCGCGAGCTCGATCGTCGTGATCGACGCCGGGTCGGGGGTGACCGACTGTTCGACGGCGAGCGCGGAGATCCGTTGGGCGAGGTCGACGTCCGCCTGCGTCGCCCACTCCACGACATGCTCATTGCCGTCGCCGTCGCGGTAGACGGCATCCCGACTCAAGAGCGTCAGGTCGACCGACCCGTCGCCGAGGGTCGCCCGCAGATGCGCACCGACGTCGTCGCTCACCCGGCCCACGGCGGCGACGAATCGCACGCCGATCCCGAAGTCGTCCACCAGATAGCGGGCGTGGAGCCCCTGACCCAGCTTGCGCCAGTCGGTGAGTCCGGTCGCGGCGAGCTGCTTGTCCGTCAGCATGTCCATGGCCAGACGGTAACGCCGGGTGCGGACGTTTCCCGTCCGGAATCTCTGTCAGGGTGGACGGTCACGCACCCACGTAGACGGCCAGGTGCTCACCGGTGAGTGTCGACCGGTCGGCGACGAGGTCAGCCGGCGTCCCCTCGAACACGACCGTCCCGCCGGCGTGGCCGGCCCCCGGGCCGAGGTCGACGATCCAGTCGGCGTGCGCCATGACGGCCTGGTGGTGCTCGATGACGATGACCGACTTTCCCGAGTCGACCAGCCGGTCCAGCAGGGCGAGGAGGTTCTCGACGTCGGCGAGGTGCAGGCCGGTCGTCGGCTCGTCGAGGACGTAGACGCTGCCCTTCTCCCCCATGCGGGTGGCGAGTTTGATCCGCTGCCGTTCGCCGCCGGACAGCGTCGTCAGGGGCTGTCCCAACGTGAGGTAGCCCAGACCGACGTCGGCGAGCCGGTCCAGGATTCGGTGCGCTGCCGGGGTCTTGGCCGGCCCGTCGCCGAAGAACGCTTCGGCTTCGGTCACCGACATCGTGAGCACCTCGCTGATGTTCTTGCCGCCGAACCGGTACTCGAGTACCTCGGCCTGGAAGCGCTTGCCCTCGCAGACCTCGCAGGTGGTGGCCACCCCGGCCATCATCGCCAGGTCGCTGTAGATGACGCCGGCGCCGTTGCAGTTGGGACAAGCGCCTTCGGAGTTCGCACTGAACAGGGCGGGCTTCACGCCGTTGTCTTTCGCGAACGCCTTGCGGATCGGGTCGAGCAGCCCGGTGTAGGTGGCCGGGTTGCTGCGTCGCGAACCGCGGATCGCGCCCTGGTCCACCGTCACCACGCCGTCGAGTCCGGTGACCGAACCGTTGATCAGGGAGCTCTTCCCCGACCCGGCCACCCCGGTGAGCACGACGAGCACGCCGAGTGGGATGTCGACGTCGACGTCGCGGAGATTGTTCAAGTCCGCCGCACGGATCGCCAGTTCGCCGGTCCGGGTGCGGGTCTCGGACTTGAGTTGAGCGCGGTCATCCAGATGCCGTCCGGTCGTCGTGTCGCTGGCCCACAGGCCCTCGACGGTGCCTTCGAAGCAGATCGTGCCGCCGCCGGCACCGGCACCGGGGCCGAGGTCGACGGCATGGTCGGCGATCGCGATCGTCTCCGGCTTGTGCTCCACCACGAGCACGGTGTTGCCCTTGTCCCGCAGCCGGAGCAGGAGATCGTTCATCCTCTCGATGTCGTGCGGATGCAGCCCGATCGTGGGCTCGTCGAAGACATAGGTGACGTCGGTGAGCGACGAGCCGAGTTGACGGATCATCTTGGTGCGCTGAGCTTCGCCGCCGGACAGGGTGCCGGCCGGACGTTCGAGGCTCAGGTACCCCAACCCGATCTCGACGAACGAGTCGAGTGTCTCCCGCAGCGCATCCAGCAGTGGCGCCACCGACGGCTCGCTGAGTTCGTTCACCCAGCCGGCCAGGTCACTGATCTGCATCGCACAGGCGTCGGCGATGTTGATGCCGTTGACCTTCGACGACCTGGCCTCCTTGCTGAGGCGGGTTCCGTGGCATTCAGGGCACGTCGCGAACGTCACGGCCCGTTCGACGAACGTCCTGATGTGCGGCTGCAGCGCGTCGACATCCTTGGCCAGGAACGACCTCTGAAGCTGTGGGATCAGGCCCGAGTACGTCAGGTTGATGCCCTCGACCTTGATCTTCGTGGGTTCCTTGTAGAGAAGAGCGTCGAGCTCGCGCTTGGTGAACCTCTTGATCGGCTTGTCCGGGTCGAAGAATCCGCAACCGCGGTAGATCCGGCCGTACCAACCGTCCATGCTGTAGCCGGGAATCCTCAGCGCGCCCTCGTTGAGGGACAGGTTCTCGTCGTACAGCGCGGAGAGGTCGATGTCACTGACGGAGCCACGGCCCTCGCAGCGTGGGCACATACCGCCGAGGATGCTGAAGCTCCGCCGCTCCTTCGTCGCCCTCCCGGCGCGCTCGAAGGTGACGGCGCCCGCGCCGCTGATCGACGCCACGTTGAACGAGAAGGCCTGGGGAGAACCGATGTGCGGCTCGCCCAGGCGACTGAAGAGGATGCGCAGCATGGCGTTGGCGTCGGTGGCGGTGCCGACGGTGGACCGCGGGTCCGAGCCCATCCGCTCCTGATCGACGATGATCGCCGTCGTCAAACCTTCCAGGACGTCGACCTCGGGCCTGGCCAGCGTCGGCATGAATCCCTGGACGAAGGCGCTGTACGTCTCGTTGATGAGCCGTTGCGATTCCGCGGCGATCGTGCCGAAGACCAGCGAACTCTTGCCCGAGCCCGACACGCCGGTGAAGACGGTCAGCCGACGCTTCGGGATCTCGATGCTGACGTCCTTGAGGTTGTTCACCCGGGCGCCGTGCACACGGATCAGGTCGTGGTTGTCGGCGTCGTGTGACGCCGGCGACGTCGTGCCTGCCCTCGTGGCCGTGCTCATGGTCTCTCCATCTGTCTGGCGGAGCCGCGGCCGGTGTCCGCCTGTGCCGGTCGTGTCGATCTAACCAGGACGACGGGCCCGCGCTCATCGATCCTGGAGCACTCCGAGCACGTTGCCGTCAGGATCGGTGAAGGTGGCCACCAGTCGCCCGCCACCCACCTCGTGCGCGGCCTCGGTGACGGAGCCACCGGCCGCGGTGACCTCCGCCAGCTTGGCCTCGATGTCGGCGACCTTCCAGTACGTCACGGGAGACGTCGTGCCCTGAGCCGCGCCATTGGGAACGAGGCCGATGTGCTGGCCGGCGGCCTCATAGCCGACGTAGTAGGGCGCGTCGGCGGACGGCTCCACGCCCAGCAGGGCGGTGTACACCGCCTTGGCCGCCGTCAGATCGGTGACGGGGTGCAGGACGACGGTGATTCCCTCGGTGCTCGAGCCGGACATGATGGAGCCCTTTCGGTCGTGGGTCGATTGGATCTGCTGATTGGACGGATGGCGCGGGTCAGCGCACTTCCTGGATGCGGATCAGGTTGCCGGCGGGGTCCCGCACCGCACAGTCGCGAACCCCGTAGGGCTGCTCGGTCGGTTCCTGGACGATGTCGGCGTCGTTGGCCTGGAGCCGGTCGAACGTGTCGTCGAGGTCCTTGGTGGCCAGCAACAACGTCGCGTAGGTGCCCTTGGCCATCATCTCCGCGATGGTGCGGCGCTCGTCGTCGGTGATGCCCGGGTTGGCGGACGGCGGGTCCAGGACGATGGAGGTGCCGGGTTGATCGGCGGGGCCCACGGTGATCCACCGCATCTTGCCGCTCCCGACGTCGAGGCGGACCTCGAAGCCGAGAGTGTCGCGATAGAAGGCCAGTGAAGCCTCGGGGTCGTCGTGCGGGAGGAAGCTCGCGTGAATGCTGATGTCCATGCGGGAAGGCTAGGCGCGCGTCGGCACCCGTGCTTCTCGATTCCTGATCGGCCTGGTGACCTGTCTCGACACGCACGACGGGATCTCCGCCGTCGCGGGCGCGGCCTGACGCCGGTACTCGCTCGGCGGCATGCCCACGAGTTCGGTGAAGCGCGTGCTGAACGTACCCAGCGACGAGCAGCCGACGGCGAAGCACACATCGGTGACACTGAGATCTCCGCGGCGCAGAAGCGCCATGGCACGTTCGATCCGCCGGGTCATCAGGTAGGCGTACGGCGATTCCCCGTACGCCAGTTTGAACTCCCGGCTCAGATGACCCGCTGACATGTGCGCGCCGCGGGCCAGCGCCTCGACGTCCAGCGGCTGTGCGTACTCACGATCCATGCGGTCGCGGACCCTGCGCAGGCGCACCAGATCACTCAAATGCTGCTCCTGGGCGGCTGTGCCGGTCACACGCGCGATGGTGCCACAGGTGCGGGTCAGGACGCCACGAACGGTTGGATCGTCCAGACGTCGCCGGTGGTCGAGGTCGAGATCCATCTGCTCTGGAATGGTCGCCCGTCGTGGGCGAGTCCCTCCTTGCACGAGCGGTTCATGAGGTGGACGCGGTCGCCGAAGCGCACCGGACCGCCTGTGTCCTGGACCTTCTGGATCCGCCACAGTTCGTTGTCGGCATAGGGTCCGTCGAGGTAGAGGCCGTACCAGTAGCAGTCGTGGGAGTCGCTCCAGGCACCGAGCACATCAGCCGAGACCAGTCCTGCCTCCTTGGAGACGAGCCACACCTCGTCGCCGTCGTCGACCTGGCCGGCGTCGGGGTCGGCGTTCTGGAGGATCAGGGGCACCTTGCCGGCTTCGGCTCCCAACGTGGGGAACAAGGCCGCCAGGTTGAGGTCGACGGCGAGATCGCCGAGGAGGTTCGGCAGATCGGACCGCTTCAGGGCCTGCTCGAAGGGCGACAGGTACGTGCCGTTGGCGTTCTGGAGAACGAACTGATCGCCGTAGGCCAGCGGATCGCCCGTGGACCGGGCGACGTCCAGGAACGCAAGATCGCCGGAGTCCGTCCTCGGCTCGTCCAGCTCGAGGACCGTGTCGAACGTCGGGGTGTTCGCGGTCCGTTGCCCGAAGTCGGCCGCGTCCTCGGCGATCCCCAGGAGCTTCAGTGTCGTCGCGATGATCGACGTGTGGTCGTACTCCACGTCGGTGGTCGAGCGGAAGACGCTGCCCTTCGGGACGTACGGCGAGACGAGGATCGTGGGCACCCGGGCGCCAAGGCGCTTGAAGTCGAACCCCGTGGAACTGGCGTAGGGCGGATGGCCGTTGTCGCCCCACGGCGGGATGACGTCGGGAGGCACGACGTGGTCGAACGAACCGACGAACTCGTCGAAGGTGATGAGCAACGCGGTCTTCGACCACGCGACGGGGTCGGCGATGAGGCTCTCGTAGACGGACTTGACGAAGTCCTCGCCGACGAGCAGGTTCGACGGTGGGTGATAGTCGTTGCCGAGGGCGGTCAACGCACGGTGAGTGGTGTCGTCGGTGCCGCTCTGGGAGATCGTCCAGTACGGCTCGATGCAGCTGAACGCCGGCAGGTTCCCGGCCCGCGCGAGTGAATGGAACTCGTCGAGTTGGGCGAAGTTCGCAGCGGCGCCGGCGATCTGCTGGATCTGCGGGAAGAGACGCCACGTGTAGCACGACGTCAACGTGCCGGAGGAGAGCTCGGCCAGGTACGACGAATACGGTTGGATCAGCTTCAGCAGATCGACCAAGGGGCCGAATTCGGGTCCCAGCGCGGCGAGGACATCGACGACGCCCATGAGTTCGGAGATCTTCTGCGGTAGATAGCTCGTCTGCCAGAAGACCTTCCAATCGAGCCCGGCGTCGTGAACCGCGTTGACGATCGTCCGACCCGGGAACCGGTCGTCGCCGATCCGCATGCCCAGGATCTTCTCGAGCTCGATGGCCCGTGGGTCGGTCTCGAGTTCGCCGTTGTTCACGAGCCCGTCGGACGTTCCGCAGAGCGAGAACGCGCGATTGGGGTTCGTCTGTGACGGCACCGACGCGAACCACGCGTCGCTGACGGCGTAGTGGCGCGCGAGCTGATTCAGCACCGGAAGCTGGGTCGGCGTGTAGGACTGCATGATCGACGGTGCGCGCCGCGCGATATCGGGACCGGAGTACTTGAACGACTGCATCACGTCGACGAAGTCGGTGAGAACGCCGGTCATCGTCGGAACGGCATCAGGGGCCGGTGTCGGCGTCCCGTAGAACTGCGTGGTGACGTGTTCGAACTCCTCCCCCGGATCCGGGGTCGGGACGGTGAATCCTTCCGCCCCGCGCACCGGCGGCGACGACAGAGCACCGTTCTCAGCGGTGTTGGTGAATGCAGCGAGGTCGATACCGGCCAGGCCGCGGAATCGATCGCCGTCCGCGGCAGGGGGAATGTTCACCAATGGGGCGTCGGCCTCATACAGCCATCCGAGGAGGCTGTCGAACGAGTGGTTTTCCAGCATGAGAACCACGACGTGTTCGATCTTCCCAGAAGACATCTGATGACCTCCAGGGTCACGCGCAGGGGATGTCTCGGAACGTACTCGGGTGGTGACCGCGCGTCCAGCCCGGCCTGTTGACAGTCAACCGGTCCATTCCATGGGTCCGCGTTAGGGTCCTCACACACCGATCAGCTACGAGAAGGGCAACCCAGCATGAGGCTCATCCAGATCGTCCGCAGCCTGGCGGCGATCGTCGTCGTCACCGGTGGACTCGCGTTCGCCACGGCCGGCACGGCGGAGGCTCGTCCCTACGTGGCCGACCTCTTCATCGGCGGTGACATGGCTGCATGGACCTCGTTCGAGTCCGACGGCGAGCATTTCACCGCGTGCGATCGCGACAAGGACGGGTTCTCGGCAGCGGTCGTCTGGAAGGTCCCCGGTTCGTCCGGGCAACAGGTGGTGTGGGCCACGGGCAAGGGCAAGTGCAAGGGCTTCAACGACTCGATCACGGAAGGAGTGAGGATCACGTTCAAGGCCTGCATCGGTCACTCCTACCAGGCCGGCTTCGCCAAGTGCTCGCCATGGGAAGGTGCCGTCGCCTAGGGCGGACGTGACCCCTGACGCCGGTCAGCGACGGGTCCAGGCGGGCGCCGAGAAATCGGTGCCGGCGATGCCGAGAGCGTGCTTGCCGCCGCCCGCCTTGGAGTTCATCACCCAGGTACGTGCCGTCGGTGAGCCGACGTTGCTCTTGTAGGCGATCCGTTTACCGTCCGGCGACCACGTCGGGTCCTGCTCGGACGCGGCCTTCGTGGTCAGCCGGCGTAGCGCCGACCCGTCGGCGCGGACGACATACACGTCGCTGTTGCCCGTCGTCCGCCGCCGGAACGCCACCTGCGTCCCGTCCGGGGACCAGGCCGGGTCCGAATCCGCTCCGGGCCGATCCGTCGATGTCAGCTTCCTGACGATGGACGTCCCGTCGCCGCTGGCCACCACCAGATTGCCGCCGTCGCGGCCGGGTGAGACGTCGGCCACGAACACGAGTTGGGTGCCGTCCGGTGAGAACGACGGATCGGCGACCTTCCCTGCCTGCCCCGCGTCCGCGACCTCACGGATCACGCTGCCGTCCGTGTGGACGAGGTAGAGGTGCCAGACGCCGGACGCGTCCGTGCACGGAATGGCCAGCACGGTGGGGTCGACCGGGTTCCACGCCGGCCGGGCGATGTCTCGAGTGCACACGTCCGGCGTCGTCGCGAACAGGGTGCGATCACCGGACCCGTCGGCGGCCCCCGCGACCCTCAACGTCGGCTGATCGGTGGCAGCGTCGGCGGTGCTGTGGTGGATGTAGACGATCGTGCGGCGGTCGGGTGAGATCGCGACGCTCGCGTCCGACGCCGGGTCCGACGTCAGCCTGGTGATCACCTGGCCCGTGTCGGCGTCGCCCAGGTACAGGTCACGATTGCCGTCGACGACCGCCGGAACGATGAACTGGGTGTCCCCCAACGGCTGGGACGTCGGCAGCGCATCGGCGACCGGAGAGTCGTCGGACCTGAAGAACTCGAAGTAGACGAACACCGCGGCCGCCGCGAGGACGAGCACACCGATGCCGATCGCGACCATCGCGATGAGCTTCCCTCGCCCAGACGCCGGCGGCTCGCTTGTGCCGGTCGCAGGACCTTCCGGCGGTGGGGTCGCGGTGGGGTCGGTCGGTGTCGGCACTGACGTCGCCGGGTCACCGGAGGGGGCGACCAGCGGTTCGGCGGTCGGCGCGCCTGCGGCAGCTGCCGTGGCGGGCACCGCGGCAGCATCGATCTCAGGGACGACTGGTGCCTCGACGGTCGGTGTCTCGACCGCGGCGGTTTCGACAGGTGCCTCGGCCGCAGGAGTTTCGACGGCGGGGGTTGCGACAGATGCCTCGACGACAGGTGCCTCGACCGCGGGTGTTTCGACAGATGCCTCGGCGGCCGGTGATTCGACCGCGGCGGTTGCGACAGATGCCTCGACCGCCGGTGTCTCGACCTCGGGCGGGGCCACGTCTGTCGTGGCCGGCAGTGCCGCACTGGCGTCGGCGTACGTCGCCGTGTTCGGAGGCCACGACGCCGCGGGTGCGACCGGTGTGCCGGCGGCCGACGTGGACGGACTGCCCGCCCACCACGCACCGGACGCGGAAGCGGACGGACCCAATGTCGGATTGGGTGAAGGGTTGGCGTCGTCGACCGGCGGTGCGTCGGGGTCGGCAGGAGTCGCCGGCGGCGGGCCGAGTCGGGGCGCGGCTTCGTCGGTCGTGACGTCTGTCGCTTCCGGTGGGACCGGAGTCGGCGGGGTCGCCGGCGGCGTCGGTTCGCTCATCGGAGCACCAGTGGTAGCGGCACGAGACCCTCGCAAGCTCGACGTGGTTGTCGTTGAGAGAGGGGCACGACATGCGGCCGGCAATACATCGTGCCGGCGGACGGATCGATCGGGCGCTGTTAGCGTGGCGCGCCGAGCGTCCGCCGACCATCCGAACAGGCCTCCATGACTCCGACGATCTGGGACAGCTTCTCCTCCGACTACCGCGAGAACTGCCTGTCCTGGCAGCACCCCGACCGGCCGTTGCTGCCGCCCGGCGGCCCCGACTGGCGTAGCCGGTGGACGGCCAACCCCGACATCCTCGATGTCGACGGCCGGCGACTCGTCTACTTCCGCGGAAACGGAACCCTGGCGAACGACGAGCACCTGCACGACCGGCTCGGAGTCGCCGAGCTCGTAGCCGACACCGACACCGACGGCGTCCTCGGCCTGCGGCATCTCGCCGGCGACCGGCCGGTCGTCGACGTCGGTGCGCCCGGTTCCTTCGACGATCAGCACGTGCTCGATCCGGCGGCGGTGCAGTTCGGTGGCCGGATCTTCCTGTACTACTCGGCCGTGGGCACCGGACCCGACTCGATCGGCCTCGCCGTCAGTGACGATGGCGAGCGGTTCGACAAGGTCGGCCGGGTCCTGCGCAGGCCGGGCACCCGAGGTCGTCGAACGAGACGGGCTGCTGCATCTGTTCTTCCAGGTCCAGCGCGGCGAGGGCTACGAACTCCATGTCGTCACCTCGTCGGACGGTTTCGACTTCGGGCCTCTCGACACGGCCGAGCCGGCCGTGTTCGCCCCGAGCGCCGGCAGTTGGGACGCTCAGTCGATCATCACCGCTCGGATCAGCCGCGATGGTGACGCCTACCTCATGGTCTACGCGGGGAGTCCGGACTCATTGGACGAACCCGAGTACGTCGGCCTGGCACGGTCCACCGACCTGCGGACCTGGGAGCGGCATCCCGGCAATCCGGTGTTCGGGCGGGGGCCCGGTCGGGGCTGTCGACGGGGGCGCCATCTGGTTCCCCGCGCTCGTCCCGACCGAGAACGGGCTCGCGATGCTCTACGAGGGCAGCCGTGGCCGCTATGCCTGGGACCTCTCGTCGCAGCTGTGCCTCGCGACCAAGCCGCGTCCGGACGTGGCCGCACCTCCGCTCATCGGATCCGTCTCGACCTCGTGATGGCTCGGGTCGGCTCGTTATCGTTCCTGCCATGACGCAGCTCTTCTCGCAGACCACCCGTCCCGGTGCACTCCCCCGCGACACCCCGGAATCCCAGGGTCTCCCGTCCGGCGCGATCGGAGCCTTCCTCGACCAGGTGGCGGAATCGGGCATCGAGCTGCACAGCCTCATGGTCCTGCGGCACGGCACCGTCGTAGCCGAGGGCTGGTGGAAACCGTACGAGCCGGACGGTCTGCATCTGCTCTACTCCCTCAGCAAGAGCTTCACGTCGACGGCGATCGGCCTGGCTGCGGCCGAGGGTCTGCTGTCGATCGACGACCTCGTGACGTCGTTCTTCCCGGAGATCGACGCCGACACGCTCGACCCGTCGGTGCGCCGGATGAAGGTCCGACACCTCCTGAGCATGGCGTCGGGCCACCGCGAGGACACCATCGGCCGCCTGCGGGAGATCGGTGGCGACGACCCGGTGGCCGCGTTCCTGTCGATCGTGCCCGAGGAGGAACCGGGTACGTGGTTCACCTACAACCAGGGCTGCACCCTGACGCTGTCGGTGATCATCACCCGGCTCACGGGCCTGCGCGTCGAGGAGTTCCTGCGGCCGCGGTTGTTCGCCAAGCTCGGGATCGAGGAGTCGTACTGGGCCGGGATCGGGCGGTACGACCTCGGCTTCTCGGGGCTGCACCTGTGCACCGATGCGATCGCCCGGCTCGGGCAGCTCTACCTGCAACGGGGCGAGTGGGAAGGCGAGCAGCTGCTTTCCCCCGAGTGGGTCGCCGAGGCCTCGCGTGTGCAGGTCGAGAACCCGCGCGAACCCAATCCCGACTGGCGACAGGGTTACGGGTTCCAGTTCTGGATGTGCCGGCACGACGCGTACCGGGGCGACGGCGCCTACGGCCAGTTCTGCGTCGTGCTGCCGGACCAGGACTCAGTGCTCGCGATCACCTCGGCCACCGGCGACATGCAAGGCATCCTCGACGCGGCCTGGGCCCACCTGCTGCCGGCGTTCGGAGATCCCGCGGCCGACGACACCAGCGCGGCCGGCGCCCTGCGGAGCCGTCTGGACGCCACGAGTCTGGCGACCGTCGAGGGCGGCGCATCAGGCGGCACGGAGGGCGCGTGGTCCGTGTCGGCCACGTCCGCGGACAGTGCCGTCCAGTCGGTCCGGGTGTCGGGATCGGCCGACGCAGGCTGGCAGGTCGAGGTCGACGACGGCGACGCGACCTACGTCGTCCCGTGCGCGCACGGGTCTTGGGTGAGCGAGGATCAGGTGCTCGCCAACGGTGCACGCATCGCGACCGCAGCGTGTGCGGCATGGACGAGCGAGACCACCTTCGCGATCGAACTGGCGCTGATCCACACCCCGCACCGACTCACGCTCGAGTGCGACCCGCAGGCGGGCACACTCCTGGCGACGTGGCGAACGGCACCGCTCGGGCCGACCCGGCCGTCGCATCTCGCGCTCACACCGCGCTGACGTCCCGCTGCCGGCAACCGCTGGTCGACTGGTGAACCGACGGCCCGGCTGACACGTTGACCTCGATGGTGCGTGACGACCATTACCGAGGCGCCCTGACGACACCGGTATTCCGGGTCGCCCGCGACACTCTCGACTGGGGCATGCGCCAGTCCGGTCGGTATGACCGGTCTGGTACACATGTCGGGATTGCTCTGCGAAAGGGCGTAGTCACGTGCGCACCCCCATCGACGAACGCAACACGTCGACGAGGATCCTCGACGCGGCCGAACGGCTCGTGCAGGAGCGAGGCTTCAACGGGTTCAGCTACGCCGACATCGCCGACGAACTGGGCGTCAGCAAGGCCGCATTGCATTACCACTTCGCTGGGAAAGCGGAGCTGGGCGAAACTCTCATCCTGCGGTACAGCTGCGAGATTCGCTGAAGCGCTGCGCCAGATCAGCGCATCCGACCTCGACGCGCTCGGCTGTATCCACGCCTACGCCGACCTCTACCTCGACGTGCTCCGCCGTGAGCGCATGTGCCTCTGCGGAATGCTGGCAGCCGAGTTCCAGACGTTGCCGTCACCGATGCAACTGGCGGTGACCCGGTTCTTCGACGACAACGAGCGCTGGCTCGTCCGCGTGCTGCAGTCCGGCCGATCCTCGGCGCAGCTCTCGTTCGCGGCCGAACCGCGCGATGCGGCCCGATCGATCATCGCGACGCTCGAAGGCGCGATGCTCGTCGCCCGTGCCTACCGCCAGGACGGCGCCGACAGGTTCCAGGCCGCGGTGGCGATCCTGCTCGGTGTCGTCACCGCGGAGTCCGTGCGCTGATCGGCGAGGCGGCCGAGCCGCTTGGCCGATCACGCGCTCAGCTCTGTCGGCCGGTCAGGTGTTCGGCCCGATGATGCTGAACGCGGCGCCGGTCGGATCCGTCACCTTCGCCAGGCGCCCGAACGGCGTGTTCGTCGCGTCGGCAGTGACGGTTCCGCCCGATGCGATGACGGTGGCGGCCGACGCGTCGGTGTCGGCGACCGCGAAATACACCGTCCACTGCGAGCCGGCGTCTTCCGCTCCGTCCATGATCCCGGCGAGCGCGTCGTCGCCTTCGCCCAGCGTCGTGTACTTGAAGTCCGGGGTGTCGCTCATCGTGTGCGCGTCCCAGCCGAAGACGTCGCGGTAGAAGGCGATCGCGGTCTCGTAGCCGGTGGTGTGGAGTTCGAACCAGGCAGGCGTGCCCGGCTCAGCGAGGACGCCGAACCCCTGGTGCGAGTCCGGTTGCCAGACGCCGATGGCCGCGCCGGTCGGGTCTCCCGAGCAGGCCCATCGACCCGTACGGGCCGACCTGCATGGGCTCGACGTAGACCGTCGCACCGTGCTCGGCAGCGGCAGCGTTCGTCTTCACGGCGTCGTCGGTGGCCAGGTAGGTGTTCCAGCCGTCGGGTGAACCGCTCGAGCCGTCGTTGTGCATGCACCGGCGACCCGCACCCGTCCTTCCCGAAGTTGAAGTAGCCGCCGAACTCCTCGGTTGCCTCCTCCCCGTCCAACCGAACAGCTCGGCGTAGAACGAGCGAGCCTTGTCGGTGTCGGAGCTGAACAGGTCGATCCAGCACGGAGCGCCGAGCGGCGCTGTTTCGCGACGGGGCATGACGTTCTCCTCAGTAGGTTTTCGCGACGCGATGTGCGTCGGGGATTGGACCGGCGGCCTGCGTCGAACTCATCGGTCGATCGCGATCGCATCGTCGATGGCGGCGAGCACCGTCCGCTTCGTCGTGTCGCTTGCGAAGGAGTAGCGCACCGCCGCCCGCGCGAGGTCGGCGAGTTCGGACCGGTCGAGACCGAAAGTGGTGCCCGCGATGAGGTACTCGTGGGACAGGGTGGTGTCGAACATGCCCGGGTCGTCGGAGTTCAGGGTGACCGGCACGCCGGCCGAGCGCAGCAGAGCGAACGGATGCTCGTCCAGGGATGCCACGGCGCGAGTGCAGACGTTCGAAGTCGGGCAGACCTCGAGCGGCAGGTCGTGCTCGGCCAGATGGTCCATCAGCTCGCGATCCTGGGCAGCCGAGATCCCGTGCCCGATCCGCACGGCGCCCAGAGCTCGGATCGCATCCCAGATCGTCTGCGGCCCCGTCGTCTCGCCCGCGTGCGGTACCGACTTCAGGCCGATGGCGCGAGCGCGGGCGAACACCTCGGCGAACTGCGGGCGCGTGACCCCGATCTCGGGACCGCCCAGCCCGAAGCCGACGCTGCCCACGGGGGCCCAGCGTTCGACCCAGTCGATGGTCCGCTCCCGACACCAGCCGCTCGACCGGGGATGTCGAACACCAGGCGATTCGATGCGGTTCTCGCGTGCCGCCCGGTCGCGAGCGCTGGTCAGTGCCTCCGCCACCCCGTCGGCTCGATCCCCATCAGCAGATGCGAGTCGGCGTCACGGTGAGCGGCATAGCGGACGTTCTGAGCTGCGAGTCCGCTCGCCACGCCGACCACGAGATCCTCCACGTCGGAGGCTGTGCGGACGACGAGTTCACGGCGATGTACACGTCGATGAAGTGGGCGAAGTCGCTGAAGCGGTAAAGCGCGAGGAGCTCCCGCTCGTCGACCGGACACCGCCGTCGGGATGCCGGCGGGCCAGGTCCAGACGGTCGACAACGGCGCCGACCGACGAGATGCACGTGCCACTCGGCCTTCGGCAGCTCGTGGACGAACGTCGACAGGTCGACCGGGTCCGCAATGCTGTTGCGCACTCGGGTGATTGTGCGTGCCGAGGTGCCGACCGCAGCCGGGATCGCTAGGGTCATCGGGGTGTCGACCCCCGCAGGCGTGTCCGTCCGGCTCCAGCGCGTGGGGCTCGACGGCTGCGGCGGCCGGTCGACGACGGCCGTCTCCACCTCACCGCGAGCACCATGAGGCTCGTCGTGCTGTTCAGCTATCTCGAAGCGGTCGACGACGGTCGCGTCGATCCCGCTACGACATCCGTGTGCACAGCGACTTCCGTCCGCGACGGCATCCACCGCTTCGACGTCAGTGAGGGAGGACGAGAGGACGATCTCGCTCCGTGGCGACCGTCTGCGCCGCTCCAGTGGTTGGTCGAGCGGATGGTGACGCGATCGTCGAAATCTCGCCACCGATCTCGTCATCGAGGCGGTCGGGCTGGACCGGGTGGTCGAGCGGGCACAGCTGTGCGACCCCGACTTCCGTGTGCGTCGGTGGATCGACGACGCTTCCTGCCATCCGGGCTGGAATCCTCAACCAGGTCAGCGCTTCCGCCCTTGCGACGACCTTCCATGCGCTGGCAGCGGGCACCGCGCTACCCCGGCCCAGCCTCGGCGGCCGTGACCCTGCTCGCGGCCAACACGTGGAACGACGAGATCCCGGCCGGGTTGCCGCCGGGGACACGGGTGGCGCACAAGAACGGGTGGGACGACGGCATCCGCCACGACGCCGGGATCGTCTTCCCCGACGATGCACCGGCCTACGTTCTCGTCGTGCTGACAACCGGGCTGGCCGACAGCGTCGCGCAGCCGCTGATCGCCGACGTCTCCGCCTGGTCGTGGGCACACCGCGACGAGCTGGACGGCCGCGTAGAGCTACCTGCTGACCTGGCGGAGCGGCTCGGACAGCCGCCGGCCGGCTGACACCGGCGACGACGCTGATCGGGCCAGGGCGTCAGGAAGGCCACACGCGGTGCACGAGCCGCTTGATCTTGGATTCGACAACGCGCGCCGGGCCGCGGAGCTGCTCGGATTTCGCACCGCGCGGTAGCCGATCCGCCCGACCGAAGCCCCGATATCGCGCCACCCGGCGGGCTTGGCGTCGAGGTCGAGACTGAACCGCTCGACCACCTTGTCGACGCGTCGAAGCGGCAGCCCGTTCACCCGGTTCGCAAGATTGCCCCCGTGGATGTATTGCAACCACAGCGGCTCGCCCGCACCGATCTCGAGGCAGCGGCCGTGTTTGCCGAGCGAATAGTGCTGATCGACGAAGATCGACCGAGGGTCGTCGCCCGGTTCCAGAAGCGAGATGAACGCGTTCCACGGCCACGGGCGGCGGTAGAGCAGCCTGCCGTCGAACTGGACTCCGTACGTCGGGTTCAAGAACACGGGTGCCTGGTCGGACAGCTCCTCCGCCGACTGCCGGATCGTCGCCATGAAGTCCCGGGCGAGCGCGTCGTCGTTGTCGACGCGCGTGGTCAGGATGGAATCCACGTCGGGCCAGCGGAGCCGCAGCTGTTCGCGCACGTGGGCGACGTCGAACACCTCGGCGATGAAGACCGGGACGAAGACCTGCTCGTGCTGACTCAGGATGTCGATGCGCTCACGTTGGCTCGGGTTCGTGGACTCGTCGAAGAACACCAACCAGGTGAAGTCGCGACTGCTCTGCCCCAGCACGGATGACAGCAGCGTCCGTTCGAAGAGCGCCAGGCGGTCGTCGGTCCAATGCGAGTCGCCGTGAGCGTGGAACGGCAGCTGCACGTTGAATCGCGTCAGCAGGACGTGCTGCACGGCCGGTCCTCTCTCAGCGGGTGACCCTCGCCGACGGCGGTGCCTGCGGGTCGACGCACGACAGCGCATGCATCGAGGCGGTCACGGGCTTCACCGTTGGCTGCCGCCAGGGCCGACCGCCGCCCCGTCAGCCCTGGCGGTAGCTGACGAAGGCGAACGACGACGAGTCGGGCGACCAGGACGGCACGTTGATCGTGCCCTGCCGCCCGAACAGCTCGCACAGGTCGCTGATGGCGCCGGGCTCGCCCGAACTGAGGTCGAGGAGCCGCAGCCGTACCGTCTGACCGCCGGGGTGCCCGGTGACGCCGGAGTCGTAGGACAGCAGCACGATCCATCGACCATCGGGCGAGGGGTGCGGGAACCAGTCCGCATAGGCGGGATCGGCGGTCACCTGGCGTTGGTGCGACCCGTCCGCGTCCATGGCCCAGATCTTCATGACGCCGGTCCGGGCACTGTTGAAGTAGATCGTGCCTCCGTCAGGTGAGTAGTCCGGGCCGTCGTCAGGCGCCGGATGATCGGTCAGCCGCCGGGGTGTATCCGCGGCCCCCGGGTCGGCCGCCACGGCATAGACGTCGAACTGTCCGTCGTGCGCGCCGACGTACGCCAGCGTGGAGCCGTCGGGTGACCACCCGTGCCAGTACGACGGCCCGGTCGCCGTGATGCGTCGGGGCTCGCCACCCTCGGCCGGCAGCACGAAGACGATCGACGCACCGTCGACCTGATTGCTGATGGCGATCATGGTGCCGTCCGGGGAGTACCCGTGATCGTTGTTGCATGCGGTCGCGAACCCGGTGTCCAGCGGCTCGAGGGTCGGTTCGTCCAGCAGGATCCGGAAGAGGCGGCCACCGCCGTTGACGAGCAGATGCGCACCGTCGCGCGACCAGTTCGGCGCCTCTATGTGCCGGTCGGTCTCGAGGAGCGTGCGCCGGCTGCCGGTCGCGAGATCGAAGATCTCGACCACGCTGGTCAGTGGTGCTGACGTCGATGAGGTCACGATCGTCCAGTCTGGTCCCTCCGCGGTGTCGACGCCGCGTGCACGTCACTTCTCGTGACGACGTCGGCCGCGTCCGGCCCAGCTCAGGGCGACGCCGACGGCAAGCAGTGCGATGGCGGCGATGCCCACCGGCAGGAGGATCCGGTCGCCCGTAACGGGCAGGGGTGGCGCGGACCCGTCCAGCGGTGGCGCAACGCCGGCGGACGACGCCGAGGCGGTCGCACCCGCGCTGGTGGCGGGCGTCGACAGCCGGGTCGGCGTGGCGATCGGGACGACGGTCGGCGACTCCGATGGTGACGCCGACGGTGTGGCTGTCGGGGTGGCCGATGGTGTGGCAGTCGGGGTGGCCGATGGTGTGGCTGTCGGCGTCGCCGTCGGCGGCTCGGTCGGATCCACGGTCGGCGTCGGCGTCGGCGTCGACGACACCGCGACGACCACCACCGTGGCGGTCGCGGTCAGCGAACGGATCGTCGAACATGTCGTCGCCACCGTTCCGGGACGTCCGTGATCGGTTCCGGCGTCAGCGTCGGGCACACGGTGGAAGCCTCCGCGACCGCGGAGTTGACGACCTGGCCGGCAGCGACGTCGGCGGCGGCGACGAGCCGGACCGGCAGGGTACAGGCGAGGGAGGTGCCGGGTGCGAACATGCCCGCCGGACACGTCACCGCACCGGCCGACGGGTCGTCGACCTGTGGGTCGTGCAACGTCGTGGTTCCGTCGTTGGTGAGTTCGAGCGTCCACGCGATGCTGTCACCGACGCTGACGTGCCCGTCCGCATCGAGGTCGGTGGCCAGCCCGGTCTTCGTGAGGCCCAGCAACGCCGAACGAACCGCGGTCACGATCGTCGAGACGCGTCGGAGTCGACCGGGCCGTCACCGGCGCCGGCCAGATGGACGGCGGTCAGCGCGCCTGCGTCGATGTCGCCCTGTGTGAGGGCGTATCCGGCCGTGCAGGTCACGCTCGCCCAGGTGCGACCGGGCCAGGCGGGCAGCCGGGCAGCGGTGCGGCTCCGGTCCCCGAGAACGCGACGGGGACCACTGACACGTCCCGGACGGTCACGTTCCCGGAGTTGGTCACCTCGTACGCGTAGCCCACCACCTCGCCGACGCGCGTGACCGGCACCGGATCGGCGGTGACGGTCAGGCGCAGGCTCCGGGTCTGCTCCGCTTCGACCGTCACCGACGACGCGGCGGACACGACCTCGGGCTGCGCGACAGTTCGCCCGATCGCTGTGGCGGTGTTGACGATCTGGCCCGCGTCGAGGTCGGCCTGGGTGACGGCATAGGTCGCCGTACACGTCGTCGAGTCGGCCAACCCCAGGGAAGCGCGCGGGCAGGTCACGTCCGGGGGCGATTCCGACCCGCTGAACCCGACTGCTGCGACAGCGACGTCCGTGAGCGTCACGTTGCCGATGTTCGTGACGAGGTAGGAGTAGGAGATCGGCTCGCCCACCAGGTCGACGCCGGTCGGGTCGGCCGTGAGGAACACGGCGAGCTGCGGCGCCTGATCGACCGTGACGACGACCGTCTGGGGCTCGGACATCGTCGGGATCGCCGCGGCCACCAGGGCGACCCGCCGTCCCGGCGCCGGCGATCCGGAGACGGCCTCCGCCACGGCGGTGTTGACGACCTGACCGGCGTCCAGGTCATCACGCGTGATGCGGTACGTCGCGGTGCAGGTGGTGGTCGTCGCAGGCGCCAGCGCCGTGTCGGCGCAATCGGGCGCGGGCACGTCGCCCGAGCCCGTGAAGGCGATGGCGGACACGCCGACGTCGACGAGGCCCACGTTGCCGGTGTTGGCGACGAGGTAGGTGTAGGTGACGACGTCGTCGAACGCTGCGACCCGGCCCGGGTCGACGGTGAGGACGAGGGACAGCGCGGGTACTTGATCGACTGCCACCGTCGTGCTCGCCCCCTCGGATTCGACGGCAGAGTCGTTGGGCGCCTGCCCGGCGGCCTTCCGGGTGTCGATGACCTGCCCCGCGTCGAGGTCCGCCTGCGTCACCCGATAGGTGGCCGTACACACCATCGAGCGGTTCGGTGCGAGCCGGCTCAGCGGGCAGTCCGCAGCGGGCACCGACCCGGTCCCGGTGAAGGACGTCGCGTCGACGGCGATCCCGGACACGGTGACATTGCCATCGTTGGTGACGACGTAGCGGTAGCTGACGACGTCGCCGACCGCGGCGACCACCGTCGGCACGACGTCGGCCGACAGCGAAAGTGCCGCGGCCTGATCGACCTGCACCCGCGCGGTCGACGAGGCCGACACGACGGCTGCGTCGGTGAGTGACCGGCCGGTGGCGGTGGCCGTGTTGGCGACCTCGCCGGCGTCGAGGTCGGGCTGGGTGACGCGATAGGAGGCCGTGCAGGTGAACGACTCGGCCGGAGCCAGTGTTCCGGCCGCCGATCCACAGTCGGGAACGGGCACGACACCTGACCCGGTGAACGTCCCCTCGGCCACGGCGACGTCGCTGAGCACCACGTTGCCGGAGTTCACCACCGTGTACGAGAACGTGACCTCGTCGCCGACGTGCGTGACGGTCGTCGGCGCCACGGTCTTGGTGATTGTGAGCTCAGGTGACGCCGGTGGTATCGCGAAGACCGCGACCTGCGGGTCGTGGTCGGACTCCTGGTCCGCGAACTCCGCGTTCACGTGCACCGAGTCGTAGCCGACGGCCACGTCCGCCAGCGCCGACGACGCGAAGATGCTCGAGAGGGCCTCGGAGTTCCCGCGGTAGTCGTAGGTGTACCGCTCGGCAGCCGGCAGCCCCGACATCAGGTTGCTGAGAACCGTTGCGCCGGGTGGGCCGGCGAGAGTCTGCAGAGCAGCGGAGTACGGGTAGTCGTTGAAGTCGCCGAGCACCGCCACGTTCGCCCGACCGTCGGCGCCGAGGATGTCGTTCACGAACCCGTTGACGACGGCTGCCTGGGCGATCCGTCACGGCGTCGGTCGGCGTCGACGGGGGCTGGACGGAACCGTACAGCGGGTCGTCGGCGAGCTTGCTGGTGAGGTGCACGGCGATGACGAAGAGCGACTGATCGGCGTAGGTGAACTGAGCCGCGAGCGGTTTGCGGCTGCCGGCGAACGCGGTCGACGTGGGATCGACGAGCCCGGGTGACAGGCTCAGGTTCGCTCCGGTTGCCGACCTCCTGACCGTCGTCGCCGTGCCCGCGTCGCCGCCAGGGCGCGACACGAACGTGAGGCCGCGATCGCTGCGATACAACAGGACCGTGCGGACGTTCGCCCCTGCGGCTCCCCCATCGGCGCCCACCACCGGGTCGATCTGCGCGACCGAGTAGGTCGGCCCGCCGGCTGCACTGATCGCGCTGAGGAGCTTGGCGATCGTCGCGGCCGCGCCGGCGCCGCCGGTGGCCGCCGCGCCGTTGTCGTCCTGGATCTCCTCGAGGGAGACGAGGTCAGGCGAGCGCAGGTTCGTCACGAGAATCGCCGCGGTGCGGGCGAACCGGCTTTGTGGGTCGACGGCGCTCAAGTTGCGCACGTTGTACGTAGCGGTCGTGAGCTGGCCGGGTACGGCCGGGGCCGTCACCTCTCGGGTGATCCCGCCGCTGACGATCGTGGGCACGGCGGTCGGCAGCAGGAGGTACTCGCCGTCCGCGTAGTCCAGCGGACCGACCACCCGGCCACGAAGCGAGTCGCCCACATCAGCGGACGGCATCGCGCCGGCGAGGAGCTCGTCGTCGAGACTCACCCGCTCCGGATTCGCGTCGGCGGCCGTCCGCAGGATCCCGCCGCGAGCGGTGCGGGTCGAACTGCCGGATGGCACGACGACGAGACGTCCCGAAGCGGTCGGACCGACCACCTGGGCGTCCTCCACGGCCACGGACATGCCTTCGAGCGACTCGTCGAAGTCGATCCCGTCGGCGCCGGGGTCGTACGAGGCGAAGGCGTCGTCGTCGATCACCTGCGCCGGCGGCACCCGGCCGCCCGGGCCGATCAGGGTGGACCCGACCGGCGTCCCGGCGCCGAGCCTGGTCACGGTGGCCGACCGCAACTCGGTGACCGTCAGACCATGGTCGGCCGGCGCGCCCGGCTGGTTCTCCACCACTGTCGCGTCCACGGCGACGATGTCGCCGACGGTGAGCCCCGTGGGCGTGGCCCGGACCAGGATGCCGTCGCTGGTGAGCACCGACCCGTCACCGGTCGGGTCCTGTATCCAGAAATGATCCGGCGCGAGCGCGGTCACGACTCCGGACACGCGCCGAACGATCGTGCCGACGAGCGGCGAGGTGTGGCCGGCACCCTGGATCGCCGGGATCCGGACGGCCGGGGTGACACCCGCGTTCGGCGTGGGCGTCGCGACGACGAAGTCCGTGCGGTTGTCGTCGGTGTCGATGGTCCCGTCATCCAGCGTGCGCTGGACCGAGGTCAACTGCGCGGGCGGCAGCGTCGGCGTCGTCTCGGAGATCGTTCGCCGCGCCGTACCCGACCAGATCCAGGACGCCGACCGTGCCGGCGCAATTGTTCGTGCAGCGCAGTGCGGATGCGTCCACCACGAGCGCGACCTTGCCGGCGGCGACGGCCATCGTGACGGTCGTGTTGACCACCCCGACCGGCGACGGGAGCGGCGGCGATCCACTACCCGTCGGCCCCAGCCCGACCAGGTAGAAGCCGCCGGCCGCGATGGTGCCGACGAGCGGGGTGGCCGACCACGACGTCCCCGCTGCCGAGGTGTACTGGACGCTGTAGCCGGTGATGTCGGCCGGGCTGGTGCCGGCGTTGTAGAGCTCCACGAAGTCGCGGTTGAATGCTCCCGCGCTACCGCCACCGCCGTAGACCTCGCTGATGACGACCTTCGGGATCGGCAGGCTGTTGCGGGGCGTCGGGAGGGCGTTAGCGAAGTCGAGCGAGTTGTTGTCGGTGTCGACCGCCCCGTCGAAGAGCGTCCGCGGCGCCGACACCGAGACGGTGAGCGTCGGGCTCGCGGTCGTCTCCCGATCGGCGACCGTGCCGTAACCGAGCAGGTCGCGGACGGTCGGCCGCGCCGAGCAACTTCCGACGGTCGCACCGCAGGTGAGGGGCGTGCTGTCGGTGACGAGCGCAACCTTGCCCGATGCCGTGGCCAGCGCCAGCGTTCCGCTCACATCGGGCTGGGGCAGGGCGACCCCACCGCCGCCGGCCGCTCCTGGACGAGGAAGTAACTGTTGGGGGGAATGGTCCCGGTCAGCGTGGTGACCGCCCAACTCGTCCCCGTGGGCGACGCGTACTGCACCGACCAGCCCGCGACGGAGACGCTCGAGTTCGTCGGGTTGTAGAGCTCGACGAAGTCGTTCGCGAAAGTGGGCGTGGCCGTGCCGCCCGCCGTGTACACCTCGCTGATGACGACGTTGGGTGAGACCGCCTGCGCCGGCCGCGGCGTCGCGAACGTCAGGAACGACGCCACGACGACGGTGAGAGCGGCCACGGCGCGCGCCGACCGGCGGGGACGGATCAACGTCACGACCTCCAGCAGCAGCGGGTGCGACCCCGGGAACGGATCCGCAGCGAACGGCCGGATATCAATCGAGCGAAACCGAACAGTGAAACCGTCGTCACTGTCAGTACATCGTGCGGCTATTCACGACGCTGACGTCACAGTCGGTTCGGCGCTCCGCGCGGCTGGATGACCGTCACCCCGGCTACCGGCTGGGTGTCGAGCGTCGTGAGGGCGTGGGCGCCGCCGGCGAGATCGACCGTTCGGGCCACGAGCACACCGGGGTCGACCGCCCCGCTCGCGACGGCCGCCAGCATCGCCGGGTACTCGTGGGCGGCCATCCCGTGGCTCCCGAACACCGCCAATTCGAGTGCGATCACCCGATCCATCGGCACGCGCACGGGCCCGACGGCCGGCGGTACCAGCCCAACCTGCACGTGACGGCCGCGGCGACGCAACGCACGCACCGACATCTCGACGCACTCGGTCGAACCGACGGCATCGATCCCGACGTGGGCGCCCCCGTTCTGGTCACCACCTCTGCTGCGACCTCCGGTGCGCTCGCTTCGGGATCGAGCACCGCGCACTCGACCAGGCCGAGGCCGGCCGCGAAGTCGACCGCGGCGGCCGATCTGTCGTACCCGAGAACCCGGGCGCCGGCGGCTCGTGCGATCAGACCCGCCGCGAGCCCGACCCCACCCAGGCCGAACACGACGACCACGTCGCCCGGAGCGACGTTCCCGTGGACGGTCACCGCGCGCCATGCGGTGGCGAAGCGGCATCCGAGGGCTGCGGCGGCGACGTCGGCGATCGAGTCGGGCAGCGCGATCAGGTTCGTGTCGGCGTAGGGGATCAGTACCTGCTCGGCGAAGGACCCGGGATCGGTGAAGCCCGGCTGCCGCTGACGGGGGCAGACCTGACCGTCGCCCGCCAGACACGTGGGGCAGGTCCCGCAGGCGCACACGAAGGGCACTGTGACCCGCTCGCCGCCCTCCCACTGACAGACGTCGCGGCCGGTCGTGATCACGACGCCGGCGAGTTCGTGGCCGGGGATCTGCGGCGGGGTGATGTCGGAGTCGTGGCCGCGCCAGCCGTGCCAGTCACTTCGGCACACTCCGGTCGCCGTCACCCGGATGACGGCGTCACCCGGCCCCGGCACCGGGCTCTCGACGTCGACGACGCGGACCGGGCCGCCGAACGTGTCGTATCGGAGGGCGCGCACGGCGGCAGCGTAGGTCGTCGGCAGTTCCCGTGATTGGCTGAGGCATGGCCGACATCGACGTGACCGTCCTGCCCTACGACCGCATCCTCGCCCTGGGCGACTCGATCACCGAAGCCGCCGGCGGCAGCCGGGACTGGTCGACCGATCCGGCCGTCGGGCCCGGCTGGTTCGCCCAGCTCACCCGGCTCGGCCAGGGCGCCGACCGGAACCTCGAGTTCGTGAACCGCGGGATCGGCGGGAACAAGGTGCCCGATCTGCTCGCACGGCTCGACGTGGACGTGATCGCCGCCGGGCCGACCCTCGTGATCGTCTACATCGGGATCAACGACGTCTGGCACTGGCGTGACGGCCACGGCACCGCCGAGGCCGAGTACCGCACCGGGCTCACCGAGGTGGTCGATCGGCTCCTCGCCGCCGGGTACCGCGTGCTGCTCTGTACGCCGACCGTGATCGGCGAGCAGATCGAGGGCAGTAATCCGCAGGACGCGATGCTCGTGACCTACACCCAGATCAACCGCGACGTGGCCGCGGCCGCCGGCGTTCCGCTCTGCGACCTGCACACGGCGTTTCGCGACGAGCTGAGCCGGGTCAACAGCGAGGACCACGCCGACGGCATCCTCACCACGGACGGCGTCCACCTCACCGACGCCGGCAACGCGCTCGTCGCGTCGTCGATCGCCGCGGCCATCGGGCTGGGCTGAGGGATGAGCGACGAGGGGGCACGACCGGAGGGCCGCGAAACCGAGCCCGATGTCCCGATGGTCCCGATGGTCCCGCGGGTCCAGCGCCTGAGGTGACCGAGGCAGGCGCCGCCGGTACTGCGGGCGAGGCGACCGATCCCGGCGTGACCACCCAGGCCGAGCTCGATCGGGTGCGGGCGGAGCTCGAGAGCTCGTCGAAGCTGGCGAAGCGGCAACTGCGTGCCCAGCGTCTGCGCGCCTGGCGGACCCGCGGCATCATCGTCGTCGTCGGCCTCGCCCTGTTGGTGATCATGTATTTCATCGCGGCCGCGTTCCTGCCGCGATGGTGGGCCCAGCGGGTGGCCGAACAGGTGCACGGAAGCTTCTCGGCCGGCGTGCTGTGGGGACTGTTCTACGGGATCGTCTTCACGTTCTTCCCGCTGATGCTGGCGTGGCAGGCGCGCCGACGGCCGCTTCCCTGGCAGGTCCGGGTCGGCATCATCGTGGTGGCCCTCCTCCTGACGGTGCCGAACCTCCTGACGCTGTCGATCGTCGTCGGCGTCAGCCGGGCCGCCTCGGCCGGTGATCGCATCCTCGACGTGGTCGCGCCCGCGTTCCGCGGCGCCAGCCTCGTCGGCGTCATCGTCGGCACGCTCCTGGCGATCGTGAGCGCCACTGTCGGAGTGCTCCTCAAACGGCGCGGCAACGAGGTCCGGACACTCCGGGAGCAGAACACGGCACGGCTGAACACTGACCGCGACCGCGGCCGACACGACGGGTGACGTTCGAATCGACTGCGATCCGCGCCCACCGCCAGGGGCGACGGTTCGGCTCGGGTGGCACCACGCAGAATGGTGGCGTGACCGAGCCTGACGAGCGTGGCGACGACCTTCCCCGCAAGGCGCTGACGCGGTCCCTGCGGCTGGCCTCACTGCCCGTCGGCTTCGCCGGCCGCACCGCCCTCGGGCTCGGCAAGCGGCTCGGCGGCAAGCCGGCCGAGTTGGTGGCCGCCGAGGTGCAGGCCCGCACGGCCCAGCAGCTGTTCTCGGTCCTCGGGCAGCTCAAGGGCGGGGCGATGAAGATGGGCCAGGCCATGAGCATCTTCGAGGCCGCCCTGCCCGAGGAACTGGCCGAGCCCTACCGGGCGACCCTCACGATGTTGCAGGACCGGGCGCCGTCGATGCCCGAGTCGGTGGTGCTCAAGGTGCTGCGCCGGGAGCTCGGAGTCGACTGGCGCGCGAACTTCGTCTCCTTCGAGCTGGAACCGACGGCGGCCGCATCGATCGGTCAGGTCCACCGCGCGGTCTGGAAGGACGGCCGCGACGTCGCCGTCAAACTCCAGTACCCCGGCGCGGCCGAGGCCCTGATCTCCGACTTCACCCAACTGGCCCGCGTCGGCCGGCTGGTCGGAACCGCCATGCCCGGCATGGACCTCAACCCGATCCTGGCCGAGCTCAAGGTCCGAGTAGCCGAGGAACTCGACTACCGGCTCGAGGCCGCCAACCAACACACGTTCGCCGAGGCCTTCGCCGGTGACGAGCACTTCCTCGTCCCGGACGTCCTGCTCCACACCGACCGTGCGCTCGTCACCGAGTGGGTCACCGGCCGGGGCCTCTCCGAGGTCATCGCCACCGGCACCCCCGTCGAGCGGGACGCCGCGGCGACGCGGTACCTGGAGTTCCTCCTGGCCGGCCCGGAACGTGCCGGCCTCCTGCACGCCGACCCGCACCCCGGCAACTTCCGGCTCGCCCCGGACGGCCGGCTGATCGTGCTCGACTTCGGTGCCGTCAACCGCCTGCCGGACGGCATGCCGCCGTTGATCGGTGAGCTGATGGGGCTGGCGCTGAGGTCCTCCCCCGATGCACCCGACCCCGAGATCGCCGCGCAGGTGTTGGCGGGCCTGCGGCGACAGGGTTTCGTCCGCGAGAGCATCAGCATCGATCCGATGAGCCTGCTGGCGTACGTCGAACCCTTCATGACGCCGCTGCGGGTACCGACCTTCCGGTTCGACCGTCCGTGGCTGCGCGAGATCTTCGCCCACATCAACGACCCGCGCCGGCCCACGTGGTCGGTCGGTCTCCGGCTCAACCTGCCGCCGGAGTATCTGCTCATCCACCGGGTGTGGATCGGCGGGCTCGGGGTCCTGTGCCAGATCGGCGGCGAGGTTCCGGCGGTGGACGTCCTGGCGGCCCACCTTCCCGGTTTCGCGGTCGACCCGGCCTAGCGGCCAGGCACTTCGATGTCTGGACGTCCCGATGTCTGGCGCTTCGATGTCTGGCCGCATCCTGCTGCGCGACGCCGTCGTCGGGGATGCCGACGCCCTCGGCCGACTCCATGTCCTGGCCTGGCAGCGTGCGTTCGGCGAGATCTTCGCCGCCGAGGACCTCGCGGCGCTCGATCCGCGCTCCAGGGCCGAAGGGTGGCGCACCCGCCTCGTGCTGCCGCCCGAGCAAAGGCGGTGGCGTCCGTCGTCGCGACCTCGGCTGAAGGCGACGTGCTGGGGTTCACGAACTACGGGCCCGCCCGCGACGGCCACGGCGCGAACGAGACACCGGACATGGGCGAGGTATGGGCGATCTACGCGCATCCGGACCACCTGGGCCGCGGCATCGGGGCAGCGCTGATGAACCACGCGCTGTCCGGGCTGACCGCGGCGGCGCATCCGGCAGCGATGCTGTGGACGCCGAAGGACAATCATGTGGGCCGGAGCTTCTACACCCGGGGCGGCTGGACGCTCGACGGCGCCGAACACGTGTACACGTTCGGCTCTCGTGACGTGGTCGAGGTCCGCTACCGGATCAGCCTTCCCCCGGATCGATCGGGCGGGTCGGGTCACTGATCCAGTCGCTCCACGACCCGATGTACACGGCCGGGTCGTCGTCGAGTCCGGTCACCGCGAGGGCGAGGGCCAGGTGCGTGGCCTGGATGCCGGACCCGCAGTACGTCCCGACGCCGCCGGTGCCGGCCGCTGCGACAGCGGCCTCGAAATGACCTCGCAGCTCCTCGGCCGGCAGCAACCGTCCGTCGCGACGGACGTTCTCCAGCGCCGGGACGTTCCAGGCGCCCGGAATGTGACCGGCCACCGGGTCGACCGTCTCGTCACGACCGGCGAAGCGGCGCGCCGGTCGGCCGTCGATCAGCGCGCCCGACGCCTGGAGCGCCGCAGCGCCGGCCGCGTCGATCAACGTCCGGGATCCGGGCGTCGGAGCGAAGTCGCCGGTCGCACGAGGGCGGTTGCCCGTCTCGAGCTGGCCGCCCGCCGACGTCCATGCCGTCAACCCACCGTCGAGAACCGTGACCCGCTGGTGACCGAAGTACCGGAGCAGCCACCAGGCCCGGCTGGCGGGCAGCGATCGCCAGTCGTCGTAGCAGACGACTGTCCGGCCCGCGCTGACGCCCGCGGCCCGCATCGCCGCGCCGAACACCGCTTGGTCGGGCATCGGGTGACGTCCCCCGACGCCTCCAGGGCCCGGACGCCCGGCCAGCTCGGCGTCCATGTCGACGTACGCGGCGCCGGGGAGGTGGCCGCGTTCGTAGGCCGGCCGCCCGGGTGGAGCGCCGAGGCGGTAGCGCACGTCGAGCAGGACGGGTGGCGTCGGACCGGCCAGCCACGTCACGAGCTCGGGCACCGAGATCAGGGGCGACGTCACGGCGGAAAGCTAGCCTGCGGCGGCGCGGCCACGCTCCGCCGGGTATCCGGCCGACCTGGTGCTCGTCAACGGAACAGCAGCGGCGCCAGCTCGATCAGGCTGCGCCGCCAGGTCTGCCACTCGTGGGCGGTCCCCGGCGACAGGTACGTCACGATCGTCGCGCCGCGGGCCTCGAGTTGTGGGACGAGCGCCTCCAGGGCCTCGACGAACCGGTCCTCGTCGGTGCCGGCCGAGAGGAACACCTGCTGCGGCTGGTACTCCTCGTCACCGATCGCGCCGCCGACGTAGTCCTCGCCGCTCGGGAACCCGCTGGGTACCGCCTGGGAAGACCGCCGCGCTGAAGCCGCCCACCCACGCGAACGTGCCGGAGTGACCGAGGCCGGCGTCGATCGCCTGCCGGCCTCCCATCGACAGCCCGGCGATCGCCCGCCCGGACCGGTCGGCGATCGTGCGGTAGGTGTGGTCGACGGTCGGGACGACCTCGGCGAGCTGGAGCCGCGCGAACTCCATGCTCGCCGCGTGGGAGCGCTTCAGCCGTTCTCGGCGCATCCGGCTCCGGCGGCGTGACGTAGCCCGTCGCCATGACGACGATCATCGGCACGGCGTTCCCGGCGGCGATCAGGTTGTCGAGGATGACGTCGGTCCGGCCCTGGCGGTCCAGCCGGTCTCGTCCTCCCCGCCCCGTGCTGGAGGTAGAGCACCGGGTAGCGAGCGGACGGATCGTCGTCGTAGCCGGGCGGGGTGTAGACGACCAGTCGGCGCCAGGTGCCGGTGGTCTCGGCCAGGTACCAGCGGTGCCGGACCTCGCCGCGTGGGATGTCGTGCCGCTCGACCACGTGATTCGCCGGATCGGGTACCTCGAGACCGCTCACCGCGCGTCCATGCCCGATGTAGGTCTGGGTGCCCGGGTCGTTCATGTCGGTTCCGTCGACCGTCAGCCAGTAGTAGTAGAACCCTGGCGGCACCGGACCGACGGTGGCCGACCAGTGCTCGCCGTCGGTCTCGCGGACCAGGTCGACCGGCTCCGACCCGAGGCTTCCGCCCGGCGGCCGGAGTTGCACCGACGTCGCGGCCGGCGCGACGACCCGGAACGTCACCCGCCCGTCCGGCTCGATACGCGGGAAGCGCGCGCCCGGCAGATTGCTCGCCGACTGCTGTGACGACCGGGATCCTCGTCGGGCACGGTCAGACCGCCTCGGCCGCGAACAGCAGCACGCTCTCCGGACGCAGCGGCGGCAGTTCGATGCCGACCCGCGCCAGCACCCGACCCGACATGGTGACGTCCGGCAACCCAGGACCGACGCGGCGCCGCGGCTGTACGGGCTCGGAACCCTCGGGCGCCACCGCGTGCAGGTGGTACGTGACGTCGGGGTCGAGGCCCGGGAACCGCACCCGGCCGACGGACGGCGTCGCGGTCGCGGCCATCGCGGCCACGCTGAACAAGGCGCTCGACCGGTCCTGGGCGACGACACCGTTGACCCAGACCGCCGGATCGGGGTGATCGGCGCGGACGAGCCGGCCGGTGTGGAGCAGCCCGCGCCACTCCTTGTAGAGCGCGACCCAGCCGGTGAGTTCGGCTCGCTCGGCGTCGCTCATCGTCGAGATGTCCCACTCGATGCCGAAGTGGCCGAACAGCGCCGTGGCCGGCACGGAAGCGACAGGTCGTGGGTGCGCTCGGTGGTGTGCGAACGGGTCGGACCGACGTGGGCACCGATCAGTTCCGGCGGCAGCAGCAGGCCGTGTCCAGCGCTGGATCGACTGCCGTTCGAGCGCGTCGTTGCAGTCGCTGGCCCACACCCGGTCGGTGTGCTCGAGGACGCCGAGGTCGACGCGGCCGCCGCCGGAGGAGCACGACTCGATCTCCAGCCGCGGGTGCCGGGCCTTGAGTTCGTCGAGCAGCCGGTAGAACGCGAGCGTCTGGTCGTGGACGCCCGGCGTGCCCTCCGCGGTGGTGCCCGGCGACCAGTTGGCGGTTGTGGTCCCACTTCACGTAGCCGATGTCGTACTCGGTGAGGATCGCGTCCATCCGTTCGAGGAGGTAGTCGCATACGCGTCGGCGTGGCCGAGGTCGAGCACCTGTTGGTGCCGCTGGCCTCGGGCGGCATCCGGTGCGGCGCCGCAGGATCCAGTCGGGGTGGGCGCGGGCGAGGTCGGAGTCGGGGTTGACCATCTCCGGCTCGAACCACAGCCCGAACTCCATGCCGAGACCGGCGACGTGCTCGATGAGCGGGCTGCAGGCCGTTCGGCCACACGCCTTCGTCGACGTACCAGTCGCCCAGCCCGGCGGAGTCGTCGCGCCGGTGTCGGAACCAGCCGTCGTCGAGGACGTAACGCTCGACGCCGACGGCGGCGGCCGCATCGGCGAGGGCGATGAGCTTGTCGAGTCGGTGGTCGAAGTAGACGGCCTCCCACACGTTGCACACGACCGGACGGACCTTGGCCGGGTGCTGTGGCCGAGCCCGCAGGAACTCGTGGAAGCGCGCGGTCACGGCGTCGACACCTACGCCGTGCGACCCGTAGAGCCAGGGCGTGCCGTACGTCTGGCCGGTGGTGAGGATGACCTCGCCGGGCAACAGCACCTCGCCGCCGCCGAGGACGGCCAGCCCGCTGGGCATGCGCTCGCCGTAGAGCTGCTGGTTCCCGCTCCAGGCGAGATGCACCGACCAGACCTCGCCGTGGCCGAAGCCGAACCCGGCGGTACCGGCCGAGTAGAGCACCTGTGAGTCGAAGCCGCCCCGGCCGCGACGGGAGGTGCGGACGTGCGAGCCGTGGGTGAACGCGTGCCGCTGCTCGATCCGCTCCTTCGCCCAGCGGCCGGTGAAATCGCGCGATCTCGGTGGCCTGCGCGGGCACCGGCAGCGAGAGGTTCACGGCGTCGACCTGGTACGGCTCGGGGCCGGCGTTGGTCAACTCGGCCCGGGTGCGGAGCAGACCGCTGGGCAGCAGTTCCAGGGTCACCGACACGTCCAGTCCGAGGTCGGGATCGGACGCGTGGACGACGATGCTGCCGCGGCGACGCCGGTGCGTCGGGTGCGCCTGGTGCGTCGGGAGCGCCGGCGGCACGGACGAAGCGCGGCGACCACGCGGTGCCGCCGCGGTGCCCGGTCACACCCGGGATGCCGAACCATCCCATGGCGGCTTCCGGGAGGACCGTCAGCGGCCTGCTCGCGTCGAAGCCACTGGCCCGGGGGTGGAGGACGCTGGCGCTGCGGACGGTCGCCACCGCGTCGGCGTCGAGGTCGCCCAGATCGGCGCCCCAGTAGAGGATCGACGGTGCGCCGGAGGTCACGTCGACGAGGACGCTGACGCCGCCGGCACGCAGGTGCCGGACGTCCGCATCGGCGGGTCGAGGGACGGCGGGAGCGGCCGGGTCGGGAGTCGGATCGTCGCTGCTGGTCACGCCCAGCACGCTAGCGGGTCGGTTCCGGGCGAGGCATCGGGAACGGTGTTCGTATGATCGAGCGACCGCGGATCAGGCGTACGCGTCCCCCTGCCTGGCCGAACCCGGCCCGAGGAGAACGATGCACGCGCGCCACCGGTCGTCCCGACGTTCGCGTCCCCGTGCCGCCGACTGGCCGTACTTCACCGGCTCGCGACCGATGGCGCTCGCCCACCGTGGCGGCGCGCTCTACTCCCCCAACGTCGGTATCGAGAACACTCTCGCGGCGTTCGGGAATGCGATCGCCCTCGGCTACACCCACGTCGAGACCGACGTGCACGCGACGGCCGACGGCGTCGTCATCGCGTTCCACGACGACCGGCTCGATCGGGTCACGGACGCGACCGGGGTGATCGGCGAACTCCCGTGGGCTCAGGTGTCCCAGGCTCGGATCGGCGGCCGGGAGCCCGATCCCGACGCTCGCCGCCGTGCTCGATGCGTTTCCCACCCTCAACCTCAACATCGACTTGAAGGCAGACGCGGTCGTCGAACCTGCCCTCGAGGTCATCGCCGCGGCCGGTGCGCAGCGCCGCGTCTGCCTGGGGTCGTTCGACGAGCGGCGGATTCGCCGCGCGTATGCGCTGTCCGGCGGGCGCGTCGCGACCGCGCACAGCACGTTGGGAACGCTCGCCGTCAAGCTGAGCCCGGCGTCCTGGCTGGCGCGAGCGGTGGCCGGACCGGGCGTCGCCCTGCAGATTCCCGAGGTGCACGACAGCCTGCGCATTCTCACGCCCGCGCTGCTGCGGCATGCCCACACGCTCGACAAGGACGTGCACGTGTGGACGGTCGACGATGCGGCCGACATGCACCGGTTGCTCGATCTCGGGGTCGACGGGATCGTCAGCGACCGCCCCGACGTCCTGCGAGACGTGCTGATCGAGCGTGGCGAGTGGGCTGGGTGAGCCGGTCCTGACAGGATCCGAGCTGTGACCACGTCGGAGGTGCCGGGCCCGTCGGCGGCCGCGCCGTCCCCGATCACGCAGGAACGCCGGCGCGAACAGCGCGGCTGGTACTTCTACGACTGGGCCAACTCGGCCTACGTCACGACCGTCGGCACGGTGATCCTGGCGCCGTATCTCACGCGGGTGGCCGAGCGGGCTGCGTGCGGCGCGCCGGGGACGACGGAGAATCCCTGCCGGGTCGATCTTGACGTCCTCGGCGTGCCGATCTCCCCCGGCTCACTCGTCTTCTACGTCGTCACCGCGTCGACACTGCTGTCGGCGGTGCTGCTCCCGATCGTCGGCACGTTCGCCGACCGCTCCGGGAGCAAGCGCACCCATCTGCTCGTGTACGCGCTCGTCGGGGCGACCGCCGCGTCGATGCTGTTCTTCGTGGCCGGCGACCGCTGGGCCCTCGGAGCGCTGCTGCAGTTCATCGCGAATCTGAGCCTCGGAGCCTCGCTCGTGGTCTACGACGCGATCCTGGTGGACATTGCCGGGCCCGACGAACGGGACCGCGTCTCCACCCGCGGTTGGGCGCTGGGATATCTCGGTGGTGGCCTGCTGCTCGCTGTCAACCTCGTCCTCGTCCAGGGCGCGTCGGCGTTCGGGATCTCGGGTGAGATGGCGGCGCGGATCTCCCTGTGCTCGGC
This sequence comes from uncultured Actinomycetota bacterium, assembly GCA_963708795.1. Lineage (GTDB taxonomy): Bacteria > Actinomycetota > Actinomycetes > Propionibacteriales > DAIQRJ01 > DAIQRJ01. The sequence continues at coordinate 110,457 of CAVPUH010000006.1, forward strand.
CGGGATCTGGTGGGGCGGCTTCTCGCTCATCCCGTACTTCGCCCTGCGGGATCGCCCACCGATCCACCCGGTCGAGGGCCGCGGCGGCATCGGTCACGGGTTCACCCAGCTCTGGGTCACGCTCAAGGGGATGCGTGCGTTCCCGATGACGCTGACGTTCCTCCTCGCGTACCTGTTCTTCAACGACGGCGTCCAGACCGTGATCTCGGCGGCGGCGATCTACGGCGATCGCCAGCTCGGACTGAGCCAGTCGATCCTCATCACGACGATCCTCCTCGTGCAGTTCATCGCGTTCGGTGGCGCCCTGCTGTTCGGCCGGCTGGCGAGACATCTCGGCTCGCACAAGGTCATCCTCGGCAGCCTGGTGGTGTGGGTGGCGGTCGTCTGCGCCGCGTTCTTCCTCCCGGCCGGCGAGATCGTGCCGTTCCTGCTGCTCGCCGTCGTGATCGGGCTCGTGCTCGGCGGGACGCAGGCATTGGCCCGGTCGTTCTACTCAGCTGCTGATCCCACGCGGACGGGAGGCCGAGTACTTCAGCCTCTATCAGGCCTGTGAGCGCGGCACGAGCTGGTCGGGGACGCTCGTGTTCGGGGTCGTGCACCAGCTGACCCACTCCTACCGCCCGGCGATCGTGTCGCTGGTGATCTTCTTCGTCGTCGGGTTCCTGCTGCTGCGTCGGGTCGACCCCGTCCGGGCGATGACCGAGGCGGGAAACACGCCGCCGGCCGTGGTGTAGGGCCTACCGGGGTTCAGGGAGGCCCGGAGTGACCGCGACCACTCGGCGCGCTCCTCGACCAGCGACCTGGCGCGTCCTCCGACACGCCGCCCCGACGTCACTCAGCGACCACTCGGCACCCGGCACGCCCCAGCCGAACCCAGCGACGCCCGGAGTGGGCGCGTCCTCACGCGACACGCCGCTCCGAAGGTCACTCAGCGACCACTTTGGCCGCCGGGACCGCCCGAAACGGGCAAATCGCCAAGAAGCGACCCGCCGCCCGATGTGACGTGGAAGAGCGCATCTGCCATCGTTGTTGTCAACGTCGGCGAGTATGGACCAACACATTCGCCGACACCCGACGACATCGGCACGCGCGGGGAACTTCCGCGCACGCCCGTCCGTCGTCATCACAGGGGCGCTGCGTATGGGGCCGCACCCGGCTCGACGCAGCGAATACGGGGAAGACGAGGAGAAAAACATGGCTGACCGCACACTCCGTGGGTCGAGGCTCGGACAGACCACCTTCGAGGCGATGCTCGATTCAGAGCCCGCGCCCCGCCAGGTCGTCTCGTACGAGTGCGTCCACGGCCACCGCATCGAGGTGCCGTTCAGTGTCGAGGCAGAGGTTCCCAGCACCTGGGAGTGCCCCCGCTGCAGCACGGACGCCCTCCGCACCGGCCATCAGGCACCGGTCGTGACCGACGTGAAGCCTGCCCGCACACACTGGGACATGCTGCTCGAACGTCGTTCCGTCGACGAACTGCAGGAGCTGCTCGACGAGCGACTCAAGCTGCTCCGCAGCGGCGAGATCGGCCCGGGCTACCTGCACGCATACGAGAAGCCCGCGACGCGCACCCGCAAGGGCCGCGCCTCCACCGGCTGAGTACGACAACACCGGCACGATCGAAGCCCCGTCCACCTCACGGTGGGCGGGGCTTCGTCGTTGCGTGCGGTCACGCCAGCCGGAACAATCGAGGAGTTGTCCGCACGCTGCCCTACGCGTCGGCGGTGATCCGCCCACGACCGAAGGAGCGCCGATGCCGGAGAGCCCGAACCCGGCCCACCGCACTCACGTCCGGACCCAGGAGAGCTACCGCTGGCCGCTCATCGCGCTGGTGCTGGTGATCCTCCCGCAGGTGCTCGTGCCGTCGACCATGCGCGAGGGACCGCCGCTGCTGGTCCCCGCGGTCGAAGGGGCCGTCTTCCTCGTCCTCCTGGCCGTCGCAGCCAAGCCCGGTCCGATCCCCCGCGGCGCGCGGCCCCTGATCCTCACGCTGTTCGGCGTGCTCGTCGCGGCTAACACGGCTGCCGCCATCAGGCTCGTCGTCCTCGTGCTCCGCAGCACTCCCCCGGGCCAGTCACCGCCGACGGTCACGCAACTCCTGGTCGCCGCGGGACTTCTACTGGCCACGAACGTCGTCACCTTCGGGCTGTTGTACTGGCAGCTCGACGGCGGTGGACCGGCCGGCCGCGCCGCCGACCCGCGCAGTACCCCGACTTCCAGTTCCCGCAGACCACCGAGGCCGCGCTCGCTCCCCGGGGCTGGCAGCCACGCTTCTTCGACCATCTCTACCTGGCGTTCACGAACGTCATGGCCTTCAGCCCGACCGACACCCAACCGCTCACCCACCGGGTCAAGGCGCTCATGGCGGTGCAGTCGCTGATCTCGGTCTCGGTGCTGGTCCTGGTGCTCTCCCGGGTGATCAACATCCTCCCGTCCTGAGCCGTACCCGTCAGCGGTGCGCCAGGAGTTCCACCTCGGCGAGCGCCGAGCCGCCGGCCGTGACGACCAACCGGTAGGACGACGCCGGCCCGGGCGAGGCGATCCGGAACGGCCGGGTGAATCGTGGCCAGGCGAACGTCTCGTCCGCACGCTCGTCGACGACCTGCCACGTCGCGCCGTCCAGGCGACGCCTCCAGCCGCCAAGCCGACGGGGCCGGGCCCGACGGCGGGCTGGTCAGCGTGTACAGCTCGACCACGGACCGACTGTCGATGCTGAAGCACCGCACCGTCGGAAGGAAGATCGACCCCTACCGCGGAGCGGTCGTCCACGAGCGCGCCCAGCTCGGTCGACGCACTCGTGAGGACGTCGGCCAATGGATCGGGTACCGCGACCTCCGTACTCAGCGACGGCGGCAGCGCATCGTCGGCGCGGCCCCAGACGCCCGGTTGCGTCCCCATCGTGAACTGGAGCGCGGTGGTCGACGCCAGCTCGGCCGCGGTCAGCCAGGTACGTTCGTGCGGTTGCGCGTCACGGCTCACCTGCTGCACGTACACGGCGTCGTGGCTCTGTCCGTCGGCCGTGACCGCCCACGAGGTGCCGTCCTCCCGCTGCACCGTCACCGACCCGTAGAGCGGCGAACCGAGGACGTACACGTCCGACCCCACCGCCGCCGGGTAGAGACCCAGAGCGGCGAACACCTGCCACGCCGACATCTCGCCGTTGTCCTCGTCGCCGCCGTAGCCCTGCCCGATCTGGCTGCCCGCGTGGAACCGGCGCATCACCTCGCGGACGATCTCCTGCGTCCGGTCCGGGCGGCCGGTGTGCAGGTAGGCGAACGGAATGTGGTGGGCGGGCTGGTTGCTGTGCCCGAACATGCCCATCCGGACGTCGCGAGCCTCGACGATCTCGTGCATCGTCGCCGGGTAGGTGCCGTTCTTGCGACCGGTCTCCGGTGTCGCGAAGAACTCGTCCAGCTTCGCGCCGAGCGCCTGCCGGCCGCCGTACAGCCCGGCCAGCCCGGCCCCGTCGTGCGGGACGGTGAACGCCATGTTCCAGGCGTTCGTCTCGGTGTAGTCGGCACCCCAGTCACCGGGGTCGAACTCGTCCGCCGGGCAACGCCAGCTGCCGTCGTCGTGGCGGCCCTGGAAGACGCCGATGGAGGGATCGAACAGCCGGGCGTAGCCCTTGGCCCGTTCGGCGAAGTACTGCTGTTCGGTCAGCAGCCGCTCCTTCTCCGGACCCTCGGCCGTCCGGGCGAGCAGACCGGCCATCACGGAGATGCCGAAGTCGTTGATGTAGCCGTCCATCGACCAGGAGAAGCCCTCCGGCTCCTCGACCGGGGTGTAGCCGAGGAAGACCGCGCTGTCGGCCGACTTGCGCCCGACCCGGGTGTCGTCGGTGGCCACGCATGCGTTGCGGAGCGCGGACTCGTAGGCGGCAGCCACGTCGAAGGTGTCCACGCCCTTGGCCAGCGCGTCCGCGAACGCCACGTCCGAACTCGTCCCCACCATGCAGTCCGCGTACCCGGGCGACGACCACCGCGGGATCCACCCGGCTTCGCGGTAATGCTGGACGAAGCCGTCGACCAGCTCTCCCGCGAACGTCGGGTACAGCAGCACGTAGAGCGGCCACGCCGTTCGGTAGGTGTCCCAGAATCCGTTGTTCACGTAGAGCTTCCCGTCCACGACGGCGTTGCCGGTGGCCTCGGCGGTGTGCTCGGTCACCTGCTCCCGGACTGGGCTCGCGTGCCGCCACCTCGGGTCGGCGTCGGTACCGGCGTTCTCGTGCGCGGAGTTCGGATAGAGGTTGAGCCGGTACAGGTGCGAGTAGACCGTCGTCCGGGCCTCGGCGTCGACGTTCGCGCCGTCGATCTCGAGGACGCCGAGTCGGGCGTCCCAGGCCTGCGCCGCTCTCTCGGCGATCTCTGCGAAGGCCGGTGTCCCGGCCTCGGCACCGACCTCGAGGTCGTAGTTGCGGCGGGCCTGGTCGAGGCCGATGAACGACGTGGCGAACCGGAACTCCACGGTGTCGACGTCGGGGGCGAACTCGAGGTAGGCGGCGACGTCGGGTCCGCCGCCGTCGGTCAGCCGTCCGCTGCGTACGACCGGGGCGGACACGGTGCCGTGGACGAACATCCGGCCGGCCCCATCGGAGCGCGGGCCGGCGCTCACGTCGGAGTAGGCCGTCACCACGCCGTCGTCGCCGACCGTGAGACCACCGTCGTTGCTCACGTTGTCGAACACGACCCGGCGTGGCTCCAGGGACCCGGCCGGAAAGGTGAACCGGTACACGGCCGCATGGTCGGCCGGGGCGATCTCGAGTCCGATGCCGCTGTCGGTCCGGACCGCGTAGTGGTGTGGACGAGCGGACTCGTTCTCATGGTCGAACGGCAGCGAGCGGGCGACCGCATCGGCGGTCGGCTCACCACCGAGCTGCGGTGACACCTGGAACGTGAGCCGGTCGCCCATCCACGGGCTCGGCTGGTGACTGACCGCGAGCCCCTGCAACCGCGGTCGGTTCTCGTCGTCGTTGCCGGCCGCGTAGTCGTAGAGCCAGCGCGTGCTCCGTGCGTCGGTGATCGGGATGTGGAACGCGAATCCGTTCGGCCAGGCGGTCGCCGGGATGTTGTTGCCCCGGCTGAACCATCGGGTCGCGTTGGTCCCGCGGGTCGTGACCACCCAGTCGGACGGCCTGCGCGGCGTGTCCCGGTCGGGATCGTCGAAGATCCGCACGTCGTCCAGGTAGCCGACGACGTCCACGGCCCCGCCGGCGGCGTCATCGCGCGGTGCCCAGCACAACTCGATCGCGACCGCGCGGCGACCGGCGGCGGGTGCCAGCGAGGCCTGCCGGTAGTTCCACTGGTCGTGGTAGTGCGCCTTGGACGTGCCCTGCGCCGACGCGTTCAGGAGGTAGCCGAGCTGGTCGAGCACGCCGAGCTCGGACGCGCGGCTGCCGTCGTCGAACACCACGTCGAGGCTGACCCACCCCGCAGCCCAGGCCAGGTCGTCCATCACCGGGAACACCACATAGGACAGCTGGGTGTCGACACCGATCGGCTCGTCGATCTCGTGCAGGACGACGCGGACCGTCTGATCGCGCGTCGCGACCGCGGATGCCGCGCCGTCGAAACGCAGGGCATGGGTGCCGGTGAAGCCCATCAGTGGCGCCGCGGTCAGGACGCGTTCGGGTCCGCGGTCAACCCGCACGCGAAGCGCCGCTGCGGATCCGGCCGGTCCGTCGGAACCATCGGAGGTGGTGGCCAACGGCATGTCGGCCGGATAGGTGCAGCGGAAGGACAACGGAGGAGCCTTTCGGTGGTCGCGCTGGTCAGTCGGTGGTGTCGTGGCTGCGGATGACCTCACTCGGGACGATCCGAGGCCCGCCCGACGTCGGACCGAAGTCCGGTCCGCGCGCCGCGCCGGGCGGTCCCGCCGGCCCAGCACTCCCTCCTGGAGCGCCCGGCCCGCCGGGGGCGCCGAGCTGCATGTCGAGCACCAGCCTGCCGGCCGTGCGCGCGGCTACCGCGCCGAGCATGACCCGGGCGAACCGACGGGTCGGCGGCAACACGAACAGAAGACCGGCCACGTCGGTGATGAACCCGGGAACGAGCAGGAGCACGCCTCCGGCCACCGTCAGGACGGCGTTGGCCATGCGCCGATCCGGCGGGTCGCCGAGCTGCAGGGTCCGTCGGAGTGCGTCCAGGGCCCGTCGTCCGCCGCGGGCGATCAGCGCGGCGCCCGTGATCGAGCCGAGCACCAGCAGACCGATCGTCCACCAGACACCGATCGCCTTGCCCACGCCGACGATGACGAGGATCTCGAGCAGCGGGAGCAACAGGAGCGCGCCGCGGGCCATCCGACCGCCGCTCATCGCTCGGGCACCTCGGACGCGACGACCTCACGACCGGATCGACGGCCGATGAGGCCGCCGAACTGCTGTACCCGGTGCTCGGCTCCCCATGCCGTGGTCCGCAGCAGTGCCTCGGCCACGATGCGGTTACTCATCTTGGACGCCCCGTGTTCGCGTTCGACGAAGTCGATGGGGACCTCGAGGACGGTGAAGCCCCGGAGCAGCGCCCGCCAGGCCAGGTCGATCTGGAAGCAGTACCCCTGCGAGGCCACCTCCGCGAGGTCGATGCCGGCCAGCGTCCGCCGGCGGAACGCTCGGAAGCCGGCGGTGGTGTCGCGGAGCGGGGTGCCGAGCGCGAGCCGGATGTAGAGGTTGCCGCCCTTCGAGATGAGCTGCCGGATCATCGGCCAGTTCTGCACGCCGCCACCGGGGACGTAGCGCGAGCCGATCACGAGATCGGCGTTCGCCAACGCCGTCAGCAGTCGTGGCAGCTGTTCGGGCTGATGCGATCCGTCGGCGTCCATCTCGACGAGCGTGCCGTAGTCGCGGTCCAGGCCCCAGGCGAAGGCCGCCTGGTACGCGGCACCGAGGCCGCCCTTGGCGGTGCGGTGGAGCACGTGGATGGCCGGGTCCGCGGCCGCCAGCCGGTCGGCGATCGCACCGGTGCCGTCCGGCGAACCGTCGTCGGTGATCAGGACGTGCGCCTCGGGTACCGAGGAGCGCAGCCGGGTGATGACGCCCTCGAGACTCTCCGCCTCGTTGTAGGTCGGGATGCACACGAGGACCTGCCCGATGGGGGTGCCCGGGCCGTCGACGGCCGCTGCGTCGTCAGTTCCGGTCACGCCGATCCCTCCTCCTGAGCAGCCCCGCCACGACGGCGAGTGCGCCCACTGTAGCCAGTGCGAGCTCCAGCCACGGGGCGAGCCAGACGGCCGGAGTCTGCCCTGTTCGCAGCGGCATGGGCATGCTCAGGAACCCCTGTTCGACCACCGGCAGTTCCGCGATGACCCGGCCGTCCGCGCCGATCACACCACTGCGTCCGCTGGTCGAGGCGACCGCGACCTGCCGCCCGAACGCGAGCGCGTCGAACCGGGTGATCTGCCACTGCTGATCGGGCTGGCCGGTACCGATGTAGGTCGCATTGTTCGTCTGGACCACGAGCAGCTGTGCGCCGTCGACGACGTTCGCCCTGGCCGAGTCGTCGTAGGCCGTGTCGAAACAGAGCATGTCGCCGATGCGGACACCGGCGATGTCGAGTGCGCCGGAGGCGTGCCCGGCCACCATGTCCTCGGGGATGTACTCGTCGAGCAGCGGGACGATCGGCGTGAGGAGCGATCGCAGCGGCACCCATTCGCCGAACGGGACGAGGTGTCGTTTCACGTAGTAGTCGCCCGGACCGGTCTCCGGATTCCAGACCAGGCCGACGTTACGGACCTGGCGCGGCCCGGGGCCCTGGAGCACGGCACCGACGAGGATGGGGACGCCGATCCGCTGGACGGCCGCGTTGATGTCGGCCGCCGTCTCGCCGTCGAGCAGCGGGTCGATGTCCGTCGAGTTCTCCGGCCAGATCACGAAGCCCGGCGCCGGTTGGGTGCCTGCCTCGACGGCGGCCGCGAGCCGGGTGGTCCCCTGCAGGTGGTTCTTCGTCACGGTCCGCGCGTTGCCGAGGAAGTCGAGACCCTTCCCCGGAACCGATCCCTGGACGAGGGCGACCGTCTCGGTGCCGGCCGGTCGTGTGAACGCCGGCAGCGCGGTTCCCACCACGCCGATCACTGCCACCAACGCCACCGCCGCACCGACGCGCACCCAGGCCGCGCCCGCCGCGGGCGCCGCCTGGACGCGAAGGCCCACCCACAGCAGGAGCGCCGCGAAGAAGACGACCAGGAACGACGTCAGCGGGACCGACCCGATCTTGGCCCACCCCGCGAACGGCGTGTCCACGCTGAGATATCCCAGGCGCGCCCAGGAGAACCCGCCGAACGGCACCCGCGACCGGACGCCCTCGCCGAGAACCCAGATCGCGGGCGCCCAGATCACCCAGCCGGGCAACCGCAGAACGACGACCAGACACAGTCCGGCCGCCGCGAAGAAGAGCGCCTCGAACGCGACCAGTGGGACTGTGGCAATCGATCCGATCACACTCAGCCAACGGACCGCGACGCCCAGCAGAGCAGCGCCGAACACCAACCCCAGCAGGAACCCGGCCCGAAGGCTCCGCCCGCGAAGAACGCCCAAGTAGACCGCCACGGCGACGACCGCGATCGAGTAGGCGGCCCAAGCCGGCACGGTGACCAGCGATCCGAGCTGCGGCGGAAAGGTCAGTCCGGCGGCAGCTCCGGCCACCGCCGTCACACCGACGGCCACGGACATCCGGCGTGGTCGCGGCCGGAAGGCGACGTTCCCAGGCACCGGGTCGGGGGCGGCCGTCACGTCCGGGACCGTAGCGGAGCGGGTCCCGCCCGGCACACCGGCGCGATCGTCCCGGTTTCTCGTGAGCACCTGCACATCATCCGCCAGGTGACCGAATCCCATCGGACCAGCCGTCGACCGTCGGATCACCTGCACGTGCTCCGGAGCCGGACACAGCGGACGGCCCGTCGCCCTTCGGACCGACACGCCGCTGGCAGGCTGTCAGCGAGGCATCGTTGTCTACTGGGCGACGGGCCGAACCGTGCTTCCACCCGATGCGGATGTCGGCAGCGCGTGGTCATGGGGAACCGGCGGCACGGCGCGCCGCAGGTGTCCACATTCGCAGTCTCGCGTCACGTGACATCGCTCGTGTGATGGGAAGACCGGGCCCACTCTGGTGAGTGCGTCATCTGCTGTCAACCGGCCGTTCACACGATTTTCCCGGCTCGAACAGCGTCCGCGCAGGTCAGCGCCGATCTTGTGAATCACCTTCCGGCAAAGGGAAATCTCTTTCCCGGCGTGTCGCGCGGCGTGTCGCCTCGGCTGACTCCGAGGTCAGCGAATTCGAGGATCGGCATCGCGGAGGGTCTGCCCGTCGCGGAGGGTCAGGAGACTCGTCGGGGCCCCGCCGGCCCCGATCGCGTCCGTCGCGCTCTCGAGATTCCAGACCGCGAGGTTCGCGGCGTGTCCGGGTGCCAGCGTCCCCCGACGCCGGGCGTCGGCGGGACTCCACCCCGCCGCGAACCACCCGTTCACCGAGTGCGCAGCGAGGGCGTCGGCCGAGCCGATCCGAGAGGCCGGTCGGTGGTGGTGCACCGCGGCGCGGAGGGCGGCCCACGGCGCCAGCGGGGTCACGGGTGCATCGGATCCGAAGGCGAGGGTGACCCCGGCCGCCTGCAGGAGCCGGAACGGGTTCATCGTCGATGCCCGCGCCCGCCCAAGCCGCTGCTCGTAGAGCCCGTCCGGACCGCCCCACCGGCCGTCGAACTCGGGCTGGACGCTTGCCACCACCCCGCATTCCGCGAGCTCGGAGGCGAGGCGCGCGTGGTCCGTCCGGGAACCGGGCCACAACTCGAGGTGTTCGAGCCGGTGCCGGCACGCCGCGACCGCCTCGACACCCAGTTCGGCGACCACTCGACGCAGGCCGGCGAGCACGGCGCCGACAGCGGCGTCGCCGATGCAGTGGAACCCGGCCTGCCGGCCGGCCAGCGTGCACGCGCGGAGATGTCGATACGTGGAGTCGACGTCGAGATAAAGGGATCCGCGGCGCCCGGGCGCATCCCGGTAGTCCGCCGTCAGTGCTGCGGTACGACTCCCGATGGCGCCGTCGACGGACAGATCGCCCGCAGCGCCTGCACATCCCAGTGCCGTCGCACGGGTGAGACCGCCGGTGTCGGCGTGCTCGCCCCAGTACGTGGTGACGGTCGGTCGATCGGGTCCGGCGAGGTCGTCCAAGAGAGCCATGTCATCAGGGTCGCTCAGATGGGGGGCCCCGAGTTCGTGCACCCCGACGAGCCCTCGGGCCGCGGCGGTGGTCAACGCCGAGGCCAGGTCGTCGAGTCGTTCGTCCCGGCTTCGCGCTGCGTTGACGGCGTCGCGCGCGGCGTGGTGGGCGGCGCGTTCGACGACACCGGTGGCGCGCCCACCCGTCGAGCGACGCTGCCGGCCGACCCGCTGCGTCGTGTGAGACGCGTGCGAGCGCCGAACTGACGACCGCCGAGTGCACGTCAACCCGAGCGAGATACACGAGCCGGCCGGGCGCGGCGGCGTCGAGGTCGGCGGCTGAGGGCGCGCGTGCGCCGACCCGGCCAGCGCGTGTCGTCCCACCCCATGCCGATGAGGACACCATCGGGTTGGTCGGCGGCCCGATCGCGAAGCCGTCGAGGACGTCGTCGAGACTGCGGGTCTCGTTGAGGTCGAGGGATCGCTGCGCCAGCCCGACCTGGCCGAGATGCACATGAGCGTCGACGAAACCGGGAGAGATCAGCGCCGAACCGTGATCGTGCACCTTCAGGCTTCCCGTCTCGAATTCCGACAGTCGCTGCACGGGGACGATCGCCTCGATCCGCGCACCCGCGATGACGACGGCATGCCGCGCCAGGGCCTGATCCGGGTGGGCGGCGGCCGTCATCACGGTGCCCACGTGCACCCGGCGTCGACCCGAGGGCCGGCCCGTCGCTGCCGCTGGAACCGTCACCGGGCCACCCTGCCGACGAGACCGAAGGCACGATCGAGTGCGCTTCGCAGCGATTCGACCGAGTCCACCATCAGGTCGGCGCCGGCCGCGACGAGTTCGCCCGGGCTGCCGTATCCCCACTCCACGCCCACACACGTCAATCCGTGCGCATGGGCGCCTTCGACATCGTGGCGGCGGTCCCCGACCATCACCACGCGACCCACGGGGCGGGCGTCGTCGACACCGTCGAGGCGCTCGAGCGCCGACGCGATCACGTCCGCCTTCGTGCGTCGGCTGCGGTCGAGACTCGCGCCGGTCGACCACGTCGAACGCCGAGCTCCACCCGAGTGCGTCGAGCACCCGCTGGGCGATCGGCGTGGGCTTACTGGTCGCGATCCCGACGATCACTCCATCGGCGCGTAGCTCCGCCACAGTCCCGGACATGCCGGGATACGGCCGGTACAGCGGACGCCCTCGGCGTCGAAGTCGAGCCCGGTAGCGGGCCACCGCCCGATCGACCGCCGCCTCGTCGAGGCCGAGAGTAGCGAAGCTGTCGACCAGCGGCGGCCCGACCAGGTACGCAGCACGTCGTCGGTGGGCGACGGGAGGCCGAGCACGTCGAGCGCGGCGACGACGGAGAGGACGATGCTGTTCCCAGGGTCGGCCAGGGTGCCGTCGAGGTCGAACAACACGGCGTGGCGACCGCTGCGCGCAGCCTCGCCCAGGTCGCTCGAAGCGTCAGAGCTCTGGGGGCACGGCGCTCGTAGGGGGTGGAGAGGACGATCGTCGAGTTCGTCGACACGTTCCCTCGGGTGCGGATCTGGGCGAGCAGATCCTCGAGCTCCACGGTGGTGGCGACGCGCACGAGGAGGACATAGCTGTAGTCGCCGGCCACCGAATAGCAGGCCTCGATGGCGGCGATGTCCGCCAGCCGATCCGGCGTGTCGTCCGGAGCGGACGGGTCGATCGGCTTGACCATCACGATCGCTGCCAGTCCCAGCCCGAGCTGGGCGTAGTCGAGCTGCGCCGAGTAGCCGGTGATCACCTTTCGCTGTTCGAGTCGCCGGACGCGTTGGTGGACGGCCGAGGTCGACAGTCCGGTCTCCGGCCCAGATCGGTGAACGACATCCGACCTTCACCCGCGAGCTGACCGATGATGGCCCGATCCAATTCCTCCACGCGCACAAGGTAGTCGCACCGATGATTTCGCCGATGTCACGCCCCGCCGTGAGATTGCCCGTGTCGCGGGCCTCAAGCAGGCAGGATCGTCAGGTCACGTGGGGTCAGGTTGAGCCGCTCGGAACCGGTGTCGGTGCACACCAGGATGTCCTCGATGCGCGCTCCGTGCCGGCTGGGGAGGTAGATGCCGGGTTCGATCGAGAACGCCATCCCCGGCTCGAGCACGCGGTCGTTTCCGGCCACGATGTAGGGATCCTCGTGGCCCTGGAGCCCGATGCCGTGGCCGGTCCGATGGATGAAGTAGTCGCCGTATCCGGCCGCTCGGATCACCGAGCGCGCGGCCTCGTCGACCGACGCGCAGGTCACGCCCGGTCGCACGTGCTCGCAGGCCGCGGCCTGTGCTTCCTGCAGGACCGCGTAGTACTCGACGAACTGGGCGGCGGCGTTCCGGCGGCGACGTACGTGCGGGTGGAGTCGGAGCAGTAGCCCGACGGCATGCGTGCCGCCGATGTCGACGACGACCGGATCTCCGGCCGCGATCACGCGGTCATGGACTCGTGGCGCGGGACTGCGCCGTTCGGACCCGATCCGACGATCGTGAAGTCGACGGTGGCGAGGCCGCTCGAGGATCGCGTCGGCGATGTCCGCCGTACCTCGGGCTCTCCGTTCGCCCGGGCCGCAGCCATTCGCCCATCCGGGCGTGGACGCTGTCGATGGCCACGCCGGCCGCGCGCAACGACGACACCTCGCTCGGAGTCTTGCGGATGCGCATCTCGACCACGTAGTCGCCCGCCAGCCGCACGGTCGCGCCGGGGAAAGACCCGCTGGAAGGCCAGCAGCTTCTCCGCCCACATGAGGTTGTCGACGGCGACCGTCGTGGCCTCCACGCCGGTGGCACGGACCAGCGCGGCGACGCCCAGTAGGCGTCGTCGGTCTCACCGAAGTCGACAATGCGCATCCCGCCGGCAGGGCCGACCTCGGCGGCGGGGCGTTCGAGCGTCGGTACCACGAGCAGCGGCTCCGGCGGCGACGTGGAGGTCGCCGTCGGCGTGGGTCGGCCCGGACGGAACCACGAGGCAGGTCAGCCGCTCGAGCGGCTTGGCGTCGTACCCGGTGAGATAGCGGAGATCGGGACCGGGCGCGCCACCAGGACGAGGTCGGTTCCGCGAGCGGCGGCGAGCTCGGCCAGCCGTCGCAGACGGGCATGCAGATCTGGTTCGGTCACGTGACGAGCCTAGGACGCTGCCGGATCGCCGCCGAGTGAGTGCTTCCCACCGGCCGTAGACCGCGGTGCCGGATACCAAGAAGCCGATCCCTCGACACGCGCTCCCGTGTATTTCCGGGCCTTCTACGGGGTGCCGGACACCATGCGTGCGCCGGACGGCTTCCCGGTGAACGCCGTGCGCGGGTTGCTCGACTTCATCGGCCGCCTCGTCGAGACCTATCACCGGAGCGAGTTGGTGTGCTGCTGGACGACGACTGGAGGCCGGCCTGGCGGGTCGATCTCGTCCCGTCGTACAAGGGCCATCGCGTGGCCGAGGGTGGCGGACCCGACGAAGAGGCCGTGCCGGATCAGCTCTCGATCCAGGTCCCGGTCATCCGCGAGGTCCTCGCCGCCCTCGGGATCGCCGTCGTCGGTGCGATCGGCTGCGAGGCGGACGACGTCATCGGCACGTTGGCCACCCGCTCGAGCGTGCCCGTCGACATCGTGACCGGCGACCGCGACCTGTTCCAGTTCGTCGACGACGCCCGTGGCGTCCGTGTGCTCTACACCGCCAAGGGCGGCGTCGGTCGAGCCGATCTCATGGACGAGGCAGCGGTCGAGGCCAAGTACGGGATCCCGGCGTCGCGACTACGCCGACTTCGCCACCCTGCGCGGCGACACTTCCGACGGGCTCCCGGGCGTCGCCGGGGTCGGGGACAAGACGGCCGCCGCTCTGGTCACGAACTACGGGGACCTGGCGGCGATCCGGGCCGCGGCCGCCGACCCGGCGACCGGTATCTCCCCCACGATCCGACGCCGCATCCTCGACGCCTCGGACTACCTCGATCGTGCCGTCACCGTGGTGGCCGTCCTGCGCGACGCGACGCTCGAACTCCCGGCCGAGGGCATCGCACTGCCCGCTGCGCCGGTCGACCCGGAGGCGTGGGCTGCACTGGACGAGCGGTACGACCTCGGCAGCAGCGCGCGTCGGGTCGAAGCAGCCCTCGCCACGCGATGAGCCGGCGCGGCGGTTGCCGTCAGCCGCTGTGCGCGACCAACCCGCGCGGAGAAGGTCGACCGCCGAGCGTGCGGTCGAGCGCAGCGGCGTACCCGCGGCCGCGTCGCCGACCTGACCGAGGACGTCGAGGACCTGCTTGGTCCATCGCACGAAGTCGCCCGCGGCGAAATCGCCGTCCTCGAGAACGGTGTCCAGCGACGCGCCCGAGGCCCACAGGTAGGTCGCCGCACAGAAGCCGGTGTCCATGTCCCGCAGGTAGGACACCTTCTGCTGCGCCTCGGCGGCCCGCAGGTCACGCCAGAGCGCCGACATGTGGGTCAGGGCCGTCCGCATGCCGAGCGTGGGCAGGTGCGGTTCGACGACGTCGGCCGACGACCGCGCCTGGTAGACGGCACCGGCCACGCACGCCGCCAGCTCGGCCGCGGTCAGCTCGTCGAAGGTCCCGGAGCGCAGGCACTCGGCGACCAGGAGGTCGAGCTCGGTGTAGATCGTGCGGAGCATCCGTGCCGGCGTCGGTGAGGTCGTCGCCGTCGAGGTAGCCGAGGGCGTCGAGCACGCGGCACACCCGATCGAAGTCGCGTCCAAGGGTATTGGTCCGGGCCTCGATGGACCGCCGCATGCCGGCGGTCTGAGCTTCGAGCTCGAGGTAGCGGTTCGCCCATCGCGCATGGTCCTCGCGGTCCGGGCAGCCGTGGCACGGATGCCCGGCCAGGGCCTCGCGAAGTGCGACGATGCGGGCGTCGCCGACGGTGTCGAGCGCCAGGGGCGCGTCGTCGTAGCGGGCGACACCGTTGGCCTCAGCGGGCGGGTCGTGGCGGCCGAGGTTCGCTGGCCCGTCCGACCGTGGGGTCCGGCGTCGGAGCGTCGGAGCGGCCCAGCGTCGAGGTCCGCAGTCGCTCCCGCATGCGCGAGGTGATGTCCCGCCGCTGAGCCGGGACGGGCCGTTGAACGACTGGGCATCTTCGACCGCGTCAACGGTTCGACGGCCTCGGCGAAGTCGAGCACCGTCACCCTGGTCACCTGGCGCTCCGTCGTCAGCACGGACGGCCGGGGGTCGCCGCCACCCGTGCGGTACCCCGGATCGAGGACGACCACCGGGCCGGACTTGCGGCCGCGCGACACCTCGATCACGTCACCGGGCCGGAGCCGGCGCAGGGACTCGAGCACCTGTGCGCGCTGGTCCGAGCGATGCACCCGGGACAGCTCCCGTTCCCGGTTGTCAACTGCCGTCGAGCCGGGCGTAGGCGAGGAAGTCGCCCCGATCGCACTGCATGCCCTCCGCGTACCCCCGCAGACCCTCTTCGTTCTTGCTCATCGACCGCGCCATCCCTACGACCGACCGGTCGGCCTGGAACTGCGCGAACGACGACTCGAGCAACTGCCTGGCGCGAGCACGGTCGAGGGTGCTGATGAGGTTGACGGCCATGTTGTACGACGGCCGGAAGCTGGACCGCAGCGGGTAGGTGCGGGTCGACGCCAACCCCGACAGGGCGCGAGGGTCGAGCCCCGGCTGCCACAGCACCACCGCGTGTCCCTCGACGTCGATGCCGCGCCGGCCGGCCCGCCCGGTGAGCTGGGTGTACTCCCCCGGAGTCAGATCGGCATGCGTCTCACCGTTGTACTTGGTGAGCTTCTCCAGCACCACGGTGCGAGCGGGCATGTTGATCCCCAGCGCCAACGTCTCGGTGGCGAACACGACCTTCACCAACCCGGCTTCGAAGAGATCCTCGACGCATTCCTTGAACACCGGCAGCATCCCGGCGTGGTGGCTGGCGACGCCACGGCGCAGACCTTCCGCGAACGCGTTGTAGCCGAGGGTGTCCAGTTCGCTGTCGCTCAAGCCGGTGGTGGCCGCCCGCAGGGTCTCGTCGATCCGCTTGGCCTCGTCGGCGCGGGTCAGCCGGATCCCGTCGTGCACGGCCTGGGTCAAGGCCGCGTCGCAGCCGGCCCGGGAGAAGATGAAGTAGATCGCCGGGAGCAACGCCTCGCTCTCCAGCCGGCTGATGACCTCCGTCCGGCGGGGAGTCCGTGCCTTGCCCGCGGTGTTCTCGCTCCCCTGCGCGCCTTTGAAGCCACGGAGTTGCCCGCGTCGTCCTCGATTCGAGCCCGGTCCGCCGCGGCCGCCTCGCCCACCCAGGCTGCCGACCCGGCCGTGGTAGCGCTGATCGTCACGGGCCAGCCGCACCAGGTCGGGGTTCACGTGGTGTTCGCGCGGCGTCGCGCCGGGGCCGGTGTGGGTGACGGCCGTCGGCCCGTCGTCGGTGAACAGGTCGTAGATGCGGCGGCCGCTCATCACATGCTGGAACAACGGCACCGGCCGGCGCTCGGTGACGATGACCTCGGTGTCGCCGCGGACGGTGCGGAGCCAGTCTCCGAACTCCTCGGCGTTGGACACCGTGGCCGAGAGCGCGATCACGGCCACCGACTCGGGCAGACCGATGATGACCTCCTCCCAGGCGGCACCCCGGAACGGGTCGGCCAGATAGTGCACTTCGTCCATCACCACGAACCCGAGGGTGGCGAGGGTCGAGCTGCGGGCGTAGAGCATGTTCCGCAGCACCTCGGTGGTCATGACGACGACCGGCGCCTCCCCGTTGATGCTGACGTCGCCCGTCAACAGCCCGACCCGGTCGATCCCGAAGCGGGACACGAGGTCGGAGTACTTCTGGTTCGACAGGGCCTTGATGGGCGTCGTGTAGAAGCATTTCCGGCCCGACTGCAGCGCCAGATCGACAGCGAACTCGCCGACGACGGTCTTGCCCGAGCCGGTCGGCGCCGCGACCAGGACACCCGATCCGGCAGCCAGTGCCTCGCACGCCTGGACCTGGTAGTCGTCGAGCGGGAAGGTGAACCCGGCCCGGAACTCGGTGACGCGCGGGTCGCTCATACCCGGCAGTCTTCCAGGATCCGCACAGGGCCGGCTCCCCGACTGGCCGGGGCCGACGTCAGCGTGGTGGGACGAGCATCCGAAGGGCACCGGGTTCGCAGGTGGCGGTCAGCGGGAGCGCGCCGACCGGTTCCCCGTCGGCGAAGCCCACGAGCCGCTCGTCGGACAGAAGCTCCAGGCGCACCTCCCGGGCCCGGCGCATCGTGACCGCCGGGTGGCTCAGGTGGGTGCCGCGATAGAGCTTGGGGAACACCCTGAGCAGTTCGCGGCGGGAGATGTCCGATACCTCGACGACCGAGAACCATCCATCCGTCGGATCGGCGCCGGCGCACATCTGCAGCCCGCCTCCGTACGTCGACGTGTTGCCGATCGCGACGAGCATGCGCGTGCCGTCGAACGTCTGACCGTCGATCGTCATCCGCATCGGCGTCGAGAGGAAGCGCTTGAGTTCGGCCACCACGCACGCCACGTAACGAGCGTTCCCGGACAGGCGGTGCATCGCACGGGCCCGGGCGGCCACCCTCGAGTCGAAGCCGATGGCCAGGACGGTCGCGAACCAGATCGGCGTGGCGTCCGGGCCGTCGCCGCACACCCGGCCGGCATCGAGCGCGCTCACGTTCCCCGCGATGACGACGTCGGTCGCGGCCAGCGGGTCGTGCAGTGGCAGGCCGAGCGCGCGGGCGAAATCGTTCCCGGTTCCCCGCGGGATCAGGCCGAGCGACGTGCCGGTGCCGGCGGTGGCGTTGAGACCGATGTGGGTCATGCCGTCGCCGCCGAGGACGACGAGGTGGTCGACGCCGGTCGCGACCTGCTCCGCCGCGACCTGCGCGGCGTGGTCGATGTCGGTGCCGCGGCGGCTGGTCACCACCAGCCCGGCCGCGCGGAGACGACCGGCGACGGCGTGGCCGACGGTCTCGCCGTCACCGTTGCCGGCGGTCGGGTTGATCAACAGGGCTACCCGGCGAGGTGTACTCGCCGTCGGGTTCGTCACGCGCTGCCGTGTCGTCAGTCGTCGGGGTCGATCGACATGTCGATGCCCATGTCGGCGAGCCTGGACTTGCGTCGCTTCTCGAAGATGCGCGCGATGACCTCGCTGATTGCGTAGAGGATCGTCATCGGGACCGCGAGCAGCAGCATCGTGAACGGATCGGTCGACGGGGTGGCGATCGCCGCGAAGACGAAGATCCCGAAGATGATCGCCGGTCGGGCCTTCGTCAGGGTCTTCGACGACAGCACCCCGACCATGTTCAGGATGATGACGATGATCGGGATCTCGAACGCGACGCCGAACACCAGCAGCAGCCGGATCATGAACGACAGGTAGCCGGCCACGTTGACGAAGTTGGAACTGCCCGCGGGAGTGAAGTTCACGAGCACCGCAAGGCCCTTGGGGAGCGCGTAGTAGCCGATCAGCACGCCGCCGATGAACAACGGCGCAGCCGAGCCGACGAAGATGTAGCTCCACTTCCGTTCCTTGCGGTGGAGCCCGGGCAGCACGAAGGCCCACAGCTGCCACAGCCAGAACGGCGCGGTGAGAACGAGGGAAGCCGCGGCAACGATCTTGAGCTTCAACATCAGCGGCGAGCCGATGTCGCCGAAGTTCAGGGAGGCGACGATCTCCCGGTTGTTCTTGAGCGTCCCGACGGCGTTGTAGAACGGGTCGGAGAACAGGTGGAACAGCGGGTCGTAGACGAACCACAGCGCGATCATCGCGGCGAGGATCCAGCCCATCGCCTTCAGCAGTCGCCAGCGGAGCTCGGCGAGGTGCTCGAAGAGCGTCATCTGCCCGTCCGGGGACTTCGGCGGACGCTCTGCCCGCTTCGCGAACGGGATCGGGATCTTCATCGCCACGATCGGCACCGTCGTCGAAGGCGGGTCTGCTCAGGCAGACCCGCCGATCGAATGACGATCAGCCCTGGTTGCCGGGGGTGACGGCGCTCTTCGGCTGCTCGACCGGAGCCTGCTGCACCGGCGCCTGCTGGACGGGCGCCTGCTGCTGGACGGGAACCTGCTGGACGGGCGCCTGCTGCTGAACCGGGAGCTGCTGCACGGGGACCTGCTGGACAGGCGCCTGCTGAACCTGCGGCGCGTCCGTGTCCTCGTCCTTGATCTCCTTCTTGAACAACCGCAGTGCCTGCCCGAGGCCCTTCGCGGTCGCCGGAAGCCGGCTCGCGCCGAACAGCAGCACGATGATCACGCCGATGATGATCAGCTCGGTAGGTCCCAGATTTCCCATGACGTCCTTCTTTGTTCGAATGATCCAGATGTGCCCAGCGCGGATGCGCTCGATCAGGCCTGACAGGCATGTTATCCCGCTCCCCGCACCGACTCCCGCCGACCGCGGTGACTATCTGGTCACGGATCAGGTCACGATCAGGTCACTTACTCGGCGGCTCCCAGCCGCCCTGGACCTCCGGGATCGTCAGCGAGCCGCGGTGACCGCCGACGTGGGCGCTTCGGCAGCCGCGTCAGCGTGGGTCGGGGTCGCCACCGCCTGGGTGGGGACGCCAGCCGTGGGGACGCCCGTGGTCGGGATCACCGCGGTGTCGACGGCCGACGGGACGGCGTCGAGCGCGAGCGTTGCCGGAGCAGGCTGCGCGGGCGCCGACGGCGGATCGTCGTCGCGGATCTCCTTCTTGAACAGTCTCAGTGCCTGTCCGAGCCCTTTCGCGGTCGCCGGCAGCCTGGTGGCGCCGAACAACAACACGATCACGACTCCGATGATGAGCAGCTCGGGCGCTCCGATGTCTCCCACGGTGAAACCTCTCGTTCCATCGGTCCGACGGGACCGTGCGGCGACCCACCGGATCGCATATTCAGGCTATGGGCTGATGGGCGGCCGAGCCCGTCGATCGAGCGGCGATCAGGTCACCATTGAGGTAACGGACCGGTCACTAATCAGCCTGAGTGAGCTCTCAGCGAGCGGTGTGGGCCGGCTCGTACTCGTAGCTGTGCGGGGCGTCGATGTGGTCGATCGGCTGGTCGGTGAACCGGGCGGCCGTCGTGAGGACGGGATGGTCGAAGAACGACTCCGTACCCGTCGGGAAGACCAGCGGTGATCCGGTCTGCAGCCACGTCGCTGGTGTGGACCATCGCGATCATGGGGCGTGGTGCGGACGTGTGATTCGGCATCCCGGCATGCCAGAGCCGGATGTCGCGGATCAGCACGCTCCCCGCCGGAACGTCGGCTGGATGGGCGGGTGCGTCAGTCTGCGTGCGGCGAGCGCATCGGCAGGGATCTTGATGTCATCGCCCGCGCCGACGCCGAGTTCGCGATGGCTGCCCGGCCAGAGTTCGGTCGCGCCGTTCTCGGGCGAGACGTCGACGGTCAGCACGTTCACCACCAGCTGGGCAGCGGGGTGGGCGACGTCGAGGACACCGAGCGGCCAGAGGTGCCCGACGTCGGCGTGCACGGGCTGCCGCTGGTCCCCGGGCACTGCGGTGTTGCCGCTGTACATCACGTTCTTGATCCGCGGTCCGAGCACAGCGGAGGTGACCGAGATGACGAAGGGATTGAGCAGCACATCGGCGAACAGGTACGGCGGGAACGGCGGCGGGTCCTGCTGCACGTTGCCGACGTTCCAGTTGTACGGCGCGTCCGTTCTCGCCTGCAGCCCCGCGAGGTCGGCGAGCATGCGTTCGTGCAGCACGTCGAGGTGGGCCGGATCCACGACGTCGGCGAGCACGACGAACCCGTCCGTGACGACGGCGTCGACCGCCACTGCGAGCTCGTCGCCGGACAGCCGCCCCGCCGCCCGGTCCTCGTCGGGTACCTCGATCGTGATCACGGGATCCGCCGTCCTCTCGTCGGGTGTCGGCTCACGAGTAGTTCGCGAGCGCGTCGCGAGCAGTCCGGCGCACGTCGTCGATCAGGTCGGCCGGCTCGAGCACGGTGGCAGCGCCACCGAGCCGGATGAGCAGCCGCTCGACCCATCGACGTTCCTTGACCCGGATGCTGACCTCGACCCGACCTCCGCCCAGCGCCGTGACGGACTCCATCGGGTAGTACTCGGCGACCCACGCAGCGTGCGCTTCGAGGACCAGTCGCACCACCAGATCCGTCGGGTTCGGCCGGAGGATGTCGCCGGCGCCTTCGCGGGTCACGACGTCCGCGGGCGGTGAGCTCGCGACGTCCAGCACGGTCGCCGCCGCGATGCGGTCGAGGCGGAACAACCTGACGTCCTCCGCGGACCGGCACCACGCCTCGAGATAGCTGACCGAATCCGCCTCGACCCACTGGAGCGGATCGACGTCGCGTTCGGTCGTCTCGTCGCGGCTCGGCACCCAGTAGGTGAGGTGCAGCCGCCGGCCAGCCGCCAGGGCCGTCCGCACGGCGCTCGAGATCGCGGGGTCGAGGTGGCGTTCGGGCAGCTGCAGGGCCACGTTGCCGGCCACGCCGCCGGCCTGACCGGCGGCCTCCTCCAGCCGCGCGATGAGTCGCGTCACCGTGGCCCGCTCGTCCCCGTCGACCGACTCGGCGAGCGCTCGGAGGGCGATCAACAACGCCACGGCCTCCTCGACACCGAGCCGGAGCGGCCGGGACAGGTATTCGGCGTTACCGACCCGGATGACGCCCTCGCCGTCGACGGCTTCCATGTCGACCTCGATCAGGTCGCCGGGCATCAGGCCGGGCAGTCCGCAGAACCAGAGCACCTCGAGGTCCGCACGGAGCTGGCGTTCCGAGACCCCGAACATGCCCGCGACCTCGGCGGTGCGCGCGTTGGGGTGCTTGAGCAGGTACGGCAGCAGCGCGAGCAGGCGACGGACCTGCTCACGGGCGCTGGTCGGGTTGGTGGTCGACTGGCTCACGAGGCGACCTCGGCCGGGTCGCCGTCCGCCACGGCACGGAGCCGAGCGACCACCTCGGTGCGCAGGTCGTCCGGCGCGTCGACGATGACGTCGGCCCCGTACCCGAGGAGCTCGTCCGTCATCGCCGAGTAGCTGCTGAACGGGATGGTCAGGGCGTCCCAGCGGTCGTCGACCGCGCCCACCGCGGTGGCGTGCCGGCGCAGCCCGACCCCGGCACCCGAACGCACGCGGACCTCCGCGGTCGCCCGCGGCGGCGTGGGGACGAGCGATCGGGCCTCGGCGGCCACGTCGACGTCGGGAACCTCGTAGGCGCCGGCCGTGCCGAGCGGGTCGACGCTGCCGACGATGCGGGACAGCCGGAACACGCGCGTCCCGTCCCGGTCGCGATCGTGCCCGACGACGTACCAGCGGCTGTTCGCGAATACGACGCCCCACGGCTCCACGTGCCGGACGATGGGGTCCTCCCCCGGACTGCGCCGGTACGGGAAGGTCACCGGCTGTCGGCGGGTCACCGCGCTCATCAACGGCTCGAACGCGGCCTCGGTGGCCGGGAGTCGTGGCGTCAGCGCCTCGAGCGCCTGCGGGTCGACATCCACACCGCCGGCGCGCAGCTTGAGCATCGCCTGCGTGGTCGCTTCGGCCATCCGCGCGTGCTCCCAGACCCGCGCCGCCAGGCCGAGCACCGACGCCTCGGCCGCGGAGATCTCGAGTTCGGGCAGCTCGAACTCGCTGCGCCGGATCCGGTAGCCCACCTCGTCCTCGAAGCCGGAGACCACCGACCCGATCTCGATCGGGATCCCGAGTTCGCGCAGCTCGTCCTTGTCGCGCTCGAACATCTTCTCGAAGGCGTCGTCGGAGCTCTCGCGGTACTCCTCGACGGTCTGCCGCAGCCGGGACTTGGTCACGTAGTGGCGGGCGACCAGCAGGGCGATGGTGAGGTTCATCAACCTCTCTGTCTTCCGCCTGGCCACGGCGTGACGCTACCGCACGCGTGGAGCGGGCCGGGGTGTCTCGACCGCTACGCTTCGCCGCGTGCTGGTGACCTGGCGGGCCGCGACCGCGGTGGCGGTGCGCGATGCGCGGCCCGGGGTGGCGATGGTCGACGCCGTCGACGACGACGGAGCTCCGGTACTGGCGCTGGCGTACCTGGACCTCACCGGCCGGCCGGAGCCCGGTCAGCGGCTGCTCCTCAACACCACGGCGCTCGACCAGCACCTCGGGACCGGCGGCGTGGCGTTCGTCGTGGCCCCCGGCGACGGTTCGGCTCCGGTCGGGGCGGGCCCGGCCGGTCATCTGGTCAAGGCGCGCTACACGCCGCTCCAGGCGTCCGTGGCCGGAGCGGACGAGCAGGGGTCGCCACACCACGCCGCCCTGGCGGAGGCGCGTTCGCTGGACGGGATGCTCGTGCTGGTGGCCGACCTGCACTCGGCCCTGGTGCCGATCCTCGCCGGGCTGTACGACGCCGCTCCGATGGCGAAGGTCTCCTATGTGATGACCGACGGCGCCGCGCTCCCGATGGTGTTCTCCACGACGGTGGCGGACCTGCGCGAGGCGGGGTGGTTGCACGCCACGGTCACGACCGGTCAGAGCTTCGGCGGCGATCTGGAGGCGGTGTCGCTGCACTCGGGCCTGTTGACCGCGCGTCACGTGCAGGGCGCCGACGTCGCGGTCGTCACGCAGGGACCCGGCAACCTCGGTACGGACACGCCCTGGGGGTTCTCGGGGGTGGCGGCCGGGGACGCGGTGAACGCCGTGTCGGTGCTCGGCGGCCGGCCGGTGGCCGTGTTGCGGATCTCCGGGGCCGATCCGCGGGAACGCCACCGCGGGGTGTCGCACCACAGCCTGACCGCCTACGGGCGGGTAGCCCTTCGGCCGGCCGACGTTCCGGTGCCCGACCTGCGAGCGCTCGATCCGGCCCTGGCGGCCGAGGTCGAGTCCGACGCCGACGCGCTGCGGGCGCTGCACAGGGTGAGCCTCGTCGATGTGGCGGGACTGGCCGAGGCGATCGGAGCCGCGCCGGTGACGGCCAGGTCGATGGGCCGAGGGATCGCCGAGGATCCGGCGTACTTCCTGGGGTGCGCGGTCGCCGGCCGGTTCGCCGGCCGCCTGTTGAGCTGAGGCGGCGGGCACCCTACCGCCGGCCGGGCAGAAGTCGGTTCGGGACCGGTGGCCGAGCGTGGGTCGCGGGCTGCCGGAGGGACCTCTGCCCGCTCCGCGGTACGCCAGCAGCCCGGAGGCGCACTCCGCCTGACCACCCGGCCGGCGAGCTCGGCTGTCAGACGCTACGTGCGCCAGGACGCACCATCCGCCTGACAACCCGGCCGACGAGTTCGCCTGAGACGCTACGAGCGTCGCGCACCATCCGCCTGACAGCCCACGATGCACGTGGCCTAGTCAGACGCGACGTGCGTCCGGGCGCACCATCCGCCTGACCGCGTCGGGCTGGGGGAACGCCGTACCGCTAGCCGGGCAGAAGCCGGTTCGGACCGGTGGCCGAGCGTGGGTCGCGGCTGCCGGACGGACTCTGCCCGCTCCGCGGTACGCCAGCAGCCCGGACGGCACACTCCGTCTGACCGTCCGGCCGGCGCGCTCGGCTGTCAGACGTTACGTGCGCCAGGACGCACCGAGCGCCTGACCGCCCGGCCGGCGCGCTCGACTGTCAGACGCTACGTGCGTCCGGGCGCACCGTGCGCCTGACCACCCCCGGCAGTTCGCCTGTCAGACGCGACGAGCGTCCGGGCGCACCATCCGCCGACAGCCCACGACCCACCCGGCTGGTCAGACTCGACGTGCTCTTCGGCTGGGGCTAGACCACGCCTACGACGTCGACCACGAACACCACCGTGTCGTTCTTGTCGACGCCCGGTGGAGGTGTCGCCGTCGTCGACGACAGCGCCTTCGGAGCGATGACCTGGACGCGGCTGCCGACCTTCTTGCCGATCAGCGCCTGCGCGAGGCCCGGGATCCCGAGGTCGTCGGTCACGCTCGGAACCGGGATCGGCTGCGACGCGAACGAGTTGTCGAAGATCTTCCCGTCCTTCGCGGTGGCCGCGATGTACTGGAACGAGAGGTACTTGCCCTTCTCGACCGTGCGGCCCGTGCCCTCCACCAGCACCTGACTCGTGGTCTTCGTCTGGGAGTTGAGCGACTTGTCCGCCGCGATCGCCGTCGGGACCCCGTCCTTCACCGTCACGGCCGGGAAGCCGCTCTTGGGCGCGACCGCCTTGCCGGACGCCTTCGGCGAGCAACGGCGCCGTGTCCCGGATGTCGATGACGAAGACGAGCGTGTCGGTCGCGGCGATGCCGATCTGGCTGTTCCCCTGCGGGTAGCCGTCGGCGGGTGCGATCGAGACCTCGACGCGGCTGCCGACCTTCTGGCCGACGATCCCGTCGATGAAGCCGTTGATCACGCTGCCCTCGGTCAGGGCGAAGCCTGCCGTCTCGTTGCGCTTCCACGACGAGTCGAACTCTTCGCCGGAGGTGCCGTTCAGCCCGACGTAGTCGACCCGGGCCAGCGAGCCGGCGGCGACGGTCGGCCCGGTTCCCTTGTCGATCACGGTCACGACCGTCTTGTCGACCACGAAGGGCTTCGGCATCGACACGACCGGCTTCACCTTCGTGCTGCCGGTGACCTTCACGGTCCCGCCGGTCGGGGCGGGCGCGGTGGCACTGGCGCTGGCCGAGGCGGTCGCGTCGGATCCGTCCTTCTTGCCGTCGGCGCACGCGGCGAGGCCGGTACCGAGCAGGAGGAGGCCGGCGAGACCGGCGGCAGCGACACGGACGGAACGACGCAAGGAGAACACCTCAGCAGCACCGCTCGAATGCGGCGCACAGGATCGACGGCAGGTTCAGGACACGACCGGAGGCGACATCTCGGCCTGGAAACACGCCGAGATCGCCCGATCGACTCGTCACCCTAACGGGCGGATGCCTACGATCCCTGCCCGAAACCGACCATCCGGGCACATCCACAGCGCGATGACGGCAACATCACAGCATTTGTTCAGGCAGGGAAGTCCTGGAGCTAGAGACTCTCGAGCAGCCGGTCGACGCGCTCGTCGTAGGCCCGGAACGGGTCCTTGCACATCACCGTCCGCTGCGCCTGGTCGTTGAGCTTCAGGTGCACCCAGTCGACCGTGTAGTCGCGATGGGCTTCCTGCGCCCGGCGCACGAACTCACCACGCAACCGCGCGCGCGTGGTCTGCGGCGGCCGTTCTTTCGCCTCGAAGATCTCCGGCTGCGTCGCGATCGTGTGCACGAGACCCTTGGCCTCCATCGCCTCGTACAGGCCGCGGCCGCGACGGATGTCGTGGTAGGCGAGGTCGAGCTGCGCGAGTCGGGGTGAACTCCACGGCAGCCCGTGCTTCTCGCGGTACCGGTCGAGCAGCTTGTACTTGATCACCCAGTCGAGCTCTCGGTCGACCAGCGTGAGGTCGCCGGTGTCGACGGCCCGCAGCCCCCGCTCCCAGAGGTCGAGCACATAGTCGGTGGTCGGGTCGTGCATGCCCAGGCGATCGACCATGCCCGTGACAGCGGTCAGGTACTCCTCGCAGATGTCCTTCGCCTGGACGGTCCGGCCGTCGGCGAGGGTGACCTTCGCGCTGCCGGTGAGGTCGCCCGACATCAGCCGGATGGCCCGGATCGGGTTGTCGAGCGTCAGGTCGGGCATCGGCACGCCCTCCTCGACCAGCTGCAGGACGAGCTCGGTGCTCGCGACCTTGAGCAGCGTGGTGGCCTGGGACATGTTGGAGTCGCCGACGATGACGTGCAGTCGCCGGAACCGCTCCGCGTCGGCATGCGGTTCGTCGCGGGTGTTGATGATCGGGCGTGATCGGGTCGTCGCCGACGACACGCCGTCCCAGATGTGCTCGGCCCGCTGGCTGAGCATGAACGTGGTCCCACGTGGCGTGCTCAGCACCTTGCCCGCCCCGCAGAGCAACTGCCGCGTGACCAGGAAGGGAAGCAGCACCTGGGTGACCTTGGCGAAGTCGGAGTGCCGGGTCAGGAGGTAGTTCTCGTGGCAGCCGTAGGAGCTGCCCGCTGAGTCGGTGTTGTTCTTGAACAGGTAGACCTTCGCGAGGATCCCCTCGTCGGCCAGCCGGTGCTCGGCATCGATGGCGAGCCCCTCGAGGATCCGCTCGCCGGCCTTGTCGTGGATCACCAGCTCGCGCAGGTCGTCGCACTCCGGGGTGGCGTACTCGGGGTGGGAGCCGACGTCGAGGTACAGCCGTGCGCCGTTGCGGAGGAACACGTTGCTGGAGCGACCCCACGCCACGACGCGACGGAACAGGTAGCGCGCGACCTCGTCGGGCGAGAGCCGCCGGTGACCTGCGAACGAGCAGGTGACGCCGTACTCGGTCTCGAGCCCTACGATCCGTCGACGCATGGGGTCCCCGCCCGCCTCAACTCGCGCCGGATTCGGGCGTCTCCGGTGACAGGCCCGGCGCGGTATCGCCAGACTCGGCCCCCGA
Source organism: uncultured Actinomycetota bacterium (assembly GCA_963708795.1). Lineage (GTDB taxonomy): Bacteria > Actinomycetota > Actinomycetes > Propionibacteriales > DAIQRJ01 > DAIQRJ01. The sequence continues at coordinate 137,899 of CAVPUH010000006.1, forward strand.
CTCGACCGCGGGATCGGGGTCGGAAGCCACCTCGGCGGCGCCGGACTCGATCAGCCGCGCCAGCACCGGACCGTCGATCCGCTTGAACTTGCGTTGCTGCACGCGGCTGCGGTCGAGGACGGCGACCTCGAGCCGGGCACCGTCGACCTCCCGGCGTTCCGGGCCGGCTGCGATGCCGAGTGCGTTCGTCGCCACCCTCAGGACGGACGCCAGATCGAGCCCGGGCTGCCAGGTCGAGCGAAGGGACGCCGTGATCTCGTCCGCCGAACCGCCCATCGCGGCGAAGCCGTGCTCGTCGGCGACGGAACCGTCGAAGGTGAGCCGGTAGATCTGGTCGTCGGCCGCGGTGTCGCCGACCTCCGCCACCATGATCTCGACCTCGTATGGCTTCTCCCCGACGCTCGAGAAGATCGTGCCCAGCACCTGCGCATAGGTGTTCGCGAGGTTGCGGCTGGTGACGTCGAGCCGGGCGTAGGAGTAGCCGCGCACATCCGCCATCCGGACCCCGGCGATGCGCAGGTTCTCGAACTCGTTGTAGCGGCCGACCGCGGTGAAGGCGATGCGGTCGTAGATCTCGCTCACCTTGTGCAGAGCGCTGGACATGTTCTCGGCCACGAACGCGATCCCGCCTTCGTAGGCCAGCACGAGCGAGTTGCGCCCGCGGGCGATGCCCTTGCGGGCGAAGTCGGCCCGATCCTTCATCTGCTGCTCGGGCGAGACGTAGAAGGGCATGCTCATCGCGCGTCACCGTCCCCGGCTGCCGCTTCGATGGCGGGCGCGGTGAACAGGCCCGCGAGTGGGCCGTCGGGCCGCATCCGGCGTCCGGCCAGCACCCGGTCGGTCAACGTGGCGACGTCGGCATCGGCGAGCCGGCGGAACCCGCCGTCGGTGACCACGACGACCATCGGGAAGATCCGCCGGTTCACGTCCGGCCCACCGGTGGCCGAGTCGTCGTCGGCGGCGTCGAAGAGCGACTGGACACACGCGGCCACGGTCTCGTCGCGGGTCATGCCGGTCGAGTAGAGCTTCTTCAGGGCGCCACGGGCGAAGACGGAGCCGGATCCGACGGAGTGGAACGCATGTTCTTCGTACCGACCGCCGGTGACGTCGTAGGAGAAGATCCGGCCGATGCGCTCGGCGAGGTCGTAGCCGGCGAAGAGTGGGACCACGGCAAGTCCCTGCATGGCCATGGCCAGGTTGCCGCGGATCAGGCCCGACAGCCGGTTGGCCTTGCCGTCGAGCGAGAGCGGCGTGCCCTCGATCTTCTCGTAGTGTTCGAGTTCGACCTGGAAGAGCTTCACCATCTCCACCGCGAGCCCGGCCGCTCCCGCGATGCCGACGCAGGAGTACTCGTCGGCCGCGAAGACCTTCTCGATGTCGCGCTGGGCGATGACGTTGCCCATCGTGGCGCGCCGGTCGCCGGCCATGACGACACCGTCGGCGAACGTGGCCGCGACGATCGTCGTGCCGTGCGGCACGTCCCGGGACAGATCCACGCTGCTGCTCGACACTCCGTTACCGACGGCGCGGGACCCGGGAAGGAGGGTCGGATCGTAGGCCGCCAGGAACGCCGCGAAGGACGACTCCCCCACCGCTCGGAAGGCCTTGTCGAGAGCGGCGCCGTTGGCGTCGTCGCTCACTGGCCACCCTTCTGCACGAACGACCGGACGAACTCCTCGGCGTTCTCCTCCAGGACCTCGTCGATGTCGTCGAGGACCGAGTCGAGCTCGGCGTCCATCTCGGCCTTGTGGGCCTTGTCGACAGCGTGAGCCGAGTCGCCCGTGCGGGTCTCGTCGGTGGAGGTCTCCGCGTCGGAGTCGCGACGCTGCTTGGACCGGACTGGGCGTGCTGATTCAGTGGCCACGAGCGTTTCCTTTCGCTAGGACTCGACCCTACCCGGCAGCATGGTGCGAACCGTCGCGACGCTGCGACAGCTCATCGAGCAGGAGTGCCGGGGTCGGGCAGCGGTCGAGCAACTCCGACACCATCGCCTTCGTCCCGCGCTCGGGATCCGGGGTGGGCACGCGTTGGAGGGCACTGCCCGCATGCCCGCTGTCGAGCACCACCGAGTCCCAGGACGCAGCCGCGACAGCCCGCCCGTACCGGCGGACGCACTCGCCGCGGAACCATGCACGCGTGTCCGCGGGCGGGGTGTGTTCGGCGGCGGCGATCGCCGTGTCGTCGACCAGCCGGCGCATGCGGCCGTGGCCCACGAGCCGGTGGTAGAGGCCGCGAGCCGGGCGCACGTCGGAGTACTGCAGGTCGACGAGAGCCAGCTTCGCGTGGGTCCAGTCGAGACCGTCGCGCTCCCGGTAGGACTCCAGCAACGACAGCTTGGCGACCCAGTCGAGGCGATCGGCGCATCGCATGGGATCGACGGCGAGGTCGTCCAGCACCTCGCCCCACTCGTGCAGCACCCGCTGGGTCTCGGCGTCGAGGTCGGCCCCGAACCGGTCGTCGAGGAACTTCCGGGCGAGATCGAGATAGTCCAGCTGGAGTTCGACGGCGGTCAGCCGGCGCCCGTCCGCGGTCTCGATCGTCTCCCGGAGAGACGGGTCGTGCGAGATCGCCCGGATCGCCTTCAGAGGGTCGGCGAGCCGCAGGTTCTCGACGTCGAGCACACCGGCCTCGATCATCGCCAGCACGAGGCTCGTGGTGCCCAGCTTGAGGAAGGTCGGCAGCTCGGCGCAGTTCGCGTCGCCCAGGATGATGTGGAGCCGTCGGTGCCGGGCCGGATCGGCGTGCGGTTCGTCGCGGGTGTTGACGATCGGGCGCTTCGAGGTCGTCTCCAGCCCGACCTCCGCCTCGATGAAGTCCGACCTCGAGGCGATCTGGAAGCCCGCGTGCTGGCCGGCCTGACCGATGCCCACCCGGCCTGCGCCGGCGAAGACCTGACGGGTGACGAGGAACGGCGTGAGGCCGGCGACGATGCTGCCGAACGGGGTGGCCCGGGTGGTCAGGTAGTTCTCGTGGGTGCCGTAGCTCGCGCCCTTGCCGTCGGTGTTGTTCTTGTAGCACGCGATCCGGGCGCCGGTGCTGATGGCACTCGACGCGACCAGGTCGGCCGCCCGCGCGAGGACCAGCTCGCCGGCCTTGTCCCAGATCACCGCAGCGGTCGGCCCGACGGTCTCCGGAGCGCTGTACTCGGGATGCGCGTGGTCGACGTAGAACCTGGCCCCGTTGGTGAGGACGGCGTTGATCATCGTCGGGTCGTCGTCGCTCAGCAGGCTCGGCGGCGCGGCCGCGGGCGCGAGGTCGAAGCCGCGAACGTCGCGCAGCGGGGACTCCTCGAGGTAGTCCCACCCGCCGCCGCCCTGACGCATCGCGGTCGCGTAGGCCGTGACGAGTTGAGCCGAGAGCACCGTCGGGTCCGCGTCCGCGCCGGCGACGATGCCGTACTCGGTCTCGACCCCCATCACCCGGCGCGCGGTCATGCCGCGAGCCTAGTTCGCCCGGATCGCTGGCGACCCGGGCTCGTGACGGTGTGGCGTCACAGGTACTGCCCGGTGTTGGCGACCGTGTCGATCGAGCGGCCCGGGCTGTTGCCCTTCTTGCCGGCGGTGAGCGTGCGGATGAAGACGATCCGCTCGCCCTTCTTGCCGGAGATCCGCGCCCAGTCGTCCGGGTTGGTGGTGTTGGGGAGGTCCTCGTTCTCGTGGAACTCATCGACGCACGCGGCCAGCATGTGGGTCATGCTGATGCCCTTGACCCCGGTGCGGATCCAGTCCTTGATCGCCATCTTCTTGGCCCGGGACACGATGTTGCCGATCATCGCGCCGGAGTTGAAGTCCTTGAAGTACAGCGTCTCCTTGTCGCCCCCGGCGTAGGTGACCTCCAGGAACTCGTTCTCCGCCGACTCCGCGTACATGTGCTCGACGGTCCGCTGGATCATGGCGTCGGTGCAGGCCCGCCGGTTGTGGCCGTAGAGGGCCAGGTCGTCCGGGTGCAGGGGAAGGTCCGGTGAGAGATAGATCGCGAACACCTCTCGAGCCGCCTCCGCGTCCGGCCGCTCGATCTTGATCTTCACGTCGAGCCGCCCGGGACGCAGGATCGCGGGGTCGATCATGTCCTCGCGGTTCGATGCCCCGATGACGAGCACGTTGTCGAGGCGCTCGACGCCGTCGATCTCGGACAGCAACTGCGGGACGATGGTGGTCTCGACGTCGGAGCTCACGCCCGAACCGCGCGTGCGGAACAGCGAGTCCATCTCGTCGAAGAACACGATCACCGGCATGCCGTCGCTGGCCTTCTCGCGGGCCCGCTGGAAGATCAGCCGCAGGTGCCGCTCGGTTTCACCGACGTACTTGTTCAACAGCTCGGGGCCCTTGATGTTCAGGAAGAAGCTCCTGGCCTCCCGCCCGGTCGCCTCCCCCACCTTCACGGCCAGCGAGTGCGCGACCGCCTTGGCGATCAGCGTCTTGCCGCAACCGGGCGGGCCGTACAGCAGGATGCCCTTGGGCGGGGTGAGCTGGTGCTCGGCGAACGCCTCCGCGTGGGTGAACGGCAACTCGACCGCGTCGCGGATGGCCTCGATCTGAGCGCCGAGCCCACCGATGCGGGTGTAGTCCATGTCGGGCACCTCTTCGAGGACCAGCGACTCGACCTCGGACTTCGGGATGCGCTCGAGCACGTAGCCGGACTTGCTCTCCAGCAGCAGCGAGTCGCCGGGGCGCAGGGCCACGTCGCGCAGCGGCTCCGCGATCCACGCCACCTGCTCGGCGTCGGACTGGCCGAGCACGAGCACGCGGTCGCCGTCGGGCAGTACCTCGGTGAGACTGACGATCTCCCCCACGCTCTCGAAGGCGGTCACGCCGATCAGCACCATCGACTCGCTCAACAGGACCTGCTGGCCGTGCAGGAGCTCCCCCGCCGACACCTGCGGGCTCACGGCGACGCGCATCTTCCGCCCGGCCACGATCACGTCGACGAGGTCGTCGTCCGCGCGCTCCATGAAGGTGGCGTAGGTGTTCGGCGGTGTGGCCAGCCGATCGAGTTCGTCCTTCAGGCCGATCAGCTGGTCGCGGGCCTCGCGCAAGGTCGCGGCGAGGCGCTCGTTCTGCGCGGTGAGGTTGGCCGCCACCCGGCGCTCGTCGGCGAGGTCGTGCTGCATCTGCGTGACGCGCCGGGGCAGGTCGTCCAGGCGGCGGCGGAGCCGGTCGACCTCGTCGCGGAGTTCGTCGACGAGACCGACGTCGTAGGTCGGCACGTCGTGCTGGGACTCGCGGGCCGGGCCGGCTGCCGGCGTGTTCTCGGGCGTGCTGCTGCTCTCGGCTGGGCGTGCGCTCTCGGTCATCGGGGCACCTCCGTGTCAGGCAGAGCCATGGGTGCCGAACCGGCCGCAGCATCGCGACCCGGACGACGCCCTTGGTGTGTCCGTTCCCGACGATAGCCAGCGACGCCGACAAATCGGGCCAGAAACGATGACCGGCAGGTCACGTCCCTGGAACGATCCGATGACGAGACGGCGTGGAGGACGCGGGCGGCACGTGCGCGTCACACCTCGGGAGCGGGCGCGTCGGCCGGTCGCGGGCCGGTGTAGTCGCTCCCGTAGGCACCGGGCGCCGGGCGCCGCTGCCGACGCGGGACCGCCACGCCGGGCGCCAGCTTCCGGCTGACCAGCAGGAAGCCGGTGTGGCCGATCATCCGGTGATCCGGCCGGACGGCGAGCCCTTCGACGTGCCAGGTGCGGATGAGGAGTTCGCTCGCGACGGGCTCGGTGAATCCCCCGTCGGCCCGCAGCGTCTCGGTGATCCGGGAGAGCTGCGTCGTCGTCGCCACGTACGCGCAGATGATCCCGCCGGGGACCAGGAAGCGTGTCGCGGTGTCGAGGCACTCCCACGGCGCGAGCATGTCCAGGATCATCCGATCGACCACCGGCGCATCCGGACCGCCTGCAACGTCCGGACCGCCGGCGCCCAACACCTCGCCGACCGCCACCGGATCCGACAGGTCGCCGACGGTCAGCGACCAGGCCGAGCCGGGTTCGCCCAGCGTGTCGTCGCCGAAGAACGTCCGCGCGTTGCCGAGCGCGACGTCGGCGAAGTCGGCTCGGCGTTCGAACGAGTACAGCCGCCCGATGGGTCCGATGGCGCGCAGCAGCGAGCACGACAGCGCCCCCGAACCCGCGCCCGCCTCGAGCACCCGCGCGCCCGGGAAGACGTCGGCCAGGCCCACGATCGCGGCGGCGTCCTTCGGGTACACGACCGTCGCTCCACGCGGCATCGACAGCACGAAGTCCGAGAGCAGCGGCCGCAGTGCGAGGTACGGGATGTTCTTGTCGGTGGTGACGACGATGCCCTCGGAACGGCCGATGAGGTCGTCGTGGGCGATCGCACCCTTGTGGGTGAAGAAGAGCTTGCCGGGCTCCAGCCGGACGGTGTGCTTGCGTCCCTTCGCGTCCGAGAGCTGCACCATCTCGCCGGGCCGGAGCGCGCGCGTGGCGTCGGCGTTCAACGGCTCATCCGAGTGCCGCGTTCACGTCGCGCGCGGACAGCACGCCGAGCACGACGTTCCCGTCGTCGACGACGAGGTACTCCCCCGCCGGAAGCGCGGAGAGGCGGTTGAGCAGCGTCTCACCCTCGAGATCGCCCTTCAGCAGCAGGCCGTCCTCCAGTTGGCGCATGACGGACGAGGCCTGCACCCAGGGCCGGCGGTCCTCCGGGACCGCCTCGAGCGCGGCCTCGCTGACCAGCCCGGTCGGTGCACCGGCGTGATCGAGCACGACCACGGCACGGACGTTGGCCGCGGTGGCACGCTGCACGACCTCCGAGACCGGCAGGTCGACCGGCACGCCGATCGCCGGGCGGGCCATCGTCCGCGCGGTGAGCGACGGGAGCACCTTGCGCACCTTGGCCGCCCGCAGTCCGGCGGTCGCCCCGACCCAGAGGGTGCTGGCGAGGATGAACCCCCAGACCAGGTAGATCAGCGAGTTCGTGCCGCCGTACCCGAGCACGACAGCGAACAGCGGGACGGCGACGACGAGCAGCGCGACGGCACGTCCGCACCATCCGGCGACCGCCATGCCGAGGTGCCGGCGTCCGGTCACGCCCCAGACGAAAGACTCGAGGATGTGACCGCCGTCGAGCGGGAGCCCCGGCAGCAGGTTGAAGAGCCCGACGAACAGGTTGCTGACGCCGAGCTGCCAGAGCACGAGTGAGATCAGCGGGTGCGAGTCGCGCAGCGGCTCGGCTGCGAAGAAGACGGTGCCGAGGGCGAGCGACACGACCGGACCCGCGAACGCGACGCCGAACGACCGCCAGGGTGAGGTCGACTCCCCGTCGATCTCGGAGAACCCGCCGAAGAAGTGGAGCACGATGCTCGTGACCGACATCCCGAACTGCATCGCCACGAGCGTGTGGGCGGCCTCGTGCAGGAACACCGAGAGGTAGAAGAGGAGCACGAAGGTGGCCGCGCCGATCCAGCGCGAGTTCCCCAGGCCGGGCATGACCTGGTTGATGGTCGCCTGGAAGAAGAAGACGATGACGACGGCGACGATGATCCAGCTGTAGCTGATGTACACGGGGACACCCGCGAGGCGGCCCACCTTGAACGAACCCGGGCGGGTCCGCTCAGCAGGTGTCGGCGGCACCGGCGGCGTCGCGGTCATGGTGATCTCCTCTGCACGGACCGACCGTATCGGGTGGCGGCCGGTGCACAGGCCCGATGAGCTGTCCGTGGACTGGCCTACGGTGCGTTGCATGAGCATTCCCGCAGCACCGCCGGCCACCACTCCGGTCGGCACCACCCCGGTCGCCACCCCTCTCGACGACCAGGCGCCAGGTGAGAACGCGGCCGAGGATCCCGGCCCCCGAGAGGTCCTTCCGTCGCTGTCGCCCTCACGGGCGTCGGACTTCATGACCTGCCCGCTGATGTACCGGTTCCGCGTGCTCGACCGGCTGCCTCAGAAGCCGAGCCGGGCCGCCGCGCGGGGAACGCTGGTGCACGCGGTGCTCGAACAACTCTTCGACCTCCCCGCCGCCGACCGCACCCACGCGCAGGCCAGCGGCAAGCTCGCGCCGACGTGGTCGCGGCTGCTCGAGGAATCGCCCGACCTCGAGGGGCTGTTCGCGGTCACGGTAGACGGTGGGCCGGTCGACGGTGCGCCGGAGGACCAAGCGCCGATCGATGCACCGACCGGGACCGAGGGCGGCGACATGGAGAGCTTCCTGGTCGAGGCCGAGGACCTTCTCGGTCGCTACTTCACGCTGGAGGACCCGAGCCGGCTCGAGCCCGCCGAGCGGGAGATCCGCGTGGAGACCACCCTCGCGACGGGGCTGCAGTTGCGCGGCATCATCGACCGGCTGGACATCGCACCGACCGGCGAGATCCGGGTGGTCGACTACAAGACCGGTCGTGCGCCCAGCGAGGTGTTCGAGGCGAAGGCCCTGTTCCAGATGAAGTTCTACGCGCTCATGCTCTGGCGGGTCCGCGGCGTGATCCCCACCATGCTCCAGCTCATCTACCTCGGTGGCGGCGGCGAGCTCATCCGGTACGCCCCCGAGGAACGCGATCTGCTGGCCACCGAACGCAAGCTCGTCGCGCTCTGGTCGGCGATCGAGCGTGCGTACACGAGCGGTGACTGGCGGCCGAGCCCGAGCCGGCTCTGTGCCTGGTGCGACCACCAGGCGATCTGCCCCGCTTTCGGCGGCACGCCGCCACCGCTGCCGGATGCGCACGTGGTCAGCGGTCTCGATTCACCGACCACGGCGCCGTCCACCGCTTCAGGCAACGCCGGCTGACGGCGGTCGACGTGTACATCCGCGACGTCACGAGCGCGCTGGCCGTGTTCGCCCATCCCGACGATGCCGAGTGGATGTTCGGCGGCACCATCGCGCGGCTCACCACCCAGGGCGCGGAGGTGAACTACGTCGTCTGCACCGATGGCGCGAACGGCGGCGTCGACCTGGCCAGCACCGGCGACGACCTCGTGGCCACCCGTACGGCCGAGCTCAGGGCTGCAGCCGACGTCCTCGGCGTCCGCGAGATCGCTGCCCTCGGGTACGGCAACGACCGGCTCAGGGTCGACGACGACCTCGTGCGTGACATCGTCCGGCAGATCCGTCGTTTCCGGCCGGAGGTGCTCCTCACGATGGTGCCGCAGCGGCTGCCCGGTGCCGGCCTGGACTTCCAGCACGCCGACCACCTCGCGGCGTCCGAGGCCACCTTCGTGGCCGCCTATCCGCAGAGCTACAAGGCCCGGATCTTTCCCGAGCTCCTCGAGGAGGGGCTCGAACCCTTCCGCGTGAGCGAGATCTGGATGACGGCGTTCGACGACGCGGACCTCTACGTGGACGTCAGCGAGTTCATCGATCGCAAGACCGCGGCGATCTGGTGCCACGCCAGCCAGAACCACGCGGTCGCCGGCGACATCGATTGGATGCGCGACCACCGGGTGGCGCCCCCGCTGGTCCGGGCCGGCGAACGCATCGGCTGCCGGTACGCCGAACGGTTCCTCCGGGTACCGATCACGCGGAGCTGACCGCGTCGTCGGATGCCGTGTTGCCACGACGAAACGACACCGAAATCTTCTTACGGCACGGTCAGCCCGCGCCCGGCCACGGACGCCTAACGATCGTGTCGCAGACCGACGACACCGTCGCGCGATCCTTGACCTGGCTCCCCCGCACGAGTACGACTCAGCAAGGATCTTTCCGACCGTCCCGCGGCCGTCAGTGCAGACGGCGATGAGACCCACCGTCGTCGCACGCCGACGTCGCCTGAAGGAGCACGACATGAGCCTCTCCCCGCCACCAGCCAGCGCCCTCACGGGAGGCACCCGGCCGCGCACGTCGCCGCTGCGCCGCCAACTCGCGCTCCTGATCAGCGCCGCGTTGATCCTCGGGGCCGGGCTCCTCGCGCTCGCCCCTCGTGCCACGGCCGAGGGAGAGACCACGTTCACGACGGCCCTCGACACGCAGGTCTCCACCTTCAACCCGTTCATCGCGTACTTCGACGGCGAGCTGACCGCGCTCGGCAACATCTATCCGACGCTGACCCGCCTCGACGACAAGCTGGCCCCGGAGCCCTACCTGGCCGAATCGTGGACGACGTCGGACGACAAGCTGACGTGGACGTTCAAGATCTGAAGGGCGGGCTGAAGTGGAGCGACGGCCAGCCGCTCACCGCCAAGGACGCCGCCTGGACGTTCAACCTGATCATGACGAACTCGACGGCGGCCACCGCGAACGGCTCGCTCGTCTCGAACTTCAAGTCGGTGACGGCGACCGAACGACACCACGCTGGTGATCACGACGAAGAAGCCGCAGGCGAACATGCTCTACGTGAGCGTCCCGTTCACCGGGATCCCGATCGTGCCGCAGCACATCTGGGAGTCGAAGGTGAGCTCGCCTCAACGACCTACAAGAACACTGACTTCCCGGTCGTCGGCTACGGCCCGTGGATGCTCACCGGCTACCAGACCGACCAGTACGCGACCCTGCACGGCCAACAAGGACTTCTTCCTCGGCGCGCCGAAGTACGACACAGTTGATCCTGCAGTACTTCAAGAACTCCGACGCCGCGGTGGCGGCCCTGTCGAGCCGGCCAGGTCGAACCAGGTCGGCGGGGTCACCTCGACCCAGTTCGCAGGCTCTCAAGAACGACGCGAACATCATGACCTACCAGACGGTCGGCAGCAGTTGGACGGCCATCGAGATCAACTCCGGGGCCAAGACACGATCGGGCAAGCCGATCGGCACCGGCAACCCGATCCTGGCCGATCCGAAGGTCCGGTTGGCGATCGCGTACGCGCATCGACCGCGACGCTGCTCGTCAAGACGGTGCTCGACGGCCTCGGCGTCGTCGGGCGCCGGCTACCTTCCGCCGGCCTACCCGCAGTTCTTCTGGACGCCGCCGGCGGATCAGCAGATCGGCTACGACGCCGCCAAGGCCAATCAGATCCTCGACGAGGCCGGCTACACGAAGGGCCGCGACGGCGTCCGCGTCGACCCGAAGACGAAGAAGCCGCTCGACTTCCGGCTCGGCATCCACTCCGACGACACCCAGGACGCGCAGATCGCGCGGTACCTGCAAGGGCTGGCTGAACGACATCGGCATCTCGCTCACGATCGCCGGCGATGAGCATGACCAAGCTCAACGACAACCTGGCCAAGGGTGACTGGGACATGCTGATGGACGGCTGGGGCACCGGGCCCGACCCGACCTACCTGCTGGGGATCCAGACCTGCGGCACGCTGCCACTCGGACGACGGCACCGGCGGCAACACCGACGCGTTCTACTGCAACCCGGCCTACGACAAGCTCTTCGACGAGCAGGTGACCACGTTCGACCCCGCCGCCCGGGCCGACATCGATCGAGCAGATGCAGGAGATCCTCTACCCGGCCAACGCCGACATGATCCTGTACTACAAGAACGGCCTCTCGGCGATGCGCACCGACAAGACGACCAACTACGTGAGCGGCAGCGCCGACGACAAGGGCTTCTACCCCTTGCAGAACGGCTTCTCCAGCTTCCTGAATGCCACCCCGGTCACGCGCGGACGAGGCCGGGAGCTCCGCACACCGGCCTCTACATCGGCATCGTCGTGCGTGGTCGTGCTGCTCATCGCGGGTGGTGTGTTCCTGCTGATCCGACGCCGGAGCACCGCAGGCGAGCGCGAGTGACGCTGGCTCACCCGACGGGCCGACGGGTGGTGGCCGCGTGACCACGCTGCCACCACCCTCGCCGGCCGAACTCGAGGCCGACGTCGCGTCGATCGGCGGCGTCGGCCGCGCGGACCACCAGTCGACCGGGTTCGCGCGCTACCTCGGCGGCAAGCTGCTCGCCGCGCTCGTCAGCTTCCTCGTCACGCTGATCATCGGGTTCATCCTCTTCAGCATCATGCCGGCGGATCCGGTGGCATCGCTGACCCGTGGCCGCCCGACCAGCCCGGAGCAGATGGCGGCCCTGCGCGAGTCACTGCGGCGTCGACGACCCGGCCTGGCAGCGCTTTCTGCAGTTCGTCTGGGAGCGTGCTGCACGGCGATCTCGGCTACTCGTGGGAGTTCAGCCAGTCGGTGATCGTCGCTGATGGCGAGCCGGATCTGGCCGACGCTCCTGTTGATGGGGACGTCGACGATCATCTCGGTGGTGCTCGGCCTGTGGCTCGGGATCCGCAGCGGGTGGCGGCACGGCAGCTTCTTCGACCGGATCGCCTCCGGCACCTCACTCACCCTCTGGTCGGTGCCGACCTTCTGGCTCGGGCTCATCATCCTCGTGGTCTTCACCGTGGGTGTCGGACCGATCCCGGGCGGCTTCCCCGCAGGCGGCATGTCCACTCCGGGCTATGACGGCGGGCCGATCGGTACCGCTCTCGACGTCGCGTGGCACCTCGTGCTGCCGTGCACGACGCTCGTTCTCGTCGTCTTCGCCCAGTACGTGACGATCATGCGGTCCTCGATCATCGACGAGCTCGGGAGTCCGTACCTGCTCACGGCACGCGCCAAGGGGCTCCGCGACGACGACGTCCGACGCAAGCACGCCGTCCCGAACGCGCTGCTGCCCGTCGGTGACCGTGATCTTCCTGCAGCTCGGCGGCGTCATCGGCGGAGCGATCACCGTCGAGACCGTCTACTCCTGGCCGGGGCTCGGATACCTGACCTACCAGGCACTCAAGATCCCCGACCTCCCGCTGCTCGAAGGCACGTTCATCTTCTTCAGCGCCTCGGTCATCGTGATGAACGTCCTCGCCGACCTGCTCTACCGCTTCCTCGACCCGCGGCGTGCGTGCGCGCAGTGAAGGTGACAGCACAGTGACCGCGACAGCCCAGCCCGCGTCGCCCGCGTCCGTGGGCACCAGCCCGCCGAGGACCCAGGCCCTACGGCGGTTCCTGCGCGCCTACCGCCACAGCCCGACCGGCATCGCGGGCCTGATCGTGCTGATCCTGTTCCTCGGCGTCGCCGTTCTGGCACCCACGTTCATCGGGCCCGACCAGCTCGACGTCACGCGGGTCGACGGGCCCGCTCCTGTCCCCGCCGACCACTGGATACCCGCTCGGCACCGACTGGGCCGGCCGATCCGTGCTCCTGCTCGTGATCTGGGGCGCCCGCGCGTCCCTCGCGATCGGCATCATGGCCACCGTGCTGACGATGGTGCTCGGGGCGGCGATCGGTCTGATCGCCGGTCACTTCGAGGGCTGGCTCGGCCGCGGACTCATGCACGATCACCGACTGGTTCATCGCCCTTCCCGGCCTGCCGCTGGCGATCTCCCTGGCGGCGGTCATCGGGCAGGGTCCACTGTCGATCACCATCGCGATCGCCGTCACGTCATGGACCGGCACGGCGAGGCTCGTGCGTGCGCAGACGCTGGCCGTGGAGGCCAGACCGTTCGTCGAGCGGGCGCGGGTGCTCGGAGCCGGCAACCAGGCGGTGATGGTCCGGCATGTGCTGCCGAACGTGGCGCCGCTGATCCTCGTCTCGAGCACGCTGACCGTCGCCGGCGCGATCCTGGCCGAGACGACGCTGACGTTCCTCGGTCTGGGCGATCCCACGGACGTCTCCTGGGGTTCCATGCTGAACCAGGCGTTCGGCCAGGGCGCGGTCAGTCGCGGAGCGTGGTGGTACCTGTTGCCGCCCGGGATCGCGATCCTGGTGGTCGTCCTCGGCTTCACTCTCGTCGGACGAGCCGTCGAGCAGATCCTCAACCCCAGATTGCTGAACCGATGACCATGCTCGAGGTACGGGACCTGTCCGTGACCTACCACAGCGGCGGGGTCGCAGTGCCCGCCGTGCGGGGCGTCGACCTCCGGCTCGACGCCGGTCAGACGCTGGGCGTGGCGGGCGAGTCGGGCTCGGGCAAGTCGAGCCTGGCGCTGAGCCTGCTTGCGGCTTCTGCCCGAGGGCACCGACGTCGGCGGCGAGGTCGTGTTCCGCGGCGAGAACCTGCTGGAGGCGGGCTGGGGCAAGTTGCGAGCCGTGCGCTGGGGGCAGGCGTCGATCGTGTTCCAGGGCGCGATGAGCGCGCTCAACCCGGTGCGCACCATCGGCGAGCAGATCCGCGAACCGATCCTGTTGCACGAGAAGGTCGGACTGTCGGCCGCTCGCAAGCGGGCCGCCCAGCTCCTCGACGATGTCGGCGTGCCGTCGAATCGCCAGTCGGCGTACCCGCACGAGCTCTCCGGTGGGCAGCGACAGCGGGTGATGATCGCCATGGCGCTGGCCTGCCGTCCCCAGCTGGTGATCGCCGACGAACCGACGACCGCGCTCGATGTGATCGTGCAGGCCCAGGTGCTCGACCTCCTCACCGAGCTCGTCCGGGAAGCCGACATCGGCATGATCATGATCAGCCACGACCTGTCCGTGCTGGCCGAGACCTGTGATCGGCTGGCGGTCATGTACGCCGGTCGGATCGTCGAGATCGGGCCGTCGGAGCCGGTGATGGACACCGCCGCCCACCCCTACACCAGGGCGCTCTCGGGCGCTTTCCCGGTGATCGGCGACCCGCACTCCCGCTACCGGCCCGGCGGGCTCCCGGGCGACCCGCCCGACCCGTCCGCACTCGCCTCGGGCTGCCCCTTCCGCCCGCGGTGCCCCGCGGCGATCGACCTGTGCAGCGTCGTGGACCCGGAGCTGTGGTCCGCGGGCACAGACCGGTTCGCCGCGTGCGTGCACGTACTGTCCGCGGACGAGCAGGCCGGCCTGATCCGGCTCGACGCCGGCGCGGCCTGATGGCGCTTCCCGACGCTCGACCTGCCCCCTCCGAGGCGCCGGCCCTCGAGGTGCGCAACCTGTCGGTCACCTATCCGGCCGCTCGGGGCCGGGCGCCCGCCCGGGCCGTCGACGGGGTGAACCTGACGATCGGCGCCGGTGAGATCGTCGCGCTCGTCGGCGAGTCGGGTTGCGGCAAGAGCACACTCGGACGGGCGCTCGTGGGGCTGGTGCGGCCCACCGCCGGGGACGTCAGATACCGCGGCGAGCAGCTCGTCTACCGATCCGGTGCGCTCAAGCGTTACCGACGGCACACGCAGCTCGTCCTGCAGGATCCGGGCGCGGCGCTCAACCCCCGGCAGAACGTGTACGACGCCGTGGCCGAAGGCCCGCGTCTGCACGGGCTCCGGGACGGGCTGAACGAGCGGGTGGCCAGCGCCCTGGCGCGGGCCGGACTACGACCGCCCGAACAGTTCTTCGCGCGCTACCCGCACGAGCTCTCCGGCGGTCAACAGCAACGGGTGGTGATCGCGGGCGCGCTCGCACTCGACCCGTCGGTGCTCGTCGCCGACGAGCCGGTGGCCTCGCTCGACGCGTCGGTCCGCGGCGAGATCCTCAAGCTGCTGCTCGCGTTGCGCGACGATCTCGGACTCTCGGCGTTGGTGGTGAGCCACGACCTCGGGCTCGCGTGGAACATCGCCGATCGCGTCGCCGTGATGTACCTCGGCCGCATCGTCGAGACCGGCACCGTCGACGAGGTCCTGCGGAATCCGCAGCACCCGTACACGAAAGCCCTGATCGCGGTACTTCCCGACCGCCATCGCGCCGCCGAGTCGAAGGTACCCCTGCTGGGCGGTGAGCCACCCGACCCCACCGCCATCCCGGGCGGCTGCCGCTTCCATCCCCGGTGCCCGCTGCGGGCCTCGCTGCCCGCCGGGGACGAGCGCCGGTCGTGGTGCACCGACCGGGAGGTGCCGATCCTGCCCAGCCACTCGGCCGACGGCCGGACGCAGGTCGCATGCCATCTGGTCGGCACACCCGGCTAGCGCGGGCCGACTCAGCCGGGCGGGCGGATCGTCCAGAACCGCATGACGCCGGCAGGGTCGAACGTGGTGGTCACACCGGTGACACCGGCTGCCGCGACGACTGTCGACCGCTCCTGCACGAGCGGGACTGCGGGACCGCCGGACGCGCCGGAGCGTTGGATGTCCTCGACGAGCGCCGTGCGGGTGGCCGGAACGGCGGCGCGGCGGGATCGGGCCAGCGCGTCGGCCTGGACGTCTTCGTAGACCGGTCCGAGGTAGGCGTCGGCGTCCGGATAGGCCGGGACGATCCGCCGCCACCAGCCCGTCGACGCGTCCCGCTCGTCGGTCGCTCCGGATCTCGGCCGCGCCGGCGGTCCGGACGGTCGCGGTGAACAGCTTGCTCGCGGTCAGCTCCCGGGCGACCTCGCGCAGGATCGTCGAGCAGTCGGTGTCTCCGGTCGCGCAGGCCAACCGCATCGGGACGGGAGTCCGGATGCCGGCCGCCTGCAGCGCGGCTGCGGCCCGGGCGATGTCGGGAGTCGTTCCGTACCGCTCGTCGAACGCGTCGACGTGTGCCGGTAGCCCGGCCGGGACCACCGAGGTCTGCGGTTGGCCGGTCGAGGTTGTCACCGCTCGGGCCACGGAGCTGCGGTCGATGACGAACGACATCGCCTGCTGTACGGCCGACGGATCGTCGGTGATGTCGGCCGCCACTGTCAGGACCCGCATCGCCGGACTCGGGGTGATCGTCACGACCGGCGCGTCGTCGCCCGACCGGCCGGAGGGGTGCGCGAGGGCGTCGACGGCATCGGGAGCGAGATCACCGAACGCCAACTCGACCGAACCAGCGACGACCGCGCGTACCGGCTGGGAGCCGGCGCGATCGACCGTGAGCACGACGCCGTCGTTGGCGAGCTTGTTGCGGCCCGCGTAACCGTCGTTCGCCGCGAACACGATCCGCGAGGCCGGGGCGAAGCTCGTCACACGATACGGACCGGATCCCAGATATCCAGCTGGCTCGGTCGCGGCGCCGGTGCCGCGCCTGGACACCGCGGTCCTCGGAGTGGCCAGCAGGTACGGGAGGATCGCGTCGTAGCGCGGCAGCTCGAAGTCGACCGAGTGCTCGTCGACCGCGGTCACGGCGTCGACGCGTGCGGCCAACGCCGCGTCCTCGGTCGGTCCGTGCAGCAACCGGTCGAACGACGCCTTGACCTGGACCGGTGTCACCGGCGTCCCGTCCGACCAGATCGACTTGTCCCGGATCCGGCAGGTGTAGACCGTGGGAAGGCTGAACTTGCACGCCTCCGCCAGGTCCGGCTCCGGCTGGTTGCGGCCAGGAAAGATAGCCAGCAGCGTCTGATAGACGTTGGCGACGAGCGTCGCATCGCCGGGGTCCTCGCCCGGGCCGGGTCGAGGGTGCCGAAGTTTCCCGCCACAGCGGCCGTCACGACGTGGTCGGCATCGATCGTGCCGGTCGCGCTCGGGACCGGTGGCGTCGAATGGGTACACCCGACCAACAGCAACTGGAGCAGCACCAGCAGGAGCGTCGCCACGCCGAGCCCGGGAGTTCGTCGCAGGCCACGGCGGCCGGTGCTCATGCGCTCTCCCGTCCGGTCGCCTCCTCGAGATCTCCGACGGCTCGTCCCTCAGCTGATTCGGCCCGCCCGTCGCCGCGCAGCAGCCGTCGCAAGTCCTCCACCTGGACGGCCGCGAGGCTGTGGAGCACCGTCCGGCGAGGCGCCTGGCGGCGGCGAGACGACGTGCGGGATGGCGAGGACGTAACAGCCCGCGGACTGAGCGGCTGTGGCCCCGGGCACCGAGTCCTCGACAGCGACGCACGATCGAGGATCGACGCCGAGCATCGCGGCGGCCGTGAGATAGGGCTCCGGATGCGGCTTCCCGTTCGTCACGACGTCACCGCTGACGATCGCGTCGAAGTGCACGCCGGGCAGATGCGACAACAGGGCCTCGACGAGGTTGCGGTAGGACGCGGTGACGATCGCGACCGGCACCCGGGCGTCGGAAAGCTCGGTGAGCAGCCGCTGAACCCCCGGCTGCCAGATGACACCGGCCCGGAAGTGCCGCTCGACGCGGGCGACCATGTCGGCGACGACGGCGTCCGGGTCCAGGTCACGCACCTCGAACTGCTCGATCATCGTCGCGGCGGAGTCGCGAAGGTCGCTGCCGACGAGAGCCTCGGCGAACTCCTGCGTCCAGGTGCCGCCGTACTGGGCGAAGAGCTCCCGTTCCACCTCCCACCAGATCGGTTCCGAGTCGATCATCGTGCCGTCGAGATCCCACAGGACCGCGGCCAGCTCGGTCGAAGCGGGGCCGTTCGTCTCGATCGGTGCCGGGGGCGCGGTGGGCTCAGCGGGCATTGAAGTAGTTGGCCTCCGGGTGGTGGACGATCAAAGCGTCGGTGGACTGCTCCGGGTGGAGCTGGAACTCCTCCGACAGCTCGACGCCGATGCGTTCGGCTTCGAGCAGGTCGACGATCGTCCGGCGGTCGTCCAGGTCGGGACACGCAGGGTATCCGAACGAGTACCGGCAACCGCGGTAGTCGACGTCGAACAGCTTGGTCACGTCGGCCGGGTCCTCGGCCGCGAAGCCGATCTCCGCCCGGATCCGGGAGTGCCAGTACTCCGCGAGCGCCTCCGCGAGCTGGACGGACAGGCCGTGCAGCTCGAGGTACTCGCGGTAGGCGTTCTGCTCGAACAGGGTTGCGGTCGCTTCGCTCATCCGCGGCCCCATCGTCACCAGCTGGAACGCCACGACGTCGAGTTCACCGGAACTCTTCGGTCGGAAGAAGTCCGCGAGGCACAACCGGCGGTCGCGCCGTTGCCGCGGGAAGGTGAAGGTCTTGATCGGCCGGTCGGGGTCGGGGTGCTCGGGATCGAGCACCAGCAGCGAGTTCCCTTCGCTGACGGCGGGCCAGAAGCCGTACGCGAGACTGGCTTGGGCGAGCCCGTCGGTCGCGATGCGGTCGAGCCACCCGCGGAGCCGGGGGCGTCCCTCTGTCTCCACCAGCTCCTCGTAGCTGGGCCCGTCACCACGACTGGCCCGCAGTCCCCACTGGCCCATGAAGGTCGCGCGCTCGTCGAGGTAGCCGGAGAACTCGTTGAGCCCGACACCCTTGATGATCCGGCTGCCCCAGAACGGTGGGGTCGGCACCGCGTTGTCGACCGCGACGTTCGAGCGCTCGGTCGAGGCCGTGCCGTCACCGGCACCGCTGCCGCCGGCCCCGACGGCGGCGCCGACCTTCGCCGGCACCCGGCGCTTGCGCAGCTCCGGCAGAGCCGCGCCCTCCTCACCGCGCTGTACGGCGCGGACGGCGTCCATCAGCTTCAGTCCTTCGAAGGCGTCTCGCGCGTACCGGACCTCGCCGTCGAACACGCCGGCCAGGTCCTGTTCGACGTAGGCCCGGGTGAGGGCCGCGCCGCCCAGCAGGATCGGCCAGTTGGTGGCCATCCCACGGCTCGTCAGCTCCTGCAGGTTCTCCTTCATCACGACGGTGCTCTTGACGAGGAGGCCGGACATCCCGATCGCGTCGGCCTTGTGCTCCTGCGCCGCGTCGATGATCGCGCCGATCGGCTGCTTGATGCCGAGGTTGACGACCCGGTAGCCGTTGTTCGACAGGATGATGTCGACGAGGTTCTTGCCGATGTCGTGGACGTCGCCCTTGACCGTGGCCAGCACGATCGTGCCCTTGCCGGCGTCGTCGGCCTTCTCCATGTGCGGTTCGAGATAGGCGACCGAGGCCTTCATCACCTCGGCGCTCTGGAGCACGAACGGCAGCTGCATCTCACCCGAGCCGAACAGCTCGCCGACGGTGCGCATGCCGGCGAGCAGGTCGTCGTTGATGATCTGCAGCGCGGGCTTGCCGGTGAGCGCTTCGTCGAGGTCGGCCTCGAGACCCTTGCGTTCGCCGTCGATGATCCGCCGGCCGAGCCGCTCGTTGACGGGCAGCCCGGCGAGCTCGGCTGCACGGGTCGCCTTCGTGTCCGCGCTGGTGACGCCGGCGAAGAGCTCCAGGAAGGTCGACAGCGGGTCGTACTCGCCGTCAGGGTGATCGGCGGTCCGCCGGCGGTCGTAGATCAGGTCGAGCGCCACGTCGCGCTGTTCGTCGGGAATCCGGTTCATCGGGACGATGCGCGCCGTGTGGACGATCGCGGAGTCGAGACCGGCCTCGACGCACTCGTGCAGGAACACCGAGTTGAGGGCCACCCGCGACGCCGGGCTGAGGCCGAAGCTGATGTTCGACAGCCCGAGCGTCGTCCGGACCTCGGGGAACTCCGCCTTCAGCAGCCGGATCGCCTCGATGGTCTCCAGCCCGTCGCGGCGGCTCTCCTCCTGGCCGGTGGCGATCGTGAACGTGAGGCAGTCGATGAGGATGTCGCCGACGTTCATGCCGTAGTCGCGCGTCAGGGCCTCGATCAGCCGGCGGGCGATCGCCACCTTGTGCTCGGCCGTCCGGGCCTGACCGGCCTCGTCGATGGTCAAGGCGATGACGGCGGCTCCGTACTCGCGGACCAGGGCCATCGTTCGCGCGTACCGGGAGTCCGGGCCGTCGCCGTCCTCGAAGTTGACCGAGTTGATGATGCTGCGCCCGGCCAGCGCCTGCAGGCCGGCCTCGAGCACGTTCGGCTCGGTCGAGTCGAGCACGATCGGCAGCGTGGATGCGGTGGCGAGCCGGGTGGCGACCTCGCGCATGTCGGCGGCGCCGTCGCGGCCGACGTAGTCGACGCACAGGTCGAGGACGTGCGCGCCGTCGCGGGTCTGGGCACGCGCGATCTGGACGCAGTCGTCCCAGTTCTGAGCGAGCATCGCCTCCCGGAAGGCCTTGCTGCCGTTGGCGTTGGTGCGCTCGCCGATGGACAGGTAGGAGCTGTCCTGACCGAAGTCGACGTGCTGGTAGAGGGAACTCACGCCACGCTGGATGTCGGGATGGCGCTCGATCGGCACCAGCGGGGCGACCCGCTCGGTGAGTTGGCGGATGTGCTCGGGGGTGGTGCCGCAGCAGCCGCCGACCAGCGCGACGCCGTAGTCGTGGACGAACCGTTCCTGCGCGTCGCGCGAGCTCGCCCGGAGTGAGGGGGTAGTGCGCGCCGGCCGCGGTCAGCTGGGGCAGTCCGGCGTTCGGCATGCACGCGAGCTGGACCGCGGCGTGCTGGGCCAGGTACCGGAGATGCTCGCTCATCTCGGCCGGGCCGGTGGCGCAGTTGAGACCGATGAGGTCGATGCCCAACGGCTCCAGGCTGGTCAGTGCGGCGCCGATCTCGCTGCCCATCAGCATGGTGCCGGTGGTCTCGACGGTGACGTTGACGATCAACGGGATGTCCCGGGACTGCTCGTCGATCGCGCGACGGGCGGCGAGCAACGCCGACTTCGCCTGCAGGAGGTCCTGCACGGTCTCGACGAGGATCGCGTCGACACCGCCGGCGATCATCGCGCGGATCTGCTCGACGTAGGCGTCTCGCAACTGTGCCAGCGTGGCCTGGCCGAGGCTGGGGAGTTTGGTGCCGGGACCGACGCTGCCGAGGACCCAGCGCGGCCGGTCGGGCGTCGAGAGCTTCGTGGCCACGGAGCTGGCGAGTTGCGCGCCGGCCAGGGAAAGCTCGCCGATCCGGTCGACGATCCCGTACTCGCCCAGGTTCCCGAGGTTCGCGCCGAACGTGTTGGTCTCGACCGCGTCCGAGCCGGCGGCGTAGTAGGCCTCGTGGATGGCGGTGACGACGTCGGGGCGGCTGACGTTGAGCACCTCGTTGCAGCCCTCGTGGCCCTCGAAGTCGTCGATGCCGAGGTCGTAGCCCTGGAGCATCGTCCCCATCGCCCCGTCGGCCACGATGACGCGCTGCGTCAGTGCTGACCTCAGGCTCTGCGATGCCACGACGAATCCCTCCCCGGGCAGGCGGGCGCCTGCCGTTCGGAGCGCACAGCCTATCCGCCCGCTCGCGGCACGTCTCAGTCTGCGGACGCATGTCTCACTGTGCGACAGTCACCGTGCGGCAGTCACCGTGCGACTCGGGCACCGGCTCTCACGCCCACCCGCGGGATCGGGGATCCGGCGGGAGGCGCGGGTTGAGCAGGTGCGCGACCAGCGCCGTCCAGCCGGTCTGGTGGGTCGCGCCGAGCCCTTCACCGGTGTCGCCGTCGAAGTACTCGCTGAACGTCGGGTGCTCCGACCACAGCGGGTCGTCGCTGGCTTCGATGCGCTCGCCGTCGGCCGGCCGCCTGCCCGTCGACCGGCCGGAACAGCGCGGTGAGCCCGCGCGTCGAGGATGTCGGCCGCCTCGACCAGGGTCTTCCCGTTGCCCGGAGCCGGTCGGGATCTCGATCGTGAACGAGTCGCCGAAGTGCCGGCCGTAGGTGCGCAGCTTGTCGGCGAGCAGCACGTTCACCGGGAACCAGACCGGCCCGCGCCAGTTCGAGTTGCCGCCGAACATGCCGGTCCGCGACTCCCCCGGCTCGTACTCGATGGTGGCGCCGTAGCCGTTGACCTCGATGCGTCACCGGCGTCGCGGTACGGCCGCCGACAACGAGCGGATCCCGTACGGCGACAGGAACTCGTCGGTGTCGAACATCCGCTCGCAGGATGCGCCGGAGCCGGTCCGGATCGACCAGCGACAGCAGCATCTGGCGCCCGTCCGGTGCCGAGTTGCGACAGCAACGGCCCGACGAGCTCCGGGCGTCGGCGTTGAAGCCACCGGAGCCGGGCGGTCACGTCCGGGCACTCCTCGGCGATCCAGCTCGGGACCTCGGTGGCGCCGAGGATCGGCAGCAGCCCGACCATCGACCGCACCCGCATGTGCGGCGCCGCCGCGTCGGGCCGGACGAGGACGTCGTAGAAGAAGCCGTCCTCGTCGTTCCACAGCGACGATGTTGCGCGAGCCGAACGACGTCATGGCCTTCGCGATCGACAGGAAGTGCTCGAGGAACTTGGTGGCGGTGTCGTCCCACGCCTTGTCGTGACGGGAGAGCTCGAGGGCGATCTTGAACATCTGCTGGCAGTAGAACGCCATCCAGCTGGTGGCGTCGGACTGCTCCAGCCGGAACCCCGGCGGCAGCGGCGCCGGACCGGTTGAACAGGCCGATGTTGTCCATGCCGAGGAAGCCGCCCTCGAACAGGTTGGAGCCGTTCGAGTCCTTGCGGTTCACCCACCAGGAGAAGTTGAGCAGCAGCTTGGTGAACACGCGGACGAGGAACTCGCGGTCGCGGTACCCGTCGATGCGGTAGACGTGCCAGGCCGCCCAGGCGTGCACCGGCGGGTTGACGTCGCCGAACTCCCACTCGTACGCGGGCAGCTGGCCGTTCGGGTGCATCGCCCACTCCCGGCACATCAGCACCAGCTGTTCCTTGGCGAACGTCCGGGTCGACGTGCGCGAGCGGGATGGCGTGGAAGGCCAGGTCCCACGCCGCGAACCACGGGTACTCCCACTCGTCGGGCATCGAGATGACGTCGGCCAGGGCGACAGGTGGTTCCAGTGGGTGTTGCGGCGCCCGTAGTCACCGCGGGCCGGTGGCGTCGGGCTCCGACCGGGTCGCCCTCGAGCCACTGGTCGACGTCGTAGCGGTAGAGCTGCTTGCCCCACAGCAGCCCGGCGTAGGCGCGGCGGGCCACGTGGCTGGTCCGCGGCACTCAGGCCCGGGTGGATGACCGTGGCGTAGAACTCGTCGGCCTCGGCCGCGACGGTCCGCGAACACCTCGTCGAACGCCGGGACCGAACGTCTCGTCCGGCGCGGTGTCGTCGACGAGAGCCGCAGTGCGACTCGGACGGTGGCGCCCGGCTCGACGACGTCGAACGTGGTACCGGAACCCGACCTTCGTGCCCTCGAGCGCCGGGTTGACCGCGTCCTGCGGTGCCGTCGACCACGTAGTCGTCGATGCCGTCCTTCGTGTACCGCGAGCCGTTCGACGAGGCACCGAACAGTTCGACGGCGTTGGTCTCGTTGTCGCAGAACAGCACCTCGGGCGTCGCCCTGCGCCGCGAGGTAGAGGTGGCCGAGGAACCCGTGCTCGCACTCCGACGGCCTCGAGCCCGCCGACGGTCAGGGTCGGAGGTAACAGTTGCTGGATCGACCGAACGGCGCCGATCCCGCCCCCACGACCACGTGTTGCGCAGCCACAGCTGCGGGATCACGTCGAGCGGCGCCGCTTCGGGCCCGTGGTTGGTCACCTCGATGCGCGATGCAGAGGTCGTCGGGGCCGGCCTTGGCGTAGGTCACGACGACGTCGAAGAACCGGTTGTCGCCGAGGATGCCGGTGTCGGCGAGTTCGTACTCACGTTCGTCCCGGCCGCGCTCCGCGTTCGCCCGCACGCAGCTGCTCGTACGGGTACTCGGCCTGCGGGTAGCGGTAGAGCCAGGTGCATCCAGCTGTGGGTCGGCGTGCCGTCGAGCGCCCACCAGTACTCCTTGACGTCCTCGCCGTGGTTGCCCTCGCTCGTTGGTCAGCCCGAACAGCCGCTCCTTGAGGATCGGGTCGTGCCGGTTCCACAGGGCCACACCGAGGTTGACGAACCCGAACCGGTCGGAGATGCCGCCGAGGCCGTCCTCGCCCCAGCGGTAGGCGCGGGCGACGCGCGTGGTCGAACGGGAACGACGCGCCAGGCGTCACCGTTCGCGGAGTAGTCCTCGCGCACGGTGCCCCACTGCCGACCGGACAGGTACGGCCCCCACTGCCGCCACGGCGACGAGGCGGATGCGGACTCGGCCAGCCGCGCGTGCTCGGCCGTGTGCGCGTGCCGGCGTGCGTCCCACGGGTCCGGCGGTGCGGTTGCACCATCCACTGGATCGGCGGCGGCTGCCGGCGTGGCGCCGCCGGCGCGGGCCGATTTGCCGGACGAGCGCGACTTCCGGGACCCGCCGCTCTTCTTCGCCGGGCCCGACGCTTTCGTTCCGGCAGCGGCCTTGGTCTCGTCCTTCACGCGGTCAGTCTGCTTCTGCACGATTTCGCCGGCGTTTCCGGTGTGAGCCCACCCGCGCGGCGCAGCGCGACCGCGGGTCCGCACGGCGACCTGACCGGCCGGTGGGGTTGGCCGTAGGGTGGTGATCCCGGATCGACGAGGGCTCGGAGGCCACAGCGCGTGACGATCGACATGGACCTGCCGTTCGCGCCGCGCGACGCCGTCGTGATCGCGGCCTTCGAGGGCTGGAACGACGCGGCCAACGCGTCCACGTCGGCGCTGGACCATCTCATCGACGTGTTCGACGCGGAGTTCGTCGGTGAGATCGACCCCGACGAGTTCTACGACTTCCAGGTGAACCGACCGCAGGTCGGTTTCGCCTCGGACCCCGATCTCCCCGACCCCGACCTCTCCGGCACCGACCCGGCCGAAGACGGGAACGACGACGATCTGCCGGAGCGGACCCTCACGTGGCCGACCACGCGTATCTACCTCGCGCGGCCCGAGGGTGCGGAACGCGACCTGGTCCTCCTGCGCGGCATCGAGCCGAACATGCGCTGGCGAGCCTTCACCGCCGAACTGCTGGCGGCCGGTGACACCCTGGGCGCCCAGCTCTGGATCGTGCTCGGAGCCCTTCTGGCCGACGTGCCGCACACGCGACCGATCCCGGTCAACGGCAACTCGACCGACGCGTCCATCGCGGCCGGCAACCACCTCGAGCCGAGCCGGTACGAAGGCCCGACCGGCATCAACGGCATCATCACCGACGCGTGCAGCCGGATGGAGATCCCGTCGGTCTCGTACTGGGCCGCCGTCCCGCACTACGTCTCCCAGCCGCCGTGTCCCAAGGCGACGCTGGCGCTGCTACGGGCGGTCGAGGACCTGCTCGGACTGACGATCCCGCTCGGTGACCTTCCGGAGAGCTCGCGGGCCTGGGAGCGCGGCGTCGCCGAGCTCGCCGCCGGTGACGAGGAGATCGCCGAGTACGTGCAGCAGCTCGAGCAGGCTCGCGACGCGACCGACCTCCCGCAGGCGAGCGGCGACGCCATCGCCGCCGAGTTCGAGTCCTACCTGCGTCGTCAGGACCGGCGTCGCGGCGTCCGCGGTGAGCCGCCCCCCGACGACGACATCCCGAACGACTGACACTCGGGCCTTCGACGAGTCAGAGCTGCACGCCCAGCAGCGCGTCGGCCACCTCGCGCAGGCTGGCGGACTCCGGTGTGACGCCAGGGCCGTCGTCGGTCGCGTAGGCCTGCTCGGCAGCGCCGTCGATCAGTCGGAGCGCTCGCGGCGCGTCCAGATCGTCGGCGATCGCGTCCCGCACCACCTGCAGCACGCCGTCGACGGGCAGCCGGACGTCCGCCGCGGCGCGCCAAGCCGCCAGCCGATCCTGCGCGGCGCGTAGCCCGGAGTCCGTCCAGTCCCACTCGGTTCGGTAGTGGTGGTCGAGCACGGTGAGCCGGATCGCCGCCGGGTCGACCCCGGCCTGTCGAAGCTTCGACACGAACACGAGATTGCCCTTGGACTTGGACATCTTCTCGCCGTCGAGGCGCACCATCGCCTGATGCGCGTACGCGTTCGCGAAGGGTTCACCGGTCACGATTCCGGCCTGTACGGCACTCATCTCGTGGTGCGGGAACACGAGATCGGTGCCGCCGCCCTGCACGTCGAAGGCCGGTCCGAGATGGGCGAGCGCGATCGCCGAACACTCCACGTGCCAGCCGGGCCGACCGACTCCGTACGGGCTGTCCCATCCGGGCTCACCCGGTCGCTGCGCGAGCCAGAGGAGGCAGTCGAACGGATTGCGCTTACCGGGCCGATCGGGGTCGCCGCCGCGTTCGGTGAAGTACTCGAGCATGGTCGCCTCGGGCAGCCGCGACACCGAGCCGAACGGTGTGCCGGAGCCGGCCGGCGGCTGCGTGATCGTGCAGTACAGATCGTCGTCGACCCGGTAGACGACGCCGGCCGCGTCGAGCCGGCCGATCAGCTCGACGACGAGGTCGATCGCCTCCACGACGCCGACGTAGGCGTCGGGCGGGAGCACCCGAAGCGCCGCCATGTCGGTGCGGAACAGGTCGATCTCGCGGTGCGCAAGGTCGGTCCAGTCGACGCCGGTCGCAGTGGCCCGCTCCAGTAGCGGATCGTCCACGTCGGTCACGTTCTGGACGTACCGCGTGGCCAGGCCGGCGTCGCGCCAGGCGCGTTGGAGCAGGTCGAAGGTCAGGTAGGTGGCCGCGTGCCCGAGGTGGGTGGCGTCGTACGGGGTGATGCCGCACACGTAGAGGCGCGCTTCACCGCCTGCTTCCGCGGCCGCCGAACGCACCTTCGACCCGCTCGAACTGTCGGACACCATCGGGACGACACCGAGCCCGGGCAATCGCGGGACGGCCGGGGAACTCCACGACTGCATGCCGCAAACCCTATCGGCCGCCCGGGTACAGCACGTCGGCCGAGGTCGTCGACAGTCCTCCACCCCACCTCGGCCACCGGCGGTTCGGCGGCGGCCTGGCGACAGTCGCGGCCGGGCGCCGGCCACGCCCGAAGTGGCGAACGGCAGAATCCTCCTTGTGCCTCATGTCGTCGCCGGCGTCGACTCGTCCACGCAGTCGTGCAAGGTCGTCTACTGCGACGCCCACACCGGAGCCGTGCTGCGAACGGCCAACGCGCCGCACCCGGACGGGACCGAGGTCGACCCGCGGGCCTGGACCGCCGCGATGGATTCGGTCCTCGACCTCGACGGGGTGTCCGCCGTCTCGGTGGCCGGGCAGCAGCACGGCCTCGTTCCACTGGACTGCGACGGCCGACCGGTGCGGAACGCCCTGCTGTGGAACGACCTCCGCAGCGCACCCCAGGCCGCCGCGCTGACGGCCGAGCTCGGCGCGCAGGCCTGGTGCGACGAGGTGGGCAGCGCCCCACTCGCTTCCCTCACCGTGACGAAGCTCGCGTGGCTGGCCGAGCACGAACCCGAGCACGCCGCGAGGGTGGACGCCGTCCTCCTCCCCCACGACTGGCTCACCTGGCAACTCCTGGGTCGACCGCCCGGCCGGTACACGACCGACCGCAGTGACGCATCGGGCACCGGGTACTTCCGCAGCGACGACGACAGCTACCGCGACGACCTCCTGCGGCTGGCCTTCGGTCGGGTCCCGGTGCTCCCCCACGTCCTCGGACCATCGGAGAGTGCCGGGACGTCCCCCGGGGGCGCCATCGTCGGACCCGGCGCCGGGGACAACGCCGCCGCCGCGCTGGGCCTGGGCCTGACAGACGGCGAACTGGTGGTCTCGCTCGGCACCAGCGGCGCGGTCTTCGCCAGCGCGGTGAGCGTCGCGCCGGTCGTGGGGATGAACAGGTTCGCCGACGCCACCGGAAGCTCCTCCCGCTCGCCTGCACGCTCAACGCGGCGCGAGTGCTGTCGTCTGCCGCCGCGCTGCTCGGTGTCGGCCTCGACGACTGGGCCCGACTCGCCGAGGCGGGGCCGATGGATGCTGCGGGGCTCATCCTCGTGCCGTACCTGGACGGTGAACGGACGCCTGATCTGCCGGACGCGCGCGGCTCCATGCA
Organism: uncultured Actinomycetota bacterium; assembly: GCA_963708795.1. Taxonomy (GTDB): domain Bacteria; phylum Actinomycetota; class Actinomycetes; order Propionibacteriales; family DAIQRJ01; genus DAIQRJ01. The sequence goes on from CAVPUH010000006.1 coordinate 166,035, forward strand.
CGGGCTGACCCGAGCGAACATGACGCCGGCACACGTCGCTCGGGCCGCCCTGCTCGGGATGTTGTGCGGGCTCGCCGATGCCGTCGACGTCGTCCGGGGCGCCGGCGTCCACGTCGACCGGATCCTGCTGATCGGGGGTGCGGCGGCGGCCCTTCCGGTGCAGTCGGCGGCCGCGGAGATCTTCGGCGTGTCCGTGGAGGTTCCGGAGCCCGCCGAGTACGTGGCCCTCGGTGCGGCTCGCCAGGCGGCGTGGGTGCTCAGCGGCAGCGCCGAGCCACCGGCTTGGGGCCGGCCGGTGACGGCACGCCACGAACCCTCCGGCGCTGCCTGGGGTGCGGAGGTGCGAGCCGGGTACGCGCGCGCCCGCGACGCGCTGTACGGCTGAGGTGCGGCGGCGTTCGGCCTGCCCGACCCGACTGCACCTCGGGCACACCCGAACCGGCAATCCCGCCAACTGGTCACGTCCTCACCTCCACGCGGCGTGTCCCGTGACAACACGCCCACTCCGGGACGTGCCGCCAGCCCATGGACCACCCGCCGCCAGCGGAGACCGGCCTACAGCGGCGGCCACGGCAGGGCCGACCGACCACGGGGTGGATCCCGGAACACTCCACGCGCCGCGGTCCTAGCCAGGCGGTCCACCAGGGCATCGATCTCCTCGCCCGGCAGTAGTTCCTCCAGCCGCTCCGCGCCGACGTTGAAGACCGCGTCGTCGAGGACCTTCAGCCAGGCCAGGTCGCCGTCGTCGTACTCCACCCCCGCCCATCCCCACAGCACGGTCCGCAGCTTCGGGTCGGTGTGGAAGCACAACCCGTGGTCGATGCCCCACACCTCCGCCGCGCCGTTCGTCAGGAGGTGCTGGCCCTTGCGGTCCGCATTGTTCAGCACCTCGTCCAGCAGGGTCAGCCGCCGCAGCCGCCGGTCGTCGGCGTGGACGACGTAGATGTCACGGTCGAACTGGTCGTAGGCCTCGAAGACGACGTGCCACCCGGGTTCGAGCTCGTCCGGCGTGACGATCGCCACGAGGTCGACGGCGTCTTCGGGTTCGTCCACCCACAGCTGCACCGAACCCTCGCCGAACGGCCCGTCCGGGCGCATCACGGTCAGCGGGATCAACGCTCGCCCCGCGTCGGCGTCTAGCGCGTCCACGTCGACGTAGCCGACCTCGCTGCCACCGGCGCCGTCGCGGCGGACGACCTCCGCGGCAGCGGCGGCGACCTCGTACGCAGCGACCTCGTGCCTGGCCAGCAGGTGCGACTCGAAATCCCAGAGCGGCCGGGTCCCCGACGTCGGCTTGTACACGACGTCGATCGGCGTCCCACCGGCATCGAGCTGGCCGACCAGCGTCACGTTCGAGGCGGAACTGAGCCGGCCGACGACGCTGATGTCGCCGGTACGCAGCTGATCGGCGATGAGCTCAGAGGTACTCACCCGCGCCGCTTGTACCCGTTCTGGCGGGGACACACGTGACCCTCGGGATCGAGCGGCTGCGAGCAGAACGGGCACGGCGGCCGGCCGGCTGCCACGAGCAGGGTCGCACGCTGAGCGAACCCACGGGCCTGCCGGGGCGTGAGTCGCACGACGAGCGCCTCGCGATCGTCGGTGTCGTCGTCGGTGTCGGGATCGGCGTCGAGGAATTCGGCCGGGACGTCGTCGTCCGCGCCCACGCCCGGCTCCGGGCCTTCGGAGTTGAACGCCTCGATCACGACGCACTGGGATTCCTCGTGCCAGCCGAGCCGGAGGTTGCCCACCCGGAACTCCTCGACGAGCGGCTGATCCAGCGGGTCGGTGTCGGCGAGGTCCTGGGGTTCTGCGGTCGGGATGGCGGCAGCGGTGGCGCCGTCGTCGACGAGGTCGTCGAGCATCTGGTCGATCTTCTCGGCCAGGAGCTCGACCTGGACCTTCTCCAGCGCCACCGACGTGATCCGCGAGGCGTCGCGTGCCTGGAGGAAGAACGTGCGCTGGCCGGGGGGTCCTACGGTCCCGGCGACGAACCGCTGCGGCGGATCGTAGAAGTGGATGCGACGCGGCATATGCGTGACCCTAACTCCCGCTGCCCGACGGCCCGGCGCCTCCACCGACCACAGCGTCGGCGGCCGCGGCCTTCCGGCGGCGACCGGGCTTGCGCGGCGGGCGGGCCAGGACCTTGCCGAGCTCGGTGCCCGAGTCGTTCATGCGGACGACGAACGGGCGCATCGGCGTGTAGGTGATGATCGAGACCGAGCACGGGTCGGCACTGATCCGCTGGAAGTGGTCGAGATGGGTGCCGAGGGCGTCGGCCAGGATCGCCTTGATCACGTCCCCGTGGCTGACCGCGACCCAGATCGCGTCCTCACCGGCAGCCTCGGCCACGGCGCGGTCATGGTCCCGGATCGCCTCCACGGCACGGGCCTGCATCGATCGGAGCGACTCGCCACCGGGGAACGTCACCTGGCTGGGATAGCCCTGCACCGTTCGCCAGAGCGGCTCCTTCGCCAGCGTGGAGAGCTTCCGGTTCTCCCATTCGCCGTACTTCACCTCGCCCAGGCGCTTGTCGCGCTGGAGCTTCGGGCGGGCGGCGTTCTCGGCGCCCCCGGCGAGGAGGAACTTGGCGGTCTCGACCGTGCGCTGCAGCGGACTCGCGACGACGGCGGCGAACGGCACGTCCGCCAGGCGATCGGCGAGCGCTCGGGCCTGGCTGACACCGGTGTCGTCGAGACTGACGCCGGGCGTCCAGCCGGCGAGGACGCCGGCGGTGTTGGCGCTCGTGCGACCGTGCCGGATGAGCAGGAGGGTGGGCATGTGACCAATCGGGTTGAGGAAGGGCAGATGACGAATCTACCGAGGCCGCGCCCGTGCACACCTCGCGGCCGTCCCGGAAATCACGGCGAAGCGCCGTATCTTGAGTCGGGTCCCGCGGTCGATCGCCGCGGGAACGGCGGCCAGAGCAGGGAGAGAACGCAGTGATCGTCGAGGTCGGGCTGTACGACGAAGGGGTGCGTTGTGAGGGCGACTTCACCCCGGAGGCCGCGCACGCCTACCTCGGCGAGCACGCCGACGCGTTCTGCTGGATCGGCCTGCACGACCCCACCGACACCGAAGTCACCGCGATCGCCGGCCTCTTCGGGCTCCCCCCGCTGGCCGTCGAGGACGCCGAGCACGCCCACCAGCGGGCCAAGGTCGAGGAATACCCCGATCTCACCTTCGGAGTGATCAAGACGCTCGAGTACCACGACGCGTACTCGACCGTGGACACCGGGGAGATCGCGATGTTCGTCGGCTCGAACTATCTCGTGACCGTCCGGCACGGTGGCCCGGGGAACCTTGCCGCCGTCCGGGCCCGGGTCGCCGACGCCGCCGACGTGCTCGCGCACGGGCCGACTGCGGTGATGTACGCCGTGTACGACCACGTGGTGGACCACTACCGCGACGTCGCGCTCGAACTCGAACGCGACCTCGACGACGTCGAGGTCTCGGTGTTCTCGCCGGCCCGGACGTCGGACTCGGAGGCCATCTATCGCCTGAAGCAGCAGATCCTGGTCTGCCGACGTGCCCTGGCTCCCCTTGGCGACGCGATGGCGGACCTGCAGACGCGCAACCTCCCGAACATCGACGCGGCTGCGAAGCCCTTCCTGCGCGACCTGGCCGACCACGTGCGGCGCGCCACCGAACACATCAGCACTCTCGACTACCTGCTGAACTCGATCGCGGACGCCAACGCCGCGCAGATCTCGGTGCGCCAGAACGACGACATGCGCAAGATCTCCGCGTACGCCGCGCTGATCACGGTGCCGACGCTCATCGCCGGCGTGTACGGCATGAACTTCGAGCACATGCCCGAACTCACCTGGAGTTTCGGCTACCCGCTGGTGCTGGTGCTGATGGCGGCCCTGTGCTTCGTCCTCTATCGGCTGTTCCGCCGATCCGGCTGGTTGTGAGGGTGCGATCGTGCGGCTGACTCAGGTGGCCGAGATCGCGCCCGTGAGCAGCAGGATGATCAGCAGCACGGCCAGTGCCACCCGGTAGATCACGAACACCGAGATCGGGTGGTGGGCGAGAAAGCGAAGGAGCCAGGCCACCGCGGCGAACGCGACCACGAATGCGACGACGACGCCGAGGATCATCGGTCCGACCCCGAGATCGCCGCCGGTCGCGTCCTTGAGCTCGTAGAGACCGGCCCCGAGAAGCGCCGGGATCGACAGGAGGAACGAGATGCGGGTGGCGGCGACCCGCTCCAGATTGCGGAACAGGCCAGCGGAGATCGATGCTCCAGATCGCGAGATGCCCGGCACCAGGGCCGCGCACTGGGCGATCCCGATGATCACCGCGTCGGTGAAACTGAGCTGCTCCTCGGGCCTCGATTTCGTGCCCACCCGCTCGGCCCACACCATGACGACGCTCCAGCCGAGCAGCGCGATCGCGACCACCCAGAGGCTGCGGAGCGGGCCGCTGATCAGGTCACGCGCCAGGAAGCCGACGATGCCGACCGGGATCGAGCCCAGGCCGACCTTCCACGCCATCCGGTAGTCGTGCCCGCGGTCGGCCGGCCGGACAAGTCCGCGGAAGAAGGCCCCGATCAACCGGACCAGGTCGCGCCGGAAGTAGATGATGACCGCACCGATCGCGCCCATCTGGATGACGGCCGTGTACCCGGTGACGGCCGGGTCGTCGATGGGCAGGCCGAGCAGCTTCTCGGTGATCGTGAGATGGCCGGTCGAGGAGACGGGCAGGAACTCGGTCAGCCCTTCGACGACGCCGAGGACGACGGCGTCGAGCAGTGGCAGGGGCGACACGGTCCAGGACACCTCCGAGGCGACGTCACCTCAGGCGGATCCCCGGGCGAGCGCGCTCACGGTAGCGAGGATCGACGAACGCTCCCCCGGCGACCCGCCGATCGGGGCCACCGCGAGCGTCGTCACGCCGGACTCCCGATAGCGCTCCAACCGCTCCGCGACATGCGCGCTGTCACCCAGGAGACAGGTCCGATCGAGGAAGTCCAGCGGCACTGCCGCCGCGGCCTCGCGCATCCGGCCCTGTCGGAACAGGTCACCGACGACGGCGGCCTCCTCGGCGTAGCCCAGTCGGGCAGCCTGGTCGGCATAGAAGTTGCGCCGGGGCGTCCCCATGCCGCCGAGGTACAGCGCAGCCAGCCCGCGTACCCGGTCCGCGCAGGTCGCGACGTCGTCTGCGCTGCCTGGCTCGGCCGGCACTGCGGGTACGAGCGCGACCACGTCGAACGGCCTGCCGCTGTCGTCGTCGTCCAGCGTCGACCGTCCGGTGGCGACTTCCCCGAGCGCATGGTCGAGGTCTTCCGGGCTGAGCCACACGCCGATCCACCCGTCGGCGATCTCCCCGGCGAGCCGGAGGTTCCGGTCTCCGAGCGCCGCGAGGAGGATCGGCACGGCTCCGCCCGGTCGTACCGACAGGTGCATCGGCGGATACCGATCCGTATGGGCGGGAACATCGATCCCGGGTCCGTGGACCTCGAGCGGACGACGGGCGAGAGCGGCTCGGACCGCCTCCACATACGCCCTCGTCCGGGCGAGCGGATGGTCGAACGGCACACCGTGCCAGCCGTCGGACACCTGTGGCCCGGAGATCCCGAGTCCGAGGGTGAACCGGCCGCCCGAGACCGCATCGAGGCCGGCTGTGGTCATGGCTGTCATGGCGGCGGTCCGACCCGGGATCTGGAGCGCCGCGGAGCCGATCCGCATGACCGACGTGCGCGCTGCGACCGCGGCCAGGATGCTCACGGCGTCGTAGCCGTACGCCTCACTGGTGAAACAGATCTCGATGCCGTCGGCCTCAGCCTGGACGGCCAGGTCGATCTGGTCCGGTACCGACACCTCCGGCAGATCAGGTGCCCGGAACCCGAGCATCAGTCCGATCCGCATCACGGTCCTCAGCGCTCCCCTCGTTGCTAGTCTGGACCGACAGTCAACGGGCTCGGCCTGCAGCGGCACCGGCCATGCGAAAGGTGGCGTATGCAGCATCGGTACGTCGGACGCACCGGGCTCCGAGTCTCCCGGCTCGGCCTGGGCACGATGGGCTGGGGGCGTGGCACCGACCAGCACGAGGCGGCCGAGCAGGTGCGCGCGTTCGTCGATGCCGGCGGCAGCCTGATCGACACGGCTGCCGGATACGCCGGCGGTGACGCCGAACGAGTCCTCGGTGTGGTCCTCGCTACGGTGTTCGGACCCGGGAGTGGTCGGCGCCGGACGCGTGACGATCTCGTCCTCGCCAGCAAGGTGGGCGTCTACCCGAGCGGCCGGGGCACGCGTCGTCGACATGTCCCGACGCGGGCTGCTGGCCCGGCTCGACGGCACCCTCGCGCATCTCGGCGTCGACCATCTCGATCTCTGGCAACTCCAGGCCTGGGGCGCACCGGTTCCGCTGGAGGAGTCGTTGTCGGCCTGCGAGCAGGCGGTGCAGAGCGGTCGGGTCCGCTACGTCGGGGTGGCACACCACACCGGCTGGCAGACCGCCTGGGCGGCGGCGGAGTTCGCGCGCGGACCCGCCGGCCCGATGGCCAGCGCGCAGGCCGAGTACTCGCTCGTCGTCCGGGACGCCGAGCAGGAGTTGCTGCCGGCGGCGGCGGCGCTGGGACTGGGCTTCTTCCCGGCCGCGCCGCTCGGGACGCGGGGTGCTGACCGGCAAGTACCGCCACAGCGACCGGAGGGGGCGATCCGGCCCGGCTGACGACGACGCGGCGCTCGCCCTGGCGGACTACCTGTCCCCACGCCGGCGCGGTGTCGTGGACGCCGTCTGCCGGGCCGCTGACGGGCTCGATCTGACCGCGGCCCAGGTCGCACTGGCCTGGGTGCGCGACCGGCCCGGCGTGACCGCGCCGATCGTGGGCGCACGGAGCGCAGCGCAACTGCGCGGGTCACTCGCCGCCGAGGGGGTGTCGCTGCCGTCGGAGATCATCAAGGCACTGGACGAGGTCAGCACCGTGGATCGGATCGAGGAACCGGAGAGGATCGGTACGTGAGCAGAGCGAGAACCGGGTTGCCGGCAGGTGTGCAGTTCGAACTGCAGAACGTGGACATCCCGCGCGGGTTGTCCCGCAATGCGGTGCGACGCATGCTCACCGATCAGGCCGAGTACGGCGGGTGGGAGCTGGCGCGGACCCGGATCTTCCGGGACGGCCGCCACACGGTGACGCTGCGCCGCAAGATCATCAAGGCCAATCGCAGCGACGTGATGGTGCTCCAGACCTGACCCGGCCGCCGCAGCGCGGTGGCCGGCGTGACCGGCGGCCCCCCAGAGTGGTCGCAACACCCGCAACGTCGGCGGGTCGCGCGACGACACGCCCACGTCGGCTTCGGTTGGGCCGGGGCCGAGGCCGGGGGCCTCTGGACGACGACCAGCGCTCAGATCCGGTCGAGGAGCCCGTCGAGGACGCGCGTGCCGAACTGCAGCGCGTCGGTCGGCACCCGCTCGTCGATCCCGTGGAACATCGCCGAGAAGTCCAGGTCGTCCCGCAGCCGAAGCGGCGCGAACCCGAAGCAGCGGATGCCCAGATCGCCCCAGGCCTTTCCGTCCGTTCCGCCCGACATCAGGTACGGGATCACCGGAGCGCCCGGGTCTTCGGCCTGCAGGCTCGCGACCATGGCATCGACCAGGCTGCCGTCGAAGCTGGTCGACACCGCGTCGTCACCGTGGATGACCTCGAGCTCGACCTTGTCTCCCAGCAACGAATCGACGGTCGCGAAGAAGTCGTCGCGGCCACCGGGCACGTAGCGGCCGTCGATCACCGCCGTCGCCTCCCCCGGGATGACGTTCTCCTTGTACCCGGCGGCCAGGCGGGTCGGATTCGTGGTGTTGCGGAGGCTCGCAGCGATCATCCGGGAGATCGCGCCGAGCTTGCCGAGGACGGGTGCGAGATCGTCCGCATCGGGATCGAGGTCGAGGTTCAGCGCGTCCGACAGCCCGCCCAGGAACGCCGCGTGCGCTGGGTGTCAACTGGAGCGGCCACTCGTGAGCACCGACACGGGCGACCGCGCGCGCGAGTTCGGTGACGGCGTTGTCGTCGTTGAGCATGGAACCGTGGCCGGCGCGACCCTTGGCCCGCAGGCGCATCCACGCCAGGCCCTTCTCGGCCGTCTGGACCAGGTAGATCCGGCGACCCTCGACCGTGATCGAGAAGCCGCCCACCTCACCGATGGCCTCGGTGCAGCCCTCGAGTGCGTCCCGATGGTGATCGACCAGCCAGTGCGCACCGTGCGTGCTACCGGCCTCCTCGTCGGCGGTGAACGCGAGCACGACCGGCCGGTCGGGCAGACGGTTCTCCCGGGCCCGTTGCCGGATCACCGCGAGCAGGACGGCGTCGAAGTCCTTCATGTCGACGGCCCCGCGTCCCCAGACGCAGCCGTCCGCCACCTCGCCCGAGAACGGATCGACCTGCCAGTCCGCCGCGTTCGCCGGGACGACGTCGAGGTGGCCGTGCAGCAGCAACGGCGGCTTCGTGCCGTCCGCCGGTCCGAAGGTGGCGAGCACGTTCGCCCGGCCGGGCTGGGATTCGACCAACTCGGCGGCGATCCCGACCTCGGCCAGGCTCGCCGCGACGTACTCCGCGGCCACCCGCTCCCCTGGCCCGGAATCGTCGCCGTAGTTCGAGGTGTCGATCCGGATCAGGTCGGACGCGATCCCCACGACCTCGTCGTGAGCGGTGCCGGCGCGGTCGGTCATGGGACCCCTTCTCTGAAGTGGCAGGTCGGCGAGTGCTCGGGCGTCAGTCGAGCCGGAGCTCGCGCCCGGCCTCGGCCGACTCGTACACGCCGCGAAGGATCTTCATCAGCGCGACGCCGTGCTCGACCGGGGCGTTCGGCTCCGCCTCGCCGTGGCACAGGGCGACGAAGTGGTCGATCTCGGCCTGGAAGCCCTCGTCCATCGTGAACGTCGAGCTGTCCAGCTGGGGCACCATGTTGAGCATCGTGTCGTGCTGCTCGGACACCAGCAGGAGCGACGGCTCCAGCTCGGCGCCACCCTTCCCGCCGAACACCGCGACCGACAGCGTGTCCTGGGCGGCGTGCAGCGAGAACGCGACGTCCACGAGCAACGACGCGCCGTTCTCGAACCGGATCACGGCGTTCGCCATGTCCTCGACGGTGTTCTGCGTCGGGTCGTAGTCCGACACCTGGTACCGCGACTTGCCCACGACGTTCGCCCGGTTGCCGAGGTAGTGGTAGCTGTTCCCACTGACCGACACCGGCTTCGGCGACCCCATCAGGTACCAGGCGAGGTCGATGACGTGCACGCCGATGTCGATCAGCGGCCCGCCGCCGGAACGCTCGACGTCGGCGAACCAGCCGCCTGGATTGCCCATCCGGCGGATCGAGCTGGCCTTCGAGTAGTAGATGTCACCCAGGTCGCCGGAGTCGACGAACTTCTTCAGGATCTGCGTGTTGAGCCCGTATCGTCGGACGTAGCCCACCTCGAGCACGCGGCCGGTCGCGCCGACCGCCTTCTGCACCTCGAGTGCCTCGGCCACCGTGCGGCTCAACGGCTTCTCGCAGAGCACGTCCTTGCCGGCGTTGAGGGCATCGATCGAGATCACGGCGTGGCTGTTGTTCCACGTGCACACACTGATCGCGTCGAGACCGTCCATCGCCAACAGGTCGTGGTGGTTGTCGAAGGTGTTGGGGACGCCGTACGCCGCCGCCATGCTCTGGGCACGCTCGAGCTTGAGGTCGGCCACGCCGACGATCTCGACGTCAGGGTTCTTGGCGTAGGACTGGACGTGGAACTGGGCGATGCTTCCGGCCCCCACGAGGCCGACTCTCAACGTGCTCACGACAGATACTCCCGATGCTCAGACGCTGGACAGGATGCGGTTGATGTTGGCGGCCGACTTCGCCGCACCGAGAGCCGAGTCCTCCAGGCCCTCGAACTCGATCGACAGGAATCCGTCGAAGTCCGAGGCCTTGATGGCCGCGAGGATGCGAGGGATGTTCAGGTCTCCGTGGCCGACGATCGACCCGAGGATGTGGTGCCCGCCGGGGGTGGCGAGCCAGCCGTCGCCGGGGACGAAATCGCGGATGAAGAAGTCCTTGAGCTGGACGACCGAGGCGTAGGGCAGGTTCTGGATGGTCGCGGCGTAGGGGTCCTCGTCGACGCACATGAAGTTGCCGATGTCGAGGGTGGTCTTGAAGTTCGGCTCGTCGACGAGATACATCAGCCGGCGTACCCGCTCCGACCCGTTCATGAACATGCCGTGGTTCTCGACGCTCGTCGTGATGCCGTACTGCGCCGCGTACTGGGCGATCTCCTTGCTCGCCGCGGCGAGAATCGGCAGGCAGGCTTCGAATTCGGCCTGATCCTTCGCGATCTTGGCCCACGGGGCCACGTCGTGGCGCAAGAACGCGATGCCCAGATCGTGGCAGACGTCGAGATGCCGTTTCACGCGGTCGATCATCGCGGTGTACGCATCGGGATCGAGGTCGAGGAACTGAGACCCGATGCACATGCCGGAGAGCGTCACGCCCTTCTCCGCCGCGCGCTGCTTGATGGCGGCGACGAGTTCGGGCTGGCTGTCGAGGGTGGAGTTGTCACCCTGCATGTCGGTCGCCAGCGCGACTGTGGCGATCTCCATGTGCGTGCCCTCGCTCTGCGCGATCCAGTCGATCACGTCGAGCATGCTCATGGTGCCGTTGCCCAGCTCGCGCTGGAAACACCAGGTGCTGAAACCGAGCTGCATACGAGTTCCTCCGGGGTGTCGGTGATGCCGCGATCGATCGGCGGGGGCCGTGTCCGCGCATGGCGACCGACCCCGCACCGACAGACTAAGGGGTCCCGCGCTGTGGTCGTCGATCGCCCGATGCGCTGTCCGTGATATCAGCATCCTGATATTCGACCGCCGGTGGCGAACCACGGTCGTCAGCTGGCCGGAACGTCGACCCTCGGGCGGTTGCGCTCGCTCGCGGCCGCCCACAGCCGCTGGCTGCCGAACGCGATTGAGGCCGAGACGGCGACCGCGATCGCAGCGCCCGCGAAGGACCACGACAGACCGTGGAAGTCGATGAGGATCCCGGCGATCGCCGTGCCGGCGGCCGCGCCGCTCGTGTTCGACGCCGTGAGGAACGACTGGGCCTCGTTCATGCGGTCCGGTGGCGAGAGGAGGTCGAGGAGGTTCTGCTGCATGATCAGCGTCGGGGCGATGGTGAGCCCGGTCAGGAAGAGCAGCGGCAGGAGCAGCCACAGTGGCCGACTCTGCGACACCATCAGCAGCGCCATGGCGCCGAGGAGGACCGCGAACGCCGCGAGGAACCGTGGAACCCGGCGGCGCTCGTTCCCCGGCCAGTGCCGGGCACCGTAGAGCAGGCCGCCGATCGCGCTCCCGCCGGCGATCGACGCGAACAGGATCCCGACCTTCTGCGTGCCGCCGAGCACCTCACCCGCGGTCGCGGCCATCGACGTGTCGAGCTGGCCGAACCCGATGCTCATCACCAACATGACCGCGAGCACCGAGAACACCCCAGGCGCGGTGATCGCGGAGCGCCGGCCGTGGTGCACGTCGCCGACCTCGGTGTGGCGGGGGGCCGATGTCCAGGTGCGAGCGGCCGCGGTCGAGCAATAGGCGAGCCCGCCGCCGGCCATGAGCAGTGCGGTGACCAGCAGCGGGACCACCGGCGGTGTCACGGCCAACAGCAGGGACAGCAGGAGCGGGCCGCCCACGAACACGAATTCGACCGACGTGGCGTCCAACGCGTAACCGACGCGTCTGGACCCGGGGTCGGTGAAGATCACCCGCCAGGCCGCACGCATCGCCGGGCTGATCGGCGGGAACGTCAGGCCGGCAACGGTCGCCAGGACCACCAGGACCTCATCGCCGGCTCCGGCCACCGCGGAAATCGCCAGGGCCGAGAGCACGGACGCGCTCACGAGCGACGTCGGCACGAGGATGCGGGGCTGACCGTGACGATCCATCAACCGGCCCCACATCGGCGACCCGGCCGCGGTGCCGAGCGCGTACGCCCCGGTCACGAACCCGGCGATGCCGTAGGCGCCACGGATGTGCTGGATGAGCAGGATCATCCCGATCGGGGCCATCGAGATCGGCAGCCTCGCGACGACCGCAGCGAAGAAGGGCCGGGCAGCCGGTCCGTAGCGCAACAGCCGCACGTATGCGGAGAGGCCGGACCCGACCTCGACCTGTGTCACCACAACTCCCGCGCCGTTCACGACTTCCCCGGCCTGGATCGTTTCACGGGGATTGCCAGACTGTCACAACTGTCCATGCCGTCGCCAACGGCCGCTGCGCCATCCGCACCGGCGGCGCCGTCGACCCCGCGCTGCACCACTGTACGGACGTGTCCGGACGACCGGTCGGCATTTGCTAGAGTTCCGTCCGCACTCGTCCGGGTGGCGGAAATGGCAGACGCGCTAGCTTGAGGTGCTAGTGCCCTTTATCGGGCGTGAGGGTTCAAGTCCCTTCCTGGACACCACGAAAGATCCTTCGACTCGTACCACGGGCCCGATCTGCGGCTCCTGACTCCCATGAGAAGCCACGGCGCGAGCCGTCCCGTCCAGACGTCGCTGCAGGCATCGCGGCCGAAACCTCGCGTCGAGGCCCCCGCTCGGGGCACTATGGACCGTGCGGAGTCGCGAGTGGAGAGGCCGGTGTCGCCATGACGGTCGAGAAGCGTGGACCGGCCCTCGTCGACTGGTTGCTCGAGCAGATCGCGGCCGACGAGGCCGCAGCCGTCGCGGACCAGGTGCACATGCTGGATTGTGAGGCACGTCGGCGCATGATCGGTGAGTACCGCGACTGCGCAGCCGATGTGGACCTCGCCCGGGCCAACGACTCGGTGTCGGTCGCTCAGCAACGAGTCCTCAGCTCGATGACAGCGTCTCTGCGCGAACTGGCGGAGTCGTTCGCTGGCCGCGCCGGGTACGTCGACAGCTGGCGGCGCTGAGACTGCGCCTGAGGGACGACCTCAAAGCCGTTCGACAGTGGCCTGGTCCTCAATGCCTCCGAAGTAGCGGTCGAGCACGGCCTCGAACACCGGCTCACCGGCCGACGCCCGGGCGAACAACGTCATCGAGGACTGCAGCTTCTGGGCGTCGACCGCGCCGAACACGTCGATTGCCGAGCGTCCGGTCGCGTCCGTGAGGAGCGTCGCGCACTCGAGGAGTCGTGGTCCCAGCACCGGGTGCTCCAGGTACGCCGCGGCCTCCTGGAGTGACGCGAGTGCATACCTGCGTGACATGGCGCTGCTGCCGAGTCCGGCGATCTGCGGGAACACGAACCACATCCAGTGACTCGTCTTCTGCCCGGCCCGGAGTTCGGCGACTGCTCGCGGGTACGTCCCACCCGCGTCCTGCGCCGTTACGAAGCGATCGAGGTTCCAGCGGTCGGTCACGTCAGCCTTCTCGCGTGTGAGGCGATCGCCGTCCGCCGGCGATCGGGAGTCGTCATCCGGCGATCGTGCCATCACGCTCGGTAGCGCGGCGCGGACGCTCGTCGTCGACGGCCTAGCATCGGGGCGTGCGCGTCGACGAACTGGCTGTCTACCCGATCAAGTCGACCGCACCGGTCGGCCTCGACCATGCCCGCGTCGAACCGTGGGGTCTGGCCGACGACCGCCGCTGGATGATCGTGGATCCCGACGGGACACTCATCACCGCACGCCGGCACCCGAGATTGCTGCATGTGCGGGCCCAGGTGCTCGGCCCCGGTTGCGTCCGGGTGGAGGGACCCCACGCCGAAGCGCTCGACGTCGACACGTCCGGTGGAGGGCTCGTACCCGTGTCGGTCTGGTCCAGCACCCTCGACGCGACCCGCTCGCCGGTCACCGCCGACGCGTGGTTCTCCGCGTTGCTCGAGCGTCCGGTCCGGCTCGTGTGGCTGGACGACCCGACCAGGCGCGCGATCAACCCTGCCCACGGCCGACCGGGTGAGGTGGTCAGCTTCGCCGACGGCTACCCGCTGCTGCTCACGACCAGGACGTCGCTGGCGCGACTCAACGACTGGATCACCGAAGTCGCGGCGTCGCGGGACGAGGATGCTCCCGAGCCGACGGCAATGAACCGCTTCCGGCCGAACGTCGTGGTCGACGGTGAGGGCGCCTTCGACGAGGACCGGTGGCTGTCCATCCGCATCGGGTCGGTGCAGTTCCGCGTGACCGAGCCGTGTGCCCGCTGCGTGCTGACGACGATCGACCCCCTGACGCTGAGCCGCGGCCGCGAACCGCTGCGCACACTGGCGAAACGCCGCCGACAGGGCACCAGCGTGTTGTTCGGCGCGAACCTCATCCCGGACGGTGTCGTGCCCGGGGACGAGGCGGCGACGATCGCGGTGGGCGACGAACTGGCTGTGCTGGAGCGCGACGACCGAGCCGCGTGAGCACTCACGTCGTCGGCAGCTCGCGAGCGAGGAAGTCGACCGTGGTGGTCCAGGCCGCTCGGGACGCGTCGGCGTGGTGGAACGGCGGGCGCGGGTTGTCGAAGGCGTGGCCGGCGCCGGGGTAGGTGCGGAAGTCGGAGCCGGCAGGCACCGCCGCCGCGATGGCGGCGACGACGTCCGGCGGGATGTAGTCGTCGGCGAGGCCGAAGTGATAGAGCGCGTGCGGCGTCACCCGGTCGGCCCGATCGAGCTGACCCGCCACCGACGAGCCGTAGTAGCAGACGAACACATCCGGGTCGGCCAGCGCGGCCACGGCGAAACCGACACCGCCACCGAAGCAGAAGCCGACGACGCCGGTACCGCCGTCGACCTCGTCGAGATCCGCCAGCGCCGTCAGGGCGGCCCGGGAGTCGTCGATCGGCTGCGCGTCGTCCAGGCGTGAAGCCAGCTCCATGGCGCGGGGAAGGTAATCCGGCCGTGTCTCGTCGACCGTGAGTTCGCCGACCCGCCAGAACAATGCCGGCGCGACCACGACGTAACCGAGCTCGGCCAGTTGCCGGGCGCGTTCCTGGACGTAGGCGCTCAACCCGAAGATCTCCTGGATCACCAGCAGTCCGGGGCCACGGCCGGAACGCGGCAGCCACTTCCACGCCGGCATCGGGCCGTCCGCTGTCTGGATCTCGATCTGCTCGGCATCCGTCACGACGGTCAGTATGACGTCGGATACCGCTGGGCCGACGCGTCCTCCTGCGCGAGCAACCTCAGGGCCGCGGCCGCCTCGCCGTACAACGCCACCCCGACGACGACGGCGCGGGCCAATTCCTCCCGGGGAGCGGAGGCCGGCGGGAGCGAGGCGATCTCGTCGGCCGCCAGCGCCCGGGCGTGCGCGGCATGGAGGGCCAGCAGGTTCTCGAGGGGCACTTCACCGACGACCGAGCGCAGGCCGAGCACGGCGTCGGCCAGTCGGTTCCGGGTCGGTGCGTCGGGCCGAATGGTCCAACCGAGGCCCGCCAGATAGGCGTCGACCTCGGCGCGCACCGACCGCCACACGTCGGACTCCCGGTCGGGCGAACCGGCCACCGCGTACTGCACCGCACCGAGCAGATCGTGGACGCCGAGGCCCGGTTCGTCGACGGCGACGAGCACGGCACGAACGTCCTGCAGGCGGACTCCCCCGACCTCGACGAGCGCCCGGATCAGCCGCAGCCGATCGAGGTGGGCGGCGTCGTATCGCGCCTGGTTCACACCGGTGCGTTCGCCCGCGGGCAACAGTCCCTCGCGCAGGTAGTACTTCACGGTCGGGACGGGAACGCCGCTGGCCCGGCTCAGCTCGGCCATACGCATCTGTCCTGCTCCTTCGCACCGATGGATCTTGCGTGAGCTTATGGAGAGTGACACTATCCATAATAGAGAGTGACAGTGTCCGATGTGGTCCGGAGAGTAACGGAGAGACGATGTCCAGGAACCCCGTGGTCCCCGCGCGAATGACCGGTGTGCTCGATGACGAGTTCGTCGTGTTCCTGATCGGCATGCGCGTCAACAAGCCGTGGAAGGTGCGCCAGTGGCTACCGGCGTTCCTCGCGATGCCGAAGATGCTCGCCGAACTCTCGAGGCGACCGGAACTCGGTCTGCTCGGATACCGCCTGACGTTCGGCATCGACGGTCCCACGGTCATCCAGTACTGGCGCAGCACCGAACAGCTGATGGCGTATGCGCATTCGAGCGACGACGCGCATCTGCCGGCCTGGCGGGCCTTCAACAAGGCGGTGGGGCGATCCGGTGACGTCGGCATCTGGCACGAGACCTTCGTCGTCGCGCCCGGCGCCTACGAGAACATCTACGTCAACATGCCGCGATTCGGCCTGGCCGCAGCGGGCGAGCATCTGCCGGTGGCAGCCCGCGGCGGCACTGCGCGACAGCGGCTCTCCGCTCAGGACAGCTCGGCAGCTCCCAGCCGCCAGTAGCCCATGAACGCGACCGAACGACGGTCGATGCCGAGATCGCGCACCAGCCGTCGACGCAGGTGCTTGGCCACGCCGGACTCGCCCGCCAACCACGCGTAGACGCTGTCGTCGGCTCGGGTGTCGTCGGGGACGTCCCACGGATCGTCCTCGTCTCGGTGTTCTCCGCGGAGACACCGGATCTGACCGCCGGACGAGAGTCGTGGGCCTCGGTCATCACGCGTTCGACCGCCGGGATCAACGCCGACCCGTGCGCTGCGGGGCCGCGCGCGAACCAGACGACCTCGAGGTCCGGTGGTACCGACAGGTCGAGCCGCGGTCGGCACTTGCGGGATGGCCGTGCCGCGGGCGGTGATCGGCAGCCGTTCGCGGATGGTCGCCACGGCCGGGACGGCCGTCTCGTCCGCGGCGAGGACATAGGTCACCGAACCCGGCGGCGGCCGCCACTCGAACGCCGCGGTGGATCGGTCGGCACGCGCATTGTGACCGACGAGGCGGATCTCGTCGCCGACGCGCGCACGATTGACCCAGCGGGAGGCCGAGCCGTCGTCGCCGTGCCCGACCAGGTCGACGTGGACCTCGTGGGCGCGCGCGCTCACACGTGACGAACCGTGTACGTGCGGATCGGGTTCCGGAGCTCGGCCGGCAAAGCCCGCCAGGAGATCTCGGTCACGGATCGGATTGATCCTTCGGGGCGACATTGGTAAGGCAACCCTAACCGAGTCGGTTCACAGGAGTCGACCGCCTCCGGAACACAGCCTGCCGATTCAGCCAGAGGTCGCCGACGACTGCTCGATCGTGCGATCAGCGGCGTCGCCGCGGGGCGCGACCAGAAGCCCGAGCAGCATCTCGATCAAGTCGGCGGCGAACTCGTCGATACCGGCCGATTCGCGGGCACCGCGGGCCACGTCACGTTCCCAGGCCGCCAGTGCTGCGAAGACGAACCGGACCCCCAACGCCACCCGCTCCCGGCCGATCGACGTGTCGTCGAGGCGAGGCTCGTCGGCCATGAGGTCGTAGATCTCCAGCGCGACCTCGATCGGTTCCTCAGCGTCATGGCTGCCGATGCCGTCCCGGACGTGCTCCACGAACACGAGGGGCCGTTCGATCAACATCCGCTCGTTGTAACGGGCCCACTGGTTGCGCGGCTGGAGTCGGCCGATCTCAGCCGCGAGCGGCCAGACGAGCAGTTCCGCCAGAGTGCGCAGATCGGGCTTCATGCCGCGCGCCCGCATGGCGTCGAGCCTGGCCCGCCGTTCCCGGTTCGGCGGTGCGGATCCGCGATGGAACACAGCCTCGATCAGGCCGTCGCGCGTGCCGAAGTGGTAGGCGATCGCCGAGTTGTTGCGATGCCCGGATGCCTTGATGATCGCGCGGTCGGAGGTGCCGGCCGACCCGTACTCGGCTACGAGAAGTTCGGCCGCGTCCATCAGTCGCGCGTCCGCGTCCCCGTCGGCAGCCGGCTTCGAGCGCAGCCGGTCGCCACCCTGACTCATAAGTCAGATCATAGGGTCGCATTCCGGTCACCGGGCCATGCGACGTCGCTCGATCCGACCAGCGATCCTGGGCTGGTCGCGCATCCGTCTCACAACAGGGTGCTGAACGTGTGAATGGCCAGCCCGGCCAGACCTCCCACGATCGTGCCGTTGATGCGGATGAACTGAAGGTCCCGGCCGACGTGCAGTTCGATCTTGGCGGCTGCTTCCTTGCCGTCCCACCGGTTCACGGTGTCGGAGATGACGGTCGCGATCTCGGGGCCGAAACTGGTGGCGACATACCCGACGGCATTGGCGACATACCCGTCCAGGCGCGCACGCAGGTTGGCGTCCTGGCCGAGTCGGGCGCCGAAGGCGGCGAGTGCGCTGACCCCACGCTGGCGCAGCATCCCGTCGGGATCGTCGACGGCTTCGATCAGCCCACGTCGCAGCGCCGCCCAGACCGCGGTGATCGTCGGCTCGACCTGCGGGTGGGTGAGGACGCGCCGCTTGAGGTCCTCCGCCCGCGCCATCGTCGCCTCGTCGTGCTGGAGATCGTCGGCGAGTTTGCTCAGGAGGTTGTCGATGGACTTGCGCGCCGGGTGGTCGGGGGTGTCGCGGATGTCCGCGACCCAGGCCAGGACCTCCTTCTGGATGCGCCGGGTCACGCGCTCGTCGACCCAGCCGGGGGTCCACCAGGGCGCGCGCCCACCGACGGCTTCCGCCACGGTGTCCTCGTGCTCGGACAGCCAGCGGTAGGCCTCGTCCGCCGTGAGGTCGACCAGGCCGTGGTGGGCGCCGTCGCGGACGATCTCGGAGAGGAAGTGCCCGAGCATGCCCGACACGGGCTCGTTCATCAGGCGCGGCAGCACCGCCTGTTGCACGATCGACGCGACGTCCGCGTCGTTGAGGACGCCGAGCGCGCCGCGAACGACCTTGGCGGCCTCACCGATCACCCGGGTGCTGTGCGCGGGGTCGTCGAGCCACCGGCCCACCCGCAGACTCAGGTCGGCAGAGATCACCTTCTCCTTGACCACCTGCTCGGACAGGAAGTTCGTGGCCACGAACTCCTCGAGGCTCCGCCCGAGGGCGTCCTTGCGAGTCGGGATGATCGCGGTGTGCGGGATGGGCAGCCCGAGCGGATGCCGGAAGAGCGCGGTCACCGCGAACCAGTCCGCGATCGCGCCGACCATCGATGCCTCCGCCGCGGCGTTGACGTATGCCCAGGCGCCGTCGGTGTTCCGGGTCAGCACGTAGACGATCGTGGCCAGGACGAGGAGCGACAGTGCGACGGCGCGCATCCGCCGCAACCCGCGTCGACGCTGCCGATCGGCGTCGGTCTCGGTGTCGGACCCGGTTCCGGCCGAGCGGCCGGTCACGGCTGAAATCGTCGCCATGGCCAGATCCTCCCCCACCCGGCCCAGCGCTGCGCGGCCCGGAGGCGGATCCGCCCGCGGGCGTCCGTCGATCGGCGGCGGTGCGGCGGGATCGGTCAGCTCGTCAGTGCGGAGTCCACGAGTCCGGCCGCCACGACGCGCGCGGCGGCGGCAGCGCTCGGGTCGCGGTCCATCCTGGCCGAGACGCCGGCACCGTCGTAGAGCAGGTGCAGTTGCCGTGCGAGGCCCTCCGGATCGCCCGCCTCTGCCGCACGGGCGAGGTCGACGAACAGTGCCCGCACCCACGCGCGATACTCGTCGGTCACCTCGATGATCGGGCTGCCGGGCAGTGCCTCGGCGCTCGCATTGACGAAGGCGCACCCGTGGAAGCCGGGTTGGGTGAAGGTCTCGCCTAGGACGTCGAACACGCCGAGCAGCCGATCGCGCGGAGTGTCGTACCGCTCGAGTTCGGCGAGGATCCTGGCCCGCCGCCGCTCGTGCCGTCCCGCGAGATAGGCGCGGATGAGTTCGTCCTTGCTGCCGAACGTGCTGTAGAGCGTCGCCTTCGCGACCCCGGCCCGTTCGATGACGCGGTCGATGCCGACCGTGTGGACACCCTCTTCGTAGAACAGCTCGTCGGCCGCGGCGAGCAGTCGCTCGCGGGCCGGACGCGCATCGATCCGTCTTCGTGGGCATGGGTTGACAGTACCAGACAGGTCTGTCTACTGTGGCGAGAGCACCAGACAGACCTGTCTGTCGCAGACGGGCCAGCCACTCCGAGGAGTTCCACGTGATCGAGACCACCCGGTCCGCCAGAGTCACCGCCCGCAACGCCGAGCCCAGGGCCGCGAGCCGCCGGCTCCCGAGCCCGGTGGCCTTCGCGTTGCAGGTGTCGATGCTCGTGACGTTCCTGGCCGCGTCGAGCGCGCCGACGCCGCTGTACTCCGTCTACCAGGCCGAATGGGGCTTCTCCCCCATCACCGTCACCGTCGTGTTCGGCGTCTACGCCATCGCCGTCCTGGCCGGGCTGCTCACCGTCGGATCGCTGTCCGATCACGTCGGGCGACGACCGGTGCTGCTGGCGGCGGTGGGACTGCAGATCGTGGCGCTGGTCGTGTTCGCGACGGCAGCCGGGGTGCCGGCCCTCCTGCTCGCCCGGGTCCTGCAGGGCCTCTCCACCGGTGCAGCGGCCGGCGCGCTCGGGGCCGGACTGCTCGACCTGGACCGCAGTCGAGGCACGGTCGCGAACGGGGTCGGGTCGATCGCGGGCACGGCCACCGGCGCACTCGGGTCGCGCCCTGCTCGTCGCCTTCCTCCCGGCACCGACCCACCTCGTCTACCTGACCCTGCTGGTGGTGCTGGTGGTCCAAGGCGTCGGCGTGTGGTCGATGAGCGAGACCTCGACGCGGAAGCCCGGCGCGCTGGCCTCGCTGCGACCGCAGCTCGGGCTTCCGGCCGGTGCGCGCCGTCCGTTGGCGGCGGCCGTGCCCGCGCTCGTCGCGGTCTGGGCGCTGGCGGGCTTCTACGGCTCGCTCGGGCCGACGCTGATCCGCGGGGTGGCGGGGTCGTCGTCGATCGTGCTGGGCGGGCTCGCACTGGCCGTCCTGGCCGGTGGCGGCGCCGTGACGGTTCTGCTCGTCCGTGACCTGGAGGCCCGTGTGGTCACGGTCCTCGGGACCAGCGCTCTGCTCGTGGGCGTGGGCGTCACGCTCCTGGCCATCGCCTCGTCCTCGGAGGCGGGCTTCTTCGTCGGTACCGCGATCGCCGGTGTCGGTTTCGGCGCGGCGTTCCAGGGTGCCCTCCGGACTGTCCTGCCGCTGGCCGAGCCACACGAACGGGCCGGTGTCCTGTCCACGATCTACGTCGTCTGCTACCTGGCGATGGGGCTGCCCGCGGTGCTGGCCGGCATCGCCGTCGTCGACGGTGGCGGTGTCCTCCTCACCGCTCGCGGCTACGGCCTCGTCGTCATGGCGCTGGCCGCCGCCGCACTGATCGGCGCCCTGCTCCGGCGGACGCCGGCCCCCGTGGCCCTGCCAGTGGCGGTCGAGACGTTCGAGACGGCGGACGACGGCGTCCTCTGCGAGGCGTGCTGAGAAGGTCCGACCGCTCGTCGGCTCACGTGCCCGCATCGCCCGCCGGCCACGGCTGGCAGTGCGGGCACCACCATGTCCGGCGCCTCTCCGGGTCCCCTGACTCCGCCGCCCGCACCTGGATTCGCGTGCCGCACCGCCGACACGGTTCGTCGGCGCGGCCGTACACCCACTGTGTCGCGCCCCGGCGGGTGTCCCCCGTCGTCACCTGGTACATGCGCGGCTGGAGTGCCGACGCCCGCAGGGCCCGAGCCGCCAGCCGGACGGTCGCTCGGACGTCGGTCGCGCCGACGCGCGTCCTCGGGTCGTAGCCGCGGAGAAAGCACACCTCGTTCACCCAGAAGTTCCCGAGGCCGGCCAGACAACGCTGATCGAGAAGGGCGGCCGCGAGCTCCCGCTCCTCGTCGCTGCCGACGCGGCGGACGGCCTCGTCGAGATCCCAGTCGTCGCGGAGCGGATCCGGACCCAACGCTTCGGTGATCCTCCGTTCGTCGGTGGACCGCAGGAGCTCGACGACCGGGACGCGCTCACCCAGGACGGTGCCGGTGCCGGTGCCGAGCAGCACGCGGACGACGTCGCCACGACCGGGCCACGAACGCGAGCGGAGCACGCGCCAGGACCCGTCCATCCGCAGGTGGGTGTGCAACGTCAGGCCCGAGTCGAACCGGGTGAAGAGGTGCTTTCCCCAGGTGACGTTCGCGGTCACGGTCATCCCGACGAGGTCGGCGGTCGCGTGCGCCGGTACCCGGAGTTCGGCGCGCTCGAGTGGTCGCCCGAGCAGCGCGGCATCGAGGCGTCTGGCCGCGCGGTAGACCGTGTCACCTTCGGGCACGCCCCATTCCACCACCGGCCGGCGACTAACCGCCGGTGGCCGACCGGCCCGTGCCACGATGACGCCCATGACTGCTGCGACATCGGTACTGGACGCCTTCAAACTCGACGGGAAGGTGGCGCTGGTCACCGGCTCCACCCGCGGCCTCGGACGCGCGTTCGCGCTGGCTCTCGGCCAGGCCGGCGCGAGCGTCGTGGTCGTCGGGCGCGACGCCGCCGCTGCCGCCGAGGTCAGTTCCGAACTCGACGCAGCCGGCGTGCCGTCCCTGGTGGTGCTCGGCGACGTGACGATCCGCGCCGATGTGGAACGCATGCTCGCCGAGAGCCTGGCCGCGTTCGGTGCCGTCGACATCCTCGTGAACAACGCCGGCACCTGCATCCATCGCCCTGCCCTCGAGGTGACCGACGAGGAGTTCGACCAGGTGATGACCGTGAACGTCGATGCACTCTGGCTGTGCAGCCAGGTGTTCGGGCGCTACATGGTCGAACGCGGTGACGGCAACATCATCAACATCGGGTCGATCTCGGCGCTGATCGTCAACCGCCCGCAGTATCAGCCTGCGTACAACGCGTCGAAGGCGGCGGTCCACCAGCTCACGCGCAGCCTGGCTGCGGAATGGGCGCCGTTCAACGTCCGCGTCAACGCCCTCGCACCGGGCTACATGCGTACCGACATGGCCCCGGTGGACGAGCCGCGCTTCCGCCGCCAGTGGATCGACGACGCGCCGATGCAGCGGGCCGGTGAGCCGGCCGAGCTGGGCGGGGCGATCGTCTTCCTCGCGAGCGCGGCGTCGTCGTTCGTCACGGGCTCCGTCCTCGTCGCCGACGGGGGCTACACGATCTACTGAGGGCGCGGCCGGCGGGCGTCGACGCCGAGTGGTCACGAACTCCCGCAGCTGCGGCGTGTCCCGTCACGACGCGCCCACTCCAGGCTCCCCAGCGACCAGGCACTCGAGGGCTCGCGTCCGAGTGGGCGCAAACTCCCCAAGATGCGGCGTGTCCCGTAATGACGCGCCCACTCCAGGCTCCTCAGCGACCAGGCACTCGAGGGCTCGCGTCCGAGTGGGCGCGAACTCCCCAGATGCGGCGTGTCCCGCAAGGACGCGCCCACTCCAGGCTCCCCAGCGACCAGGCCTCGAGCTCGTCCGAGTGGGCGCAAACTCCCGCAGCTGCGGCGTGTCCCGTGACGACGCCCCCACCCCGACCCCGGGCGGCCGGCGCCCCTTCAGCCGTCAGGCGCCCGCCGGCCGACCGCCTGCGAGTGCTCCGCCGGCTTCGTCGAGATCGACGGCAGCCCCGCTGAACTGGGACGCGTAGAGCCGCTGATAGGCGCCGCCCGCCGCCATGAGTTCGTCGTGCGTGCCCTGCTCGACGATGTCCCCGTGCTCCATCACGACGATCCGGTCGGCGTCGCGGATGGTCGAGAGCCGGTGGGCGATGACGAAGCTCGTCCGCCCCGAGCGCAGGCGCTCCATGGCCTGCTGCACCAGCGCCTCGGTTCGGGTGTCGACCGACGACGTCGCCTCGTCCAGCACCAGGATGGCGGGGTCGGCGAGGAACGCCCGCGCGATCGTCAACAGCTGCCGCTGACCGGCGCTCACGGTCGCGCCGTCGTCATCGAGGACCGTCTCGTAGCCCTCGGGCAGGGTCCGGATGAAGTGGTCGGCGTGTGCGGCGATCGACGCCGCCAACACCTGGTCCTCCGACGCGCCGGTCGCCCCGTAGGCGATGTTCTCGCGGATCGTCCCGCCGAACAGCCACGTGTCCTGCAGCACCATCCCGAAGTCGTCGCGGAGGTCGTTGCGCCGCATCTCCCGAATGTCGATCCCGTCGAGGCTGATGGCGCCGCTGTCCACGTCGTAGAAGCGCAGCAACAGGTTGGCCAGCGTCGTCTTGCCTGCTCCGGTGGGCCCTACGATCGCCACTGTCTGGCCCGGCTCGGCGACCAGGTCGAGGTCGCCGATCAGCGGGTTGTCCGGGTCGTAGCTGAACGAGACATGGTCGAACACGACCCGCCCGCTGACCCGGTCGGGTGCGCGACCCGGGACCGGGTCGGGGATCTCCTCGGGTGCGTCGAGGATCTCGAAGACGCGCTCCGCCGACGCCACACCGGACTGGAGGAGGTTGGCCATCGACGCGACCTGCGTCAGCGGCTGGCTGAACTGGCGCGAGTACTGGATGAACGCCTGCACGTCGCCGAGGCTGATAGCGCCCGACGCCACCTGGAGCGCGCCGATCACCGCGACCGCCACGTAGTTCAGGTTCGACAGGAAGAACATGCCCGGCTGGATGATGCCGGAGATGAACTGCGCCTTGAAGCTGCTGTCGTAGAGCTTGTCGTTGTGGTCGGCGAACACCTCGCGCGCCTCGTGCTGGCGGCCGAACACCTTCACCAGCTCGTGGCCGGTGTACATCTCCTCGATGTGCCCGTTGAGCTTTCCGGTGGTGGCCCACTGGTCCTTGAAGTGCGGCTGTGAGCGCTTCGCCACGGCGATCGTCAACAGCGCCGAGAGCGGGATCGTCACGAGTGCGATCACCGAGAGCAGCGGCGAGACGTACAGCATCATCCCGATCACACCGATGACCGTGAGCAGCGAGGTGAGCAGCTGGCTCATCGTCTGCTGCAGGGTCTGGCCGATGTTGTCGACGTCGTTGGTGACGCGGCTGAGGATCTCGCCTCGGGGCTGGCCGTCGAAGTACTTGAGCGGGAGTTTCTCGAACTTGGCCTCGACGTCACGGCGCATGGTCGCGACGGTGCGCTGCACGATGATCGCCGTGACCCGGCCCTGCAGCCACGCGAACACCGACGCCGCCACGTACAGCCCCAGGGCCAGCATCAGCACGTGGCTCAAAGCCGTGAAGTCGATTCCCTGCCCGGGCACGAGGCCGTTCATCGCGGCGATGATGTCGGCCTGGGAGTTCTGGCCGTTCTGCCGGAGTCCCGCGACGACCTGGTCGACGCTCGCGCCCGGCGGCAGCTGCTTGCCCACCACACCGGCGAAGATGATGTTGGTGGCATCACCGAGGACCTTCGGCCCGATCACCTGGAAGGCCACGCTGATGACGCCGAGCACGACCACGATGGTGGCCAGGAGGCCGTCCGAACGCAGCCGCCCGAGCAGTCGGGCCGAGGAGCCCTTGAAGTCGGTGGCCTTCACCGCTGGGCCGCCCATCATCCCGGCCATCGGGCCGCGCGGTGCACCACCCGGCGGCCGCACGGGTGCGGCGGGAGCCGGCGTCGCCTTGGCGTCGGTCGCCTTGCCGTCGCGCTCGCTCATGCGGCCTCCGCCTCGCTCAGCTGCGACAACACGATCTCCCGGTACGTGCTGCAGGTGTCCATCAGGTCGTCGTGGCGGCCGTCGCCGACCACCCGTCCGTCGTCCATGACCACGATCCGGTCGGCGTCGCGGATGGTGCTGACGCGCTGGGCGACGATGATGACCGCAGCCGACCGCGTGACCGGCCGCAAGGCGGCCCGAAGCCGAGCGTCGGTCGAGTAGTCGAGCGCGGAGAACGAGTCGTCGAACAGGTACACCTCCGGCTTCTTGACCAGCGCCCGCGCGATCGCGAGCCGCTGCCGCTGACCGCCGGACACGTTCGTCCCGCCCTGCGCGATCGGTGCCTGCAGGCCCTCGGGCATCGACTCCACGAAGTCACGCGACTGCGCCACGTCGAGGGCCGCCCACAGATCGTCGTCGGTGGCGTTCGGGTTGCCGTACCGCAGGTTCGACGCGACCGTCCCGGTGAACAGGTACGGCCGCTGCGGCACCAGACCGATCGAGCTCCACAGGTCGTCGGGGTCGAGTTCGCGGACGTCGACCCCGTCGATCAGCACTGCGCCTCCGGTCACGTCGACCAGGCGCGGGATCAGGTTCAGCAGGGTGGTCTTGCCGGCGCCCGTCGAGCCGATCACCGCAGTGATCTCGCCCGGGGCGGCGACGAGATTGAGGTTGTAGAGCACGGGTTGCTCGGCACCGGGGTAGGTGAAGGTGGCGTCCCGCAGCTCGAGCGTCCCGGTCCGCACCGGCCGCAAGGTCGGGGCGGCCGGGGCCCGCACCGACGGCTCGGTGTCGAGGACCTCGCCGATCCGCTCCGCGGAGACCTGGGCGCGCGGGAGCAGCACGAACATGAAGGACGCCATCATCACCGAGATCAGGATCTGGATCAGGTAGTTCATGAAGGCCGTCAGCGTGCCGATCTGCATCTGCCCGTCCTCGATGAGGTGGGCACCGAACCACAGCACGGCGACGCTCGACACGTTCATGATCAGCATGACCGACGGGAACATGTACGCCATCAGCTTGCCGACCCGCAGCGAGACGTCCATCAGGTCGTCGTTCGCCACGGCGAACCGCTTCTGCTCGTGGTCGTCCTTGACGAAGGCGCGGATCACGCGCACGCCGGTGATCTGCTCGCGCATGATCCGGTTGATGCCGTCGATCTTCTTCTGCATGGACCGGAACAGCGGATGCATCCGGCTGATGATGAAACCGACGACCGCCACGAGAACGGGGACGACGATCAGCAGGAGCAGCGAGAGCTTCGCGTCGAGGCGAACCGCCATGAACACGCCGCCGATGCACATGATCGGGGCGGAGACCATCATCGTGAACGTGAGCAGGACGACCATCTGGACCTGCTGCACGTCGTTCGTCGAGCGCGTGATCAGCGACGGAGCGCCGAACCGACTGACTTCCTGAGCGGCGAACGACTCGACCTTGTCGAAGATGCCCCGCCGCAGGTCGCGGCCCAGCGCCATCGCCGTACGTGCGCCGAAGTACACGGCGACGATGTTGCAGGTGATCTGCACGAGCGTGACGCCGAGCATGATCGCGCCGATATGCAGGATGTAGGACGTGTCGCCCAGGACGATGCCGTTGTCGATGATGTCCGCGTTGAGCCCCGGCAGATAGAGGTTCGCGATCACCTGGATGAGTTGGAAGAAGACGACGAGGCCGATCGCCCGGCCGTAGGGACGGAGGTACGTTCGCAGGATCTTGACCAGCACGGACCGACCGTATCCGCGCCACGCACGGTTTGCACGTGACATCGGTCAGTTGCGAGGGCTGAGAATCGGCATCGTCGACCGGCACGCTTCGGACGTCTCGTGGAGTCATGAAACCTGTCGCTGCCTGGCATCGGATCGCTCCCGCGGTCGGCCTGTTCTTCCTCGCCCCGTTCGTCGCCGAGTTCCTCCTGGGTGACTTCTCGCTGGCTGGTCTGGCGATCCTGCTCGTCATGGCACCGATGTACGGCGGTGCTGCCGTGCTGATCCGCGAAGTCACGCGCCGGACGGCCCGCGGCTGGCCGACGATGCTGATCCTCGGCCTGGCCTACGGAGTGGTCGAGGAGGGACTCGTCACCCAGTCGCTGTTCAATCCCGACTATGCGGGCGACCATCTCCTCGAACCTGCGTTCATCCGCATGCTGGGCATCGGGGCGTACTGGACCGTGTTCGTCCTGACGTTGCACACCGTCTGGAGCATCTCGTGCTCGATCGGGCTGGCGGAGGCGCTCGCGGCCCGTTCCGACGAGACCCGCGAGCGCACGCCCTGGTTGCACCGGCTCGGGCTCGGCGTGGTCACCGTGCTGTTCGTCCTCGGATCGGCCGCGATCGCGCTCGGGACCAGCTCCGGTGGGTTCGTGGCGCCGGCGCCACGACTGCTGGGTGCGGCCGTCGTCGCCGTGCTCCTCGTCGTCGTGGCCTTCCGGCTCCCACGCGGTCCCGTCCACGGGTCGTCGCCCTCGACCCCTCCCTCGACCCCTGCCCGTCGACGCTGCCGTCGTCGCAGCGCTCGGCCCCGCCGCTCAGGCTCGTCCTGCTGGTCGGTCTGGTGGCCGGCGCCGTGTTCATCCTGACCCCGATGATCGTGCGGGCGGCCGGCGGCTGGGCCGGCACCGTTGTCGTGATCGCTCTCTGGATCGGCACCGTCCTCGTCCTCCGTGGGTGGAGTGCCCGGCCGGGGTGGGGTCGCGCGCACCGGCTGGCGCTCGTCACGGCCGGTGTGGCGACCTACGCCTGGCATGGGTTCCTGGCCACTCCGATGACATCCACGCCGATCGGGCTCCGCGTCGCCAGCAACACGATCTACGCGCTCGTCGCGGCGGGCCTGCTGATCCTCTCCTGGCGTGGCACCGGCAGGCATAGTGATCACAGCAGGGGCCTCAGCCCTTACCTCAGCGAAGAGGTGGACCGCCGTGAGCAGAGCACATCACTACGAAGTCACGATCACCTGGACCGGTGACCGGGGCACCGGCACCTCCGGATATGACGACTACTCCCGTGACCACGAGGTCTCCCGAGCCGGTCACGCCACCATCCACGCCTCGGCCGATCCGGCGTTTCGTGGCGATCCGACGCGGTGGAACCCCGAGGAGATGCTGGTCGCGTCACTGTCCGAGTGCCACATGCTCTGGTACCTGCACCTGGCGGCCGTGAGCGGTGTCGTGGTGGTCGGCTACACGGACTCGCCGGCCGGCACGATGACCGAGGACGGGCTCGGCGGCGCTGCGTTCGCCGCCGTCACCCTCCGCCCGGTCGTCGAGGTCGCCGACGAGTCGATGGCCGACGCCTCGCTGGCGTTGCACGCGGAGGCGAACAAGATGTGCTTCCTCGCGCGGTCGGTGAAGTTCCCGATCGACCACGAACCGCGGGTGCGCGTGCGGGTACGCGCCTGAGCGGTGTGGTCAGCGCGGGCGGAGCTCCCAGAAGGCCACGGCGCTCGCGGCCGCCACGTTGAGCGAGTCGACGCCCGCACTCATCGGGATCCGGACCGTGACGTCAGCCCGATCGACAGTTCGCCGGCGGAGCCCGTCGCCCTCGGCTCCGAGGAGCATCGCCACCCGGTCGTCGCGGTGGTCGGCTGCGAACCGGTCGAGGTCGACGGCCGCGGTGTCGAGCGCGAGGGCCGCGACCACGAAGCCGGCCTCACGGAGCCGGTCGACGCCGGCCGGCCACGGGTCGATGCGGGTCCACGGCACCGCGAACACCGTGCCCATCGACACCCGGACGCTGCGCCGGTAGAGCGGATCGGCGCACCGTGGGGTGACGAGCACGGCATCGATGCCGAGTGCGGCGGCCGAACGGAAGACCGCGCCCACGTTGGTGTGATCGACGATGTCCTCGCACACGACGACCCTGGCTGCGCCCGCGAGCACGTCCGCCAGTGGCGGCAGCTGGACGTCGATGCACCGACGCCAGCGCGCCCCGGTGAACGGGATAGCCGGTCACGGTCTCGATGACCTCGGACGACGCGACAAGTACCGGCGCGGCGTCGCGTTCGGCGGTCTCGATCTCGGTGGCGAGGTCGTCGAGCCATCTGCGCTCGACGAGCAGCGATCGCAGGCGATATCCCGCCGCGACGGCCCGGCGGATCACCTTGGCACTCTCCGCGATGAAGAGGCCGTGCTCGGGTTCGAACCGGCGCCGGAGGGCGACGTCGGTGAGCGCTACGAAGTCGGCCAGCAGCGGGTCCCTCGGGTCGGTGACCTCGACGATCATGCGAGATCCCCGTCGGCGCCCATGCCCGCAGTCTCGCCCACGAGGGCGGTGCGCATGTGACAGCGTGGCCCGCGTGCGCCGCATCCTGACCAACGACCACGGCCAACCCGTCGGACCGCCGCTCACCGCCTGGGCGCCCCGAGCGTTCCCGGCACCCGTCCGACTGGCCGGGCGGTACTGCCGGCTCGAGCCGCTCTCGCCCGAGCACGCACCTGCTCTCTACGAGGCCGTGACGCGGGACGCGAGCGGCCGACAGTGGACCTACCTGAGCTACGGGCCGTTCGCCGGTCCCGGGGCGTTCGCCGACTTCGTGGACGCCACCATCGCCGACCCGGGCTATGTCACGCTCACGATCGTCGACGCCGCGAGCGGGCGGCCGGCCGGATGGGCGAGCTACCTGCGGATCGACCCGGCGGTCGGCTCGATCGAGGTCGGCGGTATCACGTTCGGCGCCGCACTCCAGCGCACGGCCGCGGCGACCGAGGCGATGTACCTGATGGCCGCCCACGCCATCGACGACCTCGGCTATCGCCGCTACGAATGGAAGTGCGACGACCTCAACGCGCCGTCGCGGGCGGCGGCCACCCGGCTCGGCTTCGCGTACGAGGGCACGTTCCGCAACGCGACCATCTACAAGGGGCGCAGCCGGGACACCGCGTGGTTCGCGATCACCGACGACGACTGGCCGAGCCTGCGCGCGGCCATCCGATCCTGGCTCGACCCCGCGACGTTCGACGCCGACGGTACCCAGCGCAGATCCCTGTCGTCCGCCAC
This sequence comes from uncultured Actinomycetota bacterium, assembly GCA_963708795.1. Taxonomy (GTDB): domain Bacteria; phylum Actinomycetota; class Actinomycetes; order Propionibacteriales; family DAIQRJ01; genus DAIQRJ01. Next base: position 196,369 of record CAVPUH010000006.1, read on the forward strand.
CAGGGCAGCCAGAGAGATCCTCGACAGCGCGCGTTGACCGGACACCACCGTTGACCGTTACTCGAACATGTGTTCGAATGAACGCATGGGGTGTCACGGATGAGGTGGAGCGGCCAGCAGGTCGACGTGGGGGACGACTCGGCGCTTCCGGGCATGTCGCGCATTCGAGGCTTCATCCGGTCGGTCCGCACGCCGGAGTTCAGCGGGATCACGTTTCACGAGGTCGCGGCGAAATCGGCGCTGAACAAGGTCCCGGCGAGGTCCCGGATGCCGTTCCGGTGGAGCGTCAACCCGTACCGCGGCTGTAGTCACAGCTGCGTCTACTGCTACGCCCGTGGCACGCACGAGTGGCTCGAGCTCGACACCGGCAAGGACTTCGACACCCAGATCGTGGTCAAGACGAACGTCGCCGAGGTCCTGCGGGCGGAGCTGCGGCGCAAGTCGTGGTGTCACGAGATGGTCGCGCTCGGCACCAACACGGACCCCTACCAGCGGGCCGAGGGTCGCTACCGCCTGATGCCGCGGATCATCGACGCGTTCGCCGAGACCGGTACGCCCTTCTCGATCCTGACGAAGGGCACGCTGCTTCGGCGGGATCTGCCACTGCTGCGAGGTGCTGCCCGGGAGGTCGGCGTGGGGCTCGGCGTCTCACTCGCCATCGGCCATCCGGCGCTGCACGAGTCGATCGAACCCGGGACGCCGACACCGGCCGCGCGGCTGGACCTGATCCGCGCGATCACCGACGCCGGCCTGCCCTGCGGCGTCATGGTCGCTCCGGTGCTGCCGCAGCTGACCGACGACGACGAGACGCTCGACCTGCTTCTCGGCCAGATCGCGGACGCCGGCGCGACCGGTGTCACGGTGCTGCCGCTGCACCTTCGGCCCGGTGCCTTCGAGTGGTACTTCGGCTGGCTCGAACGGGAACGTCCCGACCTCCTGCCGCTGTATCGCGTGCTCTATGCCAACGGCGCGAACGTCGCGGACTGGTACCGGCGCAAGCTCGACCTGCGCGTGCGACCGCTGCTCGAGCGGCACGGGCTGGCCGGCGGTCAGGTCCGGCGCCTCGACCCGGACCTTGCCGACGGCCAGTTCCCCACCGGGCTCCGGATGGACTGGGACGAGCCCGAGTACGAGGCCCCACCGGCCGACGAACCCGCCCTGTTCTGAGGGTGGGCGAGTCCGAAGGGGGCGTGGGCTCGTCTACCTGGATCCTCAGCCGTTGAACACGTCCGGGTCGCCGCCGAGTCGGTTGCCCTGGTCCAGCCCGTTGATCGCGCCCATGTCCGCAGCCTCGAGCTCGAAGCCGAACACATCGAAGTTCTCCTCGATGCGGGCCGGCGTGATCGACTTCGGGAACACGATCCGCCCGGCCTGCAGGTGCCAGCGGAGGATGACCTGGGCCGGCGTGCGGCCGATCCGCTCGGCGATCGTCACGACGTCCGGCGCGGTCAGGTCCTTGGCCAGGCCGAGCGGGCTGTACGCCTCCGTCAGCACCTCGTGCTCGGCGTTCACGGCCTGGACGTCGCGCTGCAGGTTCGTCGGGTGGACCTCGATCTGGTTCACGGCCGGCACGACCGTCGTCTCCGCCAGGAGGTGCCGCAGGTGATGGGGCATGAAGTTGGAGACCCCGATCGAACGGGCCAGGCCGTCGGCGTAGATCTGCTCGAGGTCCTTCCAGGCGTCGACGAACAGCCCCCGGCCGGGCGCCGGCCAGTGGATCAGGTACAGGTCGACGTGGTCGAGTCCGAGCCGGTCGAGGCTCTTCTGGAACTGTGGCCGGGCCTCGCCATGGTGGGCGTTCCACAGCTTGGTGGTGACGAACAGCTCGGAACGCGGGATGCCGGAGTTCGCGATCGCCTTTCCGACGCCCTCCTCGTTGCCGTAGATCGCGGCGGTGTCGATGTGCCGGTAGCCGACCTCGAGCGCCTTCTCCACCGCGGGCACGATGTCGTCGGAGCCGACCTGCCAGACACCGAAGCCGAGCTGCGGGATCGAGACGCCGTTGTTGAGCGTGAGCTCGGGAACCTGTGTCATGGAAGAGTTCTCTTCTCGTCGTGCGGTGCCGCCGAATGCCTCGGCGGCCGGGCGACAGGCATTGTCTCAGTGTCCGGCGCCGGCTCAGCTCCCGGCCGTGGGTGCCGGACTCGATCAGGAGGTAGACCGGCCATGGCCGACCAGGACGACGTGCGGCGGCTCGCGCTCGAGCTACCCGAAACCACCCAGCACGACGACGGCTTCGGCTTCAGCGTGCGGGGCAAGAGCTTCGCGTGGGTGTACTGGGAACGGGTGGCGCCGAAGAAGCCACGGGTCGAGCGGCCCGACGTCCTGGCTGTCCGGGTGGCCGGCGAGGACGACAAGCAGAGCCTCATCGCCGCCGACCCGGACGTGTTCTTCACCGACGACCACTACCGCGGGTTCCCGGCGATCCTCATCCGGCTGCCGGCGGTCGATGACGGCGAGCTCCGGGAGCTTCTCGTCGACGGGTGGCGGGTGCGGGCTCCACGGACACTGGTGAAGCAGTTCGACGCCGACCAGGGCGACGGCTGACCTCCACCTGGCGACACTCCGGAGACCTCGACCAATCCGCGCCGGTACCGGTACCGAAGACCTGAGGACGACAGCGCGCGGCCCGCAATCCCCCCCGTGCGCGGGCCACGCGCTGTCGGCCTTCCCCCGAGGTCTGGAGCTTTGTCGATGCCAACTCGCGAGCAACGCGGGCCAGCCTCCGGCGAAGACAGGCCCGAATCGGCGAGACTCGCGCGTGTGATGCCGTTCCGTGGACGCAAGCCCGACGAGTCGGAGCGGCTCGCCGAGCTGATGGAGTCGGCGGCGCGCGGGCATGAGGCCGCGTTCAGCGACCTCTACACGGCGGTCAGCCCGCGCGTCTACGGGCTCGTGGTCAGGATCGTGCGAGACCCGGCGCTGTCGGCCGAGGTCACGCAGGAGGTGTTCGTCGAGATCTGGACGCACGCCACGCGTTACGACCGGCGGGCGGGGTCGGTGATGAGCTGGATCCTCACGATCACCCATCGGCGGGCGGTCGACCGGGTCCGCCGCGAGCAGCATGCGCGCGAGCGTGACACCCGCTACGTCGAACACAACGTCGAGGTCGAGTTCGACGAGGTGTCGGAGGATGTGGAACGCAAACTCGACGCCGAACGCGTCCGGGAGGCGCTCGGCAATCTGACCGAGTTGCAACGCGAGGCGGTGCGGCTCGCCTACTTCGGCGGCTACACGCACTCGGAGGTGTCGCGGCTGCTGAACGTGCCGCTCGGCACGGTGAAGACACGACTACGTGACGGCTTGATCCGGCTTCGAGATGTGATGGAGGTGCAGGCATGAGCGAGCAGCCCGTGAGTCCGGACGTGCACGCCTCCTCCGGCGCCTACGTCCTCGACGCACTCGATCCGCAGGAACGCCGCGCGTTCGAGCGCCATCTCGCCACCTGCGACACCTGCCAGGCGGAGGTGGCGGAGATGACCGAGGCGGCATCCACGCTGTCGCTGCTGGTCGAGCAGCCACCCCCGGCGGATCTGCTCGCGAAGGTGCTCACCCAGACCCGCACGATCCGTCAGCTCCCTCCGCTCGAGAGCACCGACGTCGTCGCATCCCGCGTCGACGAGCTCGCCGTCCGCCGGGCGCGTGCTTCGGCACGGATCGCGCGGTGGGTGGGCGCCGTGGCCGCCGCGGTGGCGCTGGTGGCCGGCGGTGGGTGGATCTACTCGCATCAGCAGCTCGAGGACGCCCGCACGGCCAGTGCCGTCACGCAGGTCCAACTCGCCGACGCCCAGGCACAGCAGGCGGCGACGCAGGCGATCCTGGCCGCTCCCGACCTCGAGACCGCCACGGCCCCGGTGAGCAGCGGCGGCAACGGCTCGGTGCTCGCGTCGGCGTCGCAGGGCCAGATGCTCTTCGTCGCCGGCGGGCTCCAGACCCTCGACCCGTCGAAGACCTACCAGCTCTGGCTGATCGACGCCGCAGGCAAGCCGACGTCGGCCGGCACGTTCCAGCCCACCGCCGGCGGGGCCCGGCAGTTGGTCCGTGGCAACCTCTCGACCACCAAGGTCGTCGGCCTGACCGTCGAGCCGGACGGCGGCTCGAAGGCACCGACGACGACGCCGATCTTCGCCCCGACGCTGGCCGGCTGACCCGCACCGGACAACGGACGCGAGATCCGGCCAGCGACTCTCCTAGGCTCGAACCGTGAACGCAGCGATTCCCCAGTCACCGGCCGGGAGCCCGCCGAGCAGGCATGTCGTGATCGTGGGCATCGACGGCGTCCGCCTCGACACCCTGAGGGCGAGTTCGACGCCGAACGTCGATCGGATCGCCGACGCCGGCTTCCTCGTCGGCGTCCGCGTGAACGACGCTGCGCCGACGATCTCGGGGCCCGGCTGGACGACGATCCTGACCGGCGTGCTCGCACCCGATCACGGCATCTACGACAACGACCTCTCACCGAACCGACTCGAGCAGTTCCCCGACGTCGTCCACCAGGTCAACGAGGCGCGTCCGGACGTCGCCACCTACGTCACGGCCAGCTGGGCGCCACTGGTGACGCAGATGTCGGGCGGTCCGGTCTTCCGCGGTGGCGGCATCGTTCCGGCGACGGCATCCGACGGCTGGCACGACCTCGACGAGGCCGACGACCTGGTCGCCACCGGGACCGCGGCCTTCATCAGCGATCTCCCCGCCGGGCAGGACTCCCTCTCGTTCAGCTATCTGGGCAACCCCGACGAGGTCGCGCACGAGGTCGGCGTGGGACCCGCGTACGTCGCCTCGATCGAACGGTCCGACGCCCGCGTCGGCCGCATCCTCGACGCCGTCGAGGGCCGGGCGGCCGGCGCGGCCGGCGACTGGACCGTCATCGTGGTCACCGACCACGGCCATCTCGACGCCGGCGGGCACGGCGGCGACAGCGACGTGGAGCGGACGGCGTGGATCGCCGCGGCAGGTGCCGGCGTGCCCACGGGTGCAGGCCTGGTCGGCGCACTCGAGCAGGCCGACGTCGCTGCGCACACCCTCGCCGTACTGGGAGTGGAGCCGGCCGCTCCGGTGCAGACGATCGGACGTCCCTTCGGCGCTCGGCCACTCGGTTCGTGACCGGCGCCTGTCGATGAGCGGCGTGGCGGCGATCGTCCTCGCCACCGCCTGCCTTCACGCCGCGTGGAACACCGCGGCGAAGTCCGTCGGTGACCGGTGGGTGGCCAGTGCGTTGATCGGGTCGGTGTACGCCGTCGTGGGCCTGGTGGCCGTGCTGCTCCTCCCGCTGCCCGACCGGGCGTCCTGGCCGTTCATCGCGACGTCGGTGCTGCTCCAGGTGGCCTATCTGCTGCTGCTCACAGCCGCGTACGGGCACGGCGACATGAGCAAGCTCTATCCGCTCGTCCGCGGCATGTCGCCGCTGCTGGTCACGCTCATCGCGGTCGCCGTCCTGGGCGAGCACCTCAGCTCGGGAGCGCTCGTCGGCATCGGTGTACTCGTAGGCGGCCTCGGCGCGTTGGCCTTCGCGCACGGCCGGCCACGGCGGGGCGGAGGTGTCGGGCTGGCCCTGCTGACCGGGGTGGCGATCGCGGGATACACGCTGGTCGACGGTCTGGGCGTCCGGCGCTCCGGCCACGCCCTGGGCTACGCAGCGTGGCTGTTCGCCTTGCAGGGTCCACTTCTGGTGGGTCTGTGCCTGGCCCGCGGTGGCCCCGACATGCGCGCGCGGCTCTACCGTCACCGCTACGTCGGGCTCGCCGGCGGACTCCTCTCCCTCATCGCGTATGCCATCGTCGTCTGGGCGCAGTCGCGGGCCCCGATCGCGATCGTCGCCGCACTGCGCGAGACCAGCGTCTTGTGGGGCGCGGTGGCCGGCAGCGTGGTGCTGCACGAACGGCTCGGATGGAAGGGGGTGGTCGCGACGTTGCTGGCCGCGACCGGCGCGGTCGTCGTCCAGGTGTCCGGCTGAATGCGTTAACGCCCTTCAAGATATCTCACAGATGAGATACCGTCGCCCGCATGGTTCCTGCCGATGCCACTGCCGATGACACTGCCGCCGTCACGTCTGCGCCCGTCACCACCGTCACGACCGTCGACGAACTCCGCGCGGTCGTGGGAGACGTCATGCCGCGGGCCGCCATGAAGGTCCGACCGGCGCTGGTCGACCTCGATCGGGAGTGGCTGGCCCAGTCGCCGTTCTGCCTCCTGGCCACGACCGGCGCCGACGGATCGTGCGACGTCTCGCCCAAGGGCGATCCCGCCGGTTTCGTGCATGTGCTCGACGAGACGACCATCGCCGTGCCGGATCGTCCGGGCAACCGCCGCGTCGACGGGTTCCTCAACATCCTCGACAACCCTCACGTCGGCCTGATCTTCCTCATCCCCGGTCGTGGGGACACCCTCCGGATCAACGGACGGGCCACGATCGTCAGTGAGGCTCCCTGGTTCGACGACCTGGCGGTTCGCGGGCGCCGGCCCGGGTTGGCGATGGTCATCGAGATCGACGAGGTCTTCCATCACTGCTCCAAGGCGTTCCTGCGCTCGAAGCTCTGGGAGCCCGACAGCTGGGCGCCCGAGAACGTGCCCAGCCGGGCGGTGATCGCGAAGGCCCTCGAACGTCCTGAGGAAGACCTCGCCGACATCGAGCGCTACTACGGTCCGAGCTACGCGGACGGCCTCTACTAGCTCGCGCCGTTCACCGGTGGTTCAGTCGACCAGCCGGGCCGGGAAGCCACCGGTCGCGATCGGGCCCCAGCGGTCGACGTCGATGGAGATGAGCGACTTGTCCTGCACCCGCATGGCTTCGCGGTACTCGTCCCAGTCCGGATGCTCGCCCGCGATGCAGCGGAAGTACTCGACGAGGCCGTCCGCGGCCTCGGGCATGTCGAGCACGGTCGCCGTCCCGTCGACGTGGACGTACGGGCCGTCCCAGCTGTCCGACAGCACGCACACGGACACCCGTGGGTCGCGCCGGGCGTTCACCGCCTTGCTGCGGTCGGGATAGGTCGACACGACGATGCGGCCCTCCGGGGTGAGCCCGCACGAGACCGGGGAGGACTGCGGCCGCCCGTCCCTTCGGGTGGTCATCAGGACGGCGTGGTGGCGATCACGGACGAAGTCGAACAATTCGTCGCGGCCCACCTGGTCTGATCGAGCAATGCTTCGCGGCATGTTCAGCTCCCTGTTCCGGTCACGGTAGTGACCAGTCGATCGGCTCGGCACCCTGGGCAGTCAGCAACTCGTTGACGCGGGTGAACGGGCGCGATCCGAAGAACCCTCGATCGGCCGACATGGGCGACGGGTGCGCGCTCGTCACCGCGGGCACCTGTCCCAGCATGGGGACGAGATTCTGGGCGTCTCGGCCCCACAGGATGGCGGCCAGCGGACCCCCTCGCGCCACCAACGCCGTGATCGCGGCCTCCGTCACCGCCTCCCATCCCCGGCCGCGATGGCTGCCAGGGCTTCCGGGAGCGACCGTCAGGACGCGGTTCAGCAGGAGCACGCCGCGCTCGGTCCACGGCGTCAGGTCTCCCGTCGACGGCCGTGGAACGCCCGTGTCCTCGGTGAGTTCGCGGTAGATGTTGGCCAGGCTGCGCGGGATCGGCCGGACGTCCGGCGCGACCGAGAACGACAGTCCGACCGCATGCCCCGGGGTGGGGTAGGGATCCTGGCCCATGATCAGCACCCTGACATCGGTCATCGGGGTCCCGAACGCGCGCAGCACGTCGGCCCCGGCGGGCAGGTAGCCACGGCCGGCCGCCACCTCCGACCGGAGGAACGCGCCCATCACGGCGATCTGCTCGGCCACCGGGGCGAGTGCCTCGGCCCAGTCCGGCGCGACGAGCTCGGTCAGCGGACGGGCCGGCATCAGCTGGGCAGGCCGGCGTCGGCGCGAAGGGTCCACGCCCGCACCGCCGAGCTGTCGCCCTCGATCCGCGCGGTCCAGCCCACGTGGTCGGCCGGGTACGTGCGCGTCGTCGCGGTTCGCCCGGCCGAGGTGTAGGCCTCGACCACCGAGCCGTCGACCACGACGCGAAGCCAGCTGGTGCCGTCGGTCGCATCCGGCTCGGCGGCCAACGTGAACTCCCCCACGCTGGCCTGCCCGACTTTCGGCTCCAGGCGAAGGACCAGTTCGACGTCGCCGCTCGCCAGCGTCACGGCCGCGGCAGAACCGGCGAGCAGCACCTCGGCCCCGACGGGCAACGCGAAGCCCTCGGCCGTCACCTCGACGGCCTCGGCCCGCAGGGCGTCCAGCTCGGCGACCGGCCACATCGCCAGCGCGCCGTCCCGGATCGACAGCCGGCGGGGGAAGGTGAGTGCTCCGCTCCAGCCGGCCGCGGCCGCCTCGCCGGCGTCTCGGAGCTCGCGCACCCAACCCCACAGGAGGATTCGCCCGTCGGGCGCGTGCAACAGCGATGGCGCGTAGAGGGCGTCACCGTCTTCGAGAAGGTGCGCCGACCGCTGGACGAGCTGATCGCCGGCACGGTCCGCGAGCAACGCGATCGTCATCGACGGGAACGGCGTCCGGTACCACGGGCACACGATCAGCACGCTGACGTCCTCGCCGTCGTCACCGGGAATCACGGCGTAGGCGGGGCATTCCCACATCTCGCCGGTGTCGATGTCGACGTCCGCCGCCGGGTCCGGGACCGGCACATGGTGGAACACCCCGGCGTACGTCCAGGAAGCCAGGTCGTCGGAGACGAAGCGCAACAGCGCCGCATACCGGTCCGGCGCTCCCGCCACCGGATCCACCACCCGGAGGCCGGCGCCCAGCACCAGCGACCAACGCTGAGCACCCGAGTCGGCAGCGTCGGCACGGTCAGCACGGTGGCGGGTCGGCCCAGGCGAACGGGTCGCGCAGGGTGTGCGCGGTCGTACGGGTGCCGTCGGGAAGCACCACCACCTCGGGCGCCGTCGCGACGACCACGCCGTCGGTGGAGAACGTGGCGCCGTCGTCGTCGCTGACCGCACGGAGCGCCGGCTGCCACGGCTCGTCGGTGCGGAAGGCCGAATAGAAGGCGACGAGTCGGCCGTCGTGGCTGATCGCGTTGCCGGACCAGACGCCGTCGCGGTCGGCGCGGGTTTCGTCGCCCGGGTGCGGTCGCAAGGCGACGCCGCGGTCGTTCCACGTGATCAGGTCGGTCGAGTCGGCGTGCCACCAGCAGATGAGGTCCCCGCCCACGGTGGCGGCCGGGTTGTGCTGGGCGAACAGGTGCCAGCGTCCGGCGTGGTGGACGAGGCCGTTCGGATCGTTCACCCAGTTCCGCGGCGGCCGCGGGTGCCGGCTCGGGTAGAGCGGATCGGTCGCGGCCGGGAACGGGCTGACGGAACTGTCGGGCGTCGACATGCAGGGACCTCTCGGCATCGTGGGGACGGTCGGTGGAGCGGCGGGACTCGTCAGGAGACGAGCGGGACGGGCTCCGGTGCGGCGAGCCGGCTGGCGTCGGCGGCGACGTCGTCCACCTGTTCCTGACTGGAACGTTCGGCGGCGACCCGGCGGCGGTACAGCTCGATCTCCTGCGTGCGCGTGGCGTCGTCCCACCCCAGCTCGGCCGCCATCAGGTCGGCGGCGATCTCGGCTACCCGGTCGCCGCGGTCCCAGGTCTCGATCGAGATGCGGGTCCGTCGGGCGAGGACGTCGTCGATGTGGCGGGCACCTTCGTGGCTCACCGCGTACACGATCTCGACGGCCAGGTAGTCCTCGGCCCCGGCCAGCGGTTCACCCCAGCCCGGGTTGGCGGCGACGAGGTCGAGCAGTTCCGGCGTGAGCGAGCCGTAGCGGCGCAGAAGGTGCTCGATCCTCGCGACGTGCAGCCCGGATCGACTGGCCAGCAACGTGCGCTGGTTCCACATCGCCTCGTAGCCGTCGGCGCCGACCAGCGGGATGCGGTCGGTCACACACGCCGGGACGCGGCCGTCGAGCGAGTGCGCGGCGGCGTCGACCGCATCGGCCGCCATCACCCGGTAGGTCGTGTACTTGCCGCCCGCCACGAGCACCAGACCGGGTACCGGCGCGATCACGGTGTGCTCGCGGGACAGCTTCGACGTCTCCTCGGATTCACCCGAGAGCAGCGGGCGCAGGCCCGCGTAGACGCCCTCGACGTCGTCGCGCGTCAACGGCGTGGCCAGGACGGTGTTGACGTGGTCGAGCAGGTACTGGATGTCGGTCTTCGAGGCCGCTGGGTGGGCCTTGTCGAGTTCCCAGTCGGTGTCGGTGGTACCGATGATCCAGTGCCGTCCCCACGGGATGACGAACAGCACGCTGCGCTCGGTGCGGAGGATGAGCCCGGAGTCCGAGCGGATACGGTCCCGCGGGACGACCAGGTGGATGCCCTTGGACGCGCGGACGTGCAACTGTCCCCGGCCGCCGACGAGGTGCTGGATGTCGTCGGTCCACACTCCCGTCGCGTTGATCACCTGCTTGGCGCGCACCGGCCACTCGGCGCCGGACTCGAGGTCGCGCACGCGGACACCGGTGACCCGCTCGCCCTCGCGCAGGAACCCGACGACCTGCGTGCGGTTGGCCACGTCGGCGCCGTAGGTGGCCGCCGTGCGGACGATCGACATGGTGTGCCGGGCGTCGTCGACCTGCGCGTCGTAGTACTGGATGCCGCCGATCAGCGCGTCGGACTTGAGCGCGGGAACGAGCCGCAGCGCCTGGCGACGGGACAGGTGCCGGTGCCGTGGCAGTCCGCGGCTGTTGCCCGACGAGACCGCCATCGTGTCGTAGAGCGCGAGCCCGGCGCCGACATACGGGCGTTCCCAGAACCGCCCGTGGAGCGGGTACAGGAACGGGACCGGGCGGACCAGGTGTGGCGCGAGTCGCTGAACGAGCAGTCCTCGCTCACGCAGGGCCTCTCGCACGAGCCGGAAGTCGAGCATCTCGAGGTAACGCAGGCCGCCGTGGATGAGCTTCGACGACCGGGACGACGTGCCCGACGCCCAGTCCCGCATCTCCACGAGCGCCGTCGAGAGACCACGCGTGACGGCGTCCAGCGCGCTGCCGGCTCCGACGACGCCCCCGCCGATGACGACCACGTCGTACTCGGTGGTGTGCATCCGCGCCATCGCGGCCGCTCGCTCCTGCCCGGACAACCTGGCGGTCTGCATGCTCGCCTCTCCTCGATCACCCACGCGGGCCGGTCGGCCACGCACGCCACCCTAGCCACCGGCTCGACCGCGGTCACCGCGCGCGCAGTGCCGCCACATCCCCGATGACCAACAGGCCGGGCGCCTGTCTCGGCACGCTCGATGCGAGCGCGCCGAGGTCGGCCAGCGCGCCGCGCAGAACCTGCACGGACGGCTGGGAGGCGTCCGCGATGACCGCCACCGGGGTGTCCGCGGAGCGGCCGCCGTCGATCAGCGCACTCGCGATCGCCGCGCTGGTGGCCAGACCCATCAAGACGACCAGCGTGCCCCGCAGACTGGCCAGCGCGGCCCAGTCGACCTGCGAGCCCTCGGCGCCGGGCGGGAGGTGGCCGCTGACCACGCAGACCTCCTGTGCCAGGCCGCGGTGGGTCACCGGGATCCCGGCGAGGAGCGGGCCGGCCAACGCCGAGCTGATGCCGGGGACGACCTCGACAGCGAGACCGGCACGGGTGCACGCCTGCAGTTCCTCGTACCCGCGGCCGAGGACGAACGGGTCGCCGCCCTTGAGCCGGACGACGAACGAGCCTGCGGCCGCGTGCTCGACGAGCAGCGCGTTGATCGCGTCCTGGCTCATCGCGCGGCCGCGGGGCAGCTTGGCGGCGTCGAGGACCAGAACGTCGTCGTCCAGGTCGTGCAGGAGACCGGTGGGCGCGAGCCGGTCGGCCACCACCACGTCCGCCGCGCGGAGCAGCCGCTGGCCGCGCACGGTGATGAGGTCGGGCGCGCCGGGCCCGCCGCCGACGAGCGCCACCTGGATGCCGGGGGGACGCATGGAACGCCGGTCCGGCGGTCGACCACGGGTCGAGGCGACGCCGCCCACATCCGCCGCGCCGCCGCGCACCAGGTCGACGAGGTGGTCACGGATCCGGATCGAGTCGGCCGCCCGACCGCTCGACACCGCCACCCGAGCGGCCGCGTAGCCGAAGCCCGCCGGGAAGTCGGCGACCGCGGGCGTCCAGGCGCTCGACGCCGGGCCGTCGTCGGCCTGGACGCAGAAGACCCGGCGACTCTCGGCGGCTGCGGCCACGGCGGCGTTGACCGCGTGGTCGTCGGTGCTGGCCAACACGTACCACGCGTCGTCGAGGTCGGCGTCGACGAACGTGCCGGCCCGCCACGCGATCCGGCCGGCCGACGCCAGTCCCTCGAGCACCGGGCTGACGACCGGACTGACCAGGACGACGTCGGCGCCCGCCTCGATCAGGCGCGGCACCCGCCGCGCCGCGACCCGGCCGCCGCCGATGACGACGACTCGGCGCCCGGTCAGGCGCAGGCCGACCAGATAGGGCGGGACGCGGGTGGGCCCACCGGGATGCTCGGTCACGGCCTCAGGGTGCCAAACCGGGCCGGCGAGCGCAGTTAGGGTCGGATCATGAGCGCAGATCCGATCCACCCGAGCGATGCTCCGGCCGCGGCTCGCTCCGCCATGGGCGCTTTGGAGCTCGTTCCCGCGGCCGACCACCCCGGGCTGCTGGCCGCCCCGGTGCGTGCCGCCCTGGCCGATGGTGTGCTGCCGGTGGCCGACGTCTGGGTCGCGGAGATCGATCCGACACTCGCCGACACGGAGGCGCTCGTCGGTGCGTACGGGGTCGGGCTCGACGTCTCGGCGAACTGTGTGGTCGTGGCGGGTCGTCGTGGCGATCAGACGCGGTACGCCGGATGTTGTGTGCTCGCCACGACGAAGGCCGACGTCAACAAGGTCGTGCGGCGCGAACTCGACGCCCGCAAGGCGTCGTTCGCTCCCGTCGACGACACGCTCGCGGCGACCGGCATGGAGTACGGCGGCATCACGCCGGTCGGGCTGCCGACGGACTGGCCGATCCTGGTCGACGACGCGGTCACGGCGACGCCGTGGGTGTGCATCGGCAGCGGCATCCGGGGCTCCAAGCTCGTCGTTCCGGGCGCGCTCCTGGCGACGCTGCCCGGCGGGCGGTCGCTCGCCCTGGCCATCGCCCAGGGCGGTTGACATGACGGCCGACGCCGGCGCCGACCCGACGGCGGCGGACGAGGCGCGCTCCGAGGCGCACCGTTCGGAAGCCGCGTTCGACGCCGGCCGAACAGCGGTCGACCGGATCATCGCCGAGCGATTCGGCCCCGGCGCCGCGGTGCGCGCACACCGGTTCGTGCAGCAGCCGGAGCGACCGATCGTCGCCGTTCTCGACATGACCGGTGCGAGCGTGCCGACCGCGATCGTGAAGTTCGCACCTCGCGAGCCCGACGTCGTGATCGACGACCACTCGGAGGCCGGCTGGCAGCTCGCGAACGAGTGGGCGACCCTGGCATTCCTGACGATGGTCGCGAACGAGCGTGGCAAGGGTGCGCCGGAACTCCCGGTGCCGGAGTGCTACGGCGGGGACCGGGAAGCCGGCCTGGTCGTGATGGCCGACCTGGGGGACGGCGACAGCTTGGCCGAGGTCCTGCTCCGAGACCCGGCCGTGACGGGCCCGGAAGCCACCGCTGCGGCTGTCCGGTCGTTCGAGGGCTACATCGACGCGATCGCCGCGCTCCACCTCGCTACCTTCGGGACCGGCGATCGGTACCGTGCGTTCCGGACGGACTTCGGCCCGCCGCCGAACGACCCGCTGGCTCCCAGCACCCTCCTCGACGGGTGGCGCGAACTGGGCGTGCACCTCGACGTCGTGCTCGATGCGGCGGTCGAGGCCGAGGTGGCTGCGGTCGAGGCGCTGCTGGCGGCGCCCGGGGCGTGGGAGGTGCGTGAGCCTCAAGGACATCTGCCCGGACAACAACCGCGTGCTTCCCGGTGGTGAGGTCCGGCTGTTCGACGCGCAGTACTCCGGTCCTTCACCACGGCCTGATCGACGTCGCCTACCTGCACACCACCATGCCGACCTGCTGGTGCGTGCGGCGCCTGCCGGACGGACTGGCCGACCGGCTGGTCGAGCGTTACGTCGACCGGCTCCGCGCCGCCGGCCACGATCCGGGCGATCCGCTGACCTTCGCCCGTGAGCTTGCGATGTGCCGGGTCTACATGGCGTTGTGGCGCGGTGGCGGGGCAGCTCGGCACGCTCCGTCGCAGGACGGGGACGCTCAGCCGTACTGGGACGCGTACGAGTTCTCGATGGTCTCGCATCGACAGCAGCTGGCGTTCCGAACCCGTCAGCTGGCAGAAGCGGCGGCGCTGCGTCCCGACCTCGCCGCCCTCCACGCCTGGGCGCAGCGTCTGCACGAGGCCATCGTCAGGACCTGGCCGTCGAGCCGAACCGCTGCCGCTGTACCCCGCCTTCGGGTAGTCGGCAGCCGCGATCACTCGATCCCGAGCGAGCGCAGATGCACCTCACCAGGGCTCACGGCGAGGGTGCATCGGCGCACAGTCGGCTCGATCCGCCTAGGCCTGCGTCCCGTCCGGGCGCACGCCGTCGTTGTCCGTCGCGTCGAGCAGTGCCTGCGCGCTCGGGTCGTTCAGCTGACCCGACATCCGCGCCGTGCTCTCGGCCTCGGCGATCGCCTGCTTCACCACCTCGTTCGCGGCTTCGAGCGCCTTCGAGTCCGGGCTCCGGCAGCTCGAGATCGGCCGGCATCGGCGGCGGGGCCTGCTCGACCGCCTGGTCCGCCGGCGGCTGCCAGCTGGGCGCGGGCGCACTCTCGGGCTTCGGCACGAGACCACCGAGCGCACCGCCGAGGCCCTCGAGTGCCTTGCCGAGCTCGCTCGGGACGATCCACAGCTTGTTCGAGTCGCCCTTGGCGATCTCCGGCAGCATCTGCAGGTACTGGTAACTCAGCAACTCGGCGTCGGGACGCCCGGCATGGATGGCCGAGAACACCGTCGAGATCGCCTGAGCCTGACCCTGGGCCTTCAGGATCTCGGACTCCCGGCTCGCCTGCGCCCGCAGGATCATCGCCTCGCGCTCACCCTGGGCCCGCAGGATGTTGCCCTGCTTCTCACCGTCGGCCGTGAGCACCTGCGACTGCCGCACGCCCTCGGCGTTCAGCACCGCGGCCCGCTTGTCCCGCTCGGCCCGCATCTGCTTCTCCATCGAGTCCTGGATCGACGCAGGCGGGTCGATGCCCTTCAGCTCGACGCGCTTGACCTTGATGCCCCACTTGCCCGTCGCGGCGTCGAGCTCGCTGGCCAGGGCCCCGTTGATGCGCTCGCGAGAGGTCAGCGTCGTCTCGAGCTCCATCCCGCCGATGACCTGCCGGAGCTGGGTCATGGTCAGCTGCTCGATCGCCTGCAGGTAGTTGTTCACCGCGTAGGTCGCCGAGCACCGGGTCGGTGACGATGTAGTAGATGACCGTGTCGATCGAGACCACCAGGTTGTCCTTGGTGATCACCGGCTGCGGCGGGAAGGACACGACCTGCTCGCGCATGTCGACGGTGTAGCGCACCTTGTCGATCCCCGGGATCACGAGGTGCGGGCCGGAATCGAGCGTGCGGCGGTACTTGCCCAGACGCTCGACGATCCGTACCCGCGCCTGGGGCACGAAGACGATCGCCTTGACGATGAAGATGATCACCAGCAGAGCGATGATGACCGGTACGAGCCAGGACGCGATGTCACCCATGGTCGGCCCTTCCTTGTCGAGAGATGTCCATCTTGCCTGTCAGTGCCCAGGACGGTCGGGGTCGAACAGCGATTCGTCGAGCGGATGGACCAGAACGGTCACCCCGTCGACGTCGAATACCTCGACGGCCGTGCCGTCGTCGATCACGGAGTCCTCCACGTACGGCCGGGCCGTCCACACGACGCCGTCGAACTTGACCTGTCCCGCGTGGTCGTCGATCCGGCCGAAGGCCCGCGTATGCCGCCCGAGCAGTTCCTTCACGGGCTCGATCTTCAGCTCCGGCCCGGCGTGCAACCGCTTGAGGATGGGCGGCCGGACGAGGAACAGCAGCACCAGCGACACCACTGCGGCGACCACGAGCGCGATCGGGGTCGACACTCCGAGCGCCACCGCGCCGGCACCGGCGAGAGCGCCGACCCCGAACATCAGCGACCACGCCTCGAGCCCGATGAGCATGTCCGCGCCGATGAGCGCCAACCCGGCGAGCAGCCAGGCGAGCCCCGCGTTCTCACTCAGCCATTCCCACATCCGCCGGTCTCACCTCCTCGTCGAATTCGCTGTGAGCTCGCCCTCCGCGCAGCAGCTCTCCGTGGAACTGCGGGGCGCCGGTTCAGGCACCCGCACCGGCCTGCTTGGGGGCGGTGGGGTCCGCCGCGGCCTTGCCCGTCTCGCGGGCCACGTAGTCCTCGATCCCCTCGATGTCGTGCGTCGAGCGGGTGACGACCGTCAGGAGGTCGCTCATCGACGACACCTCCTCGACCTGCTCCTTGATGAACCACTGCATGAACTGCTCGGACGCGAAGTCGTTCTCCTCACGCGCCACCCGGGTGAGGTTGTGGATCTGATCGCTCACCCGCTTCTCCTGGGCGAACGCGAGGCGGACGGGCGCGATGAGGTCGTCGAAATCGTTGTCCGGAGCCTCCACTCCGGGGACGATCACCGCCTCGTCGCAGTCGATCAGGTACTGGATCATCATCATCGCGTGGCCGCGCTCCTCGATCGCCTGCCGGTAGAACAGCCCGGCCAGCTGGGGCATGGTCAGGCCGTCGTAGTAGGCCGCGCAGGCCACGTACTGGTTGTGTGCGGAGAGCTCCTTGCCGATCTGCGCGTTCAGCACCTCGACGAATCTCTTGGCGGCCATCGGGACTCCTCGGGATCGGGGACAGAGCCAGCGCCGTCGACGCTGCGCCCGGGAGTCCATTGTGCCTGGTCGAGCCTGCGCGGATGTCCAGATCGCGGCGTCGACTGAGGCTTGCCTTGCCTGTCTTGTACAGTCCCGCCTCGTGTCCGGCAAACCCAAGAAAGAGTGCTGCGTGTCCAAACCGCGGTGCAAGCGCTGCCCCATCCGGATGCTTGCGAACGGGACGCTCCCGACCGGCTACACGGTGAAGAAGCGCAAGCTCGTCAAGGCGTGACACCGGCGGGGACCGCCCGGGCGCTCCAGCGCTCCCCGTGGCGTTCCAGGGCCAGCGACAGTCCGAAGGTCGCCGTCAGGTTCGCCGCCGTGAGCGTCGACTCGATCGGCCCGGCCGCGACGACGGCGCCCTCGCGGATCAGGAGCAGGTGGGTGAAACCGGCCGGGATCTCCTCGACGTGATGCGTCACGAGCACCATGGCCGGCGAGTCCTCGTCCAGCGCCAGCGTCCCGAGCGTCCGCACCAACTGCTCGCGGCCGCCGAGGTCGAGACCGGCGGCGGGCTCGTCGAGCAGCATCAGCTCGGGGTCGGCCATCAGGGCGCGAGCGATCTGCACACGCTTGCGCTCGCCCTCGCTCAACGTCCCGAAGGTCCGCTCGGCCAGACCGGCGACGCCCAGGCGGTCGAGGAGCCGCAGAGCGCGGTCGTGATCCATCTGCTCGTACTGCTCGCGCCACCGCCCCATCACCGCGTAGGTGGCCGTGACCACGACGTCCAGCACGCGCTCGCCACGTGGGATGCGATCGGCCAGCGCAGCCGAGGCGAGGCCGATCCGCGGCCGCAACTCGAACACGTCGACGGTCCCGAGCACCTCGCCCAGGATCTCGACGATGCCGTCGCTCGGGTGCATGTGGGTCGAGGCGACCTGGAGCAAGGTGGTCTTGCCGGCGCCGTTCGGGCCCAGGACCACCCAGCGCTCACCCTCGTCGACCGTCCAGTCGACCCGGTCCAGCAGGCGTGCCTGCCCGCGGACGATCGTCACCTCGGCGAAGTCGAGCACGGCAGGCATGGCGTCAACCTATGGCAACCCGACGGCGACAAGGCAGCTGACCCTCCGGGCTGTCTACGCTGAGCCGGTGCCCGCCTCGCCGTCACGGACCCCGGTCGCCGCGTTACCGGCCGCGTTCCTGCTGGCGGCCTGGGCGAACTCGTGGCTGACCGGCGCCGTCAGCCTGGACGACGTGCTCGACGCGCTCCGCCGGCAGTCCGCGGGGGCCGATCTCGGGGTCGCTCACCACGTCTACGCCGCCGACCCCTCGGCACTCGCGGCCCTCGACACCGCCGACGCGGCTCCGTTGACCACCTCGCTCGGACGGCTCCGCAGCGTCGGCACATCCTCGTTCACCCTCGCGCTGCCGGTGCCCGGCGACCCGCTCGGGCTCGGCGGACCCCGGGGGTTCACCGAGGCCGCCACCGAAGCCGGCGAGGCCGTGCTGTGCGACGGGACGGCCCTCGGCGCCGTCCCCTTCGCCGTCGGCGCCGGCGTTCAATGGGCGGTCAGCGAGGCGTTCGTCGGCTCGACCGAGAGCCTGGCCGAGGCTGACGAGCGGCTCGCCCGCGTGATCGTCGACGCGCGGCGACAGCTCGGCGACCGTTCGAGCCACGCCGGCGGCGACGGCGGAGCGGCCTGGTCCCCCGATCAGGGCCACCGGGATCGAGCCGCTGCCGCCACCATGGGGTCGGTCCGGCGGGCGACGGCGGCCACGGCTGCCGCACTGCCTCCGAACGCACCCGTACGGGCCGACCGCGTCCTGACCCGTTCGGTCACGTGCCTGCAGATCGGCCGGTTCGCGGCCGAGCGGGCCGCCGAAGGCGATGACGTCGCACCCGTCGCGCTCGTCCGCGACCTGTCCGCAGCCGCCCGCCGGGGCCTCGTCGCCGTGGCCCAGGCCTGCCGGAGCTCGAGCGGGGTCGACCGTTAGCGTGAACCCCGTGCCCGAGTCAGCCAAGTGGTCCGTGCTGACCGGCGGCGGCCCCTCGTCGTCGGAGCCGGCCGGCGCCCCGGGCGACTCGACGCGGCCGGCACCCGCTGACCTGCCGGTGCCGGCGGAGTTCGACGGCCCGACCTTGCGACTCACGGTGTCGGGGGTCGACGAGGTCGGCCTGACATCCGGACTCTTCGAGCAACTCGCGCGCGCCGGAGTGATCGTGCTCGACGTCGGCCAGGTCGTCCTCGGCGGCCATCTCGTCCTCGGTGCCGTGGTCAGCGCGCCGAAGGATGTGCGGGCGCTGACGTCGAGGTTGCAGGCGTGGGCGAGTGCTCACGACGTCCGGATCGAGGCCGAGCTGGGCCATGGCGACCCGTCGCCGTCGGGAGCCGGGCGTGCGCACGTCACGGTGCTGTCCCAACCGCTGGCGCCCGGCGCGGTCGCCGCGGTCGCCGGGCGGATCGCCGACGTCGGCGGCAACATCGACCGCATCATCCGAGTTGCCCGCTGGCCCGTCACCGCCCTCGACCTGGACGTCTCCGGGGTCGACATCGGCCACCTCAAGGCCGTGCTGGCCGGTGAGGCGGCCAAGATCGGGGTGGACGTAGCCGTCCAGGCCGCCGGACTCCAGCGTCGGGCGATGCGGTTGGTCGTCCTCGACGTCGACTCGACGCTGATCCGAGGCGAGGTCATCGAGATGCTCGCGGATGCCACCGGGCACGCGGCCGAGGTGGCCGCGATCACCGCGCGGGCCATGGCCGGAGAGCTCGACTTCGCCGCCTCGCTGGCCGCGCGGGTGCGGCTCCTGGAGGGCCTTCCGGCTGCCGTGGTGGACGACGTCCGTGCCGCCATCACCCTGACCCCCGGAGCACGAACGCTCCTCCGGACGCTGAAGGCGCTGGGATACCGGGTCGGCCTCGTCTCGGGCGGGTTCGCCCAGGTGATCGCCCCGTTGGCGGCCGAGCTCGGCGTGGACTTCGTCCGGGCGAACGCGCTCGAGATCGTCGACGGCCGGCTGACGGGTCGCGTCACCGGCGCCGTGGTCGATCGGGCGGCGAAGGCTGCCGCCCTTCGCGAGTTCGCCGCCGACCACGACGTGCCCCTCGCCTACACGGTGGCGATCGGCGACGGGGCGAACGATCTCGACATGCTCGCGGCTGCGGGCCTCGGCATCGCCTTCAACGCCAAGCCGGTCGTCCGGGCGGCCGCGGACGCGTCCGTCACCCTGCCGTATCTCGACTCGGTCCTCGCCCTGCTGGGCATCGATCGCGATGAGGTCGACCGAGCCGGTCACCTGACCGGACCGAAAGAGAGCCGATGACCGAGCCCGGTGTCCTGTTCGCGATCGGCGGTGCCGAGGACAAGACGGGACCGCGCACCGTTTTGAGGCGCTTCGTCGAGGCCGCGGGGGGTGCGGAGGCCACGATCTGCATCGTGCCGACCGCGTCCTCCCTCGGCCCTGAGGTGGTCGACGTCTACTCCGCACTGTTCCGGCGCCTGGGTGCCGGCGTCGTGACGGCAGTGCGACCCGCGAGCCGCGCCGAGGCCGACGACCCCGCGGTTTCTGCCGTAGTCGACGCCGCGACCGGGGTGTTCATGACGGGTGGCAACCAGCTCAAGCTGGCGCAGATCGTCAACGGGACCCGGACGGGTCGCGCGATCGTCGCCGGTCACCGCCGCGGGACGGTGGTGGCCGGGACGTCCGCCGGCGCGTCCATCATCACCGAGCACATGATCGCGTTCGGCGGTGCGGGCGTGACCCCACGGATGCGCTCGAGCCAGCTGTGGGAAGGGCTCGGCCTGCTCACGGGCGCCGTCATCGACCAGCACTTCGGCGAGCGTGGGCGTTATGGACGTCTGCTGTCTCTCGTGGCGGGATCACCCGCCCTGCTCGGCATCGGCGTCGACGAGAACACGGCCGCCGTCGTGCACCCCGACCGTCTGCTGGAAGTCGTGGGAGCGGGCGCCGTCACGGTGTTCGACGGGGCACGCGCCGTGTCGAACGCCCATCTGGCCGAGCGCGGCGAGCCGCTGCTGGTCTCCGGCGTGATCACCCACGCCCTGCCGGCCGGTACCTGGTTCGACCTCGACTCCCGCGCGCTGGTCGAGGCGCACACCCAGCGGCCGGCCCGCGAGGCGATCGAAGCAGTGGCGGCGGAGAACGACCTCCGGGCACTGGCCGCCGCGATCGAGGCCGAGGACCATGGACCCACCCGAGCCCAGGAGGACACGGCATGACCGATCCCGCCATGACCGACCCGTCGCCGCCGACGGTGCCGTCCCCCGATCTGCGCATCGTCTCGACCCGGATCTATCGCGGGCCCAACATCTGGTCCTACCAACCGTCGGTGCACCTGATCGTCGAACTGGGCCGCCTGGAGGCATTTCCCAGCAACACCATCGACGGCTTCACCGATCGCCTGCTCGAGTTGCTCCCCGGCCTTCAGGAGCACACCTGCAGCCGCGGCCACGCCGGTGGCTTCGTCGAGCGCCTGCGCGAGGGCACGTGGCTCGGACACGTCGCCGAACACGTCGCGCTCCAGCTCCAGCAGGAGGCCGGCCACGACATGCGTCGCGGCAAGACCCGGCAGGTCAAGGGCGAGCCCGGCCGGTACAACGTCGTCTACGCGTTCTCCGACGAGAAGGTCGGCGTCGCGGCCGGCGAGCTCGCCGTCCGACTGGTCAACGAACTCGTCGCCCCGACGGCCGCGTTCGTGTTCGCCCACGAGCTCGACCGGTTCCTCCTGGCCGCCGTCCGCACCGCGTTCGGGCCGTCCACGCAGGCGATCGTCGAGGAGGCGGTGTCGCGCGACATCCCGTGGATCAGGCTCAACGAATACTCGCTCGTCCAGCTCGGGCAGGGCGTCCACCAGAAGCGGATCCGGGCGACGATGACCTCGGCGACCTCAGCCATCGCGGTCGACGTCGCGAGCGACAAGGAGCTGACGCTCCAGCTGCTCTCCCAGGCCGGGCTGCCGGTTCCCCGGTCCGAGGCGGTCCGCTCGGCCGACGCCGCCGTCGCGCTGGCCAGGCGGATCGGCTACCCCGTCGTGACGAAACCGCTCGACGGGAACCACGGTCGCGGCGTCATGCTCGACCTGCGCGACGACGACGCAGTGCGGAGTGCGTTCGTCAAGTCCGAGGACGAGTCCAGGCGTGGCTGGGTGATCGTCGAGACCTACGTCACCGGACGCGACTACCGGTGCCTGATCGTCGACGGCCACATGGTCGCGGTCGCCGAGCGGGTGCCGGCCCACGTGCTCGGGGACGGCCGTCACAGCGTGCGCGAGCTCGTGGACATCACCAACGCCGACCCGCGCCGCGGCGTGGGACACGAGAAGGTGTTGACCCGCATCACGATCGACGACGCCGCGATCGAGCTGGTACGCAGCCAGGGTCACGGGATGGACGACGTACCGGCGGCCGGGGAGATGGTGAAGCTCACGCTGACCGGGAACATGTCCACCGGCGGCATCTCCGTCGACCGCACGTTCGAGGCGCACCCGGAGAACGTCGAGATCGCCGAGGAAGCGGCGCGGGTGATCGGTCTCGACATCGCCGGCATCGACTTCATCTGCCCCGACATCGCCGAGCCCGTGCGGGAAACCGGCGGGGCCATGTGCGAGGTGAATGCCGCGCCGGGCTTCCGCATGCACACCCACCCGACCGTGGGCGACGCGCAGTTCATCACCAAGCCCGTCGTCGACATGCTCTTCCCTACCCGGCAGCCCGTCACGGATCCCGATCGTCGCCGTCACCGGCACGAACGGGAAGACGACGACCTCACGCATGATCTCGCATGTCTTCAAGGGAATGGGCCGCAAGGTCGGGATGACCTCGACCGACGGCATCGTCATCGACGAGCGGCTCGTCATCCGCGCCGACGCGTCCGGCCCGCGATCGGCGCGCATGGTGCTGCAGAACCCGCGGGTGGACTTCGCGGTGTTCGAGGTCGCTCGCGGCGGGATCCTGCGCGAGGGACTCGGCTACGAGCGCAACGACGTCGCCGTGGTCCTCAATGTCGCCCCCGACCACCTCGGCCTGCGCGGAATCGACACCCTGGAACAACTTGCCGACGTCAAGGCCGTCCTCGTGGAAGCCGTCCCGCGCAGCGGGGCCGCGGTCCTCAACGCCGACGACCCGCTGGTCCGGGCCATGCGCCGGCGCTGTGCCGGCGAGGTCGTCTGGTTCTCCATGGAACCGCCGGGGTCGACGATCCGGCAGCTGATCGACGACCACTGCCGCCGCGGGGGGAAGGCCGTCGTCCTCGAACCGAGCGACCTCGGCGAGATGATCGTGGTCCGGCACGGCCGACGCAGCATGCAGCTCGCCTGGACGCACCTGTTGCCCGCGACGTTCGGCGGCCGCGCCCGCATGAACGTGCAGAACACGCTGGCCGCCACCGGAGCCGCGTTCGCCGCCGGCGCACCCCTGCACGACATCCGGGCCGGGCTCCGGAGTTTCTCCACCAACTACTACCTCTCCCCCGGTCGGCTCAACGAGGTCGAGGTGGGCGGGGCGACCGTCATCATCGACTACTGCCACAACGCGGCCGGCATGCGGGCCCTGGGCGACTTCGTCGACCGGACGGCGGAGACGATGCGCGCCTCGCACGACCTCGGCAAGGTCTCGCTGATCGGCGTCGTCGCCACGGCGGGCGACCGCCGAGACGCCGACATGGTCGAACTCGGCGAGGTCTCGGCCGAGCACTTCGACGTCATCGTGGTGCGAGAGGACACCAATCTGCGCGGCCGGCCGGTCGGCGAGACGGCCGCTCTCGTCGCCCAGGGAGTACGCAACCGCATGCAGGACGGGACGAAACCCGCGCGATGTAAGCAGGTTGACATCGTGCTGGGCGAGATCGACGCCGTGCGGGACGCGATGGCCCGAGCCAACCCGGGCGACCTCGTCGTGCTCTGTGTCGACAAGCACGCCGACGTGATGGCCGAGATCGAGACCATGAGCAACCGCGCCCAGGCCGGCTCGCGCATCACCGGGGTCGACGACGGAGCCGACCCGGACTTCAGCCCCGCCACTTCGCCGTCCGCCTGAACCGCCACCCGCACCGACGATCACAAACGGAGACGTAGATGCGCGGCATCATCCTGGCCGGTGGATCCGGCACCCGACTGAACCCGATCACGCTCGGCGTCAGCAAGCAGCTGGTGCCGGTCTATGACAAGCCGATGGTGTACTACCCGCTGTCGACGCTGATCCTGGCCGGCATCCGCGACGTCCTCGTCATCACCACCCCGCACGATGCCGAGCAGTTCCATCGCCTGCTCGGCGACGGCTCCCAGTTCGGGATCGCCATCAGCTACGCGGCGCAGGCCGAACCGAACGGGCTCGCCCAGGCGTTCGTCATCGGCGCCGACTTCGTCGGTACCGACCGATCGGCGCTCGTGCTCGGCGACAACATCTTCTACGGACCGGGGCTCGGGTCGCAGCTCAAGAGGTTCGACACACTCGACGGTGGTGCGGTCTTCGCCTACCGGGTGGCCGACCCGACCGCGTACGGGGTGGTCGAGTTCGACGCGGACGGCCGGGCGCTCTCGCTGGAGGAGAAGCCGGCAGCACCACGCAGCAACTACGCCGTGCCGGGGTTGTACTTCTACGACAACGACGTCATCGAGATCGCTCGCGATCTCGAGCCGTCCGCCCGGGGCGAGTACGAGATCACCGACGTCAACCGCACGTATCTCGAGCAGGGTCGCCTGCAGGTCGAGGTGCTCCCCCGCGGTACGGCCTGGCTCGACACAGGAACTTTCGACGCCCTGCTCGAGGCCTCGGACTACGTGCGGACCGTCGAACACCGGCAAGGCCTGAAGATCGGTTCACCCGAGGAAGTCGCGTGGCGGCAGGGATTCCTCAGCGACGACGAGTTGCGGGTGCGGGCCGAAGGGCTCGTGAAGTCCGGTTACGGCACCTACCTGCTCGATCTCCTGGCTCACGAACGCAGCTGACTCGCCGACTCCTCGTCGAGCAGCAACGTCGCCTTGGGAGTCGTCCGCAGGATCGACGCCGGGCACGAGGTGTCGACCGGACCCGTCAGCGCGAGCCGGACCGCGTCCGCCTTCCGTCGTTCGGGCACGCTGACGACCAGAACGTCCGGAGCGAGCAGCGCGGGGACGGTGAGCGAGATCGCGGTCCGCGGCACGGAATCGACGTCCGGGAAGTGTCCCTCACCGACCTGTTGCCGGCGGGAGACGGGGTCGAGCACGATCTCCCGGACCCACTGCCGATCCTCGAAGTCGGCGGCGAAGGGTTCGTTGAACGCGAGGTGCCCGTTCTCCCCGATGCCGAGCAACACCACGTCGATCGGCGCCGACCGCAGGGCCGTTTCGTAGCGGGTGCACTCGGCTGCCACGTCGGTGGTGTCGCCACGGATGTACTCGACGTGGCGCGGGTGGAGCGTGTCCTCGATCCGCTCGCGGATCCATCGCTGGAAGCTCGCCGGGTCGTCGGCGGCCAACCCGACGTACTCGTCCATGTGGAAGACCGTGACCTGTTCCCACGGGACGTCCTGCCGGGCGAGGGCCGCGACGAGGTCGAACTGCGAGTTGCCGGTGGCCGCGATCATCCGCGCGCTGCCCCGCTCCGCCACCGCCCGCACCAGACCGGCGGCAGCGAGCGCCGCGCCGCGAGCACCGAGCGCGGCGGAATCGGGATGGACCTCCACCGGGAGTTCCCCCACCGTGAACGTCCTGACGAGCTGGGTCATCACGCGCTCCTCCGTCGCCTATGCGCCGGGGCCCGACAGCCGCGCGGCGCGCACACGTGGACCCTAGTACGGTCAGCTGACCGCATGGCAATCGCTTGCACGAGGAGTGGGGAATGGCCCAGCCGACGTTCCAGCCGACGACCCGGCGTAACACCCGTCGCCGGAATCTGAGTCCCTACGAGGCATTCCTCGCACGCGGTCGGGCGACGACGCCGAGGTTCGCCTACCGCGACGGCGACGACGTCGATCGATGGCGGTCGGCCGCGCTGCCCGAGGTGCTCGCCACACTCGGCCGGTTACCGGAGCCCGTGGACCCCGATCCGGAACTGCTGGCCGAGTTCGAGTACCGCGGCATTCTCATGCAGCGTTGGATGATCGACGTCGAGGACGGACTGTCCGCGATCGCCGTGATCAACCGTCCGCTCGGTACCGCTCCCCCCGGCGGCTACCCAGGGCTGCTGTGCTGGCACGGTCACGGACGTTTCGGCAAGGACGCCGTGATGGGCAGCGAGTCGACGACCGCCATCCGCGACTACGTGTCCGAGACCGGCCTCGACTACGGGCTGCGGATGGCCCGGCGCGGCTACGTCACGTTCGGCATCGACTGGATGGGCCAGGGCGATCGCAACGATGCTCGCAAACCGAACAACCGGCCACTCGTCGACGGTGACTGGTGCAACGCGTACTACCTGCACGCGACGCTGCTGGGCCAGACGGTGCTCGGACTCAATCTCACGCACGGGCAGCGACTCCTGGATTTCGTCGTCGGCCTCGACTTCGTCGACGCCCGTCGCATCGGCGTGATGGGCGAGTCCTACGGAGGGACGCTCGCCGTCTGGACCACGCTGCTCGACGAGCGGATCGGCGCCACCGAGGTGATCTGTTACAGCGACTCGTTCGCCGACTTCGCGCTGCGTGATCTGAATTACTGCGGATCCCAGATCACGCCGGGACTGTTCACGCTGGTCGATGTGGCCGACCTGCACGCTCTGGTCGCGCCGCGGCCGTTGCTGACCGACATCGCGGTGTTCGACGAGTGCTTCCGATTGGAGTCGGCGACGGCCTGCGTCGACCGGGTCGAGGCGATCTACGCGGCGGCGGGCGCCACCGACACCTTCTCCCGGCAGCTCTTCGATCACGGCCACGGCTGGCAGGATCGCGCGTCACACGAGTTCTTCGCGCGGCACCTCGGCGCCGGCGCGCCCGATCCGGGCGACGAGCACTGACGTGCCCTCGTCGTCGGCGACAGTGCTCACTGGGGCGACGGTGGTCAGCGACGGCCTCGAACGGCGTCTCGACGTCGTCGTCCGGGACGGTCTGTGCGCCGAGGTCCTGACTCCCGGCTCGGCAGACCCCGCTCTGCCCACCGTCGATCTGCGCGGCTACAGGCTGACTCCCGGTCTGATCGATCTGCACATCCACGGAGCGGCCGGCCACGAGTTCGTCGAAGGCACCCCACCCGTGGTGGACTCGATCCTCGCGGAGATCGGGCGGCACGGCGTCACGTCGGTCGTGGCCACGATCGCATCGGAGCCGGTCGACGTGCTCCTTGCGGCTCTTCGTGCCTTCGCCGCCCCGGCCGACATCGGGTCACGGGACGGCGCCCGGGTGGTCGGTCTGCACCTCGAGGGCCCGTACCTCGCGCATGACCAGCGCGGCGCCCACCGGGCCGCCGTCGTCAGGGCGCCGACGAGCGACGAGATCGACCTCGTCCTCGCGGCCGGCGACCCTATTCGGATCGTGACACTCGCACCGGAACTTCCGGGTGCGATGGAACTCATCAGGCGGCTCGTCGCTCGTGGCGTGCTCGTCTCGATCGGTCACAGCTCGGCGTCGCCAGAGGTCGTGGCAGCGGCCTACGCGGCCGGAGCACGGCACTTCACCCACCTCTGGAGCGGCATGAGCACGCTGCGCCGGGAGGGCCGCTGGCGTCGGCCGGGCCTGGTCGAGAGTGCACTGGCGAGTTCGGGGATGACCGCCGAGGTGATCGCGGACGGGAAGCATTTGCCGCCGGAACTACTCGAGATCGCGCGCGCGTGCTTCGGCTCCGAGCTGTGTCTGGTCTCCGACGCGGTCATGGGTGCGGGGCTGCCGGAAGGCAGCGAGTTCGGGCCGCCCGAGCTGCGATGCCGAGTCCAAGACGGCGTCGCGATCGTCATCGGCGCGGACGCCTTCGCCGGCAGCACGACCCTGCTCGACGGCGCCGTGCGACACGTGGTGGGCACTCTCGGGTGGGGATTCGCCGAGACCGTTCGGATGGTCACCGAGGTGCCCGCCCGGATCATCGGACTCGATGATCGCCTCGGCCGGGTGGCGCCGGGATTCGCGGCGGACTTCGCCGTGTTCGACGCCGACCTCGCGGTCCGCGCCACGATGCGCGACGGTCGCTGGCTCCACTCCGAGCTGTGAGCGCACGGCGCCGTTGCGGGCATCTCCGCCGGCGTGATCACCCGGGCCGATGGCCGGCGCGGGCGGCCAGCACCTTGACCCGCAGGGCATCCGGGTCGTCGACGACGGCGCCGTGCTGGTGCAGCCACGCGTCGAGCTGGGGGCGCTGTGAGTGCGCCATCACCCCGACCACGTCACCGGGGCCCGCCTCGCCGACCAGCGTCGCGAGGCCGGTCAGCTCGTCGGGCAGGCTCGGTACGTCCTCGACGCCCACACCGGCCGCCGCGGCGCGGAAGATCACGTCCATCTCGCGCGGCGTCCGGCCGCGCAGGTAGTCGTCCTTGTGCACGATCACGAGCCGATCGCTGTCGCGCGCGGCGATCTCGGCGATGCCGGCCAGGATCTCGTCGGTGCGATCGCCGGCCGTCCCCATGGCCAGCAGCAGCCGGGCACCGGGTGCGCGCAGACCGTCCATGACCTCCAGGAGAGCTGCGACGCCGGCCTCGTTGTGCGCGAGATCGACCACCACCGTCACCGCGCCCAGGCTGTAGATGTTCATCCGGCCGGGATTGTGCTCCGGCCCGGGCGAGAACGTCCGCAACGCCTCGATCACCGTCTCACGTGGCAACCCGAGTCCGAGTCCGGCGGAGGTGGCGGCCAGCACGTTCTCGATG
The DNA here is from genome assembly GCA_963708795.1 of uncultured Actinomycetota bacterium. Taxonomy (GTDB): domain Bacteria; phylum Actinomycetota; class Actinomycetes; order Propionibacteriales; family DAIQRJ01; genus DAIQRJ01. Next base: position 224,933 of record CAVPUH010000006.1, read on the forward strand.
TTGAAGCGGGACAGCCCGGATAGCGTCAGCGGGACATCGGTCAACGCGATCAACGGGTCCGGGCCGCGGCCGCGCCCGAGCACGGTGATCATGTCGTCGAGAACGGTGGTCACGCGGCCGTGGGCGTCGAGGACGTCGCGCAGACCGGGTGCGTTCGCGTCGCGCGAGAACGCCCACACCGGCGCCCGGGTGCCGCTGCGCATCGCCAGGACCCGCGGATCGTCGGCGTTGAGCACACACCACCCGGACGACCTGGTGATGTGGGTGATCACCGCCTTCACCTCGGCAAGCTGGTCGACGGTGTCGATGCCCTGCAGCCCGAGGTGGTCGGCCGTGACGTTGGTGACCACCGAGACATCGTTGTGGGTGACGCCGACGCCCCGGAGGAGGATGCCGCCGCGGGCGGTCTCGGTGACCGCCAACTGAACGCCGGGCAGAGCCAGCACGTGGCCGGCGCCCGAGGGACCCGAATAGTCGCCGCCCTCGACGAGCCGGCCGTCGTCGTAGATCCCGTCGGTCGACGACCACCCGACATGCAGGCCGGCGCAGCGGCCCATGTGCGCGATCAGCCGGGACGTGGTCGTCTTGCCGTTCGTGCCCGTCACGGCGACCACCGGGATGCGCGCCCGGATGGTAGGCGGAGGTGGACCGGCGGCAGCGGTCGCCACCCGATGTGACGCGGCGCCGATGTTCGCGGCGACCGCCGCCGCACCGTCGGCGAGAAAGAGGTCGATGATGCCCGCCACCTCGGTGCCGAGTGCCTCGGCGGTCCCCCGGCGACGCCACGGGTACGCGACGACCAGCGTGTCGGGTGTCGGACCGGGGCGTGATCGGACGGCGAGCCGGGTCGTTCCCGAGGCGTGCGCGATCCTGCGGACGAGCCGGAGGACGACAGATCCCACGAACCGCTGACGGAGTTCGGTGTGAGGGGCCCACGGGCGTCCGACACGCCCTCCGACCGCATGGCCGAAACCCCGGAGCCGCTCTTCGTCGGCGTTCTGCAGTCCGCCCAGGTCGAGTGTCAGCTTGATCGCGGCCCGGGGGAAGTACAGGTTCGCGCCGTCGAGCACCCGCAGTTCGACCAGCGATCGGGCCGCACCGGCGGTCGGGGTGGTGGGTGTGGCCGTCATCCGAACTGCTCCCGTGGTCGTCGCGCGTGGGTGGGCGGTCGCCGCGGCTCAGGCACCCATGGCGTGGAATCCGCCGTCCACGTGGACGATCTCACCCGTCGTGGCCGGCAGCAGGTCCGACAGCAGGGTCACCACCGCCTTCCCGGCGACGTCGTACCCGGTGTTGTCCCAGCCCAGCGGCGCCCGGGCCTGCCACGCTTCCTCGAACCGCTCGAAGCCGGGTATCGCCTTGGCTGCGAGCGTCTTCAGCGGCCCGGCGGACACCAGGTTGACCCGGATACCGTCGGGGCCGAGATCGCGTGCCAGGTACCTGTTGCACGACTCCAGGCCGGCCTTCGCCACCCCCATCCAGTCGTAGCCGGGCCAGGCGACGGTGGCATCGAACGTCAGGCCGACGACCGAGGACCCGGCGTGCAACAGCGGCCGGGCGGCCATCGTCAGCGCCTGGAAAGAGTAGGCGGACACCCGGAACGCCGTGGCGACGTCGTCCCACTCGGTCTGGAGGAACTTCCCGCCGAGAGCAGTCGCCGGGTTCGCGAACGCGATCGAGTGGACCAGCCCGTCCAGGTGGTCGGCGTGCTCGCGCACCGCGTCGGCCAACCCAGCCAGGTGGTCTGGATCGGTGACGTCGAGATCGAGGATGGGCGCGGGCCCGGGAAGCCGCTTCGCGATGCGCCTGGTGATGTTGAGCGCACGACCGAAGTTCGAGATGAGGACGGTGGCACCCTGCTCCTGAGCCACCTTCGCGGTCGCGAAGCCGATCGAGGTGTCGATCGTGACGCCCGCGACCAGCACCGTCTTGCCGTCGAGAATGCCCATGCCGGATAAGCCTTTCGGTCGGTGCGTGCCGTTCGGTTGAGATGCGGTCGGTGGAGATGCGGTCGGTTGGGATGCGGTCGGTGCGTGTGCCGTTCGGCGCGCGTCGGTCGGTGTCAGTGCCCCATGCCCAGTCCGCCGTCGCACGGGATGACCGCGCCGGTGAGGTAGCCGGCATCGGGTCCGGCCACCCACCGCACGACCGATGCGACCTCGTCCGGGGTGGTGAAGCGTCCGAGCGGTATCTGGGCGAGATAGCGCTCGCGCAGCTCAGGGGCCAGCACGTCGGTCATGTCCGATTCCACGAACCCGGGCGCGACGACGTTCGCGGTGATGCCCCGCGAGCCGAGTTCGCGAGCGATCGACCGGGCCATGCCGACCAGCCCTGACTTGCTGGCCGCGTAGTTGACCTGCCCTGCGGATCCCAGCAGTCCCACCACCGACGAGATGAACACGATCCGTCCCCGGCGCATCCGGAGCATCCCCTTGGCCGCCCGCCGGGCCACCCGGAACGACCCGGACAGGTTCGTGTCGAGCACGGCGTCCCAGTCGTCGTCGCTCATCCGCAGCAGGAGCGTGTCCCTGGTGATGCCCGCGTTCGCCACGAGCACCTCGACCGGCCCCTGGTGCTCCTCGACCTCCGCGAACGCGGGATCGATCGCCGTCGGGTCGCTGACGTCGCACCGCACTCCGAACAAGCCGGCCGGCGGTTCGCTCGTATGGAAGGTCACCGCGACCTGGTCGCCCGCCGCCTCGAACGACCTCGCGATGGCCAGTCCGATGCCGCGACTACCTCCTGTGACGAGGACCGATCGACCCACGACTCTCCCTCGACTCCGACGCTCCGACCTGAGACCGCGGCGACGGTAGCACCAGCGGCGCCGGCGGCGTGTCGACGCCATGGCCGCCCGCGTACGGTGGACATGTCCGACGCGTCGAGGAGGTCCGCAGGTGGCACGGGGTAGCTCCGAGGTCCACGGGATCACGACGGCGGCAGAGAGCGCCGGCGACGACCTCCGGCGTCGCCAGGTGCGCTACATGATGTCGATGGCGCTGCGGATCGTGCTGTTCCCGGCGGCCTTGTTCCTGCACGGTCCGCTCCGCTGGATCGCCCTCGCGGTCGCGCTCGTCATCCCGGCCATCGCGGTGGTGTTCGCGAACGCCAAGGGTGAACGCCGTAAGGGTGTGGGCCCGACCTCGCCCGAGCACGGCGTGATCGTGCCCGTCGAACACACCGGCAGCTGACGCGTCCCTGTTGTGCCGGTCCGGGTCGTGTGGCATGGTTTCCATGCTGGTGTCGACGCCGAGCGTGCGTACCCCCCGACACACGTTCGTCCGATGCCAGTCAAGGCGCGGTGCCCAATGACTCCTCCCCCGTAGTCGATGGGCACCGCGCCTCCCTATGTGCCAGGAGTGCCCGGCGTCAGCCGCCGATCGCCGACATCGGGCGGGTCGGCTGGAGGAACAGCGGGTCGTCGATCCCGTGGCCGGGCAGCTTCCCGGCCATGGCCGAACACCACTGCCGTGCGATCTCGTCGTCGGCGGCGCCCGAACGCAGGGACGCCCGAAGGTCCGTCTCCGTGGTGGCGAAGAGGCACGTGCGCATCTGCCCGTCGGCGGTCAGCCGCGTCCGGTCGCAGGATCCGCAGAACGGCTCGCTCACCGAGCCGATGATCCCGACGACCGCCGGGCCGCCGTCGACCATGTACCGCTCGGCGGGGGCGGCGCCACGCGACGCCGCATCCTCGGCACGCAGGTCGAACTGCTCGCGCAGGCGATCGCGGATCTCGGCCGCCGTCACCATCGTCGAACGCTGCCACCCGTGCTGGGCGTCGAGCGGCATCTGTTCGATGAAACGGAGTTCGTAGCCCCGCTCCAGGCAGAACCCGAGCAGATCGGTCGCCTGGTGGTCGTTGACGCCACGCATCAGCACGGAGTTCACCTTGACCGGTGTCAGACCGGCATCCGCAGCGGCGGCGAGCCCGGCCAGCACGTCGTCGAGCCGGTCACGCCGGGTCAGCGCTCGGAAAGTCGTCCGGTCGATCGTGTCGAGCGAGACGTTGACGCGCGTCAGGCCCGCCGCAGCCAGCGGTTCCGCCAGCCGGGCCAGGCCGAGCGCGTTGGTGGTGATCGCGATCGACGGCGCCGGCTCGAGCGCGGCAATCCGTTCCACGAGCCCGACGACGCCGGGGCGGATCAGCGGCTCACCGCCGGTCAGCCGGACCTGCGTGACGCCGAGCATCGAGACGGCGATACGGATGAGACGCACGAGCTCGTCGTCGGTGAGGAGCTCCTCCCGCGGCAGCCAGGGCAGGCCGTCCTCGGGCATGCAGTACACACAGCGGAGATTGCACTTGTCGGTGAGGGAGACGCGCAGGTCGGTGGCCACCCGACCGTGACGGTCACGCAGCGCCATCGTCGTCGACTGCGCCGTCGGCGGCCCGGACCGGGTCGCGGGCTCGAACGTCGGGACAGTGGTCACACCACGAGGTTACCGATGTACGCCGACGTCCGGTGCCGGCGCTGCGCGGAGCCGCCCGGCCATCGGTGGGTGTGTAGCGTTGATGCGTGATCAGGGTGTTGCTGCGCAGGCGGACGATCCTGTTCACCCTGTTCGTGGTGTTCCTGGTCGTGACCTTCATCGAACTCTCGATGTGGCAGTGGCACCGGCACGAGTCGCGAGCCCTGCACAATTCGCTGGTCCGGGCGGCATGGTCGGCCCCGGTCGTGCCGGTGTCGACGATCCTGCCGAGCACCTCGACACCGTTGGCGGTTCCCGATGTCTGGCGGCGGGTCACCGCGCTCGGACGCTACGACACGTCGCGGCAGCTGCTCATCCGGTATCGCGCGCACGACGACGACAACGGGTTCGAGGTCCTGACGCCGCTCGTCACCGACCACGGCACGCTCTGGATCGACCGCGGGTGGATCCCGCTGGCAGGTCGAGGCGCCGACGACCTCCCCGCCGCGCCGGCACCTCCCGCCGGCAATGTGACGGTGACGGGCTACCTGCAGGGCTCCGAGACGACCGACAAGACGGTGCTCCCGGCGACGGGACAGGTGCGCACCATCACCCTGCCGGTCATCAACTCCTGGTACGGACGGCCCGCCTACGGGGCCTACCTGCAGCGCACCACGGAGTCGCCGGCGCCGGCGACGTCGCCGACCACCCTCGCCGTCGAAGATCTGTCCGGCGGCCCGCACGTCGCCTACGCCATCCAATGGGCGCTGTTCGCCGCCATCGGCGTCGGCGGCTACCTCAAGCTGATCCGCGACGACGTCCTCGCGAGCAGGCGACCGAGCGAGGAGAAGAGCCGGCCCGGCAGCGGTCGGGACGGCAGCAGTCGGGACGGCAGCGGTCGGGATGGCGGCGGACCTCAGCCGGGTCCGAGCGGCCGGTCGTCGAGACGTCGCTCGACAGCCGACGTGTGAGCTGACTGCTCCGAACGCATCGTTTCGGTCACCATGGGTGAACGACGTCGCGAGATTCGGCCCGGGAACCGATAGCGTTGCCCTCGACATCTGCCGACGGTGACATGGACCGACGAATAGTCACCGTCCGCAGCGGATCGTCTCGCGCACGGGGTGTGCCGCGTCGTCGCCGGAAAGTAGGAGTGGGATGGACCTCGGCCTGCACAACAAGGTCTTCGTCGTGACGGGCGCGACCCGCGGACTCGGATTCGCCACCGCCAAGGCGCTCGTCGGTGAAGGCGCGCGCGTCGTGCTCTCGGGCCGGAACGCCGAGAGCGTCGATGCCGCGGTCGGCCAGCTCGGCCGGGTGAGCTGTCTCGGCATCGTGGCCGACAACGGCGATCCGGAAAGCCCTGGTCGCCTCATCGCGGCCGCCCGCGCGCGCTGGACCCACCTCGACGGCGCCTGCATCAGTGTCGGCGGTCCACCGGCCGGCGGTGCCCTCGACGTCAGCGACGACGCCTGGCGGGACAACTTCGAGACCATCTTCCTGGGCGCCGTGCGCACGATGCGCGACGTCATCAGTCAGTGCGAGGACGACTCGTCGATCGTGCTGGTCCTGAGTACCTCGGTACGGGTGCCGATCCCGGGGCTCGCCATCTCGAACGCCCTGCGGCCGGCGCTGGCCATGCTCGCGAAGGACCTGGCCGACGAGCTGGGCCCCCGGGGGATCCGGATCAATGGCCTGATGCCCGGCCGTATCGAGACCGAACGGATGCGCGAGCTCGACCGGATCCAGGGCGATCCCGAGCTCGCCAGAGCCCGCGGAGCGGCCACGATCCCGCTGCGGCGCTACGGCCGGCCGGACGAGTTCGGGGCGGTGGCCACGTTCCTGCTGTCCTCGGCGGCGTCTTACCTCACCGGTTCCGTGCTTGCCGTCGACGGCGGGGCCACCCGCGCCCTCTGACGCGATCGGCGCCTTGCCGAGCCGGCCCCGATCGGGTCATTCGTTGTCCACCGGGTGGCGCACGGGCCGCCTGGGTGCCATACCGTTGCTCTGACCCCCCGGTTCTGGCGCGGCATGCCGCGCCAGAACCTCCCGTGGCCAGCCACGCCTGCCAGCGTGCGCCACCGTCGGAACGGAGCCCGCCGCTTGTCATCCGTGCTGGCCTACCGCAACTTCCGGCTCTTCTGGGCCGGTGGGGTGTTGTCGGTGGCCGGGGACTGGATGCTCCTCACGGCCCTTCCGTTCTACGTCTATTCGCTCACGGGCTCTGCAGCGGCGACGAGTGCGATGTATGTGGCCTACGCGGTGCCGAGGCTCCTGCTGGGACTCCTCGGCGGCACACTGGTCGACCGGTTCGACCGCCGCCGCACGATGATCTTCTGTGACGTCAGCCGCTCGGTCCTCCTGCTCCCGCTGCTCTTCGTCGAGACGCGCTCGACGCTGTGGATCCTCATCGCCGTCAGCGCCGTCCAGTCGGCCATCGGCCAGCTCTTCTTCCCGGCCCGGCACGCGCTGTTGCCCGCGCTGGTCCCGCAAGACGCCCGGGTCCGGGCGAACTCGCTCGACTCGCTCTCGATGGGACTCACGCGCCTGGTCGGCCCGATCAGTGGCGGCGTCCTCCTCGCCGGGTTCGGCATCAGGTCGGTCGTGGTCATCGACGCGATGAGCTTCATGCTGTCGGCGGGCCTGCTCTGGCGGATGCGGGTGCCGCTCACGATCGCCTCGCCGCTCCCGCACCCGCGGCCCGCGGTGCTCCGCGACCTGGTGTCGGGGCTGCAGCTGTGCTGGCACCGACGGATCGTCCGCGGCGTCCTCGGCCTGAGTGGCGTCGTCATGATCGGGTACGGGTTGATGAGCGTGCTGACGGTGGTGTTCGTCCAGACGGACCTCGACCGGAGCGCAGCGGCCTTCGGCTGGATGCTGGCGGCGCAGGGCGTCGGCATCACCGTCACCGGGCTCCTGGGAACCCGGCTCGGGCCGCGGATCCCGGCCCCGCGGTTGTACGCAGGCGGTCTGGTCGTCGCCGGACTCAGCATGCTGGTCACGTTCCAGGCGCGCACGCTTCCGGTCGCACTCGTCGCCTTCGCGCTCTCGGGGGCGGGGCTGTCGGCCTGGATGATCGGCGAGCGCACCCTGCTGCAGGGCGCCGTCCGGTCCACTCAGCTCGGGCGGCTGTTCGGCACCTACAACACCGTCACCAGCGTGCTCATGCTCGCCGGCACGATGGCGGCCGGCGTCCTCGGGACCGCATGGGGCGCTCGGACCGTTCTCACGCTCGCGTCGGCGCTGTACCTGGTCCCCGGCCTGATCGGCCTCGGTGTCCTCGCACGCGCCCGGGTGCGGCCGACAGCGGTGGCCGACGTTGTGAAACGACGCGAAGCCGCATAGCGTGCGGTGGGCAGGGTGATCGGGGGTTCGGCGATCGGTTCAGGCACAGGAGCCAAGGTGGTCTGCAGAGTTCGGCGCGCCGTTCCCGTTGTTCCTCAGGGGATCTCCCCGAGGGGCCTGACCTCCTCGGATCACTCCGCCCGCCCCTGCTTCCTGGCCCTCCCTCAGCTTCCGGCCTCGGCTCGATGAGAGCCGCACCGGATCGGGACAGCGCCGGGCACGTCAGCCCGAGCATGCTGATCTCGCTGTTCAGCCTGGGCGCCAACGCCGGTGGATCCCGCGCCACGCTCGAGCTGAGCAGTCGGCTCGGCTCGGACGTCAGCTACCTCGTCGCGGACCCGGCCGAGGGTCTGACCTCACCGCTCCTCGCGAATCCGGCCGGTCTGCGGCCGCCGTCGATCACGGTCAACCGGCTGCGCCCGAAGCCGCATGTACGACCCGGCACGGCGACCGCGCGCGAGCTGGTCCGGCGCAATCTCGACCTGGCCGCCGACCTCGCCTGGGTGCGTCGGCAGGACCGGCTGGCCGCGGAGAGCTCGGTCGACCTGGTGTGTTCGATGACGACGTTGATGCACCGTGCGGACGTGTTCTGGGTGCACTTCCTCCGGGCGCAGGCGGTCGAGCAGACCTACGGCATCTCGGTGTCCCGCGCGGACGCGTTGCTGCGGCGGATCGACCTGAAGGAGCGCCACCTGCTGCGTCTCGAACGGGTCAACCTGAAGCCGGCCAACCACCGCCTGGTCGTCGCTCCGTCCCGCCGCACCGCCGCCGATCTCGCCTTCCACTACGGCATCGATCCGGCCGGGGTCGCGGTGGTCCACAACGGTGTGGACGACACCGTCTTCACGCCGCCGACCGCCGGGGTCCGCGCACGGGCCCGGGCGCGCCTCGGGCTGGCCGGCGACGACGTACTGGCGTTGTTCGTGGGCCGGAGCCCGGAACGCAAGGGTCTCGAGCCGCTGGTCGACTCCGCCGCGCGGATCCGGCGTCGCGACGGTGGGCGACGGCTGCGGCTCGCCTTCGCCGGCTTCGCCGACACCGATTACGCGCACCGGCTTCTGGCCGGCCAGGAGATCGGCGCGTTCGTCCCCGGTGAGCTAGACCAGGACGTGCTCCGGCACGACTGGTACGCGGCCGCCGACCTGCTCGTGCTGCCCTCGATGGTGGAGCCGTTCGGCCTCGTCGCGCTCGAAGCCATGGCCTGCGGGGTCCCGGCGGCGGTCAGCGACGTGGCCGGCGCCGCCGAGGTCATCTCCGATCGCGAGACCGGCATCATCCTGGACAGCACCCGGCTCGGCGCGGAACTCGACGCCCTCTTCGCGGACGCGCTGGACGGGCGCCTGGACTTGGCGGCCATGGGCGCCGCGGCGCGTTGCGACGTGGCGACCCGGCTGTCGTGGACGTCGCAGGCCACCCATCTCCAGATTCGCCTGGACGAACTCGCCGCGACCGGTCCGTCGTTGCTCGCGCACACGGGTCCGCGGCACGCCGCGCCACGACAACCGACGCGGGTCGAATCGCGCCGGGCCGGAGCGTCGGTCGCGGCCCGGGCCACCGGAATCCGTCCGATCAGCATCGGCCGCCCCGCCGAGCTCGGCCGTCAGGCCAGCGCGACCAGGTCCCGGTAGTCCGCACTCCACAGGTCCTCGTCCCCGTCGGGCAGGAGGAGCACCTTGTCCGGCTGGAGGGCCTCGACCGCTCCCTCGTCGTGGGTCACGAGGATGATGGCTCCCGCGTAGCCGTGAATGGCGCCGAGGATCTCCTCGCGCGAGGCCGGATCGAGGTTGTTGGTCGGTTCGTCCAGCAGGAGGACGTTCGCCCCGGAGCTGACGATCGTCGCGAGCGCGAGCCTCGTCTTCTCCCCGCCGGAGAGGACCCGGGTGGGCTTGTCGACCGAGTCGCCCGAGAACAGGAACGACCCGAGCACCGAGCGCGCCTGGGTGTTCGTCAGGCCGGGTGAGGCAGCCTGCATCGTCTCGAGGACCGTCTTGGTGTCGTCGAGCGTCTCGTGCTCCTGGGCGTAGTAGCCCATCCGGAGTCCGTGACCCGGCTCCACCTGACCGGTGTCGGGCTCGTCCACGCCCGCGAGGATGCGCAGCAGCGTCGTCTTGCCGGCGCCGTTGAGCCCCAGGATCACGACACGGCTCCCCCGGTCGATGGCCAGGTCCACGTCGGTGAAGACCTCGAGCGAACCGTAGGACTTCGACAGCCCGGACGCCGTGAGCGGCGTCCGACCGCACGGCGCCGGCTCGGGCAGCCGGAGCTTGGCCACGCGGTCGTTGGCCCGTTCGGCCTCGAGACCCGACGTCAGCCGCTCGGCGCGACGCGCCATGTTCTTCGCGCGTTGGGCGAGGGTGGCCTTCGCGCGCATCTTGTCAGCCTGGGCGAGCAGGGTGTCGGCCTTGCGTTCGGCGTTGGCCCGTTCCCGGCGGCGACGCCGTTCGTCGGTCTCACGCTGGGCCAGGTAGGTCTTCCAGCCGATGTTGTAGACGTCGATCGCGGCACGGTTGGCGTCCAGGTGGAACACCCGGTTGACGACGACGTCGAGCAGGTCGACGTCGTGGCTGATGACCACGAGCCCGCCCGCGTAGGTACGGAGGTAGTCACGCAGCCAGATGATCGAGTCGGCGTCGAGGTGGTTGGTCGGCTCGTCCAGCAGCAGAGTGTCGGGTGCGGCGAACAGGATGCGAGCGAGCTCGACCCGCCGGCGTTGGCCCCCGGAGAGCGTGTGCAGCGGCTGGCTCAGCACCCGCTCGGGAAGTCCGAGGCTGGCCGAGATCGCCGCCGCCTCGCTCTCTGCGGCGTACCCACCGGCAGCGAGGAACTCGCCTTCGGCCACCGTGTAACGCGACATGGCGCGCTCGCGGACGTTCGGATCGGACGAACCCATCGCGGTCTCGTGCCGGCGGAGGCGTTCGACGATCGTGTCGAGCCCACGGGCGGAGAGGATGCGATTGGAGGACGTGACGTCGAGGTTGCCGGTGCGAGGGTCCTGCGGCAGATAACCGATGCTGCCGGTCCGCGTGACGGTGCCGCTGGCGGGTTCGCCCTCCCCGGCGAGGATGCGCGTGAGGGTCGTCTTGCCGGCTCCGTTGCGGCCGACGAGACCCACCTTGTCCCCGGCCCCGATGCGGAACGATGCGGGCTCGATGAGGATGGCGGCGCCGGCGCGTACTTCGACAGCGGTTGCGGTGATCATGGGTGTTCTTCTCCATCACGTGGACCAGTGGGCAGACCTGTGGCGTTGAGCGAGGTCGCGCCGCTAGGAGGTGAGGGGAGACACGCCGGTCAGTCTAGAGGACGGTGGCCGCTGACGGCCGCGGGTTTACGCGGAGCGGGCGGTGATTGCGCTCACGCCCGGGGTCTCGGTTCCTGGGCTCGGCCCTCGAGTGGGCGCGTCCTCACCCAACACGCCGCCACCACGTGAGCCTGCGACCACTCTGGAGCAACGCCCGGCCCGAGCCCCTCGAGTGGGCGCGTCCTCACCCAACACGCCGCCGCCGTGACCTGCGACCACTCGGAGCAACGCCCGGCCCGAGCCCCTTCGAGTGGGCGCGTCCTCACCCAACACGCCGCCACCACGTGAGCTTGCGACCACTCCAGCCCGAGAGCCCGCTCGTCACCACTCCGCGAAAGAGCCGTCCGCATGGAACGTGAGCGGTGACCGCCAGTTGTGCGGCGTCTGGGCCTCGGCCCGCACGCGCTCCTCGTCGAGTTCGATCCCGAGCCCGGCCCCGGTGAGCGGCGCGATGCTCCCGTCGGTGAAGGTGAAGACCGACGGGTCGACGAGGTAGTCCAGCAGCTCGTTGCCCTTGTTGTACTCGATCCCGAGACTTTGCTCCTGGACGAGGAAGTTCTGGATCGACAGGTCGATCTGGATGCTCGCCGCGAGCGTGATCGGGCCGAGTGGACAGTGGGGCGCTACGGCGACGTCGTACGCTTCCGCCATCGCGGCGATCCGGCGGACCTCGGAGATGCCGCCGGCGTGCGAGATGTCGGGCTGGGCGACGCTGATCCCCGCGGCGAACGCCTCCCGGAAGTCCCACCGACTGAAGAGTCGTTCGCCGGTCGCGATCGGGATCGACGTCATCGACGTGAGCTTCGCGAGGTCCCGGGTGTACTCCGGCGTGGTCGGCTCCTCCACGAAGAACGGCAGCAGGGGCTCGAGCAACGGAAGCAACCGACGCGCCTGCGGGAGGGACACCCGTCCGTGGAAGTCGATCCCGATGTCGACGGCGTCACCCACCGCATCACGCAGGGCGCTGATCATCTCGACGAACCTGCGCAGGGACGCTGCCGAGTCGAGGTGGGTCATCGATCCGTGCGGCGCGCACTTGACGGCGGTGAAGCCGGAGGCGACGGCGACTCGCCCGGCCTCGGCGATCTCCTCGGGCGTCTTGCCGCCGACCCAGCGGTACATCCGTACCGAGTCGCGCACCGGGCCGCCGAGGAGTTCGTGGACGGGTACGCCGAGGGCCTTGCCCTTGATGTCCCACAGGGCTTGGTCGATCCCGGCGAGCACCGACGACAGCACGGGCCCGCCGCGGTAGAAGTTGCCCTTGGCGAGAACCTGCCAGTGCCGCTCGATGGGCCGCGGATCCTTGCCCATCAGGTAGTCGGCGACATCGGCGACGGCGGCTGCCACGGTCGCCGCCTTGCCTTCGACGATCGGCTCGCCCCACCCGACGAGGCCGCTGTCCGTCTCGATGCGCAGGAACAGCCAGCGTGGGGGCACCTGGAACGTCTCGATCCGCGTGATCTTCATGGGCCGAGTCTGGCCGGAGCGGCGGGTGATCGGCGGTCGACGCGAAGGTTGTGGCCCGGAGCGGCCCATCCTGGCCGATGCTCAGTCCGCACCGCCGGCGGCGTAGCCACGATCGGCCCACGCCGTCCACTCGGCGGTCCTGCGTCCTGGTACGTCGCCTTCGTCACCGGCCAGGCGCTTCGTCCCATCATCAATCGCAGCGGCGGGTCGTCGGAGTCGACCACCTCGAGAACCAACGCGGCAGCAGCGGCAGGGTGGCCGTGGTGATAGCCGCCGGCGTGCCCTTCCTGGGACGAGCGCACCGCGTCGTAGGCAGGGTCGGCCCTGGTGTGCGCCATCGAGGAACCCGCGAAGTCGGTCCGGTACGCGCCGGGTTCGACGATCGTCACACGGATGCCGAACCCGGCGACCTCGGCGGCGAGCGTCTCGCTCAGACCCTCCAGCGCCCACTTCGACGCCTGGTAGAGCCCCATCATCGGGAAGGCGACGACGCCGGACAGGCTGGATACCTGCAGCAGATGCCCACTCCCCTGTGCCCGCAGGTACGGGAGCACCGCCTGGGTCACCCACAGCGCACCGAGCAGATTGGTGTCGACCAGTGCGCGGGCCTCGTCCTCGGTGGTCTCCTCGACCGCGCCGACCAGCCCGTACCCGGCGTTGTTCACGACGACGTCGAGCCTGCCGAAGTGCGCATGCGCGTCGGCGACGACGGCATCGACGGCGGGCCGATCGGAGACGTCGAGTTCGGCCACCCACGCCGTGTCGGGGTACCGCCGCGTCAACGGCTCCAGCAACGAGACGGTGCGGCCCGTGGCCGCCACGAGATCGCCTCTGGCCAGCGCCGCTTCGGTCCAGGCTCGGCCGAGGCCGCGGGTGGCACCGGTGACGAACCAGACCTTCGGGGTGGTCGGCATCGTGGAACGTCCTTGTCTCTGCGCGTCAGGTAGGGGGTTCGGTCAGCTCGATGTGGATCAGCCGTGCCTTGGCCAGGAGTTCGTCGAGGCCGGCCCGCTTGGGCGGGCCGATCGCGATCATCGCCGGCGTCAACAGCCGCGCGATCGGTTCGAGCCCACGTTGGCCGAGGACGGTGGCGACAGCGGCCCGATCGCCACCGGCCACGACGCGTGTCAGCGTGCTGATATGCGGGAGCACGACCTCGGTAACGGCCTTGCCGGACAGGGCGAAGCCGGCATCAGCCTGGTTGTCACGACGGCGGGCGAAGCGCTGCTGGGACCACCCACCGGCAGCCGTGCGGCCTTGCAGGTAACGCGATCCGGTGCGGTGCGCGACGATCTCGGTACCGCGGGATACTCCGACGCTGAAGCCGCCCTTACGGATGATCAGCAGACCGATGCGTTCCTCGGACATTCCTGCGACCAACGAAGGCGCATCGGTGAGCGAAACCCCGACGACTCCGGCCGGGAGCCGCAGGGTCGCAACGGCGCCGTCAGTGGCACAGAGTCGGAGCCCGTTTGGTTCTGCGGGCACCGTCTGGATCTCGCCGTGCCGTCCGACAAACCGGTCGATCCACCCGACGATTCGTTCCGGCGACACGGTGACGACGCGGGGGGCGACAGCCGGTGCAGCGTCACCGGCACCAGTCGTCGTCACGCCCGAACGGTAACCCGGCCATGGCGGCGACGACGGTCGGCCATCGTCGGGACGCCGATCAGCCGGCGCGAGGGAGCTCGACCGCGCGGTCGACAACTGGCAGCCGCGGGCCGAGCGCTGGCGGTGGTCGCGACTCGTAGCGGTGGCCGGTGGGTGTGACGATGATCCGCTGTCGACTGGTGCCGGCGATGTGCCAGCCGGGTACCTGATCGACCAGATTTCCTCGCTGGCACAGGCCGATCCCGTTGTCGATCGTCGTACGGCCACCGTCGGCATAGTCGTGGAGATGGTCGAGGTCGCGGATCGGGGCGTCGCAGTACGGGTCGCGACAGACCTGGTCGCGCAGCCGGATGAACGTCGCCGCCGACCGGTTGAACCGCCGACGACGAGAGTCGATGTCGGTGACCGTACCGTCGACCGGGTCGGTCAGCATCCGGCGAATCCACACGCGAGCCTTGTCGGCCTCCGTAGCGGGGACGTCCACGTCGGGCGCGCTCGGATCGTCGGACACCGTCTCCACGACCTCATGGGTGGCCAGCTGACGAACGACGCGTGCGGGGATCGGCCCGTATCCGGGGAGGTGAGCCGGTTCGTCGGTGCGTCCCAGCAGGGCATCGCTGGTCATGACGACCGCGATCTCGACCGGGACCGCTCGTGCCGAGGCTTGACCAGTGACGCGTTCGACGAGTGTGTCCGCCATCAGTTGCACCTTCGCCCGTTCGTCGCCGGTGGCGTGAGCGGACTCGGCTGCCTTTCGCAACGACGCGTAGACCGCGACGCACTGCTCCACCGGTAACACCGCCGACAGCCGCGCCATGGCGTCGGGCTCGGGCCGGATGGAGACGTAGCGATCCTCGCGAGCCTTCGCCGCCCGCCGGACGGCTGCCTCGAGATCGAGTTCCTGGACGCGACGCCGCGTCGCGACCTCGAGTTCGCGTTCGGACAGGCCGCCGCCGGCGACCGCCAACTCCCGCGACACCCGGTGCCGATCGTCGCGGGTCAAGCAGGCAGTCTCCCGAACGGCGATGGATGCGCCGAGCGGTGAGATCCGACCATCGGCGAGCGCAGTGAGGACCTCGGGCATCTCGGAGACGAGTGCTCCAGCCTGCGCGAGCCGGCGGGACGAGGTCGCTGGTGAGCGTCTGGTGGCGAGCCCGATCTGGTCGGCGATCCCCCGCCCGCGTCGACGTGCTGGCACCCCGAGCCGCTCCTGCTCCTCCAGTTGGGAGTTGAAGAACTCGACCGACTCGACGGCATCCGCCGCGGCCAGCGCGGCCTCCGCGCGCCGGATGCTTGCCAACCGATCGATGCGGCCCGCGTCGTCGACATCACCGCTGCGAAGTCGATTGGCGGCGTCGACCAACGCGGCCACGACGGTGGAGCGAAGGGCCGCCGACTCGGTCGAGGACATGTCGAACATGTGTTTGATCCTAGATTCGACCACCGACAATTCATCGGCCATGCCGGACAGTTCGTCAATGCGGATTGGGACATCCGGGGGTGACGCGATTGGTGCCTACCCCTGCGACTCATGGCCCGGCCTCGTCGACGCGTTCGTTGGCGCTCACCCTCGAAGAGCGGACGGGCGGTCGGTCGGAGCGGTCGGCCCGTATCCGACCGTATGGATCCTGCGCGCCACGCTCCCCGTTGCCAAGGCCCGACGACCGGATCGCGTTGTCCGTCGGGCCGAAGCGAGTTCAAGTGACCGGCATCGTACGGTGCAGACCAGAGCACTGGGCGTCGCCTAGTTGCGCCGCCGGCGGCGCGTTACTCGAACCGCTGAACGTCAGACGCGGAACCCCAGCGCGCGGAGCTGCTCGCGGCCGTCGTCGGTGATCTTCTCCGGACCCCACGGCGGCATCCACACCCAGTTGATCGTGTGGCCGGTGACCAGCCCCTCGAGCGCGGCGCTCGTCTGGTCCTCGATCATGTCCGTCAACGGGCAGGCCGCGGACGTCAGCGTCATGTCGATCGCCGCCGCCCGGTTCGCATCCACCGTCACGCCGTAGATCAGGCCGAGATCGACGACATTGATGCCGAGTTCGGGGTCGACGACGTCCTTGAGCGCCTCCAGGACGTCCTCGACGAAGGCGTCGTCATCCGCGGATGCACCGACGGCGGCCGCTGCGGACGCGACCTCTGGGTCGGGCGCGGGGCGACCGTCGTCGATGGTGTCGGTCGAACTCTGGTCTGTCGTGCTCATCGCGAGACTCCCTCTGCTGTCGTGCTCTCATCATGGGCCTGTCCGGCAACCGCGGCCGACGACGCGTCGCGCCAGGCCGACCACCCGAGCAGAGCGCACTTGATCCGGGCGGGGAACTTGGCCACGCCGGCGAAGGCGATGCCGTCCTCGAGGACGTCCTCATCGGGCTCGATCCGGCCCTGACCGTGCATCATCTCGAGGAACGTCTCGTACACTTTCGTGGCCTCGGAAAGCGGCCGGCCGATCACGAGGTCGGTCATCACCGACGTCGCAGCCTGGGAGATCGAGCAGCCCACGGCGTCGTAGGAGACGTCCTCGACCACGGGCGCGTCCACGGCGCCGGACAGCCGCACCCGAAGCTCGACCTCGTCGCCGCAGGACGGGTTGACGTGGTGCACGGCGACGTCGAACGGGTCGCGCAGACCGGCGTGGTGGGGTCGCTTGTAGTGGTCCAGGATGATCTCCTGGTACATCGATTCGACGTTCATCCCCGTCATCGGGTCACCCCCATCACTCAACCCCCGAAGAACTTCTGCGTCACGTGCAACGCCTCGACCAGCTCGTCGATTTCCGCCGTGGTCGTGTACAGGTAGAACGAGGCACGCGTCGTCGACTGGATCCCGAACCGCTCGTGCACGGGGCGGGCGCAGTGGTGACCGGCGCGGACGGCGATGCCGCGTGAGTCGAGCATCGACGCCACGTCGTGCGGGTGGACCTCGTCGAGGCTGAACGAGATCGCCCCGCCTCGGTCCGCGTTCTCCGCCGGACCCATCACCGTGAGCCCGTGAACGGAGGCCAGCGCATCCAGCGCGTACCCGGTGATCGCGTGCTCGTGCGCAGCGATCGCGTCCATCCCGACACTGTTCAGGTAGTCGACGGCGGCACCCAGCCCGACGGCTTGCGCGATCGGCGGCGTTCCCGCCTCGAACCGGTGCGGTGGTGGCGCGAACGTCGAGCCGGTCATCCGGACGACCTCGATCATCTCGCCGCCACCGAGGAACGGCGGCAGCTCGGCCAGCAGGTCGTAACGACCCCAGACGACGCCGACACCGGTGGGCCCCAGCATCTTGTGACCGGTGAACACGAGCAGATCGGCCCCGAGCGACGACACATCGACCCGCATCTGCGGCACGGCCTGGGACGCGTCGAGCACGACCGCCGCGCCGTGCCCGCCGGCACCCACCGCATGTGCCCAGGCCGCGATCTCGCTGACCGGGTTGACGGTTCCGAGCGTGTTCGAGACATAGGCCATCGAGACGATCTTCGTGTGCTCGTTGATCAGGCCCTGACTGCGCGCGGCGTCGAGGTCCAGCCGACCGCCGTCGGTGACACCGAACCAGCGCAAGGTGGCGCCTGTCCGTTCGCACAGCAGCTGCCAGGGAACGATGTTGCTGTGGTGCTCGAGCTCGGTGATGACCACCTCGTCGCCGGGACGCAGCGACGCACCGAGCGAGTGAGCCGCCAGGTTGAGCCCCTCGGACGCGTTCTTCGCGAACACGATCTCGTCACGACTCGGCGCACCGATGAACGCGGCCACCTTGTCGCGGGCGCCTTCGTACGCGGCGGTCGCCTCGGCACCCAGCTGGTGCATCGCCCGGGCCACATTCGCGTTGTGGTGTGCGTAGTGGTCGGTGATCGCGTCGATCACGACCTGCGGCTTCTGCGAGGTGTTCGCTGAGTCGAGGTAGACGAGCGGCAGGTCGCCGGCCAGTCGACGGGCCAGGATCGGGAAGTCGCCGCGCAACCTCTTGGCCAGGGCGTCGACGTCCACCGTCGCGTGGGCGGCGGCTTCGGCGCCCAACAGCGGGGTCGTCGTGCCCTGGCCCATCAGATCGCGGCCTTCGAGTACCGGTCGTACCCCTCGGCCTCGAGGCGCTCGGCCAGCTCCGCGCCGCCCTGCTCGGCGATGCGACCGTTGACGAACACGTGCACGTAGTCCGGCTTGATGTAACGCAGGATCCGCGTGTAGTGGGTGATGAGCAGGACGCCGCGCTCACCACGCCGGATGAAGCGGTTCACACCCTCCGAGACGATCTTGAGGGCGTCGATGTCGAGCCCGGAGTCGGTCTCGTCGAGGATCGCCACCAACGGATCGAGCAATCCCAGTTGGGCGATCTCGTGACGCTTCTTCTCGCCGCCGGAGAATCCCTCGTTGACGTTGCGCTGGGCGAACGTCGGATCCATGTCGAGATCGGCCAGGGCGGCGTTGACGTCCTTGACCCAGGTGCGGAGCTTGGGCGCCTCACCGTCGATCGCCGTCTTCGCGGTCCGGAGGAAGTTCGCCACCGACACGCCGGGTACCTCGACCGGGTACTGCATGGCGAGGAACAGCCCCGCACGGGCGCGCTGGTCGACCGTCATGGCGAGGACGTCCTGGCCGTCGAGGGTGACCGAACCACTGGTGACCGTGTACTTCGGGTGCCCGGCGATGGAGTAGGCCAGCGTGGACTTGCCGGACCCGTTGGGCCCCATGATGGCGTGGGTCTCACCGGAGCCGACCGTGAGGTCGACGCCCTTGAGGATCTCCTTGGCGCCGTCCTCGGTCTCGACGGTGACGTGTAGATCGCGGATCTCGAGAGTGGCCATGAGCCGTGATGCTCCTTACAGCAGAGGGAAATCTTCAGGTCGTAGGGACTGAGAACAGGTCGAGACGGATGGTGGGGGTCAGTCGACGCCGTTGGTCGGCGCGCTGACGTCGACGAGGACGTCGTCGCCCTCGACCTGGCAGGCATAGACCGGCACCGGGTCGATCGCCGGCAGGCCGGACGGTTCCCCGGTGCGCAGGTCGAAACGGGAGCCGTGCAGCCAACACTCGATCTCGCAGCCGTCCACGTCGCCCTCCGAGAGCGGGATGGACGCGTGCGAGCACTCGTCGCGGATCGCGTAGTAGCTGCCGCCGGCATTGACGACAGCCACCTCGACGCCGTCGACCTCAGCGGCGAAGGCCTTGCCCTCACCGACGTCGGTGGCCGCGCAGGCACGAACGAACGCCATCGACTACTCGACCCCCACCGCGGCGAGCTCCGTCTCGACGGCGGCCAGCAGCCGGGACTCGAGCTCGGGGACCCCGATGCGGTGGATGATGTCGGCGAAGAAGCCCTGGACGACGAGGCGGCGAGCCTCTTCCTCGTCGATCCCGCGGCTGCGCAGGTAGAAGAGCTGCTCCTCGTCGAAGCGGCCGGTCGTCGAGGCGTGTCCCGCCCCGACGATGTCGCCGGTCTCGATCTCGAGGTTCGGCACCGAGTCGGCGCGGGCACCGTCGGAGAGCACCAGGTTGCGGTTGCTCTCGTAGGTGTCGATGCCTTCGGCGATCTTGCGGATCAGCACGTCGCCGATCCACACGGTGTGCGCACCCTGGCCCTGCAGTGCGCCCTTGTAGTCCACGTTGCTGTGGGTCTTGGGCGCGTTGTGGTCCACGAACAGGCGGTGTTCGAGGTGCTGGCCCGCGTCGGCGAAGTAGAGGCCGAAGAGATCGGCTGCTCCACCGGCCCCCTCGTAGGAGACCGAGGTGTTCATCCGGACGACATCGCCGCCGAAACTGACGGCGACGTGCTTGAAGGCGGCGTCGCGGCCGACGCTGGCGTGTTGATGAGTCAGGTGCACGGCGTCGTCGGCCCAGTCCTGCACCGACACGACGGTCAAGCTCGCGCTGTCGCCCACGACGATCTCGACGTTGTCCGCGAGCGTCGACGATCCTTCGTGCACGAACACGACGGTGGCGCGACTGAACGGTTCCGCTGTGACGACCACGTGCCGGGCCGCGGCGTGGGCGACCGACGAACCGCGCAGGGTCACGACGGTCGGCTCGGTGACGATCGCGTCCTGCGGGACCGTCACCTGCAAGACCGACGGCGCCGCTGCCCAGGCCCGGGCACTGACCCGGTCGGTGGGCACGTAGCCCGAGGACGACTTGCCGATCGCGTCGGCGGCCACCGTGGCGACCGAGACCGGTGCCACGGCGTGGACGTCGACCGAGTAGTCGGTGCCGTCGAGTGGCGCGTCCTTGTGCAGGTCACGCAGCCGTTTGAGCGGGGTGAACCGCCACACCTCCTCGAAGCCGGTGGGCACCGGGTGGTCGGCAGGATCGAACGAGCCCTCGGGGTGCAGGTGGGACTCGACCCGGTCGAGGACGACCGGACGGGCACCTTCGAGGGCCTCTGCAACTGCCGACATCAGCCGACTGCTCCTTCCATCTGCAGCTCGATGAGCCGGTTGAGCTCGAGCGCGTACTCCATCGGGAGCTCTCGGGCGATCGGCTCGACGAAGCCGCGGACGATCATCGCCATCGCCTCGTCCTCACCCATGCCCCGGCTCATCAGGTAGAAGAGCTGGTCGTCGCTCACCTTCGAGACGGTGGCCTCGTGGCCCAGCGACACGTTGTCCTCGCGGACGTCGACGTAGGGGTAGGTGTCCGAGCGGCTGATCTGGTCGACCAGCAGCGCATCGCACTTCACCGTCGACGCGGAGTGGTGCGCGCCGTCGTTGACCTGCAGGAGGCCGCGGTAGGACGTGCGGCCACCGCCTCTGGCGACCGACTTCGAGATGATCGAGCTCGACGTGTACGGCGCCGCGTGGACCATCTTGGCGCCGGCGTCCTGGTGCTGGCCCTCGCCGGCGAAGGCGATCGACAGCGTCTCGCCGCGCGAGTGCTCGCCGAGGAGGTAGACGGCCGGGTACTTCATCGTCACCTTGGAGCCGATGTTGCCGTCGACCCATTCCATCGTCGCGCCCTCGTCGCAGGTGGCCCGCTTCGTGACGAGGTTGTAGACGTTGTTCGACCAGTTCTGGATGGTCGTGTAGCGGCAACGACCGCCCTTCTTGACGACGATCTCCACCACCGCGGAGTGCAGCGAGTCCGAGCTGTAGATCGGCGCCGTGCAGCCCTCGACATAGTGCACGTACGCGTCCTCGTCGACGATGATCAGCGTCCGCTCGAACTGGCCCATGTTCTCCGTGTTGATCCGGAAGTAGGCCTGCAGAGGGATGTCGACCTTGACGCCCTTGGGCACGTAGATGAACGAACCGCCCGACCAGACCGACGTGTTGAGGGACGCGAACTTGTTGTCTCCGACCGGGATGATCGTGCCGAAGTACTCGCGGAAGATGTCCTCGTGCTCGCGGAGCGCGGTGTCGGTGTCGACGAAGATGACGCCCTTCTCCTCCAGGTCCTCGCGGATCTGGTGGTAGACCACCTCCGACTCGTACTGCGCGGCCACGCCGGCGACGAGACGCTGCTTCTCCGCCTCCGGGATGCCGAGCCGGTCATAGGTGTTCTTGATGTCGGCCGGGAGCTCGTCCCAGCTGGTGGCCTGCTTCTCGGTGGAGCGGACGAAGTACTTGATGTTGTCGAAGTCGATCCCGCTGAGGTCCGAGCCCCAGGTGGGCATCGGCTTGCGGCGGAAGAGCTTGAGGCCCTTCAGTCGGAGGTCGAGCATCCACTGGGGCTCGCTCTTCTTGGCGGAGATGTCGCGCACGACATCCTCGGTGAGACCTCGGACGGCACCGGTGCCGGCGGCGTCGGTGTCGGCCCAGCCGAACTGGTAACGGCCGAGTCCTTCGATCCCCGCCGGGCCGGCAGTCTGGTCGAGCGGCGCCTCGACGACGCCATCGGTGTGCTGCGGAACCTGGGTCTGGGTCATCGTGTAGGTCCTTCCACCGGGACGGGTCCCGGAATATGTGTCGTGCAGACACCGTCGCCGTTGGCGATGGTGGCGAGACGCTGGACGTGACGGCCGAGGACGCGACCGAAGAGCTCGGTCTCGGCCTCGCACAGCTGGGGGAAGGCCGCGGCGACATGTGCCACCGGGCAGTGGTGCTGGCAGAGCTGGGCGCCGGCGCCGACCGGGCGCACGGACGTCGCGTAACCGTCGGCGTCGAGCGCCCGGGCGAGCAACGCGACCGCGTCGGTCGGGTCCTCGGATGTCGCCCTGACCTCGTCCAGCCGGTCGGCGATCGATCTCGTGCGCGCTCGGGCGAACTCGTTGACCGCGTCCGACCCCACCCGCTCGACGAGGAACTGGAGTGCCTGCGCCGCCAGCTCTTCGTACGCCTGCGGGAACCGCTCCCGACCGGCCTCGGTCAAGCGGTAGGAACGGGCGGGTCGGCCACGCTGACCGGTCGGTGCGGTGTCGATCGGCGAGGCCAGCCCATCGGCGACCAGGGCATCCAGATGCCGGCGGACCGCCGCCGGGGTGAGGCCGAGTTCGTGCGAGATGGCCGAGGCAGTGACCGACCGTTCGAGCAGCAGCGCCCTGGCCACGCGGTCACGGGTCCGCGCGTCGGCGTCCGCGTCGCGCTCGGCACCGTGGTCCGGCGGGACCGTGTAGACGTCGCCTTCACAGGAGGGAGCAGGCGCCGCACCGGCGACGTGGAGCAGCATCGGGCGCTCGGCCACGGCCGAGGCTCCGGACGCAGCTGCACGCGTACGCGCAGCGGTGGGCTCCGTTTTCACAACACCATGGTTGCGTATATCACCAAAGCCCGGCAACGAAGGTGAACCTTACCCAGCTCGGCCCGTCAAGGGTACCGATCAGACCGGCCAGAATGGGTCGCCCGTGGCCTGCCTACACTCGCCGGGTGCCCGCTGCGTTGACCGTCGAGGATCTGACGATGCGCTATCGGGACACCCTCGCCACGGACCGGCTGAGCTTCGAGGTCGCCACCGGCACGATCACCGCTGTGCTGGGGCCGAACGGTGCCGGGAAGACCACGACTCTCGAGACCAGCGTCGGCACCAGGCGCGCCCAACGGGGCACGGTCCGCACGCTCGGGCTCGACCCGGTGCGTGATCGGGCAGCGCTCCTCCCCCGGATCGGCGTCATGCCACAGGCCGGCGGCGCCTGGTCGGCAGTACGCGCCGGCGAGATGCTCGCCCACCTGGCCACCTTCTACCGGCACCCGCTCGACACCGGCATGCTCGCGGAGCGCCTCGGGCTCGACGAGTTCGAGCGCATTCCGTACCGGCGCCTCTCCGGCGGCGCCAAGCAGCGGCTGGGGCTCGCGATGGCGTTGATCGGACGGCCTGAGCTCGTGTTCGTGGACGAGCCGACGGCCGGACTCGATCCGCACATCCGGCGCGACGTGTGGGATCTCCTGACCGAACTCCGTGACGACGGGGTCACCGTCGTGCTCACCACGCATCTCATCGACGAGGCCGAGCGTCTGGCCGACACCGTGCACGTCATCGACCACGGCCGATTGATCGCCACCGGCAGTCCGGCCGACCTCGTCAGCCGGCCGTCCCAGCTGTCGGGGCCGGCGGCTCCGGCCGTACGGATGACCGCGGCCTTCTCGGGCCTCATGGACCTCGATCGGCTGCGCGTCGCACTTCCCGGGTTGCACGTCCGGGTCCCGGCCGGGACGCCGGCCGACCCCACGGGTGGCGACCGCGTCCGGGCGATCGAGCTCGTCGGCCCGATCACACCGGACGCCGTCGTCGCGCTGGCCACCTGCGCGGCACAGGCGGATCTGCTCGTGGTCGACCTCCGCGTGGACGACGGACGTCGCACCCTCGAGGACGTGTTCCTCGACCTGACCCGCGCGGAGGCGACCACGTGACCGCCGACGCCTCGCTCGGTCGAGGCCGCTTCACTCCGCAACCCGGGGCCGCCACGCTGCCGTCGATGGTGCGCAGCCAGGCCGCGATGGAGTTCCGGCTGCTGCTCCGCAACGGGGAACAGATCGTCCTGGCGCTGGTCATACCGTTGCTGGCGTTGCTCGGTGGTGCCTTCGCCGCCGACCGGCTCGACCTCGGTGGCCGGCATCCGCTGGCGATGCTCACCCCGGGTGTGATCGCGCTGGCCATCCTGTCCACGTCCTTCACCTCGCTCGCGATCGCGACCGGCTTCGAGCGCCGGTACGGAGTGCTGAAGCAGCTCGGCGTCACGCCACTCCCACGCACCGGTTTGCTCGCCGGGAAGGTCTTGAGCCTGCTCGCGGTCCAGGTCGTCCAGATCGCTGTCATCTGCGGTGTCGCGGCGCTGCTCGGATGGCGGCCGGTCCTCACACCGGTGTCGGTGCTCGCCGCGATCGTGCTGTGGTGGGCCGGGTGCGCCGCGTTCGCCGCGTGGGCGCTCTTCCTCGCGGGCACCCTGCGGGCGGAGGCCACGCTGGCGCTGGCCAACCTCGTCTTCGTGCTCCTCCTCGTCGGAGGTGCCGTGCTGGTCCCGGCCGCGTCGTACGGCCCCGCGGCGGGAGTGCTCCGTGCGCTGCCGTCCGGCGCGCTCGCCAGCGGACTGCGGGACGCACTCGCACTCGGTCGGGTCGACGGAGCGGCAATCGTGATCCTGCTCGCGTGGGCCGTGGTGGGCGCGGTCGCGACCAGCTTGACGTTCCGATGGGAGTGACACCCGTGTCCGCGGGGGCAGCTACCGCGGCGCCGACGACAGGGGCCGCGGGCTCCGAATCCCACACATCCGAGCCGTCGCGCACAGGAGGGGGCGGGCGACCGCTCGCCTTCCTCGCCTGGGCCACCCTGATCGCGAACGTGGTGATCGTCGTGACCGGCGGCGCCGTCCGGCTCACGGCATCCGGACTCGGCTGCCCCACCTGGCCGGAATGCAGCACCGGGGCCTTCATCGCGCATCCGTCGCTGGGCATCCACGGCGCCATCGAGTTCGGGAACCGGCTGCTCACCTTCGTCCTGGTCGGCATCGTGCTGGCCACGTTCGTCGTGGCGTGGTTCGTCCGCCGCCCGAGCCGGGCCGACCGGACAGTGCGCTGGCTCACGGTGGCCGTCGCGCTCACCATCCCGCTGCAGGCCGTGCTCGGCGGCATCACGGTGTTGACGCATCTCAACCCGTGGGTCGTGTCCGCGCACTTCCTCTTCTCGATGGCGATCATCGCGCTCTGCACGGTCCTCGTGCGGCGGGTGGCCTGGCCGAGCCTGCGCACACGCGAGCCGCTCGACGTCGGTCCGGCTCTCCGGGTGGCTGCCGGGCGTCGTCACCGCGCTCGTTCTGGCCGCGGGCACGGTCGTCACCGGCAGCGGGCCCCACGCCGGCGATCTGGACGCGAAGCGAAACGGACTGTCCCCGGCTGCGGTCAGCCAGTTGCACGCCGACCTGGTCTTCCTGCTGCTCGGCGTGACCATCGGGGCGCTCCTCGTCGGCCGGGCGGCCGACCGCGCGTGGGTCACGAGGGCCGCGCTCGTGCTGCTCGTGGTCGAGTCCGTCCAGGCCGTGATCGGATTCGTCCAGTACTTCACCGGACTCCCCCTCGCACTCGTCAACCTGCACATGCTGGGTGCGGCGCTCCTCACCGCCGCGGCCACCGACCTCGTGCTGTGGGCGCGACGCGGGAGCGGTCGGTGAGCACCGACCACACCGGGTCCGCGCAGCCGAGCGGGGCGAGCCAGCGCGCGGGCCGCCACGCCGCCGCGCGGCTGAGCAGCCTCGAACGGCTCGGTCGAACGTGCGCGCGGCACGCTCGCTGGTTCGGCGGCGTCTGGCTGGTGGTCACGATCCTCGCCTTCGCGATCAGCACCGGTGCCTTCGGAAACCCGTCCCTGTTCGAGAAGCTGAGTTCCGGGAATCCGTCGGTGCCAGGCGATGCGCAGACGGCGAGCGAGATCCTCGACGCCGACACGAAGGGCGGCGACACCCTGTCCGGCCTCGTGGACGACATCGACCCGGCGTCGGCGTCCGTGCGATCCGCGGTCACGGCCGCCGTGAGCGATCTGACGGCCATCGACGGCGTGTTCGCGGTGCAGAATCCGTTCGGCACCAGCCCGGCGGCCAAGGCGCTCGTGTCGGACGATGGGCGCGCGGTCCTCGTTCCGGTGACCCTCGAGAAGGGCCTGACGAAGAACCAGCAGACCGAGGCCGAAACGGCGGTCGATGCCCGGTTCGACCAACTCGAAACGGCGATCCCCGGTAGTTCGGTCTCCATCGGCGGGATCACACCGCTGGTCGACGCCATCACCTCGCAGGTGGAGACCGACCTGCGAGTCGGCGAGAGCATCGCACTGCCGGTGAGCCTGTTGGTGATGACGATCGTGTTCGGCGGGTTCCTGGCCGCCGGCATGCCGATCATCGGGGCGATCGCGTCCATCGCGGGCGCCCTGCTCTCGCTGTACGGCTTCGTCCACGTCATCACCCTCGACGCGACGGTCGTCAACGTCGTGACCATCCTCGGGCTGGGTCTGTGCATCGACTACGGGCTGCTGACGGTCAGCCGCTACCGGGAGGAGATCCGCCGGGGCGGCGCGCTGGCCGATCGCGACCCGACGAAGGACGAGGTCATCGAGGCCGTCGGGCGGACAGTGGGTTCGGCCGGTCGTACGGTGATGTTCTCCGCGATCACCGTGGCGATCTCGCTGTGCGGCATGCTGCTGTTCCAGGCGAACATCCTGCGTGCGTTGGGTGCCGCCGGCATCAGTGTGGTGCTCGTCGCGCTGCTGGTCGCGCTGACGTTCGTCCCGGCGATGATCGCACTGGGCGGCCGCAAACTCGCCAAGCCCGGTTCACTGAACCGCGTGCCCGGACTGCGCCGCGCACTCCGCGCGTTCGGCGACGTGCCACCGCCCGTCGGAGTCTTCTCCAGGCTCACCCGGTTCGTGCAGCGGGTGCCGTGGCTGGCCGCGTTGATCGTCGTCCTCGCCCTCGCCTGTCTCGCCCTGCCCGTCCGTCACCTGCGGCTGACCGCCTCGGGTGCCGAACTCCTGCCGGTCGACAACCCGGCTCGGGTCACGGCTGAGCAGATCGACCAGCGTTTTCCTGCGCTCCGTACGCCTGATGTCCAGGTCGTGACGACCGCCACGCCGTCCCAGGCGCGGGCGTGGGCGGACGGCCTGGCCGGCAATCCGGCTGTGAGTCAGGTGGTCGGCGTGACGACGACCGGCGACGACCGGGTCGTCTCGCTGCGAACCAGCGACGGCCCGATGGGCGACCAGACCCGACAACTGGTGGAGGACCTGCGCGCATCGCCACCACCGGGGCAGAGTTGGGTGGGCGGGCAGGCGGCCCACGTGCTCGACTTCGACGCCGCGATCAAGGCACGCGCACCCTGGGCCATCGGGCTGGTGGCGCTGGCGACGTTCTCGCTGCTCTTCCTCATGACGGGCTCGGTGGTGATCCCGCTGAAGGCCCTGTTCTGCAACATCGTGTCGCTCGGCGCGAGCCTCGGCGTCCTGGTCTGGGTGTTCCAGGACGGCCATCTCACCGGGCTGCTCGACTTTGCTCCGGTGGGCGGCATCGAGGTGACCGTCCCTGTCCTGATGCTGGCGTTCGCGTTCGGCTTGGCGATGGACTACGAGGTCTTCCTGCTGGCCCGGATCCTCGAGCACCACCGGGCCGGGGAGAACACGAACGATGCCGTGGCGAACGGTCTGCAGGCCACCGGCCGGATCATCACCTGTGCGGCGCTGCTCGTGGTGATCGTGTTCAGCGGTTTCGTGGCCGGCCAGTTGCTCGTCATCAAGGAGACGGGCACGGCCCTCGCCGTCGCGGTGGCGGTCGACGCGACACTCGTTCGCCTCATCCTGGTTCCCGCTTCGATGACGCTGCTGGGTAGCGCGAACTGGTGGGCGCCCGGTCCGCTGCGCCGGCTGCACAACCGGATCGGGGTCCAGCACTGACGTTCGTCTCGAGAACCACGGGAATGCGGGCGGCCGGCCGCACCGAGTCCGACGCGAGACTGCAGAACCCCGCGGTCGTCGGCACCCAGAACCGCGGGGTTCTGCAGTTCGAGCGCTGGCGGTACCGGCTCCTACGCTCTCGACGTGGACATTCGGCTTCGTGCAGGCCAGCCCGGGGACGGCTGATATCGACGGCCGTCGATCGAGCTGACCGCGACCTCGTCCCGCAGGGTCTCGTGATCAGGTCGGGGCTCGTGTGTCCGTACTGCCCGCCGCCGCCCGCCTCCACCGTGGCGGCTGCTTGGCCTTGCGGTCCGGCGGCGTCGTGCCACTCGCGGCTGCTTCCGACTCGCGGGTGCCCACGATCAGTTCGTGGCGGTCGAGGCTCTCCGCGACGTTCGGACACGGACCGAGATCGGGTATCGAGCGATGGTCCACCAGGCCTCCCGAGGTGGGTTGTGGTCGAGCCGCCACGGTGACACGGCACGCGCCCCTGCGGATGGGACGGGATCCACCTGTTATGGGCTTGAATCCTTGGCCGGAAGCGCGTTGCGCAATCGTTACCTACGCAGCGATACGTGCCGTCTACACAGCGTGGAACCTCGGCAGCGCATCACGCCGCCGCGGACCCGCAGTCGACAAGTCCGCACGCTGGCGACAGAGTTGCGAGCGTGTCGCCGGCACCAGAGCGAATCCGTTCCATCGAGGTCCCGTGCCGTCGTCGCCTCACCGATGCTCTTCTCCTGAACTGCTGAAGGGCCGACCATGAATCTCGTCTGGGCCGCACTGATCCTCCTCGTCGCGGTGGCCGCGTCCGTCACCGTGATGCTGCTGGTCAGAAGGCGAGCACCGGCAGGTAGCCGCTTTGCCGACGGCGACCGGGCCTCCGGTGTGTTCGGAGTCCTCGCCACGGGTTTCTCCGTGCTCGTCGGCTTTCTGATCTTCCTGGCGTTCTCCTCCTACGACCAGGCCCGAACGGGAGCCGAGACGGAGGCGACGATCGTCGCCCAGCAGGTTCAGACCGCCCAATTCATGCCGAGGCCCACCTCTGACGAACTCACGGGTGAACTCGTCTGCTACGCCCGCTCCGTCGTCGGCATCGAGTGGAACGGGCTGGATTCGGGCGCCGGGGCGAACGCCATCAACCCGTGGGGAGCCGCGATGTTCCACTCCATGTCGCAGGCACACCCGGAGACCTTCGCCGAGCAGTCTGCCTACGGCCGGTGGATGGATCAGACGGCCCAGCGTGAGCAGGCGCGGGTGGACCGCATCCACGGGGCGGAAGGAATCGTGCCCCTGCCGCTGTGGCTGGTGCTGATCGTCATCTCCCTGGTGATCTTCGTGTTCATGCTGTTCTTCGCCGACATCGCCGAGGCCGCCACGACGCAGGGCATGCTCATGGGAAGTGTGGCCGCGATCATCACCCTGCTTCTTCTGCTCCTGCTGTTCTTCGACCACCCGCACGGTAGCGGCGTCGGCCGGCTGGAGCCGACCGCCATGACCCGGACCGTGCACCTCATCGACGCTCAACTCGAGGTCGCGGGCGTCAAGGTCGACCCGCCCTGCGCGGCCGACGGCAGGCCACGTTGACCACGGCTGCGCGGCTTGGATCGAGGCGGGTACGACCGTGGCGTCGTTTCGGCAGCCGACGTCAGGTGCGCGGAGCGAGAACCGCGTAGTACCCGGGAATCCGTTCGGGCTCGGTCGATCCCCTCAACGGAATGGTGTCGATCACGGTCGGCCCGTCGACGATCAATTCCCACGTCGCAGAATCAAAGCTCGCCGACCGCTCGGTCGGGCCGAAGTGGCCGGGCTGTGGGAGATCTCTGATGGCACGTTCCAATGGATCGGGAATCCACCGCGGTGTCGCGCCGAGGTTGGTCAGGTACTTCAATCCGCTCCCGCGAAAATCCGTCTCGGCCAGGAAAACGCGTCCGGTGGCGCCGGTGAGTGGAAGAAGATTTCGCGCCAGTTCGATACGGGCCCCCGAATCCAGGATGTGGAACACCCCACGCACGAAGACGTTCGCCGGCGCGCACTCCGAGGCCAGCCCGGCAGTGGCGCCGGGTTCGGTCGCGTCCAGCGGTCGGAATTCGACGGCCGACGAATCGGCCGATTCGGCCTTCGCCACCTCGATGGCGCTCGGTGAGAGATCGATCCCGATCACCGACCGGAACATCGGTGCGAGCTGCCTCGTGAATCGGCCGTTCCCGCAGCCGACATCGATGATGGGCAGGGAGGTGTCGAGATGCGCCTGCAGCACGGGAAGGTAGGTCTGCATCTCGCCGAGATCGCCGGCGTCCCAGAGCACGTCGCCGTCGACCCCCGTCGCGTTGATCGACGACCAGTAACGCTCCCAGCCTGCCGTCAGGTCCTTCGGCGCCCGACGACTGAGCCACGCCACTCGCGGGGCGAGGAGGGCTCGCGACAGAGCGCCTCGGCTCCCGCTCGAGCGCTGTCCCCGTCCGGACGGCTGCTCGGTCACCACGTCAGGCCCGGGGCCCGATGTGCCGGTACGTCAGCATATGTGTCATTTTCTCCAGCCCGACCGGCGGGCTGAAATAGTAACCTTGGCCATAACCGCAGCCTATCTCCTCGAGTCGACCCAATTGAGCGGCTGTCTCGATTCCTTCGACTACTGCGCGTAATCCCACGGATTCGATGAGTCGCAGGATCGAGGCGACGAACGCGACCTGCCTCGCGTCATGGGCAAGATCTCCGATGAGTGACTGATCGACCTTGACCGTATCGATCGGCAATCGGCGAAGGTAGCTGATGGACGAGTAACCCGTCCCGAAGTCGTCGATTTCGATGCCCAACCCCAACTCCTTCAAGGCGATCAGTGCGTCCAAACCCAGGAGGTCGTCGGTCATCATGCTCGTCTCGGATATCTCGACCGCGAGTTGACGGGCCGGAACCTCGAATTCTTCCAGGACGCCGGCAATGTGGAGAGCCATTCCACGGGATCTCAACTCGACCGGCGACAGGTTCACGTGCAATTGGAAGGTGTGATCCCCGATCTCGGTCCGCCAGTCCCGCAACTGCGCGACGGCGGCCCGGATCGTCCAGTGCCCCACATCGACGATGTGGCCGCTGTCTTCGGCGATCGGGATGAAGTCGGCGGGCATCAGCACACCGCGCGTGGGATGCATCCACCGCACCAACGCCTCGGCCCCGACCAGTTCGGCGGTGCCGAGATGAACGATCGGCTGGTAATGCAGCACCAGTTGCCCGTCCGCGATGGCGGCGCCGAGCTCTGATGCGAGCTCGAGCCGGTCGTTGGCCGCATGGTGCATTTCCGGCTGGAAGACCGCGATCTTGCCGCGTCCGTTTGCTTTCGCTGCGTACATCGCGGTGTCGGCATCGCGCAGGAGATGCTCGGCGCTCTGCCCCTTCTGGCCGACGCACACTCCGATACTCGCCCCGGTCCACACGGTTCGGTCGCCGAGCACGAACGGTGCCTGTAGTTCTGCGAGCGCTCGCTCGGCCACCCGAAGCGCGTCGCCCTCCCCGACGTCCGGGGTGAGGATCGCGAACTCGTCGCCCCCGAGCCGCGCGACGGTGTCGGTCTCCCGCACGACGCTGGTCAACCGTCGCGCGACTTCGACCAGGATTCGATCACCAGCGTTGTGACCCATGCTGTCGTTGATCGTCTTGAACTTGTCGAGGTCCAGCAGCACGACGGACGGCGGCCGGCCCCCGCGCTCCGCGCGCGCTCCAGCCTGTCTGATGCGGTCGCCCAGCAGGGTCCGATTCCCCAGCCCGGTCAGCGCATCGCTCAGGGCCATCCGTTCGAGCGCGACTCTGGCCTGATCCAGGGCCATCGTGCGCTCGGCGACGCGCTGTTCCAATGACTGCGTGATGAGGTCGAGTTCCTCGGCCAACAGATTGATGCCCGTGATGACCGCGTCGACGGAATCTCTCGCCTCCGACGGCTCCAACCGCGCCTTCAGGTTCCCGGAGGCGAGTCGGACGATCAGGTCGACCAGCGCGTCCAATCGTGAGTCGTCATATTCCTGACTCATCTTGTCCCTCGCGGAGAAAGGACATGGCGCGCGTGCGATCTGTGAAGAACCTGGTGGGGCACGGCACCGCGCTGACCCCGAGCGTGAAGTTGGCAATCACCCGATCGACGGGCGAACTGCCGAGGAGCGCAATCCTCGAGGCCGCACACGGCTGACCGAACACCGCTCGCGCACCACGAGCCACGGACTTCGTGGTGGCCATGTCGACGAGCATGGGCCGGCGCACGTCACCGCACATCGTGTTGACGTCGTCGAATGCCTGCTGGGCAGCCGCGCCGGTGATGTCCGCGCCACGCGGCCACACCAGAATGACCACCCCTTCTGCATCGATCGTCAACGACTCGTACGGGCTGCTTTCCGACGGCTCGCTCATATCGACCGACTCCCTGAATCACGGGTGTGCATCTTCGAGCGACTCTAGCGCCGGCCCGATCGATCAACTGCCGCGCTCCATGCCCGGAACCGCTCGAATTCGTCCACCTCGGCACCCTCGAGCGCGCGCCACGGCTCGAGGGTGGCGCTACCGGACGGCCCGTCCCACGACCACTCTGCGCACACCTCGCCGCCGCTCACCAACGTGCCAGGCATGTGACCGGGCGGATGGACGAGACGCCTCTTGGCCGCGAGCAGGGGCGATGAGAGCTGCTTCCGGCAGAAGTAGACGTTGTCGAACTCCGGCAAGACGAACGTCGGCCGCGGATCCTGTACCGCCGGCTGAGCCGAGTCGGTCGACGCGTCCGCGACGACGGACCGTAGGCCGCTGACTCCAGACCAGTACCCGGCATCCGCGGCGGTCGCAGGCCCGAAAGCCCGGAGGAACGAGCCCACGAGATCCCCGAGCCCGGCCTCCTCGTCGCCCAGCGGCTCATCGAAGGCCTGCTCCGCGAGGATGTAGCGCGTCCGCGCGGGACGCCAGGCCGACTCGTCGGCGACCTGGACGACGGGGCAGAGCATCCGCACGGCGAACCCGAGTCGACGCGGCTGCTCGTGCGGAAAGCGCTCGGCGAGCGCCGCGCCGATCTCGGCCCGGGTGAGGCCGTCGTGGGCGCGCAGCAGCTCGGTGCCCGCGGCCAGCAGCGCGTCGTGGTCGACGACATCCCAGAGGCCCTTCGAGAATCCGCGCACCGTGCGCTCGAGCATGGGTTGAAGACACCTGCGCCAGGCGACGTACTGCCGTCGGGTCACCAGGTGCACGGTCCCCCGCATCAGGTTCGCCTTGACCAGCCGGTACGAGCGAAGGGCGCCGTCGAGGTCGCCCAGGTCGAGGTGCCGCATGCGGGTCCAGAGCCCGACGACGGGCGCTCGTGGCGTCTGGGCATTGAGGCCGGCGATGCACTCGACGATGCCTTCCACGCCGCCGTCGAACCGCTGGTCGAGGAACTGGCGGGCCAGCTGGTCGTCGTTCACGACAGGCGGTCGAGCCGCGTCCGCGCCAGCCGCAGCTTTCCGTCGGCATCACGAGCCTGGCGTTGGGCTCGCTCGAGTGCAGCCCGCGCCGTCCGCCGGTCGCGTTCCGCAGCTGACTGCGTTTCCTCGGCGGCGGTCAGCTCCGTCCGCAACCGGGTCGCCTTGTCGGCGGCGGTCGACACCGCCTTCTCGGCGTCGGCATGGTCGTCCTCGGCGCCGCGCAGGGATTCCGCCGCTTCCTCGGCCACGGTTCGTGCGTCGGCTTCCGCACGCTCGGCGTCGGCGCGTTCGGCGGCCCGCCGCTCGGCCTTCTCCGCCGCCTTCGCCTTCGCGTCCGACGAAGGGGCCTTGGACGCGCTGGGCTTCGGCACGAGCCGCAGATCGGGCCGGGCGTCCGGCACGCCTCCGTCGGCACCGGCGGGAAAGCCGACCCGCTGCAAGGTGCCCGTCAGGTGTCCTGCCAGCAATTCTTCCGCGGCGGCCTCGTCGGCGAGTGCGGCATGGAGGGAGTCGTCGAGACCGCGCTCGGTGTCGGCACTCACCCGACGGCCCGAGGCCACGGCGATCTGCTTCGCCTGTTGCACCAGGGCATGCACGAGCCGGTGCTGCTGCCGGCCGAGGTCGCGGAGCTCGGCTCCGCTGAGACTGGCCGACGCTTCGCGCAGGCCGGCTCCGAGTTCCATCAGCGGCTCGAGCTCGTCCCGGCGCTCGCGCACCAACTGGTTCGCCAGCCACCCCACCATCGTGGGCTTCCCGAGGCCCAGGATCGCAGCGGCGAGCTCCTTCTCCCCGGCCGCCTTGGCCTCCTTCGCCCGCGCGTTACGTGCCGCGGTGAAGTCCTCCGGCGTCAGCGCGTAGAGCTCATCCGCCACGGTGTCGATGTCCACGGCGCCATCCTGCCTGCTCCCCTGCGCAACACGGCGTGGTTCGACCCGGTCAGGCCCGAGACCACAACACCGGGTTCATCGGCGTGTCCGGGTTCTCGCCCGGCACCTTGCCCGGCAGCCAGTTGGCCAGGTCGCTGACCTGGTTGTCGTTGACGGGCTCGGCGATCTCGATGTCCGCGTCGATGTAGATCACCGTCATCACCCGCCGCGGGATCTCCGACGTGTTCGGCGACGCGTGGTGGAACGTCCAGCCCTGGTGGAAACTCGCATCCCCGAGGGCGAACGGCTCTTCGACGATCGGGAATGCCTGCTCCGCGAGGGCCCTCTGCATCTGCCGCTCGGACTCGTCGCTGATCGCGAGGTCGCGTCCGAACGAGAAACGGTGGCTGCCGCGAGCGAACGTCAACGGACCGAGCGGCAACGGGGTCTCCTGCAGCGGCAACCAGATCGTGCAGCACCGATCGCCGACCAGCGGCCAGTAGTACTGGTCGGCGTGCCAGGGAGTGATCCCGCCGCCGGGCTCCTTGTACAGCGCCTGATCGTGGTAGACCCGAACGCCACGGACGCCCATGAGTTCGGCGGCGATCCTGGCCAACCGGGACGAGAAGACCAGCTCGCGCACCCGATCGCTGTGCTGCCACAGGTTCGTCACCTGCAGGAAGGCCTTCGAGTAGGTGTCCCGCTCGGCCATCGGGAGGTGCATCGTGTTCAAGGCGATCACCTGTTCGGTGATCTCGGGTTCGTAGTGCTCGACGACCGCTGGGTCGAGGACACCGGTCAGGTGGACGTAGCCGTCCCGCTCGAATGCGGCCGACGCCCCCGCGGGCACGTCGTAGGGCGTGGCCAGGGCGTCGGCCGCCAGTACGGGTGAGCTCATCTCGGTTCTCCCTGCTCGGTTGCCGTCCACGCTTCCACGGCCGGCCGGCCGCGTCACGTGGGCACCCCGTGATGACCGGTACCGGCTCGGTGTGACATTCGTCCTGCCCGACCGGTGACCGCCCGCAGGGTGACCGGGCCCGGCGGAGCGGCATCGTCGTGGGTATGACGACGAACAACGTGCCCCGACTGCCGGCCACGCCGGACGCGGTCGATGCCGTCACCGCCATCGAACTCCACGACGTCCGGCGATCGTTCGGCTCGGTCCATGCCGTCGCCGGCGTCGACCTCACCGTCCGCCCGGGTGAGATCGTCGCGCTGCTCGGCCCCAACGGCGCCGGCAAGACGACGACGATCGACATGGTCCTCGGGCTCGGCAAGGCCGACACCGGAACGGTCACGGTGTTCGGCATGGCCCCGCACCAGGCGATCGCGCGTGGACTCGTGTCGGCCGTCCTGCAGTCCGGCGGCCTGCTGAAGGACCTGACTGTCGCCGAGACCGTGGCCATCACGGCCAGTGTGAGCACCGCCCCACGACCGGTGGCCGAGGTGCTCGAGCGGGCAGGCATCGCCGACATCGCCGAGCGGCGGGTGGGGAAGTGCTCCGGCGGCCAGCAGCAACGGCTCCGGTTCGCGATGTCGCTCGTCTCCGACCCGCTCCTGGTGATCCTCGACGAACCGACCACGGGCATGGACGTGGAGGGGCGGCGCGACTTCTGGGCCGCCATCCGCGCCGACGCCGAGCTCGGCCGCACCGTCGTGTTCGCCACCCACTATCTCGACGAGGCCGACGCGTACGCCGACCGCATCGTGCTGATGCAGCACGGCCGGATCGTCGCCGACGGCACCGCCGCCGAGATCAAGAACCTGGCCTCCGGTCGCACCGTCCGGGCGACGATTCCCGACGTCGACACCAGCCTGCTGGCCCGGATCCCGGGCGTCGACTCGGTCGAGGTCCGCGGTGACAGCGTGCTGGTGCACGCGAACGACTCCGACCGCGTCGCCCGCTACCTGTTCGAACACACTGCCGCGCACGACCTCGAGATCACCAGCCGCAACCTCGAGGACGCGTTCATCGCCCTCACGTCCGACCCGCGCCCGTCGACCGCCGACCAGCCGGCCCGACCGGTCGGAGCCACCGACGCCGCTGATTCCGCTGATTCCGCCGTCACCTCTCTGGAGAACTCCCGATGACCACCTCCGCCGTCCCGGCCGTCACCGCCGGCACGATCGCGGCCCGCCGCGCCCCGTCGGCCGGGGGCCTCAACCCCACCCTCGTCCTGATCGAGCTCCGACGCGTCTTCCGCAATCGCCGGACCCTCGTCTTCACCCTGGTGATGCCGGCCGTCTTCTTCCTGCTCTTCGGTACGAACTCGGGGTACAAGACCGAGAGCGCGGGCAACGGCAACATCACCGCGTACGTCCTCGTCAGCATGGCCGTGTACGGCGCGATGCTGGCCACGACCTCGGGCGGTGCGTCGGTGTCGATCGAGCGGGCGGCCGGCTGGAGCCGGCAGCTCCGGCTCACTCCGTTGAACCCCGCCGCCTACGTGGCCGTCAAGCTCATCACCGCGATGGCGCTCGGGCTCGCGTCCGTCGTCGTCGTCATGATCGTCGGCAAGCTGGCCGGCGCGCAGATGCCGCTGACGGTCTGGATCGAGAGTGCGGCGCTGGCCTGGATCTGCTCGATCGTCTTCGCGGCGTTCGGCCTGTTCATGGGATACCTGCTGCCGAGCGACAACGTCATGCAGATCATCGGGCCGGCGCTGGCCATCCTCGCGTTCGCCGGCGGCCTCTTCGTCCCGGTCGACCAGCTGGGCCACACGTTCGCGACGATCGCGAAGTACACGCCGGTGTACGGCGTGGGCGAGATCGCCCGGGCTCCGCTGACGGGGACCGGGTTCACGGTGGCGGCGTTCGCCAACGTCATCGTCTGGACGACGATCTTCGTCGTCGGTGCGACGTGGCGATTCCGCCGGGACACGAACCGGGTCTGAGCATGACTCCCGATCGCGCGCCTATCCTCGACGACGTGGACGAGCCCGTGGACACCAAGCGCACCGAGCGTCGCAACCGGTGGATCGGGTTCGGCGTCTTCGCCGGCATCTGGCTGGTGTTCCTCGGTTCGCCGCTGGCTGCGGCAGCCACGCACGGCGATCCGGTGGAACGCGTGATCGGCGTGACCGCGACGATCCTGTTCGCGGTGGCCTACATCATGTGGCTCGCCTTCCAGCAGCGACGGAGCGGTGGCGGCTGGGGCGGCAACCCGGCCTGCGTGCCACTGCGGTACCGGGTCGGCGTGCTCGTCGGGCTGAGCGTGCTCGCCCTGGCCACGGTGCCGGCGGCGGGGCCCGCGGCGCTCACGTTCCTGGTCTTCATCGTGGCGACCGCCATCGGCAGCTTCGGCGGCCCCAGCGTGTGGATCGCCGGCGGTGCCGGGCTCCTGCTGTGCTTCATCGTCTACGTCACCGATCCCGGGTCTCACGACACCGTGCCCGGGACCGCGCTGGGGCTCGTCCTGGCCAGCATCGCGGTGCAGGCGTCGAAGAAGCTGTCGGTGCGCGGACGGCAGCTCGAGGCGGCGCGCGCCCAGATGACCGAGCTGGCGGTGGCCGCGGAACGCGAGCGGATGGCCCGGGACCTGCACGACATCCTCGGACATTCACTCACGGTCATCGCGATGAAGTCCGAGCTCGCCGGCCGGCTCGTCGAACGTGACACTCCGCGCGACACCGGGCTCGCCGCCACCGAGATCGCCGACATCGAACGGCTCGCCCGGCAATCGCTCGCCGATGTCCGTGCCACCATCAACGGCTCCCGCGAGGTCAATCTGGCGACCGAGATCGTCAACGCGCGTACCGCGCTCGCCGCGGCCGGCATCCGCGCGTCCCTGCCCAACGCGCTCGACGACGTCCCGATCGAACGCAGCGAACTGTTCGGCTGGGTCATGCGGGAGGCCGTCACGAACGTCGTGCGGCACTCCGCGGCCGCTCACTGCACGGTGACCGTCGGCGCCGACCACGTCGAGATCGTCGACGACGGCATCGGCCTGGCCGATGTGGGTGACGGGGACGGCATGGGCCTGCACGGACTGCGGGAGCGGGTCGACAAGGCCGGCGGAGCACTCACCCTCGGCGTCGGCCCGAGCGGCGGCCTTCGGCTTCGGGTGGAACTGCCGCCGCTGGCACATACGTCCGCGGTCACCACTCCGGCGGCCGTTCGACCGGACCGTCCGGACCTGAGCGACCGCGCCGTCGGTGACGCGGCGGTGAGCCGGTGATCCGGCTCCTCCTCGCCGACGACCAGGCCCTCGTCCGCGGCGCGCTCGCCGCCCTCCTCGGTCTGGAGCAGGACATCGAGGTCGTCGCACAGGTCGGCCGTGGCGACGAAGTGGTCGAGGCGGCGCGAACCGCACGGCCGGACGTCGCGCTCCTCGACGTCGAGATGCCCGGTCTCGACGGCATCTCCGCCACCGCCCTGCTCCGCAGCGCGCTCCCCAGCTGCAAGGTCCTCGTCGTCACCACGTTCGGCCGCCCGGGTTATCTCCGTCGCGCCATGGAGGCCGGTGCCAGCGGTTTCGTGGTCAAGGACACACCGGCCCGGGAACTCGCCGACGCGGTCCGCCGGGTGCAGGCCGGCCTCCGGGTCGTCGATCCGGCCCTGGCCGCGGAGACCCTGGCGAACGGTCACAGCCCGCTCACCAGCCGCGAGACGGAGGTCTTGCAGGCGGCCCGGGCCGGCGGCACCGTGCTGGACCTCGCCGCAGGGACTCCATCTCTCCGAAGGGACCGTGCGCAACTACCTGTCGAGCGCCATCGGCAAGACCGGCGCCCGTACCCGGGCCGAGGCGGTCCGGCTGGCAGATGACAACGGTTGGCTGCTCTGAGCCCGGACCGGATTGTCGTCAGCGCCCAGCTCGCAGGATTCGGGGCGTAGCCCCACTACCTCACTGGGGGTGTAGGA
The DNA here is from genome assembly GCA_963708795.1 of uncultured Actinomycetota bacterium. GTDB lineage: Bacteria > Actinomycetota > Actinomycetes > Propionibacteriales > DAIQRJ01 > DAIQRJ01. Next base: position 263,997 of record CAVPUH010000006.1, read on the forward strand.
CTACTCCGTTCGTCACGTTCGGTGCCTACTCTGGGACCATGACCGCGCACCAGCCGCTGCCCGACGACCTCGACAAGGATGTCCGTGCCACTGCTGCCGCAGCCTCCGATCTCGGCAGCGGCTACCACGACGAACTCGCCTCGTCGCTCGTCGACAAGGTCGAGGCTGAACTGAGCCGCCGCCAGCAGCAGCCGAACGTCCCCGCGTACCAGCCGCCTGCCCAGGCCCGCTCCGCCGCGGACGGACCGGCTGTGGCCGTCGCGATCATCTCCCTCGTGATGGCGATCCCGCTGACGGGGATCGCCGGTGTCGCGGCTCATGCCGGCCTGATCGGGATGTTCATGGTCTGGGTCGGGATCATCGGCGTGAACCTGGCCTTCGCCTGGGGTCGCCGGCGCGACTGACGCCCGGCCACCTGCGGACAGCCCCCGTCCGGCGCCCGCCAGCACCGTGCCGTGACCCGGCTGTTCTCCTAGCGTTACCGGCATGCCTCCCACCGCGACGACCACCGACGTCACCAGCTATGTCCTCGGCACGATCGCCGTCGACCTGACGGTCTCGCCGGACGCCCCGGTCGGGCTGGTCGCGCTGCGTCCTGCGGCGGTTCCCGCCGTCCACGAGCGCGGCGACTCGGCGATCGACATCGTCGAGCTCGGGCTCCTCGGCGATGGTCGCCGGGCCAGTGCGTCCGTGCGTCACGAGGCGCTCGCGACGGCACTGCGGCTCCGCCCGGAAGGAGTGGAGCAGAGCGACCCGGCCCGGCTCGTGATCAGGCAGCGGGACGCGTCCACCGGACTCGCCGTCACCGTCGAGCTCGCCGTCGCCGCCACCGGCGTCCCAGCGTTGCGCTGGACCACCACCGTCACGAACGAGGGCACGGCGCCGGTCACGCTGACGTACCTGTCGTCAGCGGTGGTCACCGGAGCCGGCTCGACCCTGGAGACGCCGATCCTCAGCGACACCACGGCGACGTTCGCCACCGCTCGCAATGCCTGGTGTGCCGAAGCCCGCTGGCTCATCCGCCCGATCACCGAGAGCGGCCTCGTCGATTCGACCCGCTGGCCCGCCGACGCCGTGACACACGGACCCCGCGAGGGCGCCCGGTCGCGAGTCCTCGTCGCCGCCTACGGGACGTGGTCCACGTCGGATTTCCTCCCGATGGGCGCGATCTCGGCCGGTGGATCGACCTGGCTCTGGCAGATCGAGAACAACGGACCGTGGTCGTTCGACCTGTCCGACTGGGAACACGACGTCAGCGCCCGCTGCAGCGGGCCGAACGACACCGAGCACGACTGGCGGCATGTCGTCGAACCCGGAGCGAGCTTCACCGCCGTGCCGGCCACGACAGTCGTCACCGTCGGCTCGCTGACCGACGCGTTGCGCGCCTTGACCACGGCCCGGCGCGCGCACCGCCGGCCACACGTCGACAACGTGACGCTGCCGGTGATCTTCAACGACTACATGAACTGCCTCATGGGCGACCCGACCACCGAGAAGCTCCTTCCCGTCATCGAGTCCGCTGCCGACGCCGGTGCCGAGTACTTCGTGATCGACGCCGGCTGGTACTCCGACGACGGCGGCTGGTGGGAGACGGTCGGTGCCTGGCAGCCGTCCGTCCAGCGATTCCCGGGCGGCGGGCTGAAGGCCGTCATCGACCGGATCCACGAGCGCGGCATGGTCCCCGGTCTCTGGCTCGAACCCGAGGTGATCGGCGTCAAGTCCCCGCTCGCGCAGACGCTGCCGGACGACGCGTTCTTCACGGTCGACGGGATCCGGCTGGTCGAGGCCGGTCGCCACCAGCTGGACTTCCGGCACCCCGCGGTCCGGGCCCACCTCGACGAGACCGTCGACCGGCTCGTCGCCGACTTCGGCATCGGCTACTTCAAGCTCGACTACAACATCAACCCCGGCCACGGCACCAACGAGGACGCCGCCAGCCGCGGCGATGGGCTCCTCGGGCACACCCGCGCCCTCCTGACCTGGGTCGACGAGGTCATGGACCGACACCCCGGCCTGGTGCTGGAGAACTGCTCGTCGGGTGGCTGCCGGATGGAGTACGGGCAGCTCTCGCACTTCCCGATCCAGTCGACCTCGGACCAGATGGATCCCCTCCGGTACGCGTCGATCTCCGCTGGCGTCGCGTCCGCCGTCACGCCCGAGCAGAGCGCGACCTGGGCGTATCCGCTACCGGGCAACGACGACGAGACGAACGTGACGTGCATGGTGAACGCGCTGCTCGGCCGGATCCACCTGTCCGGACGTCTCGATCTCATGGACGACAGGCAACGCGCGATCGTCCTGCCCGCCATCGACGTCTACAAGAGCTACCGGGAACGGCTCGCCACGGCACTCCCGTCGTGGCCGCTCGGCCTGCCCGGCTGGGACGACCCGTGGGTCGCGCTCGGCATGGACGAAGGCGCCGACACCTGGATCGCGGTCTGGCGGCGAGGCGGCGACGACACGGTCCGGCTGCCGGCTGTCGCGCCGGCCGGGTCCCGGGTCGAGGTGTTGTTCCCGACTGCGGACAGCGGCCTCGCGACCACGTTCGAGCGCGACGGCGACGACCTCGTGATCACGCTGCCGCACGAGGTGGGCGCACGGCTGATCCGGATTCAGGCGGGCTGATCGGCCCGAGGCTCGGTGACGGCGTCGGTCAACAGGCCGAGGCCGATGCCGAGCATCCACACGTCCTTGCTCACGGCGAGCCCGGCCGGCGTCGGCCACGGACTACCTGACTCGTGCAGCGCCGGTGTGCGCCCGTACATCGTCACCAGGCTCCCTGAGAAGGCCGTCAAAGCCGCACCGGCGATCACCGTGGGCACGATCGGCGTCAACAGGAGTGCCCCGGTGGCGATCTCCCCGGCGGCGAGCAAGCGTAGGAATCTCGTCGGCGGGATCGACTTCAAGAACGGGAACGCACCGGCGGCCATGCCGTGGATGCCCGCGGCCTGCTCCGCCGACCCACGCCACTTCGTGATGCCGGAGTGCAGGATGTACGCGCCGGTGGCGACGCGACCGGGAATCTCTCGGGCGGTCGGACGGAATCTCATCGATGTCCTCTCGAGGACGTGCCTCAGAAGCCGGTGAACAACGGTCGGATGGTGTCGAGTCCATCGCCTCGAGCCGAGGAAGGGTGGTCGGCGGCGGCTCGCCCGTAGACGACCCGCACGAACACCTCGGCCGGTAGCTCGACGACCTCGTCGCCCGGCGGGCCCTCAGCGGGGGTGAGAACGACGCCATCGGCGTCCGCCTGCAGGATGAATCGCCGCTCCGGAACATGAGTCGTGACGTCCGTCGTGACGCTTCCCGTGCCGTCGGGGAGGCGCCCGGCGCGGGCGGCGAGAGCCGGCAGGGTGTCCACGAGGAGGTCAACGGCATCGGGGGCGACGACGGCGTTCGGGTCGAGAGCGACGAGAACATCCCACGTGTGCAGGGCATGCTCGCCGAGACGCATCTGGAGGAGTCCCTGCAGACCCATGTCCGAGCCGAACATCGTGAGGTGCCACGACGCCTTCGCGGGCTCGTCCATGGCGTCGAGCCGGGCGAGGAACGCGGCGTTCGCCGTCAGGTAGTCATCGCGCTGCTCCGTCGGCGACTTCGCGTTCCAGACGTCCCAGACGGGCTGGAACCGCTCGAGCCCCGGCGCGTCCGTGCCGTCGCGGCCGGCGTCGAGGAACATCGCGAAGATCTCGGCTTGGGAGCCGAGATGGGACAGCACGTCGGCGATGGTCCACTCACTCGCGCCGGACACCGACTCGAGCCGGTCGGCCGGGAGTTCTCCGACCGCGTCCGCCAACCGTGCTCCCGACCGGTCGACCGCCGACCACCAGGCCGTCAGTGAGCTGACATCTACCGATTCCGTCACGACTGACTCCGCCTCCGAGATGGTTCATCGGTCAACAACCTGTCGTCGACGCTAACAGGGGTCGACCGGCACTCGGCGGGTGGGTCGGCGATGCCTCAGCCCGAGCACCCGGACTGGGCGCGTCTGCACCCAACACGCCGTGGCCGCGGGAGCTTGCGACCACTCCGGCGACCACTCGGGTGTGGCGGTGCCTCAGGGGCGCTGGAACTCCGACAGGTAGTCGTAGTCGTCGGGCACGAGCTCGACCTTGGTCCGGAGCACCTCGTCGTCGAAGGAGTGCAGTGCACCTTCGGTCACCGGGATCGTCGTGCCCCGCAGGTAGAACCACTTGCTGTGCACCATGCCGATCATGTGACGGTGCTCGGTCCCGTTGTTCGGCACGCCCCGGTGCCACATCCGGATGTCACGCAGGACGGCATCGCCCTTCTGGCTCACCGCCCGGACCGGCGGGACGACCGCGCGCCGGGCTTCCTCCTCGGCCTCTCCCACGCGGGTGCCGCCGGGGATCTTGTGGGTGCCCGGCCAGATCTCCGTCGCGCCGTTGTTCTCGTCGACGTCGATCGGCGACATGTTGATGACGATCGAGGTCGTGGGGTGGATCAGGTCCGGGTAGAGATGCCCGGTGTCACGGTGCAGCGGCTGCTTCTGGCTGCCCGGCAGGTTCGTGTTGCCGTTGTAGAAGTGGTTGTGCACGCCCTCACCGAGGATCTCCTCGGTCACCTGGATGACGAGCGGGTTGGTCACCACGTCGCTGTAGATGTGCTCCTTCGACCGCGACATGGACTGCTGGAGATGCCCCGGAAGCTGGCCGGCGCCTCCCCACTTGCCGCGACGGAGCAGTTCGGCGGTGTCCTCGTCGAGCTTGGGCTTCATGGCGTCGAGCACCGCCTGTCCGACCACCCCACCTAGGACGACGTAGCCGTCGATGTCGAACGCCTCGACGGCCGCCTTCAGCGTCGCGTCGTCGAGCTTGTGGTCGTCGTACTCCTGCTGACTCACCTGGATGCGCACGTGTTCATCCTCCCGCGCGTGAGTGGTGCCGGACAACGACGAGCGCCTACCGTCGGCGACCGATTCCGGCGCGACCACTTCTGACCTCGTGGCGGCTGCGGCAGCCGGGGCCTCGCCTACGATCGTCCGGGTGAGCGAATCCGGTGCACCCGATCCGACCCCCGCGGAGTGGACGACCGATGCCGCGTCGGAGTACGCCCGCGGGCTGCTCGAAGGTCACCGCGTGCGGCTGCGTCCGTTGCGCGAGGCCGATCTGCCGTTTCTCGAGTCGTGGTGGTACGACCCGGCGATCGGCGTTCTCAACACGGCGCAGGTGCGTGGCGGCCTGCCCGAGGCGACGACCGAGATGTTCCGCGGGTGGAGTGCGAACAAGGACTCGGCCGGAGCCGGCTTCTGCGTCGAGCGCAAGGAGGACCGCCTGCTGGCCGGGCACGTGAGCCTCTGGGGCTCGACGCCGAAGGACCGCGCCGCCACCTTCGGCATCGTGTTCGGCCCGGACTTCGTCGGCCAGTCCCTCGGGAGCGAGGCGATGGCGCTCATGCTCAGGTACGGCTTCCTCGAACTCGGCCTGAACCGGATCGGTCTGCAGGTCTGGGCCTACAACACCCGTGCAGTCGCGGCGTATCGCAAGGCGGGGTTCGTCGAGGAGGGCCGGATCCGCGAAGCGGTCTGGCACGACGGCCGTTTCCACGACGAACTCGCCATGGGCTTGCTGGCGGCCGAATGGCGAGGCGGTCAGACCCCCAACGAGGCCGAGCGACCGACCGTTTAGGTTGGTCGAAGGCCGGAAGAGATGCCGGCGAGCGAGGAGAAGGGCGTGATGGGCGATCCGTTCGTCGCCGTGCAGGTCGGCGCCGTGTCGTTCGTCGACGAAGGCACCGAGAGCGTGCTCGACACGCTGCAGGACAAGGGCGCGGTCAACGCGCTGTTCCTGGCCACGCCCACCTGGACCCGGGGCACCGGCGGACGCCAGGTGCCGGGGCACCCGCTGCCGGACCACGGGGCGCAGGAGTACGACCTCGACTGGGTCGGCGGGAACTACGCGACCGTCCACGACCAGTACTACGGCGCCACGATGCTGGGATCGGTCGGTCGGGCCCCCGAACACCCGGGCTACGACCTGCTGGCAGACGTCGTACCGTCGGCGCATGCGCGTGGCATGGCCGCCTACGCGTGGATGGAGGAATCGTCGTACGCGCAGGCGTTGCGTGATTATCCGAACTTCCCGAAGACGCTCGAGGTGGACGTCTGGGGACGACCCGCCCCGCGCCCGTGCTTCAACCATCCCGACTACCGCGGCTGGCATCTCGGCATCGTCGAGGACTACGCCAAGAGCTATCCGATCGACGGGCTGGCCTGGTGCTCGGAGCGGCCCGGGCCGCTGAATCTCGTCATGCAGACCCCGATCGAGGCGCCGCTGCTCACCTGCTTCTGCGAACACTGCCGTCGACTCGGCCGGGACCGCGGCATCGACGTCGAACGTGCCCGGGCCGGCTACCGGGAACTGCTGGCCTGGAACGCGAAGGTCACCGCGGGCGAACGGCCCGCCGACGGTGCGTTCGTGACCTTCTGGCGAATCCTGCTGCGTCATCCTGAGGTGCTGGCCTGGCAGACGCTCTGGACGCAGAGCCAGCGCCAGCTCTACCGCGACATCTACGGTGTGGCCAAGGCGTGCCGCAGCTCCATCCAGGTCGGTTGGCACATCTACCACGAGAACTCGTTCAGCCCGTTCTTCCGGGCCGACCAGGACTACGCCGAGTTGTCCGAGCTGTCGGATTTCATCAAGGTCGTCAGCTACGACAACTGCGCCGGGCCGCGATTCCACACCTGGATCGCGAACATCTCCCGGACGTTGTTCGCCGACGCCGACGTGACTGCCGTCTACCCCTTGATGCTCGACCTGCTGGGACTGGATGAAGCCGAGTACGACCGATTGCCGCAGACCGGCTTCTCCGCCGACTACGTCCGGCGGGAGACCGAGCGCGCACGAACATCGGCGGCCCCGGGAACGCGCATCTACCCCGGCATCGACATCGACATCCCGGTCGGTCAGACCTCTGCGGCGCGCGACGACCGGCGACGCCGCCAGGAAGGCACCTCCGGGGTCAACGCCGACGCGACGTCCGGCGACGAACTGTCGCGTTGTACGCCCGAGAGCGTCGCCGCCGCGGTGACCGCTGCGTTCGAAGGCGGCGCCGACGGTGTCGTCCTCAGTCGGAAGTACTCCGAGATGACGCTGGCCAATCTGACCGGCGCGGGCGACGCCGTCAGGGCGATGCAGAGGCCGATCGATGACGCCCCAACCAATGGAGCAGACCACCATGAAGGACGTGACATGACCGGGGTTGAGGTCAGTGGACCGATGCACGACCGCTACGACGAGGTCCTGACCCCCGAGGCGTTGGGCCTGCTCGAGCTGTTGCATCGGGAGTTCGACGGGCGGCGGCAGGAGTTGCTGGCCGCCCGCACCGAGCGGGTGTCGCGGTTGGCCGCAGGGGGTCTGCTGGGTTTCCTGCCGGAGACCCGCCACATCCGTGATGACCCGAGTTGGCGGGTGGCGGAAGCGGCGCCCGGACTGGTGGATCGGCGGGTGGAGATCACCGGACCGACCGAGAAGCGGATGACGATCAATGCCCTGAACTCCGGTGCGAAGGTGTGGCTCGCGGACCAGGAGGACGCGACCTCTCCGCTGTGGGAGAACGTCGTCGGCGGGCAGTTGAACCTGCTGGATGCGATCGGCCGCCGCATCGATTTCACCAACAACGCCGGCCGAAGCTACGAGCTCCGGCCCGACGACGAGCTGGCCACGATCGTGGTGCGGCCGCGTGGCTGGCACCTCCCGGAGAAGCACCTGCAGGTCGACTCGACACCGTGCGCGGGCGCCCTGGTCGACTTCGCGCTGTACTTCGCGAACTGTGCGAGAGCCCAACTGGCACGGGGATCGGGGCCGTACTTCTACCTGCCGAAGCTCGAGAGCCACCTCGAGGCACGCCTGTGGAACGACGTGTTCGTGCGTGCGCAGGAGGTGCTTGGGCTCCCGACCGGCACGATCCGGGCCACGGTCCTGATCGAGACGTATCCGGCCGCCTTCGAGATGGAGGAGGTCCTCTACGAGTTGCGCGACCACTCGGCCGGGCTCAACGCGGGCCGCTGGGACTACATGTTCAGCGTCATCAAGAACTTCCGCACCCGTGGCCGCGACTTCCTGCTGCCCGACCGGAACTCGGTGAGCATGACGGTCCCGTTCATGCGCGCTTACACCGAACTCCTCGTGCACACGTGCCATTCGAGAGGCGCACACGCGATCGGCGGGATGGCGGCGTTCATCCCGAGCCGGGATCCCGACGTCAACGCAGCCGCGTTCGCCAAGGTCCGCGCCGACAAGACGCGTGAGGCCACCGACGGGTTCGACGGTTCCTGGGTCGCCCATCCGGGGATGGTCGAGGTCTGCCGGGAGGCCTTCGACGCCGTGCTGGGGGCCGAACCCCACCAGCTCGCCCGGCTCCGCGACGACGTGCACGTCACCGCCGAGGACCTGCTCGACGTCGCCGCCACCGGCGGCGCCGTGACCGAGGAGGGCCTGCGGAACGACATCAGCGTCGGCATCCAGTACCTCGAGGCGTGGCTTCGTGGCATCGGCGCCGTGGCCATCAACAACCTGATGGAGGACGCGGCCACCGCCGAGATCGCCCGCAGTCAGGTGTGGCAGTGGCTGCACAACGACATCGTGCTGGCGGACGGGACGCGGGTCACCCGCGACCTCGTCGAGCGGGTGATCGAGGAGGAGATGGCGGCGATAGCCGAACGGGACGGACGCGAGAGCTTCGACGCGCGCCGGTGGACCGACGCGCGTGCACTGTTCACCGACATGGCACTGGCCGAGGACTACGCCGACTTCCTCACGATTCCCGCCTACGCCCAGATGCCATGACCGAACGGGTTGGCGGCGTTGGCGAGCGGCGGTCTGGCGCGGGTCGTCCGGGACGTCGGGCGGCTGCTGCCGCCCGAGTCGGTGGTCACCGATCCCGCGTCGTTGCGGACCTACGCGTGTGACGGGCTGACGCACTACCGCTGCACACCGGCGTTGGTGGTCATCCCGAACACCGCCGACGAGCTGGCCGCCGTGATCGCCGCCTGTCACCGCGCCCGAGTGCCGTTCGTCGCGCGCGGGTCGGGCACCGGCCTGTCCGGCGGCGCACTGCCCCGAGCCGACGGCGTGCTCGTCGTCACGTCCCGGCTCCGCACCGTTCTCGACGTACGGCTCGACGACCAGCGGGTCGTCGTCGAGCCGGGCGTGATCAATCTCGACGTCACCCGGGCGGTCGCGTCGTCGGGGTACTACTACGCGCCGGACCCGTCCAGCCAGCAGATCTGCTCGATCGGCGGCAACGTCGCGGAGAACTCCGGCGGCGCGCACTGTCTGAAGTACGGGTTCACCGTGAACCACGTCCTCGGCCTCGACCTCGTCACCCCGCAGGGCGATCGGGTCGCGGTGGGCGGGTTGGCGCCCGACCCGCCCGGGTACGACCTCGTCGGCGCGTTCGTCGGGTCGGAGGGCACGCTCGGCGTGGCGGTCTCGGCCACCTTGCGGATCCTGCGGGCGCCGGAGACCGTCCGGACCGTGCTGGCCGCGTTCGACTCCGTCGACACCGCCGGCGCCGCCACCACCGAGATCATCGCCGCCGGTGTGCTGCCCGCGGCGATCGAGATGATGGACGCGCTCGCCATCGAGGCCGCCGAGGCCGCCGTGAACTGCCAGTACCCGGCCGGGGCCGGCGCGGTCCTCATCGTGGAACTCGACGGGCCGGCCGTGGAGGTCGCCGCCGAACTCGCGGAGGTCGACCGTCTGTGTCGCGCCCACGGGGCGTTCGAGATCCGCGTGGCCACCGATCCGACTGAGCGTGGGTTGATCTGGCGGGGACGGAAGTCCGCCTTCGCCGCGGTCGGGCGCATCAGCCCGGACTACATCGTCCAGGACGGTGTCGTCCCCCGAACGGCGCTGGCCGATGTACTCCACGCGATCGCCGACCTCTCCAGCGCCACGGGTATCCGGGTGGCGAACGTGTTCCACGCCGGCGACGGGAACCTGCACCCGCTGGTGCTCTTCGACGAGGCCGTCCCGGGGCAGGGCGACGCCGCCGAGGTCGTGAGCGGCGCCATCATCGACCTCTGCCTCGAGCACGGCGGGTCGATCACCGGTGAACACGGGGTCGGAGCGGACAAGGCGATCCACATGCCGAAGATGTTCACCGAGGACGACCTCGACACCATGCAGATGCTGCGGTGCGCGTTCGATCCGGAGGGAATCTCGAACCCTGGCAAGATCTTCCCGACCCCACGCCTGTGCGGCGAGATCCCCCGCCGACGTCATGCCGCCGACAGGCCCGCGGCTGATCCGGCCCCGGCCGGCGGGGTGTTCTGAGTGCGCACCCGCCACGACCGGATCGACGCCGCGGCCGCGCGGATCGCCGCCGCCGGTGTCGCGACCCGCACCGCGACCGGCATGGACGCCGTCGACGGCGTGGTCCCCCGCATCGTGGCTGCCCCGACGACGACCGAGGAGGTCGCCGCCGTGATGCGGGCCGCGGCCGAGGACGGTCTGACCGTCGTCCCCCGCGGCGCAGGCACGAAGCTGACCTGGGGAAACCCGCCGAGCCGCGTGGACGTCGTGATCGACCTGCTCGGCCTGGATCGGATCCTGGACCACACCTCCGGCGACCTCGTGGTCGTCACCGAGGCCGGTGTGCGACTCGCCGACCTCCAGCGGCACGTCCGCCGGGCCGGACAGCACCTCGCCCTCGACGAGACCACCACCGGCGCCACGGTCGGAGGGGTCGTGGCCACGGGGAGCAGCGGCCCGCAGCGACTCATCCGTGGCACGGTCCGGGACCTGCTGATCGGAGTGACGTTCGTCCGGGCCGACGGCAGAGTCGTCCACGCCGGTGGCCGCGTGGTGAAGAACGTCGCCGGCTACGACCTCGGCAAGCTCCTGGTCGGCTCGTACGGCACGCTCGGCGTCGTCACCGAGGCGATCTTCCGGCTCCACCCGCTACCCGCGGCGCGCCAGGTCGTGAGGATCGAACTGGGCACCGGGGCGGGACCGTCCGAGGTCCACCGCCTGGTGGCCCGGCTCGTCGGGACCCAGACCGCGCCCAGCGCCATCGAACTCGACTGGCCGCACGGGTCTCCGCCCACCCTGACCGTTCTCTTCGAAGGCTCGAGCGCCGGTGTCGGAGTCCGCGCCGCGACCGTCGCCGACCTCACGGCGGTCCGCACGACGACCGGTGTGGACCTCCCGACCTGGTGGGCCAGGTACCCCTGGACCGATGACCGGGTCGCGGCCCACGACGTCGCCCTCAAACTGACGTTCGCCATCTCAGGTGGCGCCGACGTGCTCGAGGCGGTTCAGGACCTGCGCGGCCACCACGCTCTGCCGGTCGCCGTGCGCGGGTCCATCGGTGTCGGGGTGCTGTACGCCGCGATCGAACCGGGCGCTCCGCCGTCCGACGACACTGCCTCCCTGATCGCGGCGGCCGTCGAGAGGCTGCGGGCCGTATGCCTCAGGCACGGCGGTGCCGCCGTGGTGGTGGACGCCCCGGCCGCGCTCGGCGCACAGACCGATCGGTGGGGGCCGGTCGCCGGGCTCGCGTTGATGCGCCGCGTCAAGGACGAGTTCGACCCCACCCACCGGCTCGCGCCCGGACGCTACGTCGGAGGCATCTGATGACCGCAGCCCGACCTGACGGCGACTGGTACGCGCCGGCGCTCGCAGAGTCCGCCGCGCCCGCCCGCTCCGCGACCGCGTCCGGGGCCTTCGACGACGACCATCCGCCGGACGCCGCTCTCGTCGCGGACTGCGTGCACTGCGGGTTCTGCCTGCCGACCTGCCCGACCTACGTGTTGTGGGGCGAGGAGATGGACTCCCCGCGGGGGCGCATCGACCTGATGAAGCAGGGACTCGAGGGCGAGCCGCTGACCGGGTCGATGGTCGAGCACTGGGACGCGTGCCTCGGCTGCATGGCGTGCGTCACCGCGTGTCCCTCGGGCGTGCAGTACGACCGGCTGATCGAGTCGACCAGGGCCCAGGTCGAGCGTCATCACGAGCGACCACGTGCGGACCGAGCTCTGCGGGGTCTGATCTTCGCGCTGTTCCCCTACCCGCGGCGCCTTCGGCGGCTGGCCGGGCCGCTTCGGGTCTACCAGCGCACGCGACTCGATCGGGTCGTCCGTCGCGCCGGGGTACTCCCCCGGGTCCTACCGCGGCTGGCGGCCATGGAGGCGCTCACGCCGAGGCTGGAAGCAGCGGCGGCACCACTGCCGCACCACACGCCGGCCCGCGGCCCGCGGCGCGCCGTCGTCGGTCTGCTCACCGGCTGCATCCAGCGCGAGTTCTTCCCCGACGTCAACGCCGCGACACTGCGCGTCCTCGCCGCCGAGGGGTGCGACGTGATCGTGCCGGCCGAGCAGGGCTGCTGTGGCGCCCTGTCCGCGCACAACGGCCGCGACGCGGAGGCTCGACGGTTCGCCCGGTCCGTCATCGACACCTTCGAGCGCGCGGGCGTGGACACGGTGATCGTCAACGCCGCCGGGTGCGGCTCGGTCATGAAGGAGTATGCGCACCTGCTGGCCGACGACGCCGCGTATGCCGAGCGTGCCGCTGCATTCACCGATCGGGTTCGTGACGTCGCGGAGTTCCTCGCCGAGCTCGGGCCGGCGGCCACCCGCCATCGGCTGGACGTGACCATCGCCTACCAGGACGCGTGTCATCTCGCCCATGCCCAGGGCATCCGCGACCAACCCCGCGCTCTCCTGCACCAGATCCCCGGCGTGACCGTCCGGGAGATCGCCGATCCCGAGCTCTGCTGCGGCTCCGCCGGGATCTACAACATCCTCAACCCGGACGCCGCACGTGCCCTCGGCGATCGCAAGGCGGCGGGGGTGATCGCCACCGGCGCCGGCATCGTGGCCAGCGCCAACCCCGGCTGCCTCATGCAACTCCGCGCCAGCCTGGACCGCGCCGGCGCAGGCCTCACCGCGATGCACACGATCGAGGTGCTCGACGCATCCATCCGCGGCGAGACGCTCGGCACGACGGACTGACCTCGGCTTCGATCTGCCGGTCAGTGCAGCAGCGGGTCGATCGCCACCGCGAGGAACAGCAACGCCAGGTACAGGTTCGACAGGTGGAACAGCCGCATGGGTGCCAGGGCGGTACCGGTGCGACCCGCGCGCGCCTGCGCATAAAGACGGTGGGCCCCCACCAGGAAGACGGCCCCGAGAACGGCGGCGGCGACCGGGTACAGGAGCGTGGTGTCGGCGACCGGCCACAGCAGCAACGAGCACAACACGGTCGCCCACGTGTACAGCAGGATGCGCCACGTGACACCGCGTTCGGACATCACCACCGGCAACATCGGCACGTCGGCCGCGGCGTAGTCGTCGCGGTACCTCATCGCCAACGCCCAGAAGTGCGGCGGCGTCCAGAGGAACACGACCATGAACAACACGACCGGCGCCCAGGCCAGCCGGCCGGTGACCGCCGTCCAGCCGATGAGGGTGGGGAAGCAACCCGCGGCGCCGCCCCAGACGATGTTCTGCGAGGTCCGGCGCTTCAGCACCATCGAGTACACGAGGACGTAGAAGGCGTTCGCGGCCAGGGCGAGAGCGGCCGAGAGCCAGTTCACCGCGAAGCCGAGCACGAGGGTCGCGACGATGCCGAGGGCGACGCCGAAGACCAGCGCCCGCCGCGTCGTGACCGCGTGCTGCGGGAGCGGCCGGCGGCGCGTGCGCCGCATCTGCTCGTCGATGTCGGCGTCGACGACACAGTTCAAGGCGTTGGCACTGCCGGCCGCGAGTGTGCCGCCGACCAACGTCGCGACCACCAGGCCGAGGGCCGGAACGCCCCCCGCTGCCAGGAACATCACCGGGATCGTGGTGACGAGAAGCAGTTCGATGATGCGCGGCTTCGTCAGCGCGACGTAGGCGCCGACGACTGCGCGCGGACCCGCGTGGTGCCCGTCGAGGTCACCGTCGTGCGGCGATGCGCCGACGTCGGTTCGAACAGCCGTCACCGGCACCCCATCTCGAACGGTCTCCTGCGCCCGGGCCTGTTCGCCACGCACGCGGCTCGGAGTCTACGTCCGCACCGGCCCCGTCCTCGGCACCGGCCCGACCTGCAAGCCGACGCAGATCACACGAATGAATGCGCGGTCGAGCGGGCACACCACCCACGAGTCGATCGTCGTCGATCACAACGGCGATCAACCGGTATCTGAACAGCGGAGGGTGCGGCGAACTCCGCCACCCGGCACCCGCCCGCCCGCCGAATCCGTGAGTAGGCTCGCGACGTGTAACACGTGGGCGTCCGGTGGATCGGCGCGCGAACCTGCTCGCAGACCCGGACCTCATCGACCGCGATCAGGGAGCAGCGTTGACCGACACAGCAGGCAGCAGCACCGGTTCCGTCACGACGACCCACCAGTCGAGCGGCAGTGTGTTCAATGACCTCGACCGACGAGCCGTCGACACCGTCCGGGTGCTGGCCGCGGACGCCGTGCAGAAGGTCGGGAACGGACACCCGGGCACCGCGATGTCGCTGGCCCCACTGGCCTACCTGCTGTTCCAGAAGGTGATGGTCTCCGATCCGGCGGACCAGCACTGGGCCGGCCGCGACCGGTTCGTCCTCTCCTGCGGTCATAGCAGCCTGACGCTCTACATCCAGCTCTACCTCGGTGGTTGGGGGCTCGAGCTCGACGACCTGAAGTCGCTGCGCACGTGGGGATCGAAGACACCCGGCCACCCCGAGTACCGGCACACGGACGGCGTCGAGACCACGACCGGCCCGCTCGGACAGGGGATCGGCAACGCCGTCGGCATGGCGATGGCCGCTCGCCGCGAGCGTGGACTCTTCGACCCGAACAGCGCCGCCGGCGAGAGCCCGTTCGACCACCAGATCTACGCGATCGCGTCCGACGGCGACATCGAGGAAGGCATCTCGGCCGAGGCCAGCGCGATCGCCGCGGTTCAGGAGCTGGGGAACCTGACCCTCTTCTACGACCAGAACCAGATCTCGATCGAGGACGACACGACGATCGCGCTGGGCGAGGACGTCGGGGCTCGGTACGAGGCGTACGGCTGGCACGTCCAGCATGTCGACTGGACGAACGGCGGGACGACCTACGTCGAGGATGTCGACGCCCTGAACGCCGCCATCGAGGCGGCGCGGGCCGAGACCGGCAAGCCGAGCTTCATCGCCCTCAAGACGATCATCGGGTGGCCGGCCCCGACCGCGCAGAACAGCGGCAAGGCGCACGGCAGCGCGCTGGGTGCCGACGAGGTCGCCGGCACGAAGAAGGTCCTCGGCTTCGACCCCGAGCAGACGTTCGAGGTCGCTCCGGAGGTCATCGAGCACACCCGTGAGCTCCTCGATCGCGGCCGGGAGGCCCACGCTGCCTGGCAGCTCAGGTTCGACGCGTGGGCCACGGCCAACCCGGACGGGAAGAAGCTGTTCGACCGGTTGAACGCCCACCAACTCCCCGACGGCTGGGAAGCCGCGCTCCCGACGTTCGACGCCGACGAGAAGGGCATCGCCACCCGGGCCGCGTCCGGCGACGTCCTCTCCGCCATCGCGCCCGAACTTCCCGAACTCTGGGGCGGTTCCGCGGACCTGGCGAGCTCGAACAACACCACGCCGAAGGGCCAGCCGTCGTTCCTGCCGCCGCACCGTACGACGAAGTTGTGGAACGGGGACTGGTACGGCCGCGTGCTGCACTTCGGCATCCGTGAGCACGCGATGGGCTCGATCCTCAACGGCATGGCACTCCACGGCGGCACCCGCCCCTACGGCGGCACCTTCCTCATCTTCAGCGACTACATGCGGCCGGCCGTCCGGCTCGCCGCGATCATGGGACTGCCGGTCACCTACGTGTGGACCCACGACTCCGTCGGCGTCGGCGAGGACGGACCCACCCACCAGCCGATCGAACACCTCGCCGCCCTGCGCGCGATCCCCGGACTGGACGTGGTGCGGCCGGCCGACGCGAACGAGACGGTCGTCGCCTGGCGCACGATCCTGCGCAACAACGACCGGCCGGCCGGGCTGGCGCTGTCCCGCCAGAACCTGCCGACCTACCCGCGCGACACCGACGGCTACGGGTCGGCCGAAGGCGCCGCCAAGGGCGGGTACATCCTGCTCGACTCGACGAACGACGACGGGGTCCCCGATGTCGTGCTGATCGGGACCGGGTCCGAGCTCCAGCTCGCGGTGGCGGCCCGTGCCACCCTCGCGGAGCAGGGCGTGTCGGCGCGCGTCGTGTCGATGCCCTGCCGCGAGTGGTTCGACGAGCAGGACCAGAGTTACCGCGACTCGGTCGTCCCGCCGACGGTGCGGGCGCGGGTGTCGGTGGAAGCCGGCGTGGCTCAGGGCTGGCGGGAGGTCGTCGGGGACGCCGGTCGCAGTGTCGCGATCGAGCACTTCGGCGCCAGCGCCGACGCGGCCACGCTGTTCCGGAAGTTCGGCTTCACCGCCGACGCCGTCGTCGACGCGGCCAAGGAGTCCATCGCCGCCGCGGCCGACCGTGACGCCGGTGTCCCCGTCCAGGCCCGTGCCTCCGGACCGAACGGGCCTGCCGACCGCTGAGGTCCGAGAACCGATTGCCCACCCGTAGAACCAACTCAGGAGAGAAGCCCACATGACCGACCGTCTGAAGACCTTGGCCGACGCCGGTGTCGCCATCTGGCTCGACGACATCTCGCGAACCCGCCTCACCAGCGGCAACCTCGCCGAGCTCGTCGCCAACCAGCATGTCGTCGGCGTGACGTCCAACCCCACCATCTTCGGCAAGGCGATCGCGGACGCCGACGCGTACAACGAGCAGCTGCGGACGCTCGCAGACTCGGGCGCCGACGTCGAAGCCGCCGTCCGGGCGATGACGAGCGATGACATCCGCGACGCGGCCGACGTGCTGAAGCCTGCCTACGAGATCAGCGGGCGTCAGGACGGCCGAGTGAGCATCGAGGTCGACCCGCGCCTCGCCCACGAGACGCAGAAGACGATCGACGAGGCCGCCGGGCTGTGGGAGCTCGTCGACCGGGAGAACCTGTTCATCAAGATCCCGGCGACCGTCGAGGGGCTGCCGGCGATCACCGCCACTCTCGCCGCCGGCATCAGCGTCAACGTCACCCTGATCTTCTCGCTGGCCCGGTACCGCGCGGTCCTGGACGCGTGGCTGGACGGGCTGGAGCAGGCGAAGGCGAACGGCCACGACCTGACGAAGCTCGCCTCGGTGGCGTCGTTCTTCGTCTCCCGGGTCGACGCCGAGGTGGACAAGCGCCTCGATGCGCTCACCGGCGACGACAAGGCCGCCGGCGTGCCGCTGAAGAGCACGGCCGCGATCGCGAACGCCCGGCTGGCGTTCGCGGCGTTCGAGGAGGTGCTCGCCGGCCCGCGTTGGCACGCCCTGGCCGCGGCCGGGGCACTCGTCCAGCGGCCGTTGTGGGCCTCGACCTCGACCAAGGACCCGTCGCTCCCGGACACGCTCTACGTCACCCAGCTGGTGACCGACGGGGTGGTGAACACGATGCCGGAGCCGACGCTCCAGGCGTTCGCGGACCACGGCGAACTCGAGGGAGACACCGTCCGCGGGACGGCACCCGCGGCGCAGGCGGTACTCGACAAGCTGGCCGCGCTGGGCATCTCCTACGACGACGTCGTCGACGTGCTCGAACGCGAAGGCGTGGAGAAGTTCGAGGCGTCGTGGAACGAGCTCCTCGAGACGGTCGCCAACGAGATGACGAAGGAAGGATCGAACAGCTGATGTCGTCGCGTCGTGAGCTTCACCAGTGAGCTCGACCCCGAGGTCGACCTGTCGGCGAAGAAGATCCTCGACGACCTCGTGGCCGACAAGGTCGCCAGCCGGCTCGCCGCCCAGGACGCCACGTTGTGGGGTCCGGACGCCGAGTCCGAGGCGTCCATCCGGCTGTCCTGGGTCGAGCCTGCCGGAGTCGTCGCGCCCGTTGCTGGCCGAGATCGAGGCGCTGCGGGCCCAGCTGCTCGCCGAGGACGTCGACCACGTGGTGCTGGCCGGGATGGGCGGCTCGTCGCTGGCACCCGAGGTCATCACGACGTCCGCCGGCGTGGAGCTCACGGTCCTCGACTCCACCGATCCGGGCATGGTCGCGGCCGCGCTCGCCGACCGACTCGAGCGGACCGTCCTCGTCGTGTCCAGCAAGTCCGGCAACACGGTGGAGACCGACAGCCAGCGACGCGCCTACCTCGGGGCGTTCGCGGCCGCCGGCATCGACGGCGCCAGCCGGATCGTCGTCGTCACCGACCCCGGTTCGCCGTTGGCCGACCTCGCCGCCGCCGAGGGTTATCGCAAGGTCTTCCTGGCCGACCCGAACGTCGGCGGCCGGTACTCCGCGCTCACGGCGTTCGGGCTGGTTCCGTCCGGGCTCGCCGGGGCGGACATCGCGGCCCTTCTCGACGACGCCGCGGCGCTCATGCCCGCGCTCGCCGCCGACGGCCCCGACAACCCGGCGCTGGCCCTCGCAGCGGTGCTGGGCGCCGCGCACGCCGCGGACCGGGAGAAGGTGGTGCTCGGGGCCGGCGCCATCACCGGCGTCACCGGCTTCCCCGCCTGGAGCGAGCAGCTCATCGCCGAATCGACCGGCAAGCTCGGCAAGGGTCTGCTGCCGGTCGACGTCGAGGTGGCCGCGGAGGTCACGCCCGGGTGGGACCAGCCCGCCGCCACGATCACCCGCGCCACCATCGGGACGATCGACACCCCGGAGGCGAGACTCAGCACCGACGGTCCGCTGGGTGCGCTCATGCAGCTGTGGGAGACGGCCGTCGCTGTCGCCGGCCGCGTGATCGGCATCAACCCGTTCGACCAGCCGAACGTCGAGGAGGCCAAGAAGGCCGCCCGCGCCCTGCTCGACGCACCCGCCGACGACTCCGGATCCAGCGATGCGCCAGTCCTCACCGACGGTGCCGTCCAGGTGTTCGGCGATGCCGACGCGCTGGCCGGGGCGACCGACCTCGCAGCCGTCGTCGCAGCCATCGCCCGCGCGGTCCCCGCCGGGGGCTACCTCGCCGTCATGGCCTACCTCGATCGCACCGGCGCCGACAGCGGAGCCGCCGCCATCCGGGACGCGCTGGCCACCGATGCGGCGTTCCAGGTCACGTTCGGATGGGGCCCACGCTTCCTGCACTCGACCGGGCAGTACCACAAGGGCGGCCACCCGAACGGGGCGTTCCTGCAGATCACCGGCGCGCATGCCGCCGACCTCGAGGTGCCGGACCGCCCGTACTCGTTCGGGACGCTGATCGACGCGCAGGCCGCCGGCGACCGCAAGGTCCTGGCCGACAAGGGCTACCCCGTCTTCCACCTGCACCTGACCGATCGTGCTGCGGGGATCGCAGCCCTCATCGAGGCGGCCGGCGGCGACGGATCGTGAGCGTCGACCCGACGACGCTGACGACCCCGCTCAGCGTCGCGAAGTCCGACGTCCCGCCGACGTGGTGGCACGACAACCCGCTTCGCGACGAACAGGACCGGCGTCTCCCCCGCATCGCCGGGCCGTGTGGACTGATCATCTTCGGCATCACCGGCGACCTCGCCCGGAAGAAGCTGATGCCGGCGGTCTACGACCTCGCCAACCGTGGCCTGCTGCCGCCGGGGTTCGCCCTCGTCGGGTTCGCCCGCCGCGACTGGGCTGCACAGGACTTCGAGAAGGTCGTGCACGACTCGGTCCGGGAACACGCACGCACCGAGTTCCGCGAGGAGGTGTGGCGCCAGCTCGCCGAGGGTTTCCGGTTCGTCCCCGGTGAGCTCGGCGATGTCGACTCGATGCACCGGCTCAAGGAGGCGATCGACGAGCTCGACGTCGAACGCGGCACCGAGGGCAACCACGCGTTCTACCTGTCGGTGCCGCCGGGCCTGTTCCCGGTCACCATCCAGCAGCTCAAGGCCGTCGGCCTGGCCGAGTCGGCGAACGGCGGCTGGCGGCGCGTGGTGGTGGAGAAGCCCTTCGGCCACGACCTCGCCAGCGCCCAGGAGCTCAACCGCATCACCTCCGAGGTGTTCCCGTCGACCTCGGTGTTCCGGATCGACCACTACCTCGGCAAGGAGACGGTTCAGAACCTCCTCGCCCTGCGCTTCGCGAACACCATGTACGAGCCGATCTGGAACGCGAACTACGTCGACTCGGTCCAGATCACCATGGCCGAGGACATCGGTATCGGCGGCCGGGCGGGCTACTACGACGGCATCGGCGCTGCCCGGGACGTCATCCAGAACCACCTGCTCCAGCTGCTCGCCCTGACGGCGATGGAGGAGCCGACGTCGTTCGACGCCCGGAGCCTGCGGATGGAGAAGCAGAAGGTCCTCGCTGCGGTCACGCTCCCGGCCGATCTGGGTCGGCACAGCGTCGCCGGCCAGTACGCCCGCGGCTGGCAGGGCGGGGTCAAGGTGTCGGGTTACCTCGACGAGGACGGCATCCCGGGTACGAGCCACACCGAGACCTACGCAGCGGTGCGCCTCGGGGTCGACACCCGTCGGTGGGCGGGCGTGCCGTTCTACCTGCGTACGGGCAAGCGCCTCCCCCGCCGCGTGACCGAGGTGGCAGTGGTCTTCAAGAAGGCCCCGCACCTGCCGTTCAACGCCACCGAGACCGAGGAGCTGGGACACAACACCCTCGTCCTGCGTATCCAGCCCGACGAAGGCGTGACGATCCGGTTCGGCTCGAAGGTGCCCGCGACCCAGATGGAGATCCGCGACGTCACGATGGACTTCGCGTACGGCGGCGCCTTCGCCGAGTCGTCCCCGGAGGCGTACGAGCGGCTGATCCTCGACGTCCTGCTGGGCGAACCGCCGCTGTTCCCGCAGCACGAGGAAGTCGAACTGGGCTGGCGCATCCTCGACCCCATCGTCGACTACTGGGCAGCACACGGCAGCCCGCAACCCTACGAGTCGGGTACCTGGGGACCGGCCGCGGCCGACGAGATGCTCGCCCGCGACGGGCGAACCTGGAGACGTCCATGAAGATCGACCTGCCCGACACGACCACCAGCGGTATCGCATCGGCGCTGATGAAGGCCCGTCGGCATGCCGGCTCACCGGCGATGGGGATGGTCTTCACCGTGGTCATCGTCGCGGACGAGGCCGATCAGCACGAGGCGATGATCGCCGCATCCGGCGCCGCCCAGGAGCATCCGGCCCGGGTGCTCGGCGTCATCCTGCGCGGCGGTCGCGGCCCGTCGAGGCTCGACGCCCAGGTCCGGGTCGGTGGTGAGGCGGCGTCGGGCGAGAGCGTGCTCATGCGGTTCCACGGCGAGCTGGCCCGGCACGCCGAATCGGTCGTGATGCCGCTGCTCCTGCCGGAATCGCCGGTGGTCGCCTGGTGGCCGGGTCGACCGCCCACGAGCCTGTACACCGATCCGATCGGCGCGTTGGCGCAACGACGAGTAGCCGACTCGGCCGCCGTACCGCGGCCGCTCTCGGTGCTCCGTCACCTCTGTGGGAACTACGTGCCCGGCGACACCGACCTCGCGTGGACACGGCTGACCCCGTGGCGCGCGCTGCTCGCGGCCGCGCTGGACCAGCATCCGGCCCGGGTCGGATCGACAGTGGTCGAGGCTGCCCGGGGCAACGCGAGCGCGACGCTGCTGTCGACCTGGTTGAGCCAGCGGTTGAAGGCGCCGTCGAAGCTCGTGGAGAGCAAGGGGCCCGGCATCACCGCGGTCCGGATGTACGTGCCCAAGGGTGAGATCGCCATCACGCGTCCCGACGGCCGGCTCGCCCAGTACTCGGTGCCGGGGCAACCCGTGCGGCACGTCGCACTCAAGCGCCGGAGCACGGCCGAACTGCTGGCGGAGGAGTTGCGCCGGCTCGATCCCGACGACATCTACGCGAACACCGTGAAGGAGTACCTGCGCGGGTACGACGGCCGGGCCACCGCAGCGAAGAAGGTGGCGACGGCAGCGAACCGCCCGCCGGCGAAGCGGGCGCCGGTGAAGGCTGCGCCGGCGGCGAAGAAGGCTGTGCCTGCCGCGAAGAAGGCGGCGCCGGCGGCGAAGAAGGCTGTGCCTGCCGCGAAGAAGGCAGCCCCGGCCGCCAAGAAGGCTCCGGCACGTCAGGCGACGACCCGCAAGGCAGCGCGGTGAGCTCGCCCGAGGTCATCGTCCATGTCGACGCCGACGCGCTCGCGGAATCCGTTGCGGCTCGGCTGATCACCCGGCTCGTCGACGTCCAGGCGTCGGGGTCCAACGGCTCGGTGGTCCTCACGGGGGGCGGCGTCGGGACCAAGGTGCTGCGCGAGATCGCCGCCACACCGGCCCGCGACTCGGTCGAGTGGCGCACGGTGGATCTGTGGTGGGGGGACGACCGCTGGGTGGCCGCCGACGACGACGAGCGCAACGAGAAGGGAGCCCGGGAAGCGCTGCTCGATCAGCTGTCCCTGGATCCCGCGCGGGTGCACGTCATGCCGGCGTCGGATGCCGGCTATCCCACCGCGGAGGCTGCTGCGGGTGCCTACGCGCAGGAGCTCGGCGACGACCCGCACTTCGACGTGTTGATGCTCGGTGTCGGCCCCGACGGGCATGTCGCCTCGCTGTTCCCGGAGCACCCGGCGCTGCACGAGCGGGACAGCAGCGCGGTCGCCGTGCACGGGTCGCCCAAGCCGCCGCCCATCCGGATCTCGATGACGTTCCCGACCCTCAACGCCGCCCACGAGGTCTGGTTCCTCGTTGCGGGGGCGGAGAAGGCGGGCGCCGTCCGGCTCGCGTTCGAGGGTGCAGGCCCGACGCAGATACCGGCTACCGGGGTGACGGGTACCAACCAGACGCTGTGGCTGATCGACCAGGAGGCCGCCTCCGAACTGCCGCCGGGGTTGGGCCGCCGAGCGTCCTGACGCTCGCCCGAACCGACGGCAGCTTTCCCAGATCCACGGCTTCACATGCCGAATCGGCCGAACTGCCGTCGGTTCGGGACTGTCCGTGCCCTCTCGTACCGTGCCGGGCATGAGCAACGAGCTGAAGTACGGATTCGTGGTGCCGTTCGGCGATACCGCCGATTTCGCTGAACTGGCCACCCTCGGCGAGGAGCGTGGATGGGACGCCGTGTTCACCTGGGAAGCCGTCTGGGGCGTCGACGGCTGGGTGAACCTGACGGCGGCCGCGATGGTGACCGAGAAGATCCGGCTCGGCACGCTGCTCACGCCGATTCCCCGCGTGCTCCCCTGGGACCTCGCCACCCGGGTCGGCAGCGTCGACCGGCTGAGCAAGGGCCGCGTGACGGTCGGAGCCGGTCTCGGCGCGCTGCACGAGGGCTGGACCGCCTTCGAACGTGACGAGGGCCGAGCCATGCGGGTCAAGAAGCTCGAGGAGTGCCTGGCGATCTACGACGGGCTCATGCGCGGACAGCCGTTCTCCTACGACGGCGAGATCTACCAGGTCCGGCCGACCACGTTCTTCCCGCCCCCACCGCCTGTCCAACAGCCGCGTCCACCGGTATGGCTGGTGGGCGCGTACGTCCCCGGCCGGTCGAAGCAGCCGTCGTTGGCGCGCGCCGCCACGTGGGACGGCCTACTGCCGCAGCGAGTCGAGCCGAAGGGAAAGCCGGCCGAGGTTCCCGGAGAGGTCAAGCCCCAGACACCGGAGCAGCTGGCCGAGATCGTCGATCGGGTCCACGCCTATCGCGACGCCGCCGGCCTGCCTTGGGCCGGCTACGACGTCGTGCTCGAAGCCGACAGCAGCGGCGAGTTCGTCCAGCTCGCCACGCAGGAGAAGCGGGCCTGGACCGACGTCGGCGTCACCTGGTGGGTCGAGAGCTGGTGGAGCCTCGAGAACACCGACACCGGCCGGGCCGAACTGCGACGCCGCATCGAGGCCGGCCCGCCCCGCTAGCCGTTCGGCTGGATGAGGACGAGGCAGAACGGGTGTCCAGCCGGATCGGCGAAGACCCGGTGGACCTCGCTGTCGCCGCCGTCGAGCTTGCGAGCGCCGAGCCCGAGAACCGCGGCCTGGCCCACGTCGAGGTCCTCCACCCGGATGTCGAGATGAAGGTGCGCCGGGTGGGCCGGGTCGGGCCAGCGCGGCGGCTGGTAGCCGGCGATCCTGGCGAAGGCCAGGCCGGGGCGATCGGCCGCGTCACCGATCACGACCCAGTCGGCCTCGTCGTTGACGCGGATCATCCCGAGTACCTGTTGATAGAACGTGGCCAGGCCATTCGGGTCGGTCGAGTCGAGCACCAGACCGTGCCAGCTGCCGACGGCCGCGGGCGGCTCGGGTCGCGTGGAAGTGTCTGTCATGGCCGCATGCAAACACGGCCCTCCGACAGACCAGCGCAGATGCGTCCGTGACACCGTCGACCACGCTACCGACGCACCTCGGCTGCTCCGCGGCCGAACGAGCGACCGATCGCCGACATCGGCCGCGCCCCGCTTGACCTCAACCGAGGTCGAGGTTGCACCCTTGCCACATGACTCTGTCCCAAGCCGAGATCGACTACATCCGCTCGCAATCCCTCGGACGCCTCGCGACGGTCGACGCCAAGGGCGCCCCGCAGAACAGCCCGGTCGGCTTCACCTACGACGATGCCACCGGCACGATCGACATCGGCGGGATGCGGATGGGAGCGAGCCGCAAGTTCCGCAACGTCGCCGCCACCGGGAAGGTGTCGTTCGTCGTCGACGACATCGGCACCGGAGACTCCTGGCAGCCCCGCATGGTGGAGATCCGCGGCACGGCCGAAGCGCTGAGCGGGATCCCGCAGACCGAGGCCTGGAAGAGCCCGGAGATCATCCGCATCCACCCCACTCGCGTCATCAGCTTCGGTCTGGACGTGGCACCGGAGCCTTCTCCGAGCTGACCGACGGCGGCACCGAGCCGGGCACCCGGCGCCTGGCCGTCGATCTGTCATCATCGCGTCGTGACGGACCGACGTGACCCGCCCCAGGAACTCGTCGCCGTCATCCGAGACGGTGCCGTCCTGGTCGAGCCCGGCGCGAACGGTCCCCGACTGCCCCGCCCGGACAAGACCGACGGCGTCCCCACCCCCGTCCGCCTGCTCGCGCTGGCCGGAGCCGGCGCGGTGCTGGCGGCGCCGCGTCGTCTGGTCGAGGGTCCGCCGCGCTCGACGGTCGACATCATCAGCGACCCGGCGGCCGTCGACGACCCGTCCGGCCAGGTCTGGCTACCGCTCGCCGACCTCGAACGCCTCGACGAGCTACCCGGTGTCGCCGAGGTCGTCGCACGGGGATGGGCCGAGTGGCAGGGGCGACGGGATCGACCACCGAATCGCCCGGCCTGGTACTCCCCCGGCTGGTACGCCGAGGCCGACGCGTGGGTCGACGAACAACTCGAGCTGCTCGGCCGGCGACGCCACGGGACCTCGACGCCGGTCAAGGTCTGGAGCCTCTCGGCCGTCGTGCGCACTCCGACGACGTCGCTCGATGGCGAGCCCGGCCGAGGACGTCTTCCTCAAGGCGCCGTGCGACTGGTTCAGGTCCGAGCCCGCCTTCACCGAGCGACTCGCGGCCCTGGTGCCCGATCACCTTCCGACGGTGCTCGGGGTGGACCACGAACGCGCCTGGATGCTGATGGCGGCCGTCGGCGGCGCCGGCAGCGAACCGCCACCGACAGTCGGCGCCGCCGCCGCTCGCGCGCTGGCCCAGCTGCAGATCGACCTCATCCCGCACCTGGACGAGCTCCGGGCGGTCGGGCTGCCCGATCGGACTCTCGGGCCGACCCTCGCCGGTCTGGCCGACCTCCTGACCTCGAGCGTCGAGCTCGATCAGCTCAGGGACGACGACCGCGCCGACCTCGGTGCCATGCAACCTTGGCTCGTCGAGCAGCTCGAGGCCTTCGCCGCCATCGCGGTGCCGTACTCGATCGGTCACGGTGACTGCCACATCGGCAATGTCGCGGTCGACCGCGACGACCTCGTGATCTACGACTGGACCGACGCCTCGGTCACGTTTCCGTTCCTGGACGCGGTCCTCCTCGCCGACAGCACGGGGCCAGACCATCGCGACGGCGTCCTCGCCGCCTATGCCGACGTGTGGACCGGGCTCTGCGAACGCACCGATGTCGAGAGCATGCTGGCGGCGGCATCACTCGTGAACGACGTGTTCCAGGCGATCTCCTACGAGGGCATCTACCGCTCACGCGAGGCCGACTCGCTGTGGGAGATGCGCGGGGTGGTCGCGTGGAAACTCGGCCACCTGTTGAACGCGTGGCGCACGGCGACCGGCCGCGTCGAGCCGGCGTCGGCCTAGAGACCTACGGGCCTAGAGGTAGATCTCGCCGCGCCCGATCCGATCCCGCAGGCCCTGGAGCGCCTCGTCGAGGATCTCGGCGGCCTCGGCGTCGCTACGTCGTTCCTTCACGTACGCCAGGTGGGTCTTGTACGGCTCGTTGCGCGGAGCCGCCGGCGGGTTGGCGCGATCCTGGCTGGCGGGCAGCCCGCAGCGCGAGCAGTCCCATCGATCGGGCGCGACGGCGTCGACCGCGAAACTCGGCGTCGTCTCGTGGCCGTTCGCGCAGTAGAACGCGATCAGCCGGCGCGGAGCGGAGTCTCCACGTTCGGCCTCGCCCATCGGTCCTGCGCCGACCCGGCTTCCCCGGATCGCGTTTCCACCAGCCACCAGGCGTCCTTTCGCACGTGCACGTCGATATCAGCAGTCAATCAGGGCAACGACCAAAGCGGGAAAGCAGTGACCAAAGCGGGAAAGCGCAAACAGACGAACACTCGATGCAGAGACGGTCAGAGAGGAAGCATCCGCCGGAACCGCGGCGATCCGGCCCGCGACACCCGGACTCGGTCAGCTGATCTTGGTGAGGAAGAGAAGCGAGAAGATGAGCGCGAGCCAGATGATCGCCAGGGCGACGGTGATCCGGTCCAGGTTCCGCTCGGCCACCGACGACCCGCCGAGGCCCGTGCTGACGCCGCCCCCGAACAGGTCGGACAGCCCGCCGCCGCGGCCGCGGTGCAGCAGCACGAGCATCGTCATCGCCACACTGATGACGGAGAGGGCGATCTGCAACGAGAGGATCATCGGTCAACCAACCTGGATTTCGGGAGGATCATCGCTGAGGCGATGGTCTGGATGTGCGCGAACAGCGTAGACCACCGCAGCCGTCACGCCTCGTGACCGGTGCGAGTGAGGACGCGGACATCACGGTCAAGCCGGCAGGACGGGGAGGTCGGTGAACCGGGCGATCGCGGCGAACTCGTCGGCGTCGACGCTGGCCCCGCCGACCAGGGCGCCGTCGACGTCAGGCTGCGCCATGATCGCCGCGACGTTGCCCGCCTTGACCGAACCTCCGTAGAGAACGCGGACGGCGTCGGCGACCTCGGCGCCGTAGGTCTCGGCCAGCCAGCCGCGAATCGCGCTGCAGACCTCCTGGGCATCGGCCGGGGTGGCCACCTCGCCGGTGCCGATCGCCCACACCGGTTCGTAGGCGATCACGACCGACGCGGCCTCGGCCGCACCGAGACCGGCGAGCGAGCCGGTCAACTGGGACAGGGTGAACTCGACCTGACGGCCGGCCTGCCGGACGTCCAGACC
The DNA here is from genome assembly GCA_963708795.1 of uncultured Actinomycetota bacterium. GTDB lineage: Bacteria > Actinomycetota > Actinomycetes > Propionibacteriales > DAIQRJ01 > DAIQRJ01. Next base: position 291,442 of record CAVPUH010000006.1, read on the forward strand.
CTCACCCACACAGACGATCGGGACGAGCCCGTTGCGGTACGCGGCGGCGACCTTGGACGCGACCAGCTCGTCGGTGTCGCCGTAGTACTGCCGGCGCTCGGAGTGCCCGACGCAGACGTAGGTGCAGCCGAGCTTGGTCAGCATCACGCCGGAGATCTCACCCGTGTACGCGCCCGCGTCGTGCGGCGACAGGTCCTGGGCCCCGAACCCGAGGGACAGGTCGTCACCGGCCACCAGGGTCTGCACCGAGCGCAGGTCGGTGTACGGCGGCAGCACCACGACCTCGACCGCGCCGAAGTCGTGGTTGCGGTCGTCGAGCTTCCACGCGAGCTTCTGGACGAGCACGACCGCTTCGCGGTGGTCGAGGTTCATCTTCCAGTTACCGGCCATCAAGGGGGTGCGGCTGCTCATGGGTCTCCTCGGTGCGTCGTGTGGGGCGGCTGAGGTCGGTCGGGGCCGGTCGATCGTTGTGGCCCGTCAATCGAGAACGGAGACGCCCGGGAGGTCCTTGCCCTCGAGGTACTCCAGGCTCGCACCACCGCCGGTCGAGATGTGACCGAACTGGTCGTCGGAGTAGCCGAGGTTGCGCACGGCGGCCGCGGAGTCCCCGCCACCGACCACGGACAGGCCGTCGACCTCGGTGAGCGCGGTGGCGACCGCGCGGGTTCCGCCGGCGAACTGCGGGAACTCGGCGACCCCCATCGGGCCGTTCCAGAACACGGTCTTCGCCTGGGCGATGATCGCGGCGAACGCCGCCCCCGACTCCGGCCCGATGTCGAGGCCGAGCTCGTCGGCCCCGATCCCGTCGACGCCGACCGTGGACGCCGGCGCGTCCGCCGCGAACTGCGGCGCGACCACGATGTCGGTCGGCAACACGATGCGGTCGCCGTCGTTCTCGAGGTAGCGCTTCACGGTGTCGATCTGGTCGGCCTCGAGCAGGCTCTTGCCCACCTGGTGACCCTGGGCAGCGAGGAACGTGAAGACCATGCCCCCGCCGACGAGCACCTTGTCCGCCACCTTCAGCAGGTTGTCGATCACGGCGAGCTTGTCGCTCACCTTCGCGCCTCCGAGGACGACGACGTAGGGACGCTCGGGGCTCTCGGTGAGTCGCTTCAGCACCTCGATCTCCGTGGCCACCAGCCCACCTGCTGCGTGCGGCAGCAGAGTCGCCACGTCGTAGACGCTCGCGTGCTTGCGATGCACCGCGCCGAACCCGTCGGAGACGTAGCCGTCGGCGAACGCGGACAGCTCGGCCGCGAACTCGCCACGGGCGGCCTCGTCCTTCGAGTCCTCCCGCGGGTCGTAGCGGACGTTCTCGAGCAGCGCGACGTCACCGTCGGAGAGCCCGGCGACGACACCCTGGGCACTCGGGCCGGTGACGTCGCCGGCCAGCGTCACCGGACGACCGAGGAGCTCGCCGAGTCGTGCCGCCACCGGAGCCAGCGAGTACATCGGGTTCGGCTCGCCCTTGGGCCGGCCGAGGTGCGCGGTCACGATGACCCGCGCACCTGCATCGGCCAGCTTCGCGATGGTCGGGACGCTCGCGCGGATCCGGCCGTCGTCGGTGATCGTCGACCCGTCGAGCGGGACGTTCAGGTCGCTACGGACCAGGATCCGCTTGCCTGCCAGCCCACCGAGGTCGGCCGCCAGGTCGTCGATCGTCCGCATGGACTACAGGCTCGCGCCGACGAGGGTGACCAGGTCGACGAGGCGGTTCGAGTAGCCCCACTCGTTGTCGTACCAGCCGATGACCTTGACCTCGTTGCCGATCACCTTCGTGAGCGGCGCGTCGAAGATGCACGACGCCGGGTCGGTGACGATGTCGCTGGAGACGATCGGGTCGGTGCTGTAGCGCAGGTACTTGCCGTCGGCGGCCGCCTTCACAGCTTCGTTGACCTCCTCGACCGACGTTTCCCGGCCGACGATGACGGTGAGGTCGGTGGCCGAGCCGGTCGGCACCGGGACCCGCAGCGCGAAGCCGTCGAGCTTGCCCTTGAGCTGCGGGAGGACCAGGCCGATCGCCTTCGCGGCGCCGGTCGAGGTGGGGACGATGTTCAGCGCGGCGGCGCGGGCACGGCGAAGGTCGGCGTGCGGGCCGTCCTGCAGGTTCTGGTCCTGCGTGTACGCGTGGATCGTCGTCATCAGACCCTTCTCGATCGTGAACGCGTCGTCGATCGCCTTCGCCATCGGCGCCAGGCAGTTCGTCGTGCAGGACGCGTTCGAGATGATCGTGTGGGCCGCGGCGTCGTACAGGTTGTCGTTGACGCCCATGACGACGGTGAAGTCCTCGTTCTTCGCCGGCGCGGAGATGATGACCTTCTTGGCGCCGCCGTCGACGTGCGCGCGAGCCTTCGTCGCGTCGGTGAAGAAGCCGGTCGACTCGATCACGACGTCGGCGCCGATGTCGCCCCACGGCAGCTTGGACGGGTCGCGCTCGGCGAAGGACTTGATCACCTTGTCGCCGACCTGGATGCCACCGTCGACGACGCTGACGGGCTGGCCGAGGCGGCCGAGGATCGAGTCGTACTTGAGCAGGTGGGCCTGGGTGTCGTCGTCACCGAGGTCGTTGAACGCCACCACCTCGATGTCGGCGCCCGCGGCCTGAGCGGCGCGGAAGAAGTTGCGGCCAATGCGGCCGAAGCCGTTGATACCGACGCGAACGGTCACAGGATGTTCCTCCTCGACGCCGCCGCCGGCGCTGGCGCGCGGACCCGGTCGGGAGCGCGCACGGCACCATCTGGCGAAGCGGCGTGATCGTGGTTGAGCGGCGAATACGGGCCGTCTGGGCGAGACGCCGACAGTCCCGGCGAACCCCACGCCCTCGTGCGGTCCGGACGTGATCCTAGGTCATGACCCCCCGACCGGACATGTCGGTTCGCGGGACGGCACCGCCGCGAGATCAGCCCTCGAGGATCTCGACCGGCAGGCTGGCCTCGGTCGACGGGATCCCGAGATCGCTGGCGCGCTTGTCCGCCATGGCCAGCAGGCGCCGGATCCGTCCCGCGATCGCGTCCTTGGTCAGCGGCGGGTCATGCAGCGCACCGAGTTCCTCGAGGCTGGCCTGTTTGTGCTCGGCACGGAGCTCACCGGCGTGCCGGAGGTGTTCGGGAACGTCCTCGCCGAGGATCTCGAGAGCACGCTCGACTCGCGCGCCGGCGGCCACGGCCGCTCGGGCCGAGCGGCGCAGGTTCGCGTCGTCGAAGTTCGCGAGCCGGTTCGCGGTGGCTCGGACCTCGCGGCGCATCCGCCGTTCCTCCCAGGCCATCAGGCTCTCGAAGGCGCCGAGACGGGTGAGCAGGGCACCGATCGCGTCCCCGTCACGGATGACGACCCGGTCGACCCCGCGCACTTCACGCGCCTTGGCCACGATGCCGAGGCGTCGGGCCGCGCCGGCCAGGGCGAGGGCCGCCTCCGGGCCGGGACAGGTGACCTCGAGCGACGACGAGCGGCCGGGCTCGGTGAGGGAGCCGTGGGCCAGGAACGCGCCGCGCCAGGTGGCGATCGAGTCGCACACCGAGCCGTTGACGATCGCGGGTGGCAGGCCACGGACGGGGCGGCCGCGACCGTCGAGCAGTCCGGTCTGGCGGGCCAGTGCCTCACCGTCGGCCACGACGCGAACCAGGTAGCGGTTGGACTTGCGGAGACCGCTCGGAGCGACGACCAGCAGCTCGCTGGCGTGCCCGAACACCTCGCCGATCTCACGGCGCAGCCGACGGGCCGCCGCGCCGGTGTCGAGTTCGGCCTCGACGACGATGCGACCGGCGACGATGTGCAGACCGCCGGCGAACCGCAACGTCGCCGACACTTCCGCTTTGCGGCAACAGGGTTTGGTGATGTTGCTGCTAGCAAGCTCAGCCTTCACCCGCGCCGTCATTGCCATGCGCGCATCCTGCCACGCCTGTCACGCACCTCAGGCGCAAACGTCGGAAGCAGCCGGGAAGCGGACAGGACTCTGTCGAGCGGCACTCAGCCGTGCTGCCTACGGCCGTGCTGCGTTCAGCCCAGAATGGCCGCGTAGACCTTGGCGAGCTTCTGGACGTCGTGCCGCGGCTGGCCGGAGGCGTCGGCCACGTCGGCCAGCACGACCTCCGCGCCGCATGCCGCCGCGGCAGCGGTCAACGTCGGAACGTCGGTTCCGTAACACTCGTCGACCACCACGACGTCGAGCCGCAGCCACGGAGCGTGCTCCCGCAGCACCGCGAGGTGGCGCTCCGGCGAGAAGCCGTCCGTCTCACCGCGCTGCGCGGCGATGTTGAGCGTCAGGATCCGCCGCGCCGGAGTGGCCTCGAGGGCCTTCGCGAGGTCGGGAACCATCAGATGGGGCATCACCGAGGTGAACCACGAGCCCGGCCCCAGGACGACGGCGTCCGCCTCCGCGAGGGCGGCGAGGGCTTCGGGAACGGCCGGCGGGTTCTCCGGCTCGAGCCGCACCGCACGGACCTCCCCGGTGGTGCCGGCCACCTGGACCTGTCCACGCAGCGTGGTGACGGCCAGGGGGTCGGTCGGGTCGAGCCCGGCGACGTCGCCGACGATGTCGAGCGGGACGGCAGCCATCGGCAGCACTCGTCCCCGCGCACCGAGCAGCCGCGCCACCCAGTCGAGGCCCTCCACGGACTGCGTCATGTCCCACAGTGCCACGATGAGGAGGTTGCCGAGCGAGTGCCCGGCGAGGGGCCCGTCCCCGCCGAAGCGGTGCTGCAGCACGCGCGCCCAGGTGCGCCCCCAGTCGTCGTCACCGCACAGCGCGGCGAGTGCCTGCCGTAGGTCGCCTGGCGGCAGCACGTCGAACTCGTCCCGGAGCCGACCTGAGGAGCCGCCGTTGTCGGCGACCGTGACGATGCCCGTCAGCCGCTCGGTGATCTGACGCAATGCGGCCAGCGACGCGGCCAGCCCGTGTCCGCCGCCCAGGGCGACGACCCGAGGCGATTCGATCGGGCCCGGCTCACTCATGGCCGAGGTCCCGGTGGACGACGAGGCTCGGCACGTTGCGCGCGCGCAGACGGAGCGCGAGCGCCTCGGACATCGCGACCGACCGGTGCTTGCCGCCGGTGCATCCGATGCCGATCGTCGCGAATCGCTTGCCCTCGGCGAGATACCCGGCCGCCACGATGTCGAGGAGCCCGTCGAGCTGGTCGAGGAACGGTTTGGCTGCGGGCTGGCCCAACACGTATTCGCTGACGTCGGGATCGAGCCCCGAGTGCGGCCGCAGTGCAGGAACCCAGAAGGGGTTCGGGAGGAACCTGCAGTCGAACACGAGGTCGGCGTCGACCGGGATGCCGTACTTGAAACCGAACGACACGATCGTGGTGTGCAGGGCCTGGTCGTCGTCCCCGGCGAACGCCGCGACCAGCTTGCGGGTCAGCTCGTGGACGTTGAGGGCGGACGTGTCGATCACCAGGTCGGCCGAGCCGCGAAGGTCGGCCATCATCGCCCGTTCGCGTTCGATGCCGTCGACCACGCGACCACCGGCCTGGAGTGGATGCGGTCGGCGCACGCTCTCGTATCGCCGGACGAGGACCTCGTCGGTCGCCTCCAGGAACAGGATGCTCGGCTTGACGCCCTGCCGGTCGAGCTCGGCCAGGGAACCGACCAGGTCGGCGAAGAACGATCCGGACCGGACGTCCACGACCACCCCGATGCTGCGCGGACCACTCGTCGAGGCGGTGACGAGGTCGAGCACCGAACCGAGCAGCGCGGGCGGGAGATTGTCGACGACGAACCAGCCGAGATCCTCCAGGACGTGCGCCGCGGTGCTCCGGCCGGCTCCCGACATCCCCGACACCACGACGACGCGGGGGCCGTCGTCGTCCGTCCCGGGTTGCCCGAAGGCCGCGTCAGACGTCGGCATCAGTCAACTCCTCGCACTCGCGGCTACCGCCGCGGGCGATCATTCCAGGATCTCGCCGGTCGCGGTGTTGATCGCGGGGGTGTTCGGCGTGGCTGCCGCGAGTGCGTCGACGACGGCCTGGGCCGTCGAGGGACCGATCCCGTCGACGGCGGCGACCTCGTCGACCGAAGCCGCCCGCAGTCGCTTCATCGAGCCGAACGACTTCAGCAAGGCCTTGCGGCGGGTCGGCCCCAGCCCCGCGACCTCGTCGAGGGCGCTGGTCGTCATCGACTTGCTCCGCTTGCTGCGGTGGTAGGTGATCGCGAACCGGTGCGCCTCGTCCCGGACCCGCTGGAGGAGGTACAGCCCTTCGCTGGTACGCGGCATGATCACCGGGTCGTCCTCCCCCGGCAGCCAGACCTCCTCCAGGCGCTTGGCCAGCCCGCAGACCGGAATCGCCTGGAGCCCCATCTCGTCCATCGCCGCTCGCGCCGCCGCCACCTGCGGCGCTCCGCCGTCGACGACCACCAACCCAGGGGCGTACGCGAACCGCCGCCGCCGTCCGGTCTCGGGGTCGATCAGCGCCGCGATGCCGGCGGTACCGTCGACGTCGCCGCCGTCCGAAGTCGTCCGGGCGGCCGCCATCGCCGCCGCCAGCTCCTCCTGCTCGTGCCGGTACCGCGCGAACCGACGCTTCAGGGTCTCGGCGAGGGCGGCGGTGTCGTAGGACCCTTCGAAACCGCGGATGGAGAACCGCCGATAGTCGGCCTTGCGCGGCAGCCCGTCCTCGAACACCACCATGGACGCGACCACGTTGGTCTCCTGCAGGTTCGAGATGTCGTAGCACTCGATCCGCAGGGGCACCTCGTCGAGCCCGAGCGCCTCGGTGATCTGTTCGAGTGCTTGTCCTCGGGTGGAGAGGTCGGATGCCCGCTTGGTCTTGTGCATCACCAACGCCTGCTCGGCATTCCGGGTCACGGTCTGCGCGAGAGTCGCCTTGTCGCCGCGCTGGGCGACGCGGAGCGAGACGCTGCTGCCGCGGAGACCGGAGAGCCACTCGGTCAGCACGGCGACGTCGTGCGGGTCGCTCGGCACGGCCGGCACGAGGATCTCCTTCGGCACCAGGTCGCGCCGGGCGGCGGCGTCCACGATCGGGTCCCCGGTCGACTCGGCGTTCCCGTAGAGCTGGAGCAGGGCAGCCTCGACATGTCCGGCGGTGTCGGCGTCGTCGACCTTGTCCGCGACCCACCCGCGTTGGCCGCGGATACGACCGCCGCGGACGTGGAAGATCTGGACGGCGAGTTCGAGGTCGTCCTCGGCGAACCCGATGACGTCTGCATCGGTTCCGTCGCTGAGCACGACAGCGTTCTTCTCGAGTGCGCGTCGCATGGCGCCGAGGTCGTCGCGAAGGCGCGCGGCGCGTTCGAAGTCGAGTGCGTCGGAGGCGCGGCGCATGTCGGCCTCGAGGCGCTTGGTGAACCGGTCGGTGTTGCCGGCCATGAAGTCGCAGAAGTCGTCGACGATCTGACGATGCTCGTCCTCGCTGACCCGGCTCACGCACGGGGCCGAGCACTTGCCGATGTAGCCGAGCAGGCAGGGCCGGTCGATCTGCCGGGACCTGTTGAAGACACCCTTGGAACAGGTGCGGGCCGGGAAGACGCGGAGCAGCAGGTCGAGGGTCTCGCGGATCGCCCAGGCGTGCGCGTACGGGCCGAAGTACCGGACACCCTTGCGTTTGGCGCCACGCATGACGGCGAGCCGTGGGTAGTCCTCGTTGAGCGTGACGGCGAGCCACGGGTAGGACTTGTCGTCGCGATACCGGACGTTGTAGCGGGGGTCGAATTCCTTGATCCACGAGTACTCGAGCGCGAGTGCCTCGACCTCGGTGTTGACGGTCGTCCACTGGACCCGGCTCGCCGACGTGACCATCGCCTGCGTGCGGGGGTGCAGGGCGCTCAGGTCCGCGAAGTAGGAGTTCAGCCGCGGGCGGAGTGACTTCGCCTTGCCGACGTAGATGACGCGGCCGGTGTCGTCGATGAAGCGGTACACACCGGGGTTGGTCGGGATCGACCCGACGGCCGGACGGTACGTCGACGGATCTGCCACGAATCCACCCTACGAGGAGTGTCCGACAGCGCCGACGATCAGCCGATCACCGGTGTGGATTCGGTCGGTGTCGGCGACGGAGTGGTCGGGGTCGGCGACGGTGTGGTCGGGTCGGCGTGGGTGTCGTCGGGGTCGGCGTGGGTGTCGTCGGGGTCGGCGTGGGTGTGGCGGTGCGGGTGGTCTGCGTCGGCGACGGGCTGGGCGCGGGGGTCGGGCGCGTTCGGACGACGTCGACGTGAGTCGATCCCCGCACGGCGCCGACGGACGCCGTCACCACCGTCGAGCCGATGCCGGTGGCGTGGACGACGCCGTTCGGGTCCACGACGGCGACGGCCTGGTCGCCGGAGGCCCAGACGACACCGGACACCGGGACGCTCCGCCCGTCGCTCGACCAGCCCTGCGCATGGGCGCCGGCAGCTCGTCTCGACGACGAGCACCAGGGGGTCCGGAGTCACCACGATGCGGTCGAGTACCGCCGGCTGCTGGGCCTGATCGAGCGCGCCCCTCGCGACGAACCCGCCGGCGAGGACCACCAGGGTCACGCCGAACGCGGCCGCGTAGCGGAGGAACAGCCGCCGCCGGAACTCCGGCGTTCCGGCGGACGCGGCCGAGCCGGCGTCGGCGGGCCTCGTGGTGGCCGCCTCGGTGGCGGCGTCCGCCAGTCGCGCGCGCAGCTCCGCTCTCATGACGCTGCCAGCGCGCTGGTCGCGACCCGCAGGTCGCCGGTGACCGCCTCGACCGGGCGCCCGGTCATCGTGGCGATCTGAGCCGCAGGCACGCCGCCGAAATCGTGCAGGACGACGGCGACTCGCTGGGGCGGCGTGAGTCGCGCCAGCGGGGACGCCGGCGAGTCCTCGGCGGGCCCACTCACCCATCGCTCGTGCGCGCCCGCCAATTGGACGAGCTCGCAGAGGACGTACGCCCGCAACTCCGGCGTCACAGCGCCGCGCCACGCCCCGGCGGTCCTGGCCCAGGCGGCTTCGACGAGGGCCGCGGCGGCCTCGGGCGGGGCGCACAGGAGGTGCGCGCACAACTCGACGTCGCCGCGGTGATCCTCGAACGTCTTGCGCATCCGATGCTCGCGCTCGCGCGCGCCGGCCTTGACCTTGATCCCGACGGGGAACCCGAACTCGACCTCGGACACGAGCGGGAACAGCACAGCGGCGAAGACAAGCGTCGCTCCGACGGCCAGCGCGACGACACCGAGTCGGGCTGTGCCAGACGACCCCGACGACCAGGCAACCGGTCGCGACGACGAGGAGCGCGATCCGCGCGGGCCGCCACGCCTGACGCCAGCGCGGTCGGGGCACCTCGCACATGGGGTATGCCTCCGCTCAGGTGTCGACTCCGACCAGCCAACCTGCCTGGGTCTCAAGAGGACGCGACGGCAGGTTCTGAGACACGACACGCGGCTCGACAGCAGGTCGCCTGCGGTTTACGTTGTGGACTCATCACATTTCGCAGTCAACCGATTACGAAGGGTCACATGTCGATGCACGCACCGGCCCGATCGAGAGTCGTCGTGGCTCTGCTGGCGGCCGCCACCGCCCTCGCGGTGATCCTGCCCGCCGGCGCGGTCGCGGCAGCTCACACGACGATCACGTCCAGACCCGCAGCCGTCTCCGTGGCGACATATCAGACGTCCGTGCGAACCCTGACGAACGCCGAGCGTCATCGCCGCAGCCTCGGTTCCCTGGCTGTCGGCCCGTGCGTGACGAAGTACGCCGTCGCGTGGGCGAAGCACATGGCCAAGACGCGGGTGCTCGTGCACCAGAACCTTCAGCCGATCATGAAGGCCTGCCGGCTGGCCTGGGTCGGCGAGAACATCGCCTACGGCTATCAGACGCCCAAGGCGGTGGTCGCGGCGTGGATGAAGTCGCCCGGCCACCGGGAGAACATCCTGCGCAAGCAGTTCACCCGCATCGGGGTCGGCGCGGCGAAGGACAAGAACGGCGTCTACTGGGTGAGCCAGGTCTTCAGCCGGCCGCGGTGAGTCGCGCGTGGCCGGCGGCGCCCGCCACGTCGACGTGAGCCGTCGCCGCTAACGTCACGACGTGCACCCGAGCCAGTCCAGCGAGTCGTCGCCGAATCACCTGTGGATCGGCGGCTCCCCGTGTTCGGGCAAGTCGACCGTCGCCGCCACCCTCGCCGCAGCGAGTGGTCGAGTGGTCTACTCCTGTGACGACGCCTGGGATCGGCACTCCGCTGCCGCCACCGGCAACAGCCAGCCGGTGCTGCACGACCTCTCCGTGGTCGCCACCGACGTGCGGCTCCGTCGTCCGGTCGGCGTCCAGGTCGACGACGTCGTCGCCGCGTATCGCGAGCAGTTCCCGTCCATCCTGGCCGACGTCCGCGACGCTCCCCCGACCGTCCTCGAGGGTGCCGCGCTCCTGCCGGACCTGCTCGCCGGTATCGACGTTCCGGCGGACCGGGCAGTTTGGCTGGTGCCGTCGGAGACCTTCCAGCGCGCGCACTACGCGCGGCGCACCTGGGCGTTCGACCTGCTCGCCGACGCTCCCGACGCGGCCGATCTCTTCGAGGCGTGGATGCAGCGCGACGCGGCCTTCGCGGCAATCGTCGCCGACCAGGCTCGCGACCACGGTTACGACGCGATCGTCGTCGACGGCTCTCGCACCGTCGACGAACTGACGGCGCTCGTCAACCGACGGTTCGGGCTGTCAGGTTGACGGGCCAAGGGGCTGAACGGCCGCTACATCACCGCGCCGAGCTGCCAGGGAACGAACTCCTCCTGGCCGTACCCGAGTTCCTCCGAGAACGGCTTCTCCCCCGAGGCCACGGACAGGATCTTGGCGAAGACCTCGGCGCCCACCTCGTCGACCGTCTTGGTGCCGTCGACGATCGTGCCGCAGTTGACGTCCATGTCGTCCGACATCCGGCGGAAGATGTCCGAGTTCGTGGCCAGCTTGATGCTCGGGGTGGGTGAGCAGCCGAACGCCGAGCCTCGGCCGGTCGTGAAGCACAGGACGGTCGAGCCACCGGCCACCAGGCCGGTCGCGTTCACCGGGTCGTAGCCCGGGGTGTCCATGAAGATGAGCCCCTTCGCCGTCAGTCGGCTCCGCGTACTCGACGACGTCCACGAGGTTCGTGCTGCCGCCCTTCGCCGCGGCGCCCAGCGACTTCTCCAGGATCGTCGTGAGTCCGCCGGCCTTGTTGCCCGGCGACGGGTTGTTGTCCATCGAGCCGTTGTTCGTGGCCGTGTACTCCTCCCACCACGCGATCCGGGCGGCCAGCTTGTCGCCCACCTCCTGGCTCACGGCCCGGCGGATCAGCAGGTGCTCGGCGCCGTAGATCTCGGGAGTCTCACCGAACGCAGCGGTGCCGCCGTTCGCGATCAGCGTGTCGGCGGCGACGCCGAGCGCGGGGTTGGCCGTGATGCCGGAGTAACCGTCGGAGCCGCCGCACTCCATCCCGAGCACGAGCTCACTGGCGGGGACGGTCTCCCGCTCGACCTTCGACACCTCCGGCAGCATCTCGCGCAGGGCATCGGAGCCGAGCTGGACGGCCTTGCGGGTGCCGCCGGCGTCCTGGATGGTCATGGCCTGGACGAGCTTGTGGGAGGGGATGTCCCAGTTCCGGACCAGGGAGCTGACCTCGTTGACCTCGCACCCGAGACCGAGGACGAGGAAGCCGGCGAAGTTGGGATGCGCCGCGTAGCCCGTCATCGTGCGACGGAGGATCTCGAAGCCCTCGCTGCCCGGGCCGGCCATGCCGCAGCCGGTGCCGTGGGTGAGCGCGACGATGCCGTCGACGGTCGGGTAGTTCTCCGCGATGTAAGGGCGTAGGCCGGCCGCGATCAGCTTGGCCGCGGTCGCGGAGCAGTTCACGGTGGTGAGGACGCCGATCCAGTTGCGGGTCGCCACCTTGCCGTCGGGACGTCGGATGCCCTGGAACGTCGCTCGTGCGGCCTCGGGGACGAACACCGTCGGGCGGGCGTCGACGCCGGCCTCGGCGGATCGCTCGAAGGTGCGGTAGTCGCAGTTCTGCGTGTGGACGTGCTCGCCGGGCGCGATCGGGACGTGCGCGAAACCGATGACCTGGCCGTACTTGAGCACCGGTTCGTTCTGCGCGATCGCTCGGGTCGCGATCTTGTGGCCGCGCGGCACCGCTGTCGTCAACTCGATCGTCTCGTCGCCCAACCGGTACCGGCCGGGCTCGAGGTCGCTGGTGGTGAGGACGACGTTGTCGTCGCTGCGCAGCCGGATCGAGACGGACTCGAGATCGGCACTGGGAGCTGTGGTGGTCACGCCTGTCGACTTTACCCATCTCCACGGCAGGCGAGAGCCTGGTCCACTCTCCGGCCGTGACCGGTCCGGGTCGCGACCGGGCTAGGTTGGGTCGGTGGGCGACTTCGAGGCTTCACCGGACGGATCTCCGTACGCGCTGTCGGTGAACCTGGCACGGCCGCGACCGAATCCCTACAAGGGACTCGCGGTCACCGGGATCGAGAAGATCGGGACCGATGAGCCGGTCGACGTGCGCGCACCCGGACCGAAGCGCGGCGGCCTCGGCAGCGGGCTGGTCGGCGACGTGATCGGCGACGTCGAGCATCACGGCGGCGACGACCAGGCGGTCTACGCCTACGCCCGTGAGGACCTCGACCGCTGGCAGCAGACCCTCGGCCGTGACCTCGCGTCCGGCAGTTTCGGCGAGAACCTGACCACGGTGGACCTCGACGTCAACGGCGCCCGGATCGGCGAGCGCTGGCGGGTCGGTGACACGCTCGTCGTGCAGGTGACGGATCCGCGCATCCCGTGCGCGACGTTTCGGGGCTGGATCGCGGAACGGGGCTGGTTGAAGACGTTCACCGCGGCCGCTATCCCGGGTGCCTACCTGCGGGTGGTCACCCCAGGTCGGATGCGAAGCGGCGACCCGATCACGGTGGTGCACCGCCCCGACCACGACGTGTCGGTCGCCCTCGTGTTCCGCGCGCTGACCCGCGAGCCGGAGCTGCTGCCCGCGCTGCTCGAGGCCAACGAGCTGCCGGCCGAGACGAGGGCGATGGCGGCCGCCGGGAAGACGTTCTCGCTGGGCTGACCGCGGGCGCCGATTCACCCCGCCCGGGGTGTATCAGCCCCACGACATGGTCGCTCCTTGCGATCATGACCTCACCCGAGCACCGCCCGCTCGGTCCGTCCACACCGACCGCCGAGGGGCCCGCGCCGTTCTCCATCAGCGCACCGACCGAACTGACCCTCGCTGCCGACCGCAGCGGGACCACGACCTTCACGGTCTCCAACCTGACCGGTCGACCGGTCCGGGTCCGGCTCCTCCCCAAGGGGATCGGCGCCACCGACCAGTCCTGGCTCGCCGTCGTCGGTGAGGCAGAGCGGCCCCTCGCGGTCGCCGGCACCCTCAGCGCGGACGTCAAGGTGACGGTGCCGCCGACGACACCGGCCGGCGCCTACACCGCCCGCCTCGACGTCGCCGCCGAGGATGCCACCGAGACCGTCACCGGCCAGACGGTGAGCTTCACCGTTCCCGAGCCGGAGAAGAAGAAGGGCGCGCCGGTCTGGCTGTTCCTCGTGATCGCGCTCGTCGTGCTGGCCCTGATCGCCGGCGGCGTGTACTGGTTCTTCCTCCGCAGTGACAAGCCGTCGAACGAGACCGCACCGGCCATCAGCGTGACGACCGCCGCTGTGGGCAAGAACGCGACCGCCACGAAGGGCACGTGGAAGGGTGCGGCCGCGACCACGCTGCAGTGGCAGAGCTGCTCGTCTCCGTCCGCCTGCGCCGACATCGCGGGCCAGACGAGCACCACCTACACGATGACGGCCGCGGATGTGGGCAAGAGCATCCGCGTCACCGAGAAGGCCTTCGCTGTCGATCCGGCGACGGACTCCTCGAAGGCGGCCGACTCCGAGGCGGATGCCTCCTCGCAACTCGTCGGCCCGGTCCTGCAACCGAACGTCACCATCCCGTCTGTGGTGGGTGTCCCGGCGTCGCAGGCGACCAAGACGCTGGTCGACACGGGGCTTCTCCCGGTCTCGGTTCCCAGCGGGGTGCAGGGCAACAGCTGTGACCCGATCGTCGTGGGCCAGAGCCCGAGCGGCGGTGCCGCCCCTGCGGGATCTCCCGTCGGGATCTCGATGCCGACCCGGCCGAGCAACTGCTTCGCCATCGCGATCGACCCCAGCTGGTCGACCAAGTTCACCAAGGAGCTCGGCGGACTCAGCAAGCAGTAGCACGAGACCAGCCAGCCCTGCCACGAGATCAGCCACTCCCGGAAGGAGAAGGTCCATGACGCTTGTCGAACGAGTCGGTGGTGCCTTCTCCACCGCCATCGTGGCCGCCGTCCTCGTGATCGGTGCCGGCGCCCTCGTCGCCCTCGGAACGCCGTCCGCGTCGGTCGAGGTGATCGCGGTGATCGCGGCGGTGGTCGTCGCCTACGCGATCCTCGCCGGCGCCGTCGGAGCCTACGACCTCACCACGCCGATGGGGTGGTGGTGCCTCGTCGTCGACTGCACGTGGAGCCTGGTGAACACCGTGTTCGGAGCCGTGGTCGGCGGGCTCGTCTACCTGATCTTCGGCAACCCCTCCACCAGCGCGAGCAAGGGCCGGAACTGGGTGAGTTACGCGCCACGCAGCGCGACCGGTTTCGGCAACGACGTCCTCCAGACGCTGGGCCCGGTGAATCTCGGCGGCGCCGGCCAGCACGAACGCATGCATCTCCTCCAGGCACGCATCTTCGGCCCGTTCTACCTGCCCGCGTTCGCGATCTTCTACGTGTGCACAGCACTGATCCAGGGTCTGTTCACCGTCATCGTCGGGCTGGCGCTGCACGCGGCCAAGCGCCGCACCACCGCTTATCTGTGCCCACCCAGCGAATCGGCCGTCTCCGGCTTCTTCGGCTGGATCTACTACGCAACCCCGTTCGAGGTGTGGGCATATGCCAGCGGCAACCCGTGACGAGGCGTTCGGCCCGGCCGACCAGGACTCCGGACCGGATCTGACGTTCGCCGATCTGCTCACCGAGGTCGCCGGCTGGGTCACCACCGTCACCGGTCGGGCCACCGTGGTCGGCGCCGCGGCCCGGACCAGCGCGCCGGACGACGAGTCGATCGTCCTGCACCCGTACACGATCCAGCCGACGGAGCGACCGCAGCCACGCGACGCCGCGGAGGCCACGGCGCGGGTGCTCGTGTTCGCCGCCGCCGACGACGTCGCCGCCGCACACGCGGTCACGACCCTCGCGTTGACCGCGATGACCCAGGCCGAGCGCGACGTCGACCTGACGCCGACCACCGATCAGACCTGGCTCGCCCTCGGCCTGTCGCCACGGCCCAGCTTCGCGATCGCAGGCCGGGTACGGATGCACGTGGACCGTCCCGCGGTCGCCCGGGTGCTGCATCCGCTCAACCTGCGCACCGGTCGGCTGCGCGTCCTGTCCGGCGACGTGCGCTCGGTCGACGGCATCGCGCTCACCCCCGCCTCGGTGCGGCTCGTGCCGCACGGGCCGTCGACGCAGGTGGGTCCGGACGGTCGCTGGAGCCTGCCCGTCCCGGCGTCGCTCCCCGCGACGCTCGACGTGCACACCAAGGGCATCCGGGTCCGCCGACTCGTCGCACCCGAGGACGCCGACATCCATGTCGTGGTCGATCTCGGCCTCGATCCGCCATCCACTCCCGAGCCGTCCCCTACCGACCCCTCCACCGCTGGGAAGGACTGACCCATGCCCACCTATCGCACTCCTGGCGTGTACGTCGAGGAGGTCGCCGGCGGCACCCGCCCGATCGAACGGCAGGGCACCAGCGTCCCGGCCTTCATCGGAACGGGCGGCCGCGACGATGCTCCCGTCGGCGTGCCCACGGCCGTCGAGGACTGGACCAGGTTCGCCCGGCTCTTCGTCGGCGAGGGCCCGCTCACGCCGCTCGCGCTGGCGGTCAACGGCTTCTTCCAGAACGGCGGAAGTCGCTGCTACATCCTCGACGTCGGTCCCGGCGGAACGCTCACGGGTTCCTCGCGTCGTCCCGGGCTGACAGCCCTGGAGGAGATCGACGACGTCGCGATGGTCGCCGCGCCGGGCTTCGTCGACCCCGCGTCCTACGAGGCCGTGCTCCTGCACTGCGAGAAGATGCGCGACCGGGTCGCCATCCTCGACGCCCCGAAAGAGGTCGACGACGTCATGCAGCTCACCGTCGTCGGCACGGTCCCGGCCGCATCCTCGTCTGGCGGCGGCTCGCACCCGCCCGCCGACGACCACGACGACCCGGCCGGCGCGGGCGGCCCGGCCGGGTCTCCACCCAGCGGCTCCGCCGGCGCCGCCCCGGCGGCGCCGGCACCGTCCACGCGGTCGCAAGGTGCCGCGCCGCGGTCCTCGCCCTACGGGTCGTACTACTTCCCCTGGTTGACCGTCACCGACCTCAACACCGGCGAGCTCGTCGCCGCGCCCCCGTCGGGTCACGTCGCCGGCATCTGGGCGCGGACCGACAGCACGCGTGGCGTCGCCAAGGCCCCGGCCAACGAGGTGGTGCGAGGTGCCGTGGGCCTGCAGTACCGGGTCACGCCGACCGAACAGGCGGAGCTGAACTCCGCCGGGGTGAACGCCATCCGGTTCTTCACGAGTCAGGGCATCCGCATCTGGGGGGCTCGCACGATCGCACGCGACGCCGATCCCGAGTGGCGATACCTCAACCTGCGCAGGCTGTTCTGCATGGTCGAGGACTCGATCGCCCGCGGGACGAGCTGGATCGTGTTCGAGCCGAACGACGAGCCCCTGTGGGCGATGGTCCGCCGGGACGTGTCCGCATTCCTCACCCTGCTCTGGCGCGAGGGCGCGCTCGTCGGCCGCACGCCGGCGGAGGCGTTCTTCGTCAAGTGTGACCGCGAGACCAACACACCCGAGTCCATCGACGCCGGACAGCTCAACATCCTCGTCGGGCTCGCCGGTGTGAAGCCGGCCGAGTTCATCATCTTCAAGGTCAGCCAGTTCGCCGGCGCATCGACCGCAACGGAGGGCAGTAGCAGTGTCTGAGACACCGACGACGGCGGCACCGGCGACAGCCGCCGCTCCCACGACCGAGGACGTCTACCGGGCGTGCAACTTCAAGATCGTCAAGGGTGGCGAGACGATCGCCCACTTCGTCGAGTGCGGCGGCATCTCCGCCGACGTGAACATCGCCGAGTACCGCGAGGGTGGCCAGGCCCAGGTGGTGCACAAGATCCCGACGTACACGAGCTACAACGACGTGGTCCTGCGCTACGGCGTGACGTCCTCACGGGTGATGTGGGACTGGTTCGTCGCCGTCACCCGCGGTCAGGTCGACCGGGCGAACGTCTCGGTGATCCTGCTCGGTGCCGACGGGACCACGCCGGTCATCCAATGGGATCTGATCGCTGCCTTCCCGCGCCGGTGGACCAGCTCCGACCTACGGGCCAGTGCACGTGAGGTGGCGATCGAGGAGATCGTGCTCGCCTACGAGTCGCTCGGGCGAGAGGTCTGACCCATGCCCGGGTTCCGCCGGGCCCTCCTCGACCGCTGGCACGCCATCCTGGTGGCCGCGATGACGGGGCAGGCCGACGAAGGTCGGCACGCGCCCCGTCACGTGGCTCGTCACACCGGCCGGCACGAGCGACGGGCCGAGATTCGCTCCGATCGGGCGGACGGCGGGTCCCGACACCGGCGCGCGGCTCGAGCGCTCGGACCCTCCGAGCGCGCCCGCGACCGCTGTGCCACGTTTCCCGATGGCGACGTCGGGAGCGAAGCCGGACGGTCCACCCGCCGAGTGGCTCGCGTACGTCCTCTCGCGTGACCCGGTCTGGATGAGTGGCGGAGTCGGGTCGATGCGCCCGAGTCCGACCTCCCCGACCTCCCCGACAGCGGCGATGAAGCCGGGTCCGAGCGACCCGGCCGCGCCCGACGACGAGTCCGACGATGCGGTGGGCGACCCGGCACCAGCCCAGGACGTCGACGGACCGGCGGCACCGGCCTCGCGCGTCCCGCCGACCGGACGGCGACGGGCGAGGCTACGGGCTCCACAGGCGGGTGCCGTGGTGCCCGATGCCGGCACCGACCGGTCGGAGGATCGCGACGTCTCGAGCGCCACCGTGGCCGAGCGAACGGCCCCGATCCCGCCGAAGCGCGGTTCCTTCGCCGACCGTCCCCGACTCCGACCGACGTCGCAGCCGGCCACCAGCGCATCGACGTCGACGGTGGCCACGGGAGCGCGCAGAGTGACGTCTGTCCCCCGCAACGACGCGGCGTCCGTGGATACGACCGTCCACGCCCACCGCACGGCAGCCGCTCGCGACGCCGTCGACTCACCGGCCGTGCGACCGCCGTCGCCGTCCGATCTCCCGTCGTGGCCGATGACCCCGACGAGGTCCGGCCCACCGTCGCCGGCTTCGGCACTCGAGACGATCGACGATCCGCTCGTGGAGCGCTCCGTCGCGAACCGCAGCGTGGTACCGATGGCGCGGGTGCCGCGTGGTCTCCGGCCGGTGCTCGACACGACCGCGTCGCGCTCAGTCGACACCCGACCCGAGCGGCTCCGCCCGTTCGCCGACGATCTCGACGCCCCGATCGCCGCCGGCTTCCCCGATCGCGCGGCCTGGCCGCCGGTCGACAGCGAACCGCCGTCTGTCGTGTTGCCGCGGCGTCTCGACGAGAGCGCCCGGGACGCGCCCGCGGCACCGGTCGCCCTCGCGTGGTCGGCGCTGCTCGGGACCGGTCCCGGCGGCACACCGGATCGCCTGCATGCCGAACAGCGGGCACGCTGATGGAACGCGCGACCTTCATCGTCGAGTCGACCGGGGAGCGGATCCCCTGCCTGCTGAATCCCGAGCACCTGACCTTCACGCGCACCGCTGGGTTGCGTCGCCCGCAGGCCGGGTCCGGCGCCCTGACCGGCCTCGGGCGATCCGACGAGCCGCTGCTGCACACCGGGGGCGGCCGGACGGAGCTCGAACTGCGATTGCTGTTCGACGTCACGCTCGTCACCGACCCGACGCCGGTCACGGACGTCCGCCAGCTCACCAGCCGCCTCTGGGGCCTGGCCGAGAACCAACCCACGGCCGGTGGCCAGCCGGCCGGTGTCGGTGGCCCGGGTGTGGGCTCCGCGACCACCGGGTCCGCCGGGGCAGGCGCCGCCGTCGCGGCCGCCGGGCTCGCCAGCGGCGACCCCACGTCGGCGAACGGGACGTCCATGTCGACCACGGTGGCCGCCGTCCGGATGGTGTGGGGACGTCAGCTCAACTACCTCGCCGTCATCGACGCGATCGCCGAGCGGCTCGAACGGTTCGATGCGAGCGGCGCCCCGACGCGGTCGTGGCTCTTCCTGAGGCTGGTTCGCGTCCCGGATCTCCGCCCGACCGCCGTCGACGCGCCCATCGGGGGCGTCCCGCTCGGTGACGAGCTCGCGGCCGCGGCCGAGACGGCTGCCGCCGACCCGCAGGGCGTGCACACCGTGCTCGGCGACGGCGACACCGCCGAGACGGACGACCCGGGCGCCGGCGGCGAACGTCTCGACGCACTCGCCGCCCAGGCCTACGGCGGTCGCGCCTGGCTGTGGCGCTGGCTGGCCGCCGCGAACGGGCTGGCCGACGGCCCGTGGGCACCCACCGGCACCCAGCTGATCATCCCGCCGCCGCCCGAGGACGTGACGCCGTGACCACATCGGCTCCCCTCACCGCCATCGACCACCGCGTGATCCCCCAGGTGCGGGTCCGCGTAGCGGGCCGCGACCTCGACGACGACCTGGCCCGGACGCTCGGAACGATCCGCGTCCACCGTGAGCTGTCCATGCCCACGGCGTGCGAGCTCGAACTCGTCGCCCCGCCGTCGGCCGGCCGGTTCGACCTGGGCGCCGAGCTGGAGGTACGGGTCGCGGGCCACGAGACGGTCATGTTCGCCGGTGGCGTCGTCGCGATCGAGGACAGGTTCGCCGCCGACGGCGTCCACCGACTGCGCATCCGCGCCCACGACGTCGCCCACCGGCTGCGCGCCAGCGGCAGCGTCCGCACCCACGTCGACACCGACGTCACCACGATCGCCCGGGCGTTGTTCGCCGACACCGGGTTGTCCGTCCATTCGGGCAGCGACGGACCGCGCTGGCCACGCCTGTTGCAGCGGGGCGAGTCCGACCTCGCCTTCTTCGACTCGGTCTGCCGCCTGGCCGGACTGTGGTGGCAGGTCGTCGACGACCGGCTGGAGCTGATGCCGATGGCGGTCGGCGACGACGGCTCGCCGCGCGAGCTGACCTGGGGCGGCGACCTCCTGGAAGCCAGCGTCACCCGCTCGGCCGTCACCGCCACCGAGTCCGTCACCGTCGCCGGGTGGGACCTGTTGACCGGGACCGCGGTGGAGGGGTCGGCCCGCAGCCGGGCCGACTCGGCGTCCGACGGTCGCACGCGGGCACTGGCCGGATCGGCTCTGACCGGCAGCGCCGAGGCCGATGCTCTCGCCGAGCTGACGATCGGCCTCGAGGCCGCGGCGGCCGGCGTCCTCGCTGCCGTGGCGATCGGCGACCCCGACCTTCGGCCCGGCACGCGGGTCGCCATCGCCACCAACGGCGTACCCGGGCTGCCGGAGGGCTCACGTACCTCGGCACCACATGTCCTCACCACCGTCGACCACCTGGTCGACGACGCCAGCGGTTTCGTCAGCGTGCTGAGTTCCGCACCGCCGACGACCCCGTCGCCCGGCCGGGCCGAGGAGACCCCGTCGGTCACTCTCGGGAGCGTGGTCGACGTCGACGATCCCGATCACAGCGGTCGGGTCCGGGTCACGCTGTCCGCCTACGCCGACGCGGAGACCGACTGGCTGCCCGTCCTCGCCCTGGGCGCCGGTCCCGACAAGGGACTCGACTGCCAACCGGACGTCGGTGACCTCGTCCTCCTCACGCATGCTCCGGGCAACCCCACCGCGGGAATCGTGCTCGGTGGCCTGCATGGTGACCGTGCTCCGGCCGACGGCGTCGGCGTCGGCGACGGTGGCGACGGCGTGCGGCGGTACGGGATGCGCACGCCTGACGGCCAGCGATTCGTCCTCAACCGGGACACCGACGGCGTGATGATCGAGAACCAGGCCGGCAGCACCGTCCGGATCGACGAGACCGGCATCGTCGTGCACTCCGCCGGCGAACTCACCCTCGAGGCGCCCGGGCACGCCATGCGGTTGCGCGCGGCGAGCATCGACCTGGAACAGGCCTGAGCGATGCCCGACTCCTCATCACCGACACCCGACGAGGTCACCCCACCCTCGCGCGCGGAGGGCACGAAGGGGAGCTGGTGGTGGCTCACCGAGGACGTCGACGTCAGGTGCGCGCACCGGCTCGGGCATGCGAGCGTGCCCGCCAGCCAGAACCTGGTGTCGGTCGAGGGCAGGTTCGTGCTGGTCGATCCCGATCCGCAGGGCCAGTCGATCGACAACTGCCCGAACATCGGCGTGGGTATCAAACGCTGCATGACCACGCTCCCGGTACTGCACGGCAAGTCGGGCTTCGTGCGGATCAACGGTGCCCAGGTGATCCGGGCCGACCTGTCCGGACTCACCGACGGGACGCCACCCGGGTCGGTGACCTACAACGTGCAGAAGCCGGGCCAGGACCTCGTCGGAGAGAAGGACGCATGAGCGTGAATGCGGGGGTCGGCGGCCAGGGCACCGTCGTGCAACGGCCCGCGACGGCTCGGGTGGCGGGACGCGGTGTCATCCGTCCGCTGGCCGGCTTCCGGTTCTCCCATCCCGACCTCGACGCCGGCCGGATGCCCGGTTTCGGGGTGACCCCGACCGGCCGCTTGGAGCTGCTCACCGGCAACGAGACGCTGCGTCAGCAACTGCTGCTCCTGATCTCGACCGTTCCGGGTGAGCGCGTCCAGCGACCGGACTACGGCTGTGAACTCCTGCTCCTGACGTTCTCACCGAACGACGAGACCACCGCGGGCCTCGCCATCCACTACGTCCGGAGGGCGATCGAGCGCTACGCGCCGAAGATCCGCATCCTCGCCCTCGACGCCGGACCGTCGGCCGAAGATCCGGGTCGGCTCGACATCACCCTCGCCTACGCGCCCCTGGCGGGAGGCAATCCGGACACGCTGACCGTCGCGCTCGATCTCGAGGGGAGCTGACTGACACGGCTCGCCGCACCTGCCCATCCACCCACCGCCACCCGCACGTCCAGCACCCCGAACCGGTCTGAGTGCCGGCCCGCCCCGAGGAGCCCGCGATGCCCCTGCCCGTCCCCGACCTCGACGACCGCGACTTCGCGACGTTGTTGGCGCAGGCGAAGGCGATGATCCCTGCGCGCTGCCCGGACTGGACAGACCTGAGTCCCAGCGACCCTGGCATCACCCTCCTCGAACTGTTCGCCTACCTCACCGAAACGATGCTCTACCGGCTGAACCGCCTGCCGGAGAAGGCGTTCCTGCAGTTCCTGAACCTCGTCGGCGTGCGGCTCCAACCGCCGTCGTGCGCCGCCGCCGAGCTGACCTTCACGCTCTCTGCGCCGGCCGCAGCCGACGTCCGGATCCCGCTGGGGACGAGAGTGAGCGCGGGCGCGGGGAACGACGCACCGACGTTCAGCACGGTGGCAGACGCCATCATCGCCGCGGGCAGCACCGAGGCCACCGCTGTGGCCATTGCGGGCGAGCTCATCGAAGCCGAGCTCATCGGGACGGGCACCGGACTGCCGTCCCAGCAGGTGAAAGTGGGTCGTCCACCGATCGCGCTCGACGCGATCGACCATCGCGGTCTGGTCATCGGGGTCGAGGCCGAGACGTCCGAACTCGAGGACCGCGCCCCGACGACCCAGGTCGCGGGACGGTGGTTCCGGCTGTGGAACCAGGTCGATCACTTCGGCGTCCACGAAGCCGATACCTCCGGCGAACGGCACGTGTTCGTGGCCGATCGGGCCGAGGGGACGATCCTGTTCGCTCCGGCGATCCGGCGACCCGACCCCACCACCTCCGCGGGCGAACTCGGTGCCGCCGCGGAGCTCCTGGCGGAGGTGCCGGCCTCGGGTCGGCAGATCCGCGCCTGGTACCGACACGGGGGCGGCGCGGACGGCAACGTCACCGCGAACACCCTGACCGCCTTGAAGGACCCGGTACCCGGCGCACCCGGACTCAAGGTGACCAACGCCCAGGCGGCCAGCGGCGGACGAGCCGCCGAGAGCCTCGACAACGCGTTGGTGCGTGGACCGGCGTCGCTCAGCTCACTCGATCGCGTCGTCACGGCACGCGACTACGAGCTGCTCGCCTGCTCGGCCAGCGGCGGCGTGTCGCGGGCACGCGCCATGGCATCCGGGTCCCTGTGGGCGGGCGCCACGCCGGGTGAGGTGTCACTTCTCCTCGTGCCCACGCTCGGGACCGACGACCCGCGGCGGGCCGACGCTGCCGAGATCCGCGCCCACCAGTCGCCCGAGACCATCCAGACCGTCCAGGACGCGCTCGCCGCTCGACAGGCGGTCGGGACGCGGACCCGGGTCGGCTATGCGGGCATCAAGACGTTCCACGTCGAGGCCACCGTCGTCGTCCACGTCGCCGAGGACCGGGACGCCATCAGGGAGCGCCTGTTGACGCGGCTCGCCGAGGCGGTCTGCCCGGTACCCGGCCCCACCGGCGGCGGATGGCCGTTCGGTCAGGCGCTGCGCAGCTCCGCGGTCTACGACGTGCTGCTGTCCGAACGCGGTGTGCGTTATGCCGAGCAGGTGCGGCTGGTCACCGAGGAGGTGCCCACGTCGATCAACGTGCTGCTGCGCGATCCCAACCAGGCCTCGATGTGGTTCGCAGCTTCGGGATCGCGGATCTTCCGCAGCAGCGACGACGCCAAGGGCTGGGAGCTGCTGGCCGACTTCGAGGGCGAGACGATCGAGCGGATCGTCGCCTGCGGGCCGGTCCCCGGACTGCTCCTCGCGGTCGGCCGGCTCGGGGAGACCGACAGCAGCAGGCTGCGGTTCTCGAGCGACTTCGGCGAGTCCTGGAACGTCCTCGCCGAGCTCGACTTCCACGTCGAGGATGCCAGCCTGACGCCCGACCGGGACCCGATCGTCTTCCTGGCCTCGGATCGTGGGCTGCTGACGATCACCCTCGAGACGGGTTCGGTTCCGCTGCCCGTGCTCGTCGACGCCACGGCGCCGGCGAAACCCTTCTATGCGGTCGAGGCCTTCCGCGACGACGGCGGTCAGCTCCGGGTCGCGGCCGCCGCGCAGGAACTCGGTGGGGTCTACATCTCCTTCCAGGACGGACGTGCGGGCACGTTCCAGGACACCGGACTGGCCGGCACCGACGTCCGGATCCTGCAGGTACAGGAGATCGGCCCCCGACGGTTCCTGCTCGCCGGCTGCTACGCCACCGGCGACGATCCTGGCTACGGCGTCGTGCGCCTGGAACTGCGCGGCCCGCAACCCGATCCGCAGGGCTGGGTCCTGGCCGGCGGCGACTGGAGCGGCGGCAGTTGCCGCGGACTCGGGTCGATCGGCGAGTCCATCATCGCGGCGACCTCCCGCGCCGGAGTGGCGGTCTGCGACCCGACCACCGATCAGGGCAGGTGGCGCACACCACCAGTGGACTGCGGGCTGCCACTGCGCGACCCGGGACGGTTCGAGCCCGTCACCGCGATCGCCGTCTCCGGTGACCCGTTCGTCCTCGCCGGCGGTCCGGCCGGAGTCCGGAGCAGCGCGGACGTCGCGACCTGGCAGCCGGCGTCGGAGAAGGTCTTCACCGAGCGGATCACGCTCCCGCCGGCGTGGCTGTTCGCCGCTGGGGACCACCAACTCGAGGTGGTGACCGAGGATGCGCGCTGACCGGGCGGCGCTGCTGCTGCCGGAGGTCGTCCGCCGCGGCGCGCAGCCCGGCTCGCCGCTGGGCGCGTTGCTGGACGTCATGGAGGCCATGCATTCGCCGGCCGAGACCGCGCTACGTGGCCTGCCGTCGATCCTCGATCCGCAGACCACCCCCGATGACTTCGTGCCGTTCCTGGCCACCTGGGTCGGCCTCGACGACGTCGTTCCCGACGGAGTCGAGTTCGAGGCGGGTGTCGGCAGGCTTCGTCAACTGGTCGCCACGTCGGCCGCCCGGGCCCGGCGCCGCGGCACCCTGGACGGCCTGCGCGAGACCCTGCTGATCGCCACCGGCCGCGGCGACATCACCGTCGACGACGCCCGGAGAAACGCTTCCGGGGGTGTCCTGCCCTTCCACGTCGACGTCGTCGTCCCGGCAGCCGCGGCCGGGTTGCTCGATCTCGTCCAACGGCTGGTGGAGCACGAGAAGCCGGCGTTCGTCACCGCGACTGTGACGCTCGCATCAGCGAGCACCGGTCAGCCGGCGACGAGTGGCGCCGCGGGTCCTGATCAACCAGGCTCCACCGACACCGACACCGACACCGACACCGGTGGCGCCGCCGTTACTGGTCCGGCACCGCAGTCCCAGCCGACTCCCGGTTCGGACGCGACCTCGCAGGCCGGCGCACCCGTACCGTCTGTGGTCGCCACAGCGGAGCCGTCCGCAACCGTTCCACCGTCACCCGTGCCACCCGAACCGCCTGACGCCGCCCCGTCCCCCGCCGCCGCGGCGCTCGTGGCGGACGAACCGGGCGATCACCCGGGGAGCCCGGCGTGAGCGTGGGCAAGGTGATCGTGATCGGCGTCGTCGCCGTCCTGGTCGCGGTCGGCGGCGTCCTCGCGGTCGATCACCATCGGAGCCAGGGCGACGCGTCCACGAAGTCGAGCCTCGTCGAGAACCTGTCGGGGCTCGCCGGCAAGCGGGACGCCCGGGCGTCCGACTTCGCCAACTCGCCGTGCGCGAACGGCCAGCCGGGAGTCCTCACGGTCGCGGCCGGCGGCGTGTGCTCGGTGTCGCTGCCGAGCAAAGTGGGCGCGGTGACCCTGTGCGCGACACCCGGTTCGCAGGTGCGGATGGTCGGAACCGACTATCCCGCGACCGTGAGCAAGGGGTCCGAACTCGCCTGCCCAGCCGGTCACATCCTGCGCGTCTACGACGAACGAACGGTCATCTCGCTGCTGTGCCCGACGACGGCACCGTGTCAGTTCAGCGTGCTCGGCAAGGCCGATTGAGCCGAGCCGAGTGCGTTGCCGGCAGGCACCGATCGCCCTAAGGTGCGGGGATGTCCAGCTGGGATGAGTTCACCGTCCTCGCACCGCGCATCGCCGAGGTCTTCGCGCGTCGCCACCGCGCCACCGGCAACCTGTGCATGCTCGGGACCCTCCGTCCGGACGGGTTCCCGCGCATCAGTCCGGTGGAACCGCGGTTCTTCGAGGGCGAACTCTGGATCGGCGGCATGCCGGGGACGGCGAAGTTCCGGGACCTCGTCCGCGATCCCCGCTTCACCCTGCACACCGCGACTGTCGATGCCGCCGTCTCCGAAGGCGACGCGAAAGTGTGGGGCGTCGTCGAGGACGTCCAGGACGCCGAACTCCACCAGCGATACGCGGCGGCGCTCTACGACGAGACCGGCTTCGACCTCCGGGGCCAGACCTTCGACCACCTCTTCCGCACCGACCTGACCGGCGCCGCATCGGTGGCGGTCGACCAGCCGCATCTCGACATCACCGTGTGGAAGCGCGGCGCATCCGAGCACGTCGTCCGCAAGCACTGAGCACCCGCTCAGCTGATCGGTCAGGCGTATCGGCCGGCCGACCGATGAGTCCGGGTCGACCGTCGAGTCGGACCCCGGGTAAGCCGGAACGACGAACCCGAAAACACGCAGCCCGAAACACCGAGCCCGAACGGAGGGCGTGAGATGCGAACACTCTGCGCCGACATGTTCTGCACGGTCGACGGATTGGCGACCGGTCGAGAATCGGCGGCGTACTTCGGCTACCCCGGCTCCGACCTGGATGCCTGGGTGGCCGAGCAGGTCGCTCGCCCCGGGTCATGCGCCGGCCGGAGCCCGAACCTCAGCTGTTGTCCCGTTTGGCCTGCCGCCGAGCTCCGGCGGCCAGCGTCGACGCCTCGCGCTTCTTCCTGGCCGGTGCCTTCGCGGTCCGGATCACCGGCGGGGTGGGTGCGGGCCGGCCGGTCGCCGGCTTGTCGTCCGGGCCGGAACCGCCCGAACCTCTCGCCGCGGCGAGGCGTTCGGCCTTCAACGCGGCTGCGCTGTCGCGCGCGGCCACCGCGAGCCGACGGCTCACCCGGGCCAGCGCGTCCTCGAACACCTCGGCCTTCGCGGAGTTCCGCGCGTTCTCCGGGCGGGCGATGCCACGGCCACCACGCGCCTCGACCCGGGCGCTCGCCTGTCGTCGATACAGCTTCACGTACTTCGTTCGCGCACGCCTGATGCGGTCGTGGAGATCGACGAGCGCATCCTCGTCCAGCGCCAGCATGGCCGTTCGCTGCGTCTCGGCCACCAACGCACGCTCGGGTTCGGTCAGGGGCACCGTCGACGCCTTCATCCGCACTCCCGTTCATCGGTTTCACGCAGGGTAACGCGATGATGACGTATGCGGATGCCCTCGCCGAGAGCTATTCGACCGATACGCGAACGGCGAGAGGTGCCACCACCCGGACCCGTTCGTCGACCTGGGCCGACGACAGCTCGCTCTGGATGACCAGCGTGGGCCGCGCGGCGCCGTGGTCGATCGAGCAGTCCAGGCCTTCCGCGTGCACCAATGCGACGGCGCGCATGGCGAGTCCCTGATCGTTCAGCGTGTAGCGGTAGGTCGGCATCGCTTCCTCCTGCTTTCCGGTGTCAACGCCATGCCCTCGCCACGGTAGCCGGGCGGAGCCGGAGATGTCCGACATGAGGTGTTCACACAAGGGCTGCCGGAAGCGGAACATTCGTCACGGTTTCTCCGTTACCGTTTCGTGATGTGGCGAGTCGATGGGGACTGGCCGTGCACAACCCCAATGAACTTTCTTCTGTGAACGATCTCGATGGAGTCACCCCTAATGAGCATGAACATGTCCTTTCACTCTCCCGGGACCCAGGCCGAATACCTGGCTGCCCTCCAGACCAGCCGTTTCGGCGCGGTGCCGGCCAAGGGCCGCCGCCGACGCCGGTCGAACTCCCGCGCCGCCCGCAGGAGCGAACGCGCCTGACCGGGTCGACCACGTGGCTCGTAGAGATCGGGTGGGCCGGGCCAGGATCGCGATTCGACGCGATCGTCGTGGTCGACGTGCCCGTCGAGACACAGATTGGGCGCTCGTCACCAGCCGAGGGATGACCGTCGAGCAGGCACAAGCCCGGTTGAGCGCAGAGCCCAGTCTCCCCGACCGACAGGCCGTGGCGCTCGTCAGTCGTCAGTCCTGGCCAGCGGGATGCGCGAGGTCGTAGGCGCGGGAGACCTTCGCTGGGACGACCATGCGCCAGGCATCGACAACGAGCTCGCGGGCCTCGGTCGGATCCAGGGCCGCAAGATCGGCGTGGACCCAGTTGAAGCGCAGGTCTGATTCCGAAGGCATCTGGAACTTGCGTGGATCACCGGCGACAAGTGCTGCCCGCTCCTCCTTCGGGAAGGCGCACCCCATCACGCTCTCGTCGAGCGAGAACGCCACGTAGACCAGCTGACCGACGCGGTACTTCAACCGCTCGCGCACGTAGACGGCGTAAGAGCGCTCCAACTCTGCGCCCAGCGCGCGAACGTCGTCGATGACCGCCATCTTTACAGTCCGCGGGGCGCGTTGGACACGGAGCGGTCCGCGATCGGCAGGCAAACGGTGGTGCGGTCAAGCTTCACAGCCGCGATCAAGCTCGACATGCTTCCTCCAGAGCAGAAGGCGATGACGACACTCTGTCAGTCACACCATCGGCGGCTGCGATCCCGGTGACGGGAAAGGGTGCCCCGCCGTATCAGGTCGCGCAGCCACGCCTCATCCAGCTGTCGATCCGCGGTGGTCGGCATGTCGCTGCGCCCGTGAGGAGACGTCGATGGCCGATCTGGATCTGCGTGACCCGGCGACGTACCCAGCCAGACCAGCCGGCGAGTGTGACCTGATCATGAAGGGCGGGATCAGCTCCGGCATCGTCTATCCGAAGGCCGCATGCACCCTCGCCGTCACCCACCGCTTCCGCTCTGTCGGCGGTGCGTCCGCCGGCGCCATTGCCGCCGCTGCGGCAGCCGCGGCCGAGCATGGACGTGCGACCGGCGGCTTCGTCCGGTTGGCGGCACTACCCGACGAGCTGGGAACCGGCCTCGAAGGGCTCTTCCAACCCGGCCGGCACACGAAGCGCGCCTTCTCGATCCTCTCGGCCTGGCTGGCCGTCGAGCAGAGCTGGCGGCACAAGCTTCGCGTCAGCCTGACGTCGGTCGTCTCCGAAGCGCCGGGCGCGTTCGCCGCGGTGCTGGCCGCGCTCCTGCTGATCCCGTTCGCGATCGTCGTCCTGACCTCGGGCAGCGGCGGCCTGCGCTGGTTGGGCTGGCTGGTCGCCGCCCTGATCTGGATCCCCGCTGCGACGGCGCTGGCGCTGGTCGCCGCCACGGTCATGGTGGTCAAGCGCACGCTCCGCGGCATGGCCGACAACGGGTACGGGCTGTGCAACGGACATCAGCAGGATCCATCCGTCCACGCGTTGCCGCTGACCGACTGGATGACGAACACGTTCGACGCCCTGGCCGGCTCGAACGGTCCGGGGCCGCTCACGTTCGGAGATCTGTGGGGTGCCACCGCCGTGGAGCTCGAGACGGCCATCGACGGCTCGGCCGACCCGGTCGAGGTCGCTCGCCAACGGGCAGCGGCGGCGGCCGCGCGCGAGGTGGACCTCGTCGTGATGACGACCAACCTCACGTTCCAGCGACCGTACCGATTCCCCTTCTCCGGCGACGGCTTCTACTTCTGTCCCGACCACCTGCGCGAGTACTTCCCGGACGCGGTCGTCGGCCACATGATCGCCGCGAGTGCACCCGCGGCCGACCTCGCCGACGCCGCGGACGACGGGCGTTCGTCCACGATCGACATGCGATGCCCGACTCACCACGAGCGTGTGCACCACCTCCCGGCCGCCTGGGACATGCCCGTCGTGGTCGCCGCACGCATCTCGCTGAGCTTCCCCGGCCTGATCAGTGCGGTCCCGCTGTTCGGCGTCGACTGGGCCCGCGCGTTCGGGAAGCGAACGCTCATCCCCGTCTGGTTCTCCGACGGAGGCATCTCCAGCAACTTCCCCATGCACTTCTTCGACTCGCCGTTCCCGACCCGGCCGACGTTCGGGATCAACCTCGGCGCGATCGATCCGGACGTCGGCCACTCCGTGTGGAAGCCGCCCGATCAGGGCCGCAGCGGTGACCCCGTCTCGGTTCCCATCGACGGGATGGTGAGCTTCGGGCACTCCATCCTGACGACGATGCAGAACTGGGTCGACAACAGCCAGATCACCATGCCGGGCTACCGCGACCGGATCGCCACCGTCGGCCAGGGACCCGGTGAGGGCGGCATGAACCTGCGGATGACGCCCGACACGATCAACGGGCTCGCGAACCGGGGTGCCGATGCTGCTCACCTGTTCGACTCGTTCGACTTCGACCTGCACCGCTGGATCCGCTATCGGGTGGCGATGGCAGGCGCGGACGACATGCTCACCTCACTCAACGCCAAGTACGAGCACGGCTTCCGCGACTTCATCGACGGCTACGGGCCGACCAGCACGCGGTTCGGCTTGGGTACGCCAGAGGCCACGACAGCAGACGCCGCTGCCACGGCCGCGTTCATGGCCGTCGGGCAGGCCTGGGCGCACGCGCACCATCCCTCGTCAGCCGGAAGCTCGCCGGCGCCCAAGCCGGACCTCAGGTTCGTCCCGCGGCAGTAGCGACGGTGCGCCGGCCGGCCTCGGCGGCAGCGCCGGGGTAGCACGCCGAGTGCGCGGGGACCACCGTCGAAGGTGATACCGACGCACCCCCGGTGCTACCGACTCTGCGTTCTCGTGGCTCGACCTGGGCGTCAGGCGAACCGTGCGCCCCACCGCACCATCCGCCTGACAACCGTGCCTCGCGACCGCGGATCGACCATCGACTGGTCGCTCAGCCACGTCTGCACGGCATGTCCCGTCACAACACGCCCACTCCGTGGCCTGGGAACGGCTGTATGCCCGCGTTGACGACGCGGGCGTTCACGGCTGCCGGGCCTATGGGGCTGCCCGGCTACGTGCGCTGGCGGTCCGGCGCCTCGACCTGGGCCACGAGCTGGACGGCCCTGATGGCCGCGACGATGCCGCCGATGAGCATCACGAGCGCCCAGATGATCCCGACGATGGCCGTGATGAGCGCCGCTAGCGCATCCGTGATGCTGGCCAGGATGCCGGGCACGAATCCTTGCAGGAACATCGTCACGAACGCGAGCAGCAGGCACGTGGCGATCAGGAGGACCAGACTCTTGTTCTGCAGGAACCGCTGCTGGGCCAGGACGAGCAGGACCGTGGTGACGATGAGGCCGATCATCACGAGCGTAAGGATCGTGGCCGCCTTGCCGACCGGGAAGAACCCGTAGATCGCCAGATACGCCATCGTCCCGAAGGGCACAGCGAGGAAGAGCGAGACGCGCAGCAGCAGCATCGCGAACGCGATGATCGCGATGATGATCCCGACGATGAGGCCCACCAGTCCGGCGACGATGCTGATGACGCCTTGGATGGTCCCGGTCGCACGGTGCCCGATGAGCATCGGCAGCGAGATCTGCACCATCACGACCAGGAGCAGGCCGGCCGGCAGTGCGAGGTACTTGATCCCGAGTCCCGGCGGATCGGTCTCGCCGGAGATGTTGTCGAGCTGGTCCTGCGCGTCGCCGCGGTCGATGTCGTTGTCCGCCAGCGTCTTGCTCACCGACGGGTCGTCCAGGGCCCCCGAGACGCGATCCGCGAAGGGCGCCGTCTTGGCCAGCAGGCCCGACCCGAGACACAGCAGCAGGACGAGCGCGGTCACGACGAGCGCGGCGAACAACAACGGCTTGCGGAGGTGGTCCACGGCAGCTCCCGAGCGCGCCGCACGTACCGCGGCGTCGGGTGCAGGAGCGCACCCGGCCCGATCGTGATACCTGCGGTGCTACGACGCCCGAGCGCGCCTCAACGCCGCCTTCGACAGGCTGGTCCCGTTGGCCGACGCCGCAGCCACCTTGTTCGTCGCCGTGCCCGCCACTGCGCCGTTCGTGGCCGTGGCCTTCTTCGCGACCGCCTTCTTCGCGACCGCCTTCTTCACCGCAACCTTCTTGGCTGGGGTCTTCTTGGCTGGGCTCTTCCTGGCGGTCGTCTTCTTCGCCGCAGGCTTCGTCCCGTCGGCCGCCGATTCGGCAGCCGACCTGTCGTCGCGCCGCGATTCCGCCTCGAGCCGGCGCGCCGCCGACGCGCGCAGCGGCGGTGGCACCGGCACCATGTCCGCGGACCCGGTGAGGTCCTCCCCCACCCGGTCGCCGAGCAACGGGGCCAGGAACGATCCGGTGAAGCTGGCCGGATCGGCGGCCACCTTCTCGGGCGTGCCCTCCGACAGCACCAGCCCGCCACCGGATCCACCTTCGGGCCCGAGGTCGATGAGCCAGTCGGCCGTCTTGATGACGTCCAGGTTGTGCTCGATCACCACCACCGTGTTGCCCGCGTCGACGAGTCGCCCCAGGACGCCCAGCAGCTTGTTGATGTCCTCGAAGTGGAGGCCGGTCGTCGGCTCGTCGAGCACGTACAGGGTCCGGCCGGTCGACCTGCGCTGCAGCTCGGACGCCAGCTTCACCCGCTGGGCCTCGCCACCCGAGAGCGTCGGTGCCGGCTGCCCGAGCCGCACGTACCCCAGCCCGACGTCGACCAGGGTCTGCAGGTGCCGGCTGATCCCGGGGATCGCCTCGAAGAAGCCGAGGCCCTCCTCGATCGGCATGTCGAGCACCTCGGCGATCGTCTTGCCCTTGAAGTGGACCTCGAGAGTCTCCCGGTTGTACCGCGCGCCGTGGCAGACCTCGCACGGCACGTAGACGTCGGGCAGGAAGTTCATCTCGATCTTGATCGTGCCGTCGCCCGAGCAGTTCTCGCAGCGGCCGCCCTTGACGTTGAACGAGAAGCGACCGGGCTGGTAGCCACGGACCTTCGCCTCCGGCGTCTCCGCGAACAGTCGGCGCACATGGTCGAACACGCCCGTGTAGGTGGCGGCGTTCGACCGTGGGGTGCGACCGATCGGCGACTGGTCGACGTGGATCACCTTGTCGACCTGGTCCGCCCCGGTGATCCGGCGGTGCCGGCCGGGCACGGTGCGGGCGTTGTAGATGTGTTTCGCCAGCCCGGCATAGAGGATGTCGTTCACCAGTGTCGACTTACCCGACCCCGAGACCCCGGTGACGGCGATGAAACAGCCGAGCGGGAACGACACCGTCACGTCGCGCAGGTTGTGTTCGCGCGCCCCGTGCACGGTGACCTCACGACCTGGCGTGCGCGGCCGGCGGACCAGCGGCAGGTCGATCTGGCGTCGCCCGGAGAGGTAGGCACCCGTCAGCGACTTCTTGTTCTTGAGCAGGCCCGCCAACGACCCCGAGTGGACGACGTGCCCACCGTGCTCGCCTGCGCCCGGCCCGATGTCGACGACCCAGTCGCTCGCCTTGATCGTGTCCTCGTCGTGTTCGACGACGATGAGGGTGTTACCGAGGTCGCGAAGCCGGATCAACGTCTCGATGAGCCGGTGGTTGTCGCGCTGGTGCAGCCCGATGCTCGGTTCGTCGAGGACGTACAGCACGCCGACCAGGCCGGACCCGATCTGGGTGGCCAGTCGGATGCGCTGGGCCTCACCGCCGGACAGGCTTCCCGACGCCCTCGAGAGGCTGAGGTAGTCCAGGCCGACGTCGAGCAGGAACTGCAGGCGCTCGTTGATCTCCTTGAGCACGCGCTCGGCGATCTGAGCCTGCCGCGCGTTCAGGGTCAGCACCCCGAGCCATGCCGCGGCCTCGCGGATCGACAGCGAGGCGACTTCGGCGATGTTCTTGCCGCTCAGGGTGACGGCCAGGGTCATCGGCTTGAGCCGGGCTCCCCCGCAGGTCGGGCACGGCACCTCCCGCATGAAGCCCTCGTACCGCTCACGCGAGGTGTCGGAGTCGGCCTCCGCGTGCCGACGGTGCACGTACGGCAGCACGCCCTCGAAGTCGGAGTAGTACGAGCGCTGCCGCCCGTACCGGTTCTTCCACTGCACGTGCACCTGGGTGTCGTGACCGTTCAGGAGCGCGTCCTGCGCACGCTGCGGCAGCGCCTCCCACGGCACGTCCGTCCGGAACGTCAGCGCGTCGGCCAGTGCCGTGATGAGCCGGTCGAAGTACTGGGAGACGTGGGCACCCGACCATGGCGCCAGTGCGCCCTCGTCGAGCGAGGCCCCCGGGTCGGGTACGACGAGTTCGGGGTCGACCTCGAGCCTGGTCCCGAGCCCGGTGCAGTCGGGGCAGGCACCGAACGGGGAGTTGAACGAGAACGACCGCGGTTCGAGGTCGTCGGCCGGGATCGGGTGGTCGTTCGGGCAGGCCAGCTTCTCCGAGAACTTGCGCTCCCGGTGCGCGTCCCTGGGCGGCAGGTCGACGAAGTCGAGGGTCACGAGCCCGCTGGCCAGGTTCAGGGCGGTCTCGATCGAGTCGGTGAGCCGTCGCTTCGACGAGGGCTTGACGGCCAGCCGGTCGACGACCACGTCGATCGTGTGCTTGCGCTGCTTGTCGAGTACCGGCACCTCCGTCAGCGCATACGTCTCGCCGTCCACCCGGGCTCGCGAGAAGCCCTGGCCGACCAACTGGCGGAACAGGTCGACGAACTCGCCCTTGCGTGCCCGGACGATCGGGGCGAGGACCTGGAACCGGATGCCGTCCTCGAGCTCGAGCACGCGGTCCACGATCTGCTGCGGGCTCTGCCGGGAGATCTCCTCACCGCAGACCGGGCAGTGCGGGATGCCGGCCCGCGCGTAGAGCAGCCGGAGGTAGTCGTAGACCTCGGTGATCGTCCCGACGGTCGATCGCGGGTTGCGCGAGGTCGACTTCTGGTCGATCGAGACGGCCGGTGAGAGACCTTCGATGAAGTCGACGTCGGGCTTGTCCATCTGGCCCAGGAACTGCCGCGCGTAGGCGGAGAGTGACTCGACGTACCGTCGCTGTCCTTCCGCGAAGATCGTGTCGAAGGCCAGGCTGGACTTGCCGGATCCCGACAGCCCGGTGAACGCGATCATCGCGTCACGCGGAAGGTCGATCGACACGTCCTTGAGGTTGTGCTCGCGCGCACCGCGCACGATGAGGCGGTCAGCCACCCGTTACCCGTCCCGTCATCACAGTCATCACATCAGCCCGGACATCACAGTCAACAGTCATCCCACAGCACAGTCATCCACACACAGCGCAGTCACCCCACAACGCAGTAGTCACGTGCCGCGTCGAGCCGTCAGTCAGCCCGAGCCCGAGTGTGCACGTACCCACCGACAGAACCCTCGGACCGACGAGCGGAGGCGTGACGACCCGGACGGACTCCACCGTCGCAGCCCCCGATCCCCCTGGCCAACTGCGGCCAGCATCGTCTCATCCCCCGTCTCCCGGCGACGCACCTCGGCCACCGTCATAGCGTTGCCGAAGGCTCGCCCGGCCGGCAATCCTCGCCGACGACAGCCGTGCCAACCGATCCGTTCGACCCGATCCGACCCCTGGGAGACCACCCCGCATGATCCGCGTTGCCATCCTCAGCTTCTGGCACGTCCACACCGGCGACTACGTCAAGCAGTCCAACGCCCACCCCGACGTCGAGATCGTCGGCGCCTGGGATGACGACCCCGAGCGCGGGCGCAGCCGGGCCGCCGAGATCGGTGTCGACTTCACCGAGAGCCTGGACGAACTGCTCGCCCGCGACGACGTCGACGCGGTCATCTGCGACACCGCGACCAACCTCCACCCCGAGGTCCTGATCAAGGCCGCGAACGCCGGCAAGCACATCTTCACCGAGAAGGTGCTCGCGACGACGACCAAGGACGCCAACGCGATCAAGGCGGCCGTCGACGCGGCCGGCGTGGTCCTGACGCTGTCGCTGCCGCGGCTCTACGAGGGCTACACGCAGGCGATCAAGTCCGTGATCGACTCCGGGCGGCTCGGCGAGCTCACCGAGGCCCGAGTGCGCGTCTCGCACAGCGGCTCGATCAACGACTGGCTCCCGGCCCACTTCTACGACCCCGAGGCCACCGGTGGTGGCGCCATGATCGACTTCGGCTGCCACCCCATGTACCTGAACCGGATCTTCCTCGGTGGCCTGCCCGAGTCGGTGACCTCGACCTTCGGTTTCGTGACGGGTCGCGCCGTCGAGGACAACGCCGTCGTCGTCCTGAAGTACGAGAGCGGCGCGTTCGGCATCGTCGAGGCGGGTTTCGTGAACCGCATGTCGCCGTTCACGATCGAACTCCACGGCACCGACGGGTCGCTGCTGTACGGCACGCCCGAGCCGAAGCTGCTGGTTCGGGCCGAAGGCGACGAAGCGTTCGTCGAGGTCCCGGTCGGCGACCCGCTGCCGTTGGCGTACCAGCAGTGGATCGCCCACATCCAGAACGGCACGAAGGCGGACGACAACGTGGCCGTCGGCCTCGATCTGACCCGCCTGATGGAGGCCGCGACGATCTCCGCCCGCAGCGGCGAGGCGGTCGCGCTCAGCTCGCTCGCCGAGTGATCGAACGTCCGCACACTCGTTCCGGCATCCCCGCACCTCCCCTCACCCGTAAGGAGCACCACCGCATGACTGTTGGTATCGGCCTCATCGGGGCCGGCGGCATCACCCGGCCGCACGTCAAGGGCTACGTGGCCCGTCCGGACGCCGTGAAGGTGGTCGCCGTCGCCGACGTCGACGCCGACCACGCGAAGACCCGCGCCGAGGAAGCCGGCGGCGCCACGGTGTACAGCGACTACCACGACCTGATCGCGGACCCGGCCGTCGACGCCGTCGACATCTGCCTCCCGCACTTCCTGCACGCCGAGGCGATCCTCGCCGCGGCCCGCGCGGGCAAGCACATCATCTGCGAGAAGCCGCTGTGCCTGACGGTCGCGGAAGCCGACGCCATCACCGAGGCCGTCGAGAGCAACGGCGTGACCCTGATGTGCGCGCACAACCAGCTGTACTTCCCGGCCGTCGCCAAGGCGCGTGAGCTGATCGAGGACGGAACTCTGGGCAACGTCTACGAGATCCGGACCACCGACAGCTTCTTCAACAACTTCGACCCGGCGAACGCGGGCTGGCGTGCGGACAAGGCCAAGATCGGTGGCGGCGAGCTCATCGACACGGGCTACCACCCGACGTACCTGATGCTGTTCCTGGCCGGGCAGGTGCCGACCGAGGTGGCCGCGATGTTGTCGAAGCACCGGCTCGAGTTCATGGACGGCGAGGACTCGGCGCAGGTCCTCGTCCGGTTCGCCGACGGGAAGGTCGGCCACATCGTCACGTCGTGGGCGTACCAGGCCGCCGGCTGCACCGAGCGGTTCAGCGCCGTGGGCGACGAGGGTCAGCTGTGGAGCGACGGCACGACCCTGTGGGTCCGCAAGCGCGGCGGAGAGACCGAGGAGCACGTGTTCGACGCCGTGGAGACGATCCCGGCCGAGGTCGGCGACTTCGCGGACCGCATCGCCGCCGGGCAGGCACCGATCCACAACCACCTGGACGGGATCAACGTCCTCAAGGTGATCCTGGGTGCCTACAAGTCGGCGGCCGACGCGACGATCGTCACGCTCGCCGACCTGTAGGTCGCCGACTCACCGCGACGTCCGCTGCCCATGGCAGCGGCCCGGCGTCAGGCCCGCGCGAGGTATCTCGCGCGGGCCTTCGCGGCTTCGGCCGCCCGGTCGCGCGGCGGTGCGTTCGTCACCAGCGCGTCCAGCAGGCGCTGGGTCGCGGCAGTGATGTCCGCCACCGCGAGGTCGAACGCCTCCTGGTTCGCCTGCGAGGGCTTGCGCGTCCCGGACAGCTTCCGCACGTACTGCACGGCAGCCGACTCGACCTCGTCCGGGGTCGCCGGCGGAGCGAGGTTGTACAGGGGCTTGATGCTTCGGCACATGCCGTCAAGGTTAGGCGGTCACATGCGGGTCGGCGCCTGCAGCCCGAGCAGATCGAGGCCGGTTCGCAGAACCCGCGCCGTCAGACCGGCCAACCGGAGCCGGGACGCCCGGGTGGCGTCGTCGGTGTCCTTGAGCACCGGGCAGGTCTCGTAGAAGCCGGTGAACTCCGACGCGAGCGCGTACAGATAGCCCGCGATCCGGTGCAGCTCGAGGTCCTGGCCGGCCCGGTGGACGATGCCCTCGAACTCGCCCAGGCGCAGCGCGAGACGATGCTCGGCGGGTTCGGTGAGCAGGATGGGAGCGCTGGCCGAGGCGGCTGCCACGTCCGCACCGGCGCGACGGAACAGCGACTGGATCCGGGCGTGCGCGTACTGCAGGTACGGCCCGGTGTTGCCGTCCATCGCGAGCATCTGGTCGAAATCGAGGACGTAGTCGCGGTTGCGGTTGTTGCTGAGGTCGGCGTACTTGATCGCCCCGATGCCGACAGCCCGGGCGACGTCGGCCATCTCCTGCTCGCTGAGGTCACGGCTCCGTTCGGACACGACCGCCTCGGCCCGCTTGACCGCTTCGTCGAGGAGGTCGACGAGCCGGACGGAGTCTCCCGACCGGCTGCGGAAGCGCTTGTGATCGGCGCCGAGCACCAGACCGAACCCGAGGTGGACCGCCTGCTCGTCGTTCTGGGTCCACCCGATGTCCCGCGCGGTGGTGTACACCATCGTGAGGTGCAGGTGCTGGCCGTTGTCGACGACGTAGAGCGCCCGGTCGGCGTCGAGGTCGACGAACCGATGCCGGATCGCCGCCAGGTCGGTCGTCGCGTAGTCGTAGCCGCCGTCGCGCTTCCGGACGATCAGCGGCAGCGGGCCACCTTCGCGGCCGGTGAAGCCGGCGGGGAACACGCACATCGCCCCCTGGCTCTCCACGAGGAGACCCTTCTCGGCGAGTTCGTCGGCCACCTCCGGCAGCATGTCGTTGTAGGAGGACTCCCCCGCGAGGTCGTGGTGGGTGAGCAGGACGCCCAACCGTTCGTAGACGTCGTCGAAGTGCCGCTCGGACTCGGCGACCAGCAGCGTCCACAGCGCGAGCGACGTCGGATCGCCCGACTGCAGGGCGACGACCCGCTTGCGCGCCCTATCGGCGAAACCGGGGACCTCGTCGAACGCGACCTTCGCCTGCCGGTACAGGTCGTTCAGGTCACCCACCCTGAAGTCGCTGCTGTGCGCGTCGATGCCCTGGTCGGACAGGTACTCGAGCAACATGCCGAACTGGGTGCCCCAGTCGCCGATGTGGTTCTGCTTCACGACGTCGTGGCCGAGGAACATCAGCACGCGGGTCACGGAGTCGCCGATGATCGTCGACCGCAGGTGCCCGACGTGCATCTCCTTGGCGACGTTCGGGCCGGAGTAGTCGACGACGACCGTCTCGGCGGGGACGAACCCGACTCCCGCACGATCGTCGTCCATGCTCGTGACGATCTCGGCCAGCGCCGCCGGATCGACCGTCAGGTTGATGAAACCGGGGCCAGCGATCTCCGCGGAGCTGATCAGCCCGGACAGATCGGCCGCCGCGAGTACCTGCTCCGCGATCTGTCGAGGTGCCCGCTTGAGCACCCTGGCCAGTCCGAGCGCGGCATCCGCCTGGTAGTCCGCGTGGTCGGAACGTCGCAGGGCCGGGTCGATCTCCTCGCTGGTGCCGAGCACGGACTCGGCGACGGAGGTGAACGCGGGCCGGAGCCGCGCGGCGATCAACTCGGGTAGGTCGGTCATGGGCCAAGTTTCGCATGCACCTGCATCGCGTCGCCTCGTCATTCCGCTGTGCGACCATGCCCTATGAGCGTTGACCCGAACGACCTCGGCCACGTCGAGGTCGGTGGCCCTCCCCTGACCCGATCGACGTCGACAGCCACGATCACCAAAGTCGCCGTCGGTCCGATGAACAACAACGCCTACGTCCTGCGCTGCACCCGAACCGGTCGAGCACTGCTGATCGACGCCGCGGCCGAACCGGAGACGCTGCTCCCGCTGGCCGACGGAGTCGTGTCGATCGTCACGACCCACCGGCACGGCGACCACATCGGTGCCCTGGCCGAGCTGGCCACCGCGACCCATGCCGTGACACTGGCCGGAGCCGAGGACGCCGAGGCCATCACCGCCGCCACCGGCGTGCCGATCTACAACACGCTCCGCGACGCGGAGACCATCGGTGTCGGGCACCTCGACCTCACGACGGTGACGCTCGTCGGTCACACGCCCGGCTCGGTGGCGCTGATCTTCCGCGACCCCGACGGCAGCACGCATCTGTTCACCGGCGACTCGCTGTTCCCTGGCGGCGTCGGCAACACCCGCGGCAATCCGGCCGACTTCGCGTCACTGCTCGGCGACGTGGAGATCAAGCTGTTCGCCAAGCTGCCGGACGACACGCACGTCTATCCCGGTCACG
The DNA here is from genome assembly GCA_963708795.1 of uncultured Actinomycetota bacterium. Lineage (GTDB taxonomy): Bacteria > Actinomycetota > Actinomycetes > Propionibacteriales > DAIQRJ01 > DAIQRJ01. Next base: position 331,721 of record CAVPUH010000006.1, read on the forward strand.
GCGACGACACGACGATCGGTGCGGAGCGGCCCAACCTGCCGGAGTGGCACCGCCGGGGTTGGTGAAGGGGTTCCGCAACCCGAACCGACGGCAGCTCGCCCGCCCTCGCCGCTTCACGTGCCCAAAGCGCCGATCTACCGTCGGTTCAGGTTCGCCCACACCCCCGGCGGTCCCGAGATCGGCCGAGGTGGCGGCGCGCGCGGTTCGGCCCTGTCACTCAAACGGCAGAAACCGTCGGCCGACCGGCTGACAACCGACATCTTCTGCCCATTCAGGGCCGCAGCACCCGAACCGACGGCGGCGTCGCCCGCTTTCCCCGTTTCACGTGCCCAAAGCGCCGATCTACCGTCGGTTCGGGTTCGGCCAGTTCGGCCACGGCCCTCAGGCGGTCCCGGGGCGGGCCAGGGTGGCGTTACGCACGGGCAGGCCCCCATCGACCACACCGACCACGATGGACGTCCCCGACTTGGCGTACATCCGCAGGTGTCGAGGTCGGTCGAGGTGAACCACACCGTCCGGCCGGTAAGGATCTCGGGACCGTCGAGGTGGCCGCCGAGGATCATCACGAACCGCTGGGTGTCTCGTCGAAGAGGACGAAAGGGTGCGCCAGTCGTTCGGGTCGTAGCCGGGCTGCGGGACGACGAGCCGGCTCCCGGTCTTCGTCCAGGTCACGAGGTCGTCGCTGGTGGCGATCATCAGCACCTGGGCGGGCTTTCCCTGCGCCGCGAAATCGAGGTTGAACCCCGTGTACACATCGCGTAGAACGTGCGGTTGGCGGCGAACACACTCCCGGCGACGATGAACTGGTCCTGCTCGTCGTCGGCCCCCCGGAGCACCGCTTCGCCGAGATCCTCGAACGTCACGAAGTCCGTCGTGCGGGCCAGCGCCCACCCGAACGGCTCGCCGAACGGTCCGGGCGCGCGGCTGTCACGCTGATGGAAGAGATAGAACGCGCCGTCGTGGAAGAACGGCATGCAGTCACCGAACCAGGTACCCGGGGAACTGCTAGTAGAACTCGGGCACGAGGAGCCTTTCGCAGGTGGGTGGAGCCACGGGCGCCGGGGCACGGGCGTCGTGTCAGCGAGCGGACCGGGCCCGTCCGCAGGTCCAGCCCGTGACAGAGTTGCCGGCCATGTCGCACGACGCGCCCGCGGGCCCGATCCCTGCCGAGCTGAGCGAGATCCGGCGGAGCATCGACAACATCGACATCGCCCTCGTGCACCTGCTGGCCGAACGGTTCAAGCTGACGAAGCGGGTCGGTCATCTCAAGGCCGAGCGCGATCTGCCGCCCGCGGACCCGGATCGTGAGGCCGATCAGATCGCCCGGCTCCGCGAGCACGCGCGAGCCGCCGATCTCGATCCGGCGTTCGCGGAGAAGTTCCTGACGTTCGTCATCGCGGAGGTGATCCGGCACCACGAGGTGATCCGCGGATCGGGCGAGGACGCACCCACGAGCCAGGCCCCCGCCGTCGACCCGGACTCGCTACCCGCCATCGACGGTCGCCAGCCCCACAACGGCTAGATCGAACCCGACAGGGTGTCGCAGCGATTCGGGTCACCCGAGCGGTATCCGGTCATGAACCAGGTCTGCCGCTGCTTGCTCGAACCGTGAGTCCAGGACTCCGGGTTGACCTTGGCGCCGGCCGCGGACTGGATCCGGTCGTCTCCGACCGCCGAGGCGGCCGAGAGCGCGGACGCGACGTCCTTCTCGGTCAACGGCTTCAGCAACGTGTCCCCGTCGGCGTCCTCGGTGCTGGCGGCGTGCTTCGCCCACACGCCGGCGAAGCAGTCGGCCATCAGCTCGATCCGGACCGACCCGCTGTCGGCACCCGTCCCGCCCGACTGGGCTCGGGACAGCAGTCCGAGCTGGTCCTGCACATGGTGGCCGTACTCGTGGGCGACCACGTACTCCTGCGCGAGCGCACCCGAGTCGGCGCCGTAGCGCGACGTGAGTTCGTCGAAGAAGCTCGCATCGATGTACACCAGCTTGTCGGTCGGGCAGTAGAACGGGCCTACCCGGTTGGACGCCGTGCCGCAGGAGGACGACGTCGACCCGGTGTAGATGACCGTCTTGACCGGTGTGTAGTCGCGCCGGAAAGCCGTCGGGAGCGCGTCGGTCCAGTAGTCCTGGACGCTGTTGACGGTGCCGACGACGCGGCAGTCGGCGTACCGGTTGGCGTCGGCCCCGGTCTTGCATCGGGAGAGGTCTGGACCGCTCCCCTGCTCCGGCCTGCAGGACGTCGGAGGGATCGAAGGCCGACGAGTTGCCGTCTCCGAGGATGTTCCCGCCGAAGAGCAGGCTCAGGACGACGAGGACGACGACACCGCCGATGCCGCCGCCGACGGCCACCGAGCGGCCGCGTCCCCCACCGCTGACCTGCGAGACGTCGAGGTTGGCGTTGTCGTTGAAGGTCACCGGCGCATCGTAGGCGGACCAGGCGACGTCCGGTGACCCACGCGATCACGCGTCAGTCGGTGCCGGCCACCAGGTCGTTGGCGCTCGACAGCACCGGCCATCCGGCGAGCACCGTCAGGTCCGCCTCGGCGGGGACGCCGGTGATGACGAACGTCGCGGACTCGCCCGGCAACAGGGTCACGAGCCCCCGGTCGACGGATGCGGACGCACCGAGACGGTCGGCCTGCACGCTGAGGTCGCGCACGAGCGCGGTCGCCGTCGCCACCAGTTCGATCGCGCCGTCGTCACGTCGGGTCGTCGACACCTCGACCGCCGTCGGTGCGTAGGCGAGTCCGCGGTCCGCGACGAAGAACCAGACGGCGCGCAGCTCACCCATCGTGGCCACGATCAGCTCCGACGACGGGTCGAGCGGTTCGACGACGTCCGCCGGGATGTCGACGCTCACGCGGCCGCGGCCGATGAGGGAGACGTGGAGCTCAGCAGCGCCCAGAACCTCGCCGTCGAACGACACCCGCTGCAGGACGAGCTTCCCGTCGAGCTCGGCGTCGTCCTCGCTGATCAGGCTGGCCGTCAGGCCGGTGTCGTCGTCGCCGCCCGCGGGCTGGATCGTCAGCAGCTGCGCTGCGTACGCGTTCTGCATCGCGTACCAGAGCGGCTTCTTCCGACCCGCCCCGTCGATGGCCGCCCAGGACACGACCGGCCAGCAGTCGTTGATCTGCCAGACCACCGAGCCCATGCACGGGCCGCGGTTCGCGCGCAGGTGCGTGATCCCGACGTCGACCGCACGGGCCTGGTTCAGCTGCATGGCCCACAGCCACGCGTCGGAGCCCGACGGCGGCGGGAAGTGCGGCGCCAGCCCGACCTCGAGCTTCGCGTCGCCACTCGCCGCCTTCTGGTGGGTCGGCATCGACGGACTCGCGGGCGAGATGACCCGGTCGTGGACCGCGTCGGTGAGGGTGCGCCACGTCGGCGGCCCCTGCCAGCCGTACTCGGCCGCGAACCGCGGCACCTCGTCGCGGTACTTCTCGTACCCCACCCGGTTCCAGACCTCCCACATGTGGGTGGTGCCGTGGGCGGGATCGTTCGGGTGGATGCCCTCGCCGGAGTAGGGGCTCCCGGGCCAGTAGGGGCGGGTCGGGTCGATCTCCGCCACCACGCGCGGCAGCAGGTCGAGGTAGTACCCCTCGCCCCACGTCAGGTCACCGAGTTGGGACTTCCACCCCCAGTCCTCGTGGCCCCAGATGTTCTCGTTGCAGCCGTTCCAGATCACGAGGCTCGGGTGCGGCATCAGCCTCGTCACGTTGTCGCGCGCCTCGGCCTCGACCTCGGCATGCAGCGGGTCCTCCTCGGCGTAGGCGGCGCAGGCGAACAGGAAGTCCTGCCACACGAGGACGCCGAGCTCGTCGCAGGCGTCGTAGAACGCGTCGGTCTCATAGATCCCGCCACCCCACACGCGCAGCAGGTCGATGTTCGCCTCCCGCGACCCGAGAATGCGCTCGCGGTACCGCTCCGGGGTCAGCCGGGAGACGAAGCAGTCGTCGGGGATCCAGTTCGCACCCCGGGCGAAGATCGGGACGTTGTTCACCACGAGGGTGAACGCGCTGCCGTAGTCGTCGGGTGTGGTGTCGAGCTCGACAGTGCGGAAGGCGACCATCTGGGTGCAGCTGTCGATCGGCTGCATGTCCTCGTCGACCAGGGTGACGCTGAGTTCGTACCGGTGCTGCTCCCCGTGCCCGTGCGGCCACCACAGTTCGACCGCCGGAAGCCGGAACTCGATCCCGTCGGAGTCGTCCCACGGGATCAGGAGCACCTCGGTCTCCACACCTGCCAGGACGAATCGAGCGCGGAGCTCGGTCGCCTTCATAGCGGGCGAGCGCTCGACATCGACGTCGAGCCGGACGATCCCCGTCACGGTCTCGGTGTCCGGGTCGAGGACCGTGAGCTTGGGCCGGACGGCGGCCAGCCGGGCGATCGACCAGCTCTCGATGCGCCACGTCCTTCCAGATCCCGCTCGTGATGAGGACAGGTCCCCAGTCCCACCCGAAGTTGCAGGCCATCTTGCGGATGGCGTTGAACGGTGCCGGGCTGGCCAGGTTGGACCCGGGCCGGGGACCGAGTTCGAGCTCGGATCGTTCGGCCCACGGCTCGGGGGCGGCGAACGTGACGACGAGATCGTTGGAGCCGTCTCGCACGACGTCGGTGACGTCGAAGCGGTAGCGGCGGTGCATGTTGGCCGTTCGTCCCACTTCGGTGCCGTTGAGTTCGATCGTCGCGATGGTGTCGAGCCCGTCGAAGACCAGCTGGTGCCGGGTGGCGCCGTCGTCGGCCGACCCGGCGTGGGTGAACGACGTCCGGTACTGCCAGTCCGTGCGTCCGATCCAGCTCGTCTTCGGTTCGTTGCGGTCGAGGTAGGGATCCTCGATCAGCCCGGCGGACAGCAGGTCGGTGTGCACGCATCCCGGGACCACCGCAGCGATGCCGCCCTCCTGGCCGCGGGTGACCACCGCATGCGGGACATCGCCCACAGCGCCGACCGGCCCCATGGTCCAGCCGTCGTTCAGCGTCGTCCGTGTGCGCATGTCCTGACCACTCCTCGACCCGTGTGCCGCTGGCGGGCACGATCACCGTCCGCCGCCCGGCACGTGACCGATCGGCGTGCGGGGCAGACTGGTCCCGTGTCGACCACAGGACCCGCCGGTTCCCCGCCCTCGGTACCGACGACGCCGGTATCGACGTCCGATCTTGCCGCAGATCCCGGTGAACCCCGGCATCAGGCAGCACACTCCGCGCTGGCCGCGACCGGCGAGCAGTGCGACGCGGTCGACGGCACCGTCTCCGTCGTCTGTGCCTCGGTCGCGTCGGACGGTCGACCGCTGCGGGAGTTCTGGTCCCGCGACGCCGACGTGCGGCACTACGCGGCCAGCACGATGAAGGTCGCCGCCATGGCGGCGGCCTACCGCGCCGCCGACGCCGGAGACCTCTCGCTCGACGAATCGGTGCCGGTGCACGCCACATTCGACTCGGTCGTCGAGGGCGCCGCGACGTTCGACTGCACGTCGGCCTACGACTCCGACCCGCAGGTGTGGGAACGACTCGGGACGGCGGTCGCCTTCCGGTGGCTCGTGCGCCGCAGCATCGTGCGGTCGTCCAATCTGGCCACCAACCTGATCCTGGAACGACTCGGGTTCAGTGCCGTGGAAGATGTCTACCGGTCCGTCGACGCGTCCGGCTGCACGGTGCGACGGATGATCCAGGACGCGGCGGGTCTCGAGGCGGGCGTGACGAACACCGTGACGGCGCGCGGTCTGACCCGGCTCATGGGTTCCATCGCGGGCCGGAAGGCCGCATCGGTGGCGGCGTGCGACGAGATGCTCGACGTCCTCCGCGCCCAGGAGTGGCGGGACGACATCGTCCGCGGCCTGCCGCCCGGCACGTCGGTGGCGCACAAGAACGGGTGGGTCGAGGGCGTCCGGCACAGCATCGCCCTGATCGAGCCCGGCGACGTGGCCCCGTACCTGCTCGCCATCTGCACGACGTCCACCCTGGCGGACACGGAGTCGGCTGATCTGCTCGCCGAGCTCGCGGCCGCGAGCTGGGCGGATCGTTTCGACGTGGCAGCGGCACGATGACGACCGTCGAGGAGATCCGCTGCCACCGGGTGCGGGTGCCGCTGCACACGCCGTTCGTGACGAATCTGCGGCGGGCGACTCACGCCGAGTCGCTCCTGGTCGAGGTCGTCGACTCCGACGGCCGGTCCGGCTGGGGCGAGGCGCCACAGGTGTGGCAGGTGACCGGCGAGTCGTTGGCCGGCGGCGCCGCCGCCGTCGACGGGCCGCTGGCGGCGGCCGTGGTCGGTGCCGATCCGGGCGACCTGATCGGACTCACGGATGCTCTCGACCGGGCGATCGTCGGAAACCACTCGGCCAAGGGTGCTGTCGACGTCGCGCTGCACGACCTGGCCGCGACGACGGCCGGGCTGCCGCTGGCGCGCTACCTCGGTGGCGCCGCCCGATCGGATGTCCGTGGTCACCGACGTGACGCTGTCCGTCGGGTCGGTCGAGGCGGTGGCCGCCGACGCCGTGGCCAAGGTGGCGGCGGGCTTCACCCTGCTGAAGGCCAAGGTCGGTACGGACGCCCGCGCCGACGTCGCCCGGGTCAAGGCGATCCGGGCGGCCGTCGGGCCGGACGTCGGAATCCGGTTGGACGCGAACCAGGGCTGGACTCCCAAGGAAGCGGTCGCCACCATGACAGCCATCGAGGACGCCGGCCTCGACGTGGAACTTGTCGAGCAGCCCGTCGCAGCCCACGACCTCGGCGGGGATGGCGTTCGTGACGAGCCGGATCGCGACCCCCGTGCTCGCCGACGAGAGCGTGTACGGGCTCCGCGATCTGGTGTCGCTGATCGGTCTGCGGGCGGCCGACATGGTGAACGTGAAGCTCGCGAAGTGCGGCGGCCTGCGACGCGCGCGAGCCCTGATCGACCTCGCCCACGCCTACGGGCTGACCACGGTGGTCGGCTCGATGATGGAGACGTCGGTCGGGGTCGGCGCGGCCGCCAGTCTCGTCGCCGCGTACGCCGCTCCGGCGACGCAGCGGTCGTGGGCGACCGCCGATCTGGATGCGGCATGGTGGCTGGAACGATCCGCCGTCGTCGGCGGCGCGTCCTACCAGGGATCGGTACTGCAGCTGTCGGCATCGCCGGGACTGGGAGTGACCGGGCTCGCCGCGGGCTGATCCGGCCGCTGGCTGGCCCGGCCCGTGGTCGACCTCGCTGCTGGCTACCCTCGTCGCGTGTTCTCCCAGCTCCCGGCCCGGTTAGCGGCTCCCGAACCGTCCGAGCGGCTCCGCGAGGTCGTCGTCCCGGTGACCAACCTCTGGCGCTCGCCGGACGTCGTACTCGCCGACCTGGATGCCCCGATGCTCGCCGCCGGTCCGGACGCCGCAGCGTGGGCGAGCGCCCTTGGCGTCGACGAGCGTCTCGGCCTCGACGGGCGGCTCGATACCCAGCTCCTGCTCGGCGAGCCGGTCGAGGTCGTCGCCGAACACGGGCGGTGGAGCGAAGTCCGGGCGCTGTGGCAGCCGGCCGGTGGTGACGGCGAGGGCTATCCGGGCTTCGTCCGCACCGAGCATCTGGCCTCGCCGGCCGTGCGGACAGGTTCCGAGGCCACCGTCGGCATCATCGCGCGCGGCCAGGAGGTCGTCGTCGACGAGACCGGTGAGCGGCTGGAACTGTCCTACGGCACGGCGCTCTGGGCCGTCCCGGCGCCCGATCGCGACGACGCCGACCAGGTCGCCGTGACCCTGCCGGGCGGTCGCCGGGGAGTCGTGCCCGCAGACGCCGTGCAGCGCCACGGGCTCCCGTACGATCGCGCGGCCCTCGTCCCGGCGGCACGCACGTTCCTCGGCCTCGGCTACCTGTGGGGCGGGCTCAGCTCGTGGGGGACGGACTGCTCGGGACTCGTGCACCTCACCCATCGGGCGGCGGGCTGGGTGGTCCCGCGGGATGCCGACGATCAGTGCCGGGCGGCTGCGCCCGCGCCCGAACCGGCGATCGGCGATCTCTACTTCTTCGCCCGGGACGGCCGCGACGTCCATCACGTCGGCTACGTGGGCGACGCGGCCCGGTTGTTGCACGCACCCGGCACGGGCAACGGCGTCGAAGAGGTCGCGATGACGCCGGCCCGAGCGGCCACCTCGACCGGCGTCTGGCGGTTCACTCCGCCGGGGTGACCTGCTTCTCGATGGACCGGGTCCGCAGCAAGGACGCCACGGTGGTGACGATCAACGTCGTCCCGATGACGATCAGCGAGGTGCTGATGCCGATCTCCGGGGCCCACTCGATGTGCTCCCCGCCGTTGACGAACGGCAAGGTGTTCTCGTGCATGGCGTGCAGGACGAGCTTCACGCCGATGAACGCCAGGATGATCGCCAGCCCGTAGTGGAGATAGACCAGCCGCTGCAGCAGCCCGCCGATCAGGAAGTAGAGCTGGCGCAGCCCCATCAACGCGAACACGTTGGCCGTGAAGACGATGTACGGCTCCTTGGTCAGGCCGAAGATCGCGGGGATCGAGTCGAGCGCGAACAGCAGGTCGGTCGTGCCGAGCGCGACGATCACGAGCAGCATCGGCGTCGCGAGCCGTTTCCCGTTCTCCTTCGTGAAGATCCTGGTGCCGTCGAAGTCCGCGCTGAACGGCAACCGGGTGCGGATCGTCCGCACCATCGCGTTCTCGCCGTCGCTCTCGGTGTCGCTGTGCCGCGCCTGGCCGATCGCGGTGTAGATGAGGAAAGCGCCGAAGATGTAGAAGATCCAGGCGAACTCGTTGATCAGTGCGGCACCGACGGCGATGAAGACGCCGCGGAAGATGAGGGCGAGCACGATGCCGACGAGCAGCGCAGTCTGCTGATACACCCGGGGCACCTTGAGTGCGCCCATGATGATGATGAAGACGAACAGGTTGTCGATCGAGAGGCTGTACTCGGTGATCCAGCCGGCGTAGAACTGCCCGGCGTACTCGGCCCCGGACACCGCCCAGATGCCGAGGCCGAACAGCACGGCTGCCCCGACGAACATCGAGATCGCGATCGCGCACTCGCGCATCGTCGGCTCGTGCGGGCGGCGCCCGATGATGAGGATGTCGACGATCAGCACCACGGCCATGACGGCGACGGTGATGATCCAGGCGGTGGTGGTCACGTGCACAGGAGAACCTCCGGGAGTTCGGCTACGAACGGCCATGGAGGTCTCTTCCGTTCGTCTGGTCCGGCGTGCCGGCCCGACGAACCAACGGTGCCGGAGACGCCCGGCCTGCGGCCGGACGGCACGTGATGACGACACCGTCGCTGCGGAATACTCCCCTCCCGGGGACCACCATCATCCCGTATGAACCCTCAGATCCGGCAATCCACGCTGCGTGAGCCGGGGCGCATCGATGCTCGATGCGGTCAAATCGCCTCTGGGCTGGGAGAATGGGTCGGTGACGCTCTCCTCCCCCGACCTCGACGGCCTCGACACCGATGCCGAATCTTCCTATGTGACCCGCGACGATCTCCGCAACGTCGCGATCATCGCCCACGTCGACCACGGCAAGACGACGCTCGTCGACGCCCTCCTGTGGCAGTCCGGTGCCTTCCGTGCGAACCAGGACGTGGACGAACGCGTCATGGACTCGACCGATCTCGAGCGCGAGAAGGGCATCACGATCCTCGCGAAGAACACCGCTGTGCGGTGGCAGACCGAGAGCGGCCCGATCACCCTCAACATCATCGACACCCCGGGTCACGCCGACTTCGGCGGCGAGGTCGAGCGCGGACTCGAGATGGTCGACGGCGTCATCCTGCTCGTCGACGCGAGCGAGGGCCCGCTGCCGCAGACGCGCTTCGTGCTGCGCAAGGCCCTGCAGAAGAAGCTGCCGGTGATCCTGCTCGTGAACAAGGTCGACCGCCACGACGCGCGCATCAGCGAGATCGTCGAGTCGACCTACGAGCTGTTCCTCGACCTCGCGGACGACACCGACGCCGAGGCGCTCAGCTTCCCGATCGTCTACGCCTCGGCCAAGGCCGGGCGCGCTTCACTGACGCAGCCCGAGGACGGCGGCATGCCGGACCAGCCCGACCTCAAGGCCCTGGTCGAGACCGTGATGACGACGGTGCCGGCCCCTCGGTACGACCCGGCCGCGCCGCTGCAGGCACACGTGACCAACCTCGACGCCTCCCCCTACCTGGGCCGCCTCGCGCTGTGCCGGGTCCGCAACGGCGAACTCCGCCGGGGCGAATGGGTGGCCTGGTGCCGCGCGGACGGCTCGATCAACCGCGTCCGGATCACGGAGATGTTCAAGACCGAGGCGCTCGATCGAGTGCCGGCCGAGCTGGGTCAGCCGGGTGACATCGTCGCGATCGCCGGCATCCCCGAGATCACCATCGGTGAGACGCTCGCCGACCTCGACGACCCGCGGCCGCTGCCGGTGATCGAGGTGGACGAGCCGTCGATCTCCGTGACGATCGGTATCAACACCTCGCCGCTCTCGGGCAAGTCGGGCAAGAAGCTGACCGCCCGGCTGGTCCGCTCCCGTCTCGACGCCGAACTCATCGGCAACGTCTCGATCCGGGTCCTCGACGCGGACCGACCCGACACCTGGGAGGTCCAGGGCCGCGGCGAGCTGCAGCTGGCGATCCTCGTGGAGATCATGCGCCGCGAAGGGTTCGAGCTCACCGTCGGCAAGCCGCAGGTCGTCACCCGGGTCATCGACGGCAAGCCCCACGAGCCGGTCGAGCGGGTCACGATCGACGTGCCCGAGGAGTACCTCGGCGTCGTCACGCAGCTGCTCGGGCTCCGCAAGGGCCGCCTCGAGGAGATGGTGAACCACGGCACCGGCTGGGTGCGGCTGGACTACCTGGTGCCCGCACGCGGCCTCATCGGGTTCCGCACCGAATTCCTGACCGAGACCCGCGGCACCGGCATGATCCACCACGTCTTCGACCGCTACGAGCCGTGGGCCGGTGCGTTGCGCACGCGCCCACGCGGATCGCTCGTCGCGGACCGTTCCGGCGTCGTCACGAGCTACGCGTGCTTCGGCCTGCAGGAGCGCGGGACGTTGTTCATCGGGCCGGGCACCGAGGTGTACGAGGGCATGATCGTCGGCGAGAACTCCCGCTCGGAGGACATGGACGTCAATCCGACCAAGGAGAAGAAGCTCACCAACGTGCGTTCGTCAACCGGCGAGGAGCTCGAGCGCCTGGTACCCGCGCACACGATGGCGCTGGAGCAGGCTCTGGAGTTCTGTCGCGAGGACGAGTGCCTCGAGGTGACTCCCGGCTCGGTCCGGATTCGCAAGACCGTCCTCTCGGCCCAGGATCGCGGCAAGTCCGCCGCGCGGGCACGTCGTGCCTGACCCGGCCTGACTCTCCTTGCTCGCCGTGCCCGACTGACCGCCTGACCACCTGCTCCGCCTCAGTCGAGGCAGAACTCGTTGCCCTCGGGGTCGGCCATCACGATGTGCCCGGCGTTGATCTGGTCGGCCTCGACACGGCCGAGCACGCTGGCGCCGAGCCCGGTGAGCCGGGTCGCCTCGGACTCGAGTGCGCTCCAACGGTCGTCCTTCTCGAGCCCCGGCGCGGCCCGCACGTCGAGGTGCAACCGGTTCTTGAGCTCCTTGCCCTCCGGCACCTTCTGGAAGAACAGCCGGGGGCCCGCGCCGTCGGGATCGACGACGGCCGACGCGTTGTTCCGCTGATCGGGAGCGACCCCCCAGGCGTCGAGAGCGGCGTCCCACGTGTCGAATCCCGGCGGCGGCGCGGCGAGTCGATAGCCGAGCGCGGCTGCCCAGAACTCGGCGACCAGGCCCGGGTCGTTGCAGTCGAACGTCACCTGCACTTCGAGCGCCATCGGAATACCTCCTCGTGTCGCGGCCTGTCCACGACGTCACGTCGAGCCTAGGACGTGTTGCGGACAGTTTCGGTCCGCTATCGAGAAGCGGCGCAGCCTGCCGTTCGGCCGGATCGATGCCGTGCGACGACCGGCCGTTCAGCCGAGGGCGACCAGCGTGTTCTGGGTGGCCGCTACCGACCAGTCGTCACCGTTCCGGATCATCACGGAGGTCGAGGTCGCGATGTGGACACCCTGCAACGGGCCATGCGGCGCGTCGAGGGTGCTCTGTGCGCTGGCGAGGATGACGTCGTCGGCGAGCGCGCGTGCGTCGATGAGGTGCATGCGGTTCGTGCTGCCCGCGTAGATCGTGGCCAGGATGCCGTGGTGGCCGGCGGCGATGGATCCGCGGCCGCGCAGGTGTTCGCCTCGAATCGTGACGAACGATGCGTCGTCGGTGTACACGGCTCCGAAGGCCTCGCCGTCGCCCTGGTTCCACGCGTTCTCGAGACGCTCGAGCACGGCGCGGGCGATCAGGTCGGCCTCGGTGGTGGACGTCCTCGCTGCGGTTTCGGTGGTCGCGATCATGACGGGCTCCTTCTGTCGAGTGGAGTACAGATTGGTTGAGCATTGCTCAGTGAATTTAGCATCGCTCACTGAAGTTGTACAGTGCCGCTGTGACCAATCCGCCGCGCAGCCGGCCCTACCGTTCGGCACTCCGGGAAGAGCAGGCAGGGCAGACGAAACTGCGCATCGCGCACGCGGCGCGGCAACGGTTCGTCGATCGCGGCTGGGCACGCACCAGCGTCCGCTCGGTCGCCGCGGCGGCCGGTGTGTCCGAGGCGACCGTCTACGCGGCCTACGGGACCAAGGCAGCGTTGGCCATCTCTCTCCTGGACAGCGCGGACGCCGACGCCGACGTCGGCCGGGTCGCCGACGAGGTCGCTGCAGCCGACGGTGATCCCCCCGCTCAACTCGCCGCGTTCATCCGGTTCGAGCGGCGACTCTTCGAAAGCGGTGGCGACGCTCTCCGGGTGATCGTCGAGGGCCGACGCGACGAACCTGCGTTGGACGCGGCCTACGCCGAGGGTCGCCGGCGCGGTGAACAAGCACGTCGCGGCGTGTTCACCGCCTGGCCTCGGTCGGTCCTCCGATCGCGGGATCACCGTGGACCGCGCCCTCGACATCTTCGCCGTGACCGTGTCGATCCAGACGTATGACATCGCCACCCGCGAACGCGGCTGGACCGCCGGCCAGACGGAGGCCTGGTGGGTCGCGACACTCGCCGAGCTGCTGTTCAGGTGAACCCAGATCGATCCTCGGACCTGACGACGATCCGTTCTTCGCCAACGCGCGGCGCGACCGTGGCGAGCTGACCCGAACCGACGACGGCTCGGCGGTTTCGGCGAGTGAAACGGTGAGAGCGGCCAAGCTGTCGTCGGTGCGGGTTCCGGGCAGTCGTGGGCCGAATGAGTCGCGCGCGGTTGACCTAGGCTCGACGGTCGTGTCGACCAACGACAACTGGCAGTGGGATCCGTCCCTGTTCGCGGGCGCCGCTCCCTACTACGACCGGGGGCGGATTCCGTACGCCCCCGGACTCGCCGAGGCATTCACCGACGAGCTCGGCGCCGACGGCCGCGGCCGCCTCCTGGACGTCGGGTGTGGGCCAGGGACGGTGTCCTTGCGTCTGGCCCCCCGCTATCGCGAGATCGTCGGACTCGACGCCGATGTGGGCATGATCGAGGAAGCGCGACGCCTGGCAGCCGAACGGGCGATCGGCAACGCCACGTTCGTGCTCGCGAGAGCAGAGGAACTCCCGCTCGATCTCGGCAGGTTCGACGTCGTCACCTTCGCTGCGTCGTTCCATTGGATGGACCGTCCGCTGGTCGCGGCCACCGTCCGGCGGATGCTCACGACGACAGGCGTCGTCGTCCACGTCGACGTCGACCGCAGCGAACCCGATCGAGCCGACGACCTCCATCCGCCGCCACCAGACGACGCGATCGGCGCGCTCGTGCGGCGGTATCTCGGTGACCAGCGCCGCGCCGGCCAGTCCGTCGGCTTCGTGTCGCCGGGCGACGAGGACGTCGTCTGGCGTGCCGCCGGCTTCGTCGGCCCGAGAGTCGTGCGGGTTCCGAGTGATGTGGTCCTGGCTCGCACCGTCGACGAGGTCGAGGCGGCGACGCTGTCCATGTCCAGTTGTGCCCCACACCTGTTCGGCCCGCGGCTCGACGAGTTCCGAGGCGACCTGCGGGCGGTTCTCGGCGCGACTGGGCGAGACGGCTTGTTCGACGTCCATGTCCCCGACACTGTGCTGAAGGTCTGGACGCCGGAGTAGCTCGTCATCGTCGATCACCCGATCCGCCACGCACGGACCAGGGTGCCCAGGGCGCTCCTTCGCTCACGCCACCGTGAGCGGTCAGCCGTCTTCGGCAGATCACCATGCGTCTCTCCACCCGCAACCATCTCACCGGCACGATCGAGTCGATCGACCTCGGCAGGGTGATGGACGTGGTCGGGGTCGACCTCGACGGCGGCCAACGCGTGACGGCATCGATCACGCGAGACGCCGTCGAGGATCTGGATCTCGCCGCCGGCTCGCGGTGACGGCGCTCATCAAGTCGACCGAGGTCATGCTCGGAGTCGAATAGGTGCGCTGACCGCGACGTGCGTGTCACGGGCGCGCGGATTCATTCGCAGCGCGCCGGGTCGGTCAGGACATCGGCACGGCGCCCGACGACCTCACGCCCGAACAGCACGCGGCGCGCAGGCTGGCCGTTGGCCTGACCGACGAACTGCTCGCCGCCGACGCCATCCTGCTGGCCGTTCCGCTCTACAACTTCGGCGTCTCCCAGTACGTGAAGGCCTGGATCGACCTGATCATGACCGATCCACGGGCGCTCACGACCGAAGGCGGGCTGCTCGGCGGCAGGCCCGTCGTTCTCGCCACGGTGCGCGGCGGTTCCTACGCGGCCGGTACCCCGCGCGCCGGTTGGGATCACTCGACGCCGTACCTGCGCCGCGTCATCGCCGACGTCTGGGGTGCCGATCTCACCGTCGTCGAGCGAGAGTTCACCCTCGTCGGGTCAACCCCGCGCTCGACGCTTTCACCGACCAAGCCGCGGAGTTGCACGCGGGTGCGCTCACCGCGGCTCGTGAGGCCGGCCGAGCACTGGGAGCGCTGGTCACGACCTGAGCCGCGTGCGATCCTTCCGTCTCCATCCACATCCCGTTCGCGCGCGACGGCGGATACCGCGTCACGGATGTGGGCACCACTACTGTCGCGCAGGCGCCGCGCGTGTCACGCTCCCGCCAGGAGGCAACGTGGACGAGCTCGGCGACGTGGTGTGGATGGTGCGCGGCGCGTGGGTGGCGCTCTGCGTGCGCGCGACCTGCGAACTCGGCATCGTGGACGTGTTGGACGTGCCACGCACCGTCGGTGCGATCGCCAGCCGAACCTCGTCGGACCGGCCCACTCTGGCGCGATTGCTCCGAGTGCTGGTCGATCTCGGCATCGTGTCCCGCGATGGCGACACCTACGCCGCCACACCGCGAGGTGACGTCCTCCGGGCCGACCACCCCAGTGGGGTCCGAAACCTCGCTCTGATGCAGACCGTGATGCCCAGCCTGACGGCATGGCAACACCTGGCGGACGCCGTCCGCAGCGGTAACGCGGTGTACGAGGACCTGCACGGCATGTCGTCGTGGCAGTGGCTTGCCGCGCATCCCGACGAAGGGGCCATCTTCAATGCATCGATGGCC
The DNA here is from genome assembly GCA_963708795.1 of uncultured Actinomycetota bacterium. Lineage (GTDB taxonomy): Bacteria > Actinomycetota > Actinomycetes > Propionibacteriales > DAIQRJ01 > DAIQRJ01. Next base: position 347,260 of record CAVPUH010000006.1, read on the forward strand.
CGTCGTGGCGCCCTCCAGGTCGCCGCTCTCGTGGCGGGTCACGACTTCGCCGGGATCGGCTTGGTCGTCGACGTCGGCGGAGGCGAGGGGGCCATGCTGGCCGGTCTCCTGCGCGATCAGCCATCCCTGCGCGGAATCGTGGCGGACATGCCCGCCGTGGCCGCTGCAGCCACTGCGGCGTTGGAGTCAGCCGGACTCGGCGCCCGCGCTCACGGTGAGCCTGCCGACTTCTTCACCGAAGTGCCCCGCGACGGAGACGTCTATGTGCTCTCCAACGTCCTCCACGATTGGGACGACGCGGCGGCGAGGGCGATCCTGTCCACCGTTCGAGCCGCGATGAGACCCGACGCGACGCTCCTCGTCGTCGAGAACGTGCTCGACGCGGCGGGGCGAACTCCGCCCCAGGCCCGCGACCTCCACCTCGTCGACCTGCACATGCTCGTGATGTTCGGCGGCCGCGAGCGCACCAAGGCGGAGTACGACGACCTCCTCCTCGACGCGGGTTTCACGACGTCCACCATCGGCCCGTCGCCGAACACCTGGAACGTGCTCCGGACCCACCCGGCAACCTGACGGCGCCCTCGACCGGTGGGCTTTCACCCGCGCCCGAGCAGGAACCCGCCGGCGCCTGGACATCTGTGGTCGTGAAACCCGATCCGAAAGCCCGTGCTAAGCGGACCGTCAGCCGCCTAGCATGCGCAGGATGCCCTTCCGATCACTGGTCATGACCTTCGACGCACGAGACCCGGGACGCGTGGCGGCCTTCTGGGCCGCACTTCTCGACCGCCCCACGAGCGACGAGCTCGGCGGCACGCTGGTGCCCGGCCCTGGCACTCAGGTCGATCTGCGGTTCGCCCCGGCCACGACAGCCAAGAGCGGACCCGGCCGTGTCCACCTGCATCTGACGAGCACCGACGCCACCGGGCAGCGGAACACGGTCGACACGGCGCTGCGCCTCGGCGCGTCCCACCTCGACGTCGGCCAACTCCCGGAGGAGACCCACGTGGTGCTGGCCGATCCGGAGGGCAACGAGTTCTGCGTGATCGAGCCGGACAACTCATTCCTGGCGGGCTGCGGTTTCCTCGGCGAACTCGCCTGTGACGGGACCCGGGCGGTCGGACGGTTCTGGGCCGCGGCACTGGGCTGGCCGCTGGTGTGGGACCAGGACGAGGAGACGGCGATCCAGTCCCCCGCCGGCGGCACGAAGGTCGCCTGGGGCGGGCCGCCGGTGGCTCCGAAGCAGGGAAGGAACCGCCAGCGCTTCGAGCTGGTTCTCGGCGAAGCCGACGTCGCAGCCGAGGTGGAGCGGTTGGCCGCGCTGGGCGCGACTCGGCTCGGAAGCCATCCAGGTGGCGCGGTGGAGTTGGCGGACCCGGACGGTAACGAGTTCGTCCTGATCACGAGCGATTCAGATCGGGCACGTTGATCGGTCTGTCGGTACTGCCGAGGAGGAGCGAATCGCATGGACTGGCGCGACATTCCCATGACCGAGTGCCTGCGGGGCGACGATGCGGAGATGCTGCAGTTCGCCGTCGATCGTGTCCGGCGGCAGTTCGCCTGGAAGACCGGCGGACTCGATGCCGAGCAGCTGCGTCGCCGGCACCCACCGTCCACGATGACCCTGGCCGGCTTGATCAAACACATGGCGTTCGTCGAGGATGCGTTCACCGGCCGTGCGGCGGACCAGCCACTCGAAACACCCTGGGACGAGCGCACCTGGGTGGAGAACGACCGGTGGCTGTGGGCATCCGCGGTCACCGACGACCCGGACGACCTCTACGCCCTGTGGTACGCCGCTGCCGCACGGTCCCGCAGCACGTGGGCGCAACTCGGTTCGAGCGGTGGGCTCGACGTGATCGTCGAGGACGATGACCCCGAGCTGGTCATGCAACCGCCGGCGGATCCTGATCGACATGCTCGAGGAGTATCTCAAGCACACCGGCCACGCCGATGTCCTGCGTGAAGCTGTCGACGGTCTGCGCGGGAACGATCCCGACTGATGGTTCGGGCGGCGCCATCGTCCGTCGGCTGACAGTGAGAACTCGACGCAGACCGGAGGGTCGGCAGTGACGTTCTGGCTCTACGCTCAGCCTTTCCGCTGATCAGCTGAGACAGAGGTGCCGATATGGGAAAGATCGTGGCCGTCGAGTACCTGACACTCGACGGGGTCTTCGAGAGACCCGGCGTGGACGCAGCCCTACTTCGACGAGGCGGTCGGAGCGTTCCAGGGCGAGGCGATGCAGTGGGCGGACGCGCTCCTGATGGGCAGGGTCACCTACGACGGGATGAGTCAGGCGTGGCCGGCGATGGGTGACGATCCCGTCCACCGGCGGCGACATCATGAACTCGATCGGCAAGTACGTCCCGACCTCGACGCTCACCGAGCCGACGTGGAACGCGACGTTCCTCACCGGCGACGTCGTCGAGGCGGTCACCGAACTCAAGACCAGAGACGAGAACCTGCTCATCTACGGCAGCGGGCAGCTCACCGAGACCCTCCGCGCCGCGGGTCTCATCGACGAGCTACCGTCTGCTGATCTGCCCGATCGTGAAGGGCACGGGTCGCGCCCTGTTCACCGGTGGCTTCCCGAGCACGTTCACCGTGACCGACTGCTCGACTGCTCCATCCGGGATGATCCTGCTCACTCTCACGGCAGGGTGACGCCGTCCCTTCCGGCAAACGGGAGACCCGGACGATTGTGGCGCCACGAACGCTCGCATGCGCCAACCCGAACCGACGACATGGAGGACGCCGCATATGAAGCTCACGTTCATCTATCAACCGGTCGATGACGTCGAAGGCGCCGTCTCGTTCCACCGCGACGAACTGAGATTGGACGAGGCATGGCGAGACGGTCCGGACACCGTCGCGTTCTGGCTGCCCGATCGGTCCGTCCGGCTCATGCTGTCGACGACCAGGCAACCGGCCGGTCCGATGTATCTCGTCGACGACCTCGACGCGTGGATTCGCGATCATCCCGGTGTCGTCACATCGATCGAGAAGTACGCCATCCCGGGCGGATCGGTGGCAGGGTTCACTGCGACCGGCGGCAACGCGTTCTACGTGTTCGATCAACCGGACGCATGAGCCCACCCGCCCGCGTGGGAAATGCGACGGGCGGACTGGCCAACCGCGTATTAGGTTGGGGCGATGGCAGACGAACCCGCGTCCTATGAGCCAGTCGACCTCGGCCCATATTGCAACGTCGGGTTGGACATCCTGGGTCCCGGCGCTGACCGGACGGCCAGAGGTCAGGTGACGCTTCGCGGACTGCCGTTCGTGGTGGGTCCGTCCGCGGGCGGCGACGACGCGTGCCTCATCGCGCCGGCCGAGGCGGTCACGGTGCCGCTCGGCAGGTCGGCCCGGCGGATCGTCGTCGCCCATCGACAGCTCGCTCCCACGGCACCGGCCGGTCATGGGATCGGCGCCGTCGTCGCGCACTACCGCTTCCACCTCGAAGGTGGAAGGACCGTGGAGGTGCCCATCCGCGAGCGGTTCGAGATCCAGATCGTGGACCACGAGTGGGGTCAGGGCCCGTTCATGGCGGTCACGGACCGCCATGACGCCAATGCGCCACGATTCGAGGGGAGATGGGACGACGCGGGCTATCGGCTGACCGAACACTCGTCCGGTTCGTCCAACGCCTGGTTCCTGTGGTGCTGGGAGAATCCCGAACCAGGGCTCGTGGTCGAGAGCATCGAACTTGCCCCGGGCAGCGCGCCGATCGTCGTCGGGGCCGTCACTGTGGCGAACGGCGATGAGTATCCGTTCGTCAACCAGGCCGGACGACCCGTGCGATTGATCGTCACCGATCCCGACCTCGCTTCGCGCGACGCCGCCCTCGACCTCGAGGTCGATCGTGGCGTCGCCACGTACCCACAACCCGTGCCCACCGTCGATGACCGCCCGGGCTGGGGCGCCCTGAGCGACCCGGAACACGCGGCGAGCCCGGCGTACGCGACGGTTGCCGCGACGCCGTCGGCCTCGCTGACCGTACGGCTGCAGGACGAGCAACTCGGTCGCGTCCGCTGGGGTGACGTCGAACGTGACGGGTCGGCCGTCGACGGCCGGGTCCGGGTGGAGCTTACCGATCCGGGCCGGAACTGGGTGCATGTCACGGTCGTCGACGACGAGACCGGGCAGCCGGTCCCGTGTCGGGTGGCCTTCCGATCACCGGCCGGCGTGCCGTTCCAGCCGCACGGCCACCACCAACACGTCGCCCAGAACCTCGGCAGCTGGCATTACGACGTGGGCGGTGACGTGCGCCTCGGAGATCGGACGTTCGCCTACATCGACGGCACCTGCCAGGGCTGGCTACCACGCGGGGACGTCGTGGTGGAGGTCGCCCGCGGGTTCGAGTACTCGCCGCTGCAGAGCAGCGTCCGCGTCGAACCCGGCCAACGGGACCTCACGCTGCGGATCAGCCGTACCGCCGACATGGCGGCGGCGGGTTGGTGGTCGGGAGACTCCCACGTCCACTTCCTGTCCACCGCCGGTGCTCAGCTCGAGCAACGCGGGGAAGACCTTCGAGTCGTGAACCTCCTCCAGGCTCAGTGGGGCGCGCTCTTCACCAACACCGAGGATTTCAGCGGCCACTTCGGTCGCCGCCCGAACCTGATCGACAGCGGCGAGTACGTCACCTACGTCGGGCAGGAGAATCGTCAGCACGTCCTGGGACATCTCGTCATGTGGGGCCTCGCCGAGCCGGTGATGCCGTGGTCGACCGGCGGCCCGGATGAGGCCGAACTCGCGGGCGCCCTCGACACGACGATGAGCGACTGGGCCGACCGCGCCCATGCCCAAGGCGGGACTGTCGTGTCGGCGCACTTTCCGAACCCCAACGGCGAGCCGGCCGCGCTGGTCGCAACCGGTCGCACCGACGCCGTCGAGATGCTCTCCCAGACGCCCAATGCGTTGATCGAGTACTACTGCTACCTGAATGCCGGCTACCGGCTGCCGCTGGTGGGTGGCACCGACAAGATGTCGGCCGACGTGCCGGTCGGGCTGTACCGCACCTACGCGCACCTGCCTCGCGACGAGGAACCCGGCTACGACGCCTGGGTCCGCGCCGTGCGCGCCGGACGGACGTTCCTGTCGGGCGGACCCCTGCTCACCCTCACGGTCGACGGCCGCGAGCCCGGCGACACCGTCGAACTGTCGGGTGGCGGCACCGTATCCGTCCACGCGGCGGTGACCAGCATCTTCAGGCTGCGTTCGCTCGAGATCGTGTGCAACGGCATGGTCGTGGCGGCAGCGACGCCGACCCAGACGGGCGGGGGGACGTTCGCTCTGACCATCGACGAGAACGTCCACCTCGACGGCGCCGGCTGGATCGCCTGCCGGGCCACCGGTGTGGACAACCATCTCGACGAATGGCGCCGCCCCGTGTTCGCGCACACCTCCCCGGTCTACGTCGCCTCCGGAGGCCCGTGGGAGATGGCTGACCCGGACAGCCTGCGTTACATCAGAACCGTCGTCGCCGGCGCTCGAGACTACGTCCGGCACACCGCTATCCGTCGGGACGACCACACCACGACGCACCACCACGGCCAGCCGGATCACCTGTCCTGGCTGCAACGACCGTTCGACGATGCGCTGTCCGCGCTCGACCGCCGGCTCAGCTGACGATCCATCGGGAGGAGTAGCAATGAGCACAGTGGTGATGCACGCCGTGGTATCGCTCGACGGCTATATCGCCGACGAGAACGATGAGGTCGGACCCCTGTTCGACTGGTACTTCAACGGCGACCAGCCCATCGTGGACGAACCGGCGGAGGAGCAGCACGCCCCGTTCCGGGTCTCGTCGACATCGCTGTCCTACGTCCGGCCGTTCTGGGCCAGTATCGGGGCCACCATCCAGGGTCGGCACCTGTTCGACCTGACCAACGGCTGGGAGGCCCAGCCGCCCGCCGGCGACCACCTCCTGGTCGTGTCCCATCGACCCAAGCCCGCCGGGTGGCATCCCGAGGCCGACGTCCCGTTCTTCGACGACGTGGCCGAGGCGGTGGCGGAGGCGCGGCGCCGTGCGGGCGATCGCGTCGTCGCAGTCTGCGCCGGCGACGTGGGGGGCCAGGCGCTCGCTCTCGGTCTCGTCGACGTGGTGGCGATGGATGTCGTGCCGGTCGTCTTCGGCACGGGGAAGCGGTACTTCGGCCGGGCCGAGGGCCACCAGCTGCTCGAGGATCCTGACGTCGTGATCCAGGGCGACCGGGTCCTGCACCTGCGTTACACGGTGCGCCACTGATCCGCACCGACCGGCCGATCGAGGGGCTGCAGCGGCACGCCGCCGCGGGCCGGACTGCCGGCTCGGCCTCACGCCACGAGGTGGAACTCGATGCGGTAGACGAGGGTGTCGTCGTCGATCGGGCCGGCATGAGCGGCCCGGCGGCGAAGCGACTCGATGTCCGGCTCCCCCGACCGACGAACATCATCGGCAGACACCGCCGCGAACGGCATGAGTTCGATGTCGTCGATCTCGATGACGACACCGGTGCTCGCGTACCGACCACCGACCTTGACCTTCGCGCGACTCCAGAGACGGATCGACACCGTGATCTCTCCCCTCGCCACCCGGCCGCGCAACTCCGGACTGAACATCATCCGCCCACGCTAACGCGGCAATCGTCCAGCGTGCGTGCAGGAACAGCGTCGGCCGATCCAGGGCGCGGCTCGGATTCGCGTCCAACAATCACCGGCCTCGTCGGCATCCCCTCTTGTCAGAGCACGATCGTCAGACGGAGGAGAGAGCGAAGCGATGTCGACCACCACCAGCACGTGTCAGGGAACGAACAAGGCTCGGACGGTCCTGAGGGCGCTCGCCCTGACGGCCGCAGCGGCCGCCACCGCAACCTGTCTGGGCGCCGCCGCCGATGCCGCGCCCCCTCAACCGCCGTTCGGAAGCAGTTCGCTGTTGCAGAGCGAGGATTTCAACGATGTCGCGGTCAAGCTCGACGTCGAGACCGTCAGCCTCTACGGCGGTCAGGGCCTCGACGCCTGCTCAGGTGAGACGCGCATGTACGACATCACCCACAGCGATGTCGAGACAGGAGCGACGTGGACGAGCCTGCGCAATCCCGATCAGCTCTTGACGGAGACGACGGCCCGTGCCCGGTCGACAGCTGATGCGACCAGGTTCGCGAAGACTCTCACGAACGAGCTCCGCACCTGTCAGCACGAGCCGAAAGGCCACTGGTACTACGGTAAGGCCCGATCGCTGACGGTGGGCACCGGATCGGCGACGTGGTTCATGACGTATGACGGCGACGGCAGCACCTACCCGACGGGCGGCGTCGCCGTGGTGCGGGATGGGAACACCTTCGGGGTGCTGGAACTGACCGCAGCGTCGGGTTCTCCCGTGAAGACGGTGAAGGCTCTCACTGCTGCCGCCGTCCAGCGGCTCAGCTGAGCGGGGATCCTGGTTGAGCCCACGCCCCGGCTGGGCTCAGCCCGGATCCTTGACCCGGAACAGCGCGATCGCCGCCAGCGACTTCATCAGATCCGTATCGCCGACCTGGTCGACCTGCGCATCGGTCAGTTCCGCCACACCGACGTTGCTTCCCGCTGCGGAAGACGACCACACCTCCGTACGCGGTACCGTCGGAACTGGAACTGAGGTAGACCATCGCCTTCCCACCGTGTTGAGCCACTGTCGTCGGTGTGCCGAGGTGGCGTCGGCCACCGGCCTGTCGATAGTCGCAACCGGCCAGATCGCCGGTCAGGTCGTCGACGTACCGCTGAGCTGCTGTGACAGTGACCGCACGAGCCACGGACTCCGTCAAACCGGTGCCGGTGGTTGCCCGGTCCTCGCGCCACGTTCCGTCCGCGTACGCGCCGTTGGCGACGTTGCCTCCCGTGAGGTCCGCCATCGTCCTCGCTCCGGTGCAACCCGTCAGTCGCCGGTCGCCGCGGTCGCCGGCCGAACCGGCCGACAGGGCGAGCCCGGTCTGGAAGAAGTCGTCGGTCTGGATGAGGCGACTGGACCCGAAGGGGACCGGCGGCGCCTCCTCTCCCGGGCTGGAAGACGGCGCAGCGGATCGCGAAGGACTCGTGGGACGTGCCGTCGGCGTGCTGGTGGGCAGCGGCGAACTCGCGGTGGCGGGCGGCACCGGGTGTCGCGGCGGAAGATGCTGACCGGTGACCGCGCCCGCGACGAACGCACAGCACACGACGATCACTGCCGCTTGTGTCCTCATCGTGGTCTCCCGTCGGTCGGCGGTCCGGTGGACTCATCCCAACAGACGCGTCCGGGCGGCGAGAGGTTGGACGAGCGGGCTTGCCTGTTCGGTCCTGGCACCGGGTAACGGCCGAGTCTCAGTGCCGTCGACCGGTGCCTGGCTGCGCGACGCCGAATCGACCGGTGCCGCACAATGGTCGGCAATGAGACGGCTGGGTCGGTATGAGTTGCGGGAGACACTCGGGTCCGGCGCTTTCGCGACCGTGTGGAAGGGATACGACCCGGATCTCGACGCCGTGGTCGCCATCAAGATCCTGGCCGAGAACTGGACCGTGAACGCCGATGTCCGCGAGCGATTCCTGACCGAGGCGAGACTGCTGCGGAAGATCGAGAGCAGCCGCATCGTGCGCGTCCACGACGTCGGAATCGCCGATGGTCGGCCGTACTTCGTCATGGACTACGTGAACGGGGGAACCCTGGCCGAGCGGATCGGCACGGTCGAACCTCAGGAGGCGCTCCGACTGGCCGCGGAGGCGGCCTATGCCGTGCAGGCTCTCCACGACGCCGGCGTCGTCCACCGGGACATCAAGCCGAGCAACCTGCTGGTGGACATCTCGGTCGAGCCGTGCCGCGTGCTCGTTGCGGATCTGGGCAGCGCCAAACTCCTGGCGGACGCGAGCGGCATCACCGTGACCACAGGGTCACCGGCGTACATGGCGCCCGAGCAGGCAGGACTGAGCGGTGGATTCGACGGCCGTGCCGACGTCTACGCCCTCGGCATCGTCGCGTACGAACTCGTGGCGGGGCGTCGACCCTTCGACGGGATGGGAACGTCACGACGGATCGAGCGGACGCGGCCGGCTCCGCTCTCCGGCGAACGTGATGTCGCGCCAGCCGTTGACGACGCGCTGCGATCGGCACTCGACCCGCATCCGGAACGGCGACCCCGCGACGCCGGCGCCTTCGGCGACATGCTGGTGACCGCGACCGGAGTCGCGTCGGGAACGCCGCAGGGCCGTCAGTGGTCCAGTGGACTCGTGATCGGCCTGGCGACCATCGTGTTCGTGATCGCTGCGTTCTGCGTGTGGCTCATTCGCTGACAGCGATCTGCTCCCGGCCCATGCCGTTGGCGGATGTCGCGTCGAGTTGTCGATCGTGGATGATCCCGTTCGTCGTCCTGTTGTCACCACTACCAGGAGGGAACCCGATGAAGTACATGATGTTCGTCGCGACCGATACCGAGCCCGATGTCGACCCGACGCCGGTGCCCGAGATCAATGACTGGTTCGAACAGGTCACCGAGTCATGGGTGGCCGGGGACCGGCTGCGCCCGGCCGCGCAAGCCACGACCGTGCGCGTGCGATCCGGCGAACTCGTCCTCACCGACGGACCGTTCGCCGAGGCGAAGGAGTGCATCGCCGGTTTCGACATCCTCGACTGCCCCGATCTCGAAGCAGCGATCGCCGTGGCCGCCAAGCACCCGATGGCCCGGCTGGGTCGCATCGAACTACGAGCGTTCTGGCCGATCGACAGCAGCTCGGAGTAGCCGACTCCGGGCACGCCAAGAGAACGTCCGGCCGTCTCAGGTGGGCCGGTGCTTGCGCGGCAATCGGGCGACGACGTCCTGATAGGAGGCGTCGATGAGTTCGAACACGTCCTCCTGGTCCATCGACCCGTCGACCGTGACTCGATTCCACCCGTAGCGACCGATGTAGGCCATGACCTCGACCCGCCCCGGATAGCGGACCAGCAGTTCGTCCGCCTCCTCACGATCGCGGCCGCACTTGAGCCCGACTGTCCGCCCGCCGAAGAAGGCGAAGATCTTCGGGCCCACCTTCGCGACCGGGTCGCCCTCCCACGGCTCGTCCTGCCATGCCCCGGGCTTCGCCAGCGCGTAGACGAGGAACGGCGCAGCCGGCGCATCGACCAACGCGGGCGGCAGTTCGGCCGAGTCGGCCGTCCGCGACGTGTTCTGCGGCCCTTCCGTCACGAGACCGTTGCCTCCATCATCTGGCGCAGTTCCTTCTTCAGTTCGGACATCTCGTCACGCAACCGTGCAGCCAGCTCGAACTGCAGCTCGGCGGCAGCCGCCCGCATCTGATCGTTGAGGTCGGCGATGAGGCCCGCGAGCTCGCCGGCCGGAAGCAGCACCAGCCCCTTGGCGTGCCGACCGGCTTCGTCGCGGTCCTTCGACTTGAGCGCCGGCACCGGAGCCTTGCCGCGCGAGCGCTGCCGCCCCGACCCTCCGAGCAGCTCTTCGGTGTCGGCGTCCTCTCGCGCGAGAAGGTCGGTGATGTCGGCGATGCGTTTGCGCAGCGGCTGCGGGTCCAGCCCCCGCTCCTTGTTGTAGGCGACCTGGATCGCACGCCTGCGGTTCGTCTCGTCGATCGCGGTCGCCATGCTCGGCGTCACCTTGTCGGCGTACATGACCACCTCGCCGGAGACGTTGCGTGCCGCGCGGCCGATGGTCTGGATCAGCGACGTGCCGCTGCGGAGGAAGCCCTCCTTGTCGGCGTCGAGGATGGCGACGAGCGACACCTCGGGCAGGTCGAGGCCTTCTCTCAGCAGGTTGATCCCCACCAGGACGTCGTAGTCGCCCATCCTCAGCTCACGCAGCAGCTCGACCCGGCGCAGGGTGTCGACCTCGCTGTGGAGGTAGCGCACGCGAATCCCCTGCTCGAGCAGGTAATCGGTGAGGTCCTCGGCCATCTTCTTGGTCAGCGTCGTCACGAGCACGCGCTCGCGTCGTTCCTCCCGGTCGCGGATCGAGGCGATCAGGTCATCGATCTGGCCCTTGGTGGGCTTGACGATCACTTCGGGGTCGACCAGCCCCGTCGGCCGGATGATCTGCTGGACGTACCCGCGCGCTTTCCCCATCTCGTACGAGCCCGGGGTGGCGGACATGTAGACCGTCTGGCCGATGCGCTCGAGGAACTCCGCGAACGTCAGCGGCCGGTTGTCCATCGCGCTCGGGAGGCGGAAGCCGTGGTCGACCAGGGTGCGCTTGCGCGACATGTCGCCCTCGTACATCCCGCCGGTCTGCGGAACGGTGACGTGTGACTCGTCGATCACCATCAGGAAGTCTTCGGGGAAGTAGTCGAGCAGGCAGTTCGGGGCGCTCCCCGCCTCCCGTCCGTCGATGTGGCGCGAGTAGTTCTCGATGCCGGAGCAGAAGCCGACCTGACGCATCATCTCGATGTCGTAGGTGGTGCGCATCCGCAACCGCTGCGCCTCCAGGAGCTTGCCCTGCTTCTCCAGCTCGGCGAGCCGGTCGCCGAGTTCGGCCTCGATGCCGCGGATCGCGCGCTCCATGCGTTCCGGACCGGCCACGTAGTGCGTGGCCGGGAAGATGTAGAGCTCCTGGTCCTCGGTGAGGATCTCACCGGTGACCGGGTGCAACGTGGAGAGCCGCTCGATCTCGTCGCCGAAGAACTCGATGCGGACGGCGTTCTCCTCATACATCGGGAAGACCTCGAGCGTGTCGCCGCGGACCCGGAACGTGCCCCGTGTACCGGCAGTGTCGTTACGTGCGTACTGCATCTCGACGAGCTGGCGGAGCAGGGTGTCCCGCTCGATGACCTGCCCGACCTTGAGCCTCGCCATCCGCTCCACGTACTCCTGCGGAGTGCCGAGGCCGTAGATGCACGACACGGTGGCCACGACGATGACGTCCCGCCGGGTGAGCAGCGATGCCGTCGCCGAGTGGCGCAGCCGCTCGACCTCGTCGTTGACGGAGCTGTCCTTCTCGATGAAGGTGTCCGTCTGCGGCACGTACGCCTCGGGTTGGTAGTAGTCGTAGTAGCTGACGAAGTACTCGACGGCGTTGTTGGGGAAGAGCTCGCGCAGCTCGTTCGCGAACTGCGCGGCCAGTGTCTTGTTCGGCGCCATCACGAGCGTCGGCCGTTGGAGCTTCTCGATGGTCCAGGCGATGGTGGCCGTCTTGCCGGTACCGGTGGCCCCGAGCAGGACGACATCGGGTTCGCCGTCGCGGAGACGCTCGGCCAGCTCGTCGATCGCGGCCGGCTGATCGCCCGACGGCGAGAAGTCCGAGATCACCTCGAACGGGGCGACCTTGCGGACGAGATCTGTGACGGGACGAGGCATGTGTCAACGCTAACCCTCGTCGCCGACAGTTCGTCCCGGTCGGCGGGCGGGCAGGAGGCACCGGGGCGGCGCGACGACGCCTGGCGGGTGTCCGTACGCGCCCGTACTGTCCGCAAGGTGCTCACGACCCTCGCCGTCGCGAACTACCGATCGTTGCGCTCCGTCGTGCTGCCGCTCGATCGGCTCACCGTGGTGACCGGTGCGAACGGAACCGGAAAGTCGAGTCTCTACCGTTCGCTGCGGCTGCTGGCCGACGTGGCGCTGGGGCGCGTCGTCGGGTCGATCGCGAGCGAGGGCGGCATGCCATCGACACTGTGGGCGGGCAAACCCGGCATCTCGCCCGTCCGCAACCACGACGGCACCACGCTTCAACTCGGTTTCGCCGGCGACGAGCTCGGTTATCAGATCGACCTGGGCTACCCGACCTTCATCGAACGCCCGACGGCGTTCCGGCTGGACCCCGTGATCAAGAGCGAGGTGGTCTTCGCCGGGCCGATGGCCCGACCCGCGGCCAAGCTGGTCCAGCGGATCGGGCCGCTCGTGCAGGCACGCGACGATGACGGGCGATGGGGCGACGTCGGCATGGAACTGCGGTCGAGCGACAGCATGCTGACCGAGCTGGCCGATCCGCACGGCACCCCCGAGCTCTTCGCGGTGCGGGAGCGCATCAGGTCGTGGCGCTTCTACGACACCGTCCGCACCGATCCAGCGGCCCCGTCGCGACGACCGCGGATCGGCACGTTCACGCCGGTGCTCTCCAGCGACGGAGCCGACGTGGCGGCTGCGCTCCAGACCATCATCGAGATCGGTGACGTCGAGGAGCTCCACCGGGCCGTCGACGAGGCCTTCCCCGGCTCCGAGGTTCGGGTGACCGACACCGACGGGTATCTCGCGCTCTCGCTGTCGCAACCCGGACTGCTCCGCAGACTCGCCGCCGCCGAGCTCTCCGACGGGACGCTGCGCTACCTGCTGTGGGTCGCGGCGTTGCTGACCCCGCGGCCACCGGAGCTCATGGTGCTCAACGAGCCCGAGGCCAGCCTGCACCCCGATGTGCTCCCGGCGCTCGCCCGGCTGATCGTGCGGGCGTCGACGCGGACCCAGATCATCGTGGTCTCGCACGCACGTGAGCTCGTCGACGAGCTGACCATGCCGGCCGCCGGACAGGCCGACGACCCCCGTGTCCCGCTGCCCAACCTGATCGAACTGTCCAAGGTCGGCGGCGAGACGACGATCGATGGTCGGGACGGCCTGCTCGACACACCCGCCTGGCTCTGGGCGAAGCGGTGAGCGGGGCTCAGCCGCCCGGCCGCAGCCGGGTGGACCACAGCCGGTCGACGCTCTCGATCAGTTCGTCGCGGCTGCCGGCGTTGTCCAGCACGACGTCGGCCACGGCCCGTCGATCGGCGCGGCTCGCCTGGGCCTCGACGCGTCCCCGCGCCTGCTCCGGGGTCATCCCGCGCGTCGTCACGAGCCGCTCGACCTGAGTCTCGACCGGAGCGTCGACCACGACGACCACGTCGAATCGCGATCCGGCACCGCCCTGCCCGGTCTCGACGAGCAGGGGAATGTCGTGCACGATCACCGCCTCGGGATCGGCGGCTACGGCGGCGTCCTCGCGTTCCTGCGCCGCCGCACGCACCAATGGGTGCACGATCGCTTCGAGCCGTCGGCGCGCGTCCTCGTCGCCGAAGACGAGCGTTCCGAGGGCAGTGCGGTCGAGCGAACCGGCTGGGCCGAGCAACTCGGGGCCGAATGTCTCGACGACCTCCGCCAATCCGGGAGTGCCGGGCTGGACGACTGCGCGGGCCAGTGCATCCGCGTCGATCACCACAGCGCCGAGCACGCGAAGCCGCTCCGCCACCACGCTTTTTCCGGCGGCGATCCCTCCGGTCAGGCCGACTCGCATCATCGACCCGACTCTACGAGGCGTCGACCGAACGGAGCTGCGGCGCCGGCGCGTCCTCCTGCTCGACCTCGTCGGAGCCCACATCGGCCGCACCGAACTGCTGCCGAACCCAGTCCTCCGTGCGAGCGATGTGCATGGCCGCGCGCAACCTCGCCCGAGCCGGATCGCGGTTCCGGATCGCCTCGTAGATCGCCCGGTGATCGTCGACTGTCGTCAACTCGGCGCCGATCCGGACACTGCGCGAGATGCGCGCACGACTGGTCACGCCGGCCGTCGCCGCCAGGATCGCCGCCGCCACCGGGTTCCCCCCACTGCTGTTGACCACAGCGTGGAAGCGGTGATCGTTCTCCATCAGCAGTTGATGATCGACCGGGTCGGTGCGGGCGAGCCGTTCGGCCTCGTCGAGTAGCCCGGCGAGTTCGTCGAGCACGTCGCTCTCGGCTCGCAGCGCGGCCCGGGCGGTGCACTCGGGCTCGACGAAACTCCGCACCTGCAGGAAGTGCAGCACCGAGTCGTCGCGATGAAGGTCCACGACGAATGTCAGCGCCTCCAGCATCAACTCGGGAGCCAGGCTGGTCACGTACGTGCCGTCGCCACGCCGGACGTCGACCACCTTCATCGCCGCGAGCGCGCGGACCGCCTCACGCAGGGTCCCCCGCGACAGTCCGAGCAAGTCGGCCAGGTCCTGTTCGCGCGGCAGCCGGTCGCCGGGGCGCAGGCGTCCCTCGATGATCATCTGCTTGATCTGCTCGATCGCGCTGTCGGTCAGGCTCGCCATCGCGCACGACCCGATCGCTCGTCCGCGAGCGCGGCCGGTCGACCGGCCCTCCGATTGGTCATTCGCATAGATCGTCACTCTCGTCGTTCGTGTGGTCACACAAGACATTGGATGTCTCCCGGGCCACGTGAGGTCGACCGCGTGCGCGACATCATGCCATCGCGCGGGTGCCACCGATGCTCACGTGCCGTCGTTATTCGTTCGTGACATACGGCATTCACGGCGGATGGAAGGTCACAAGATCGTGATGAAGTGACAACATTCCCGCTATCGACTTGCTTAGCCTCCACTGAGCGCCCTAGCATCGTGCACGCCAGACCTCCAATGTCTGTGTCCCGTCCGGACTCGATCCCCCGTCGATCCGACCCCCGATCCATTCGATCCATCCGATCCCCATCGTCTGCCGCGCGCAGACCAGCATGAACGGACAGCAACATGACTGAACCTGCGGCATCGGCCCTGCGCCGCCGCACCTTCCTGCTCGGTTCCGCGGCAGCCGCCGGCGCCGTCGTGCTAGCCGCCTGTGGCAGCGACGACAAGGGCTCGAGCACTCCGGGCGCCACCAACAGCGCGGGCGGTGACGCGGCGTCCACGGTCGGGTCGTCGAAGACCCCGCTCCCCAAGCCCCGCAAGTTCCAGGAGTCGCCGCTGCTCACCTCGCAGGTCGACGCGGGCAAGCTGCCGAAGCTCGAGGACCGCCTGCCGGAGAACCCGTACGTCGTGCCCCACAACTGGGTCCAGCAAGGCAAGTACGGCGGCGACCTGACGATGAACATCACCGGGACGTCCGGTGGCGACGCCTCCTGGGTCGGTGAGTGGTGGTACAGCTTCTCGATGCTGCGCTTCCTCAACGACGGCCAGGACATCGGCCCCGGCCTCGTCGAGAAGTGGGAGTCCAACGAGGACGCGTCGGAGTGGACCTTCACGCTCCGCAAGGGCCTCAAGTGGTCCGACGGCAAGCCCGTCACCACCGCGGACATCCTGTTCTGGTGGAACGACATGGCGAACGACGACGACTACATCCCGGAGTCCGTGCCGGACGAGGGCAAGTCGGGCAAGGGCACGATCTGCAAGCTCAAGGCCACTGACGACCTCACGTTCACGATGAGCTTCGACGCGCCGGCGCCGCTGACCGCCGACCGCCTCGCCATGTGGACGTCCGGTCCGGGTGGCAACGGCCCGACGTGGATCGTCCCCGCGCACTACTGCAAGAACTTCCACCCCAAGTACAACCCGAGTGTCCCGAAGACGTGGGCAGCGGTCGGTGGGCTCTGGGAGAAGAACTGCAAGTACAAGCAGTCCCCCAACTGCCCGACGCTCACGCCCTTCATGCTCACCAAGTACAACGACGCGCGGTCCCTCACGTGGGCACGCAACCCGTACGCGTACGAGGTGACGAAGGACGGCGACCAGCTGCCCTACATCGACGGCATCGTCATGACCGCCGTCCAGGACCCGCAGGTCGGCAAGGTCCAGATCACCGCCGGCAAGGTCGACATCAGCCACGGCCCGCAGAACTCGCTGACGCTGGCCGACGTCTCCACGCTGATGAAGAACAAGGTCAAGGCCGGCCTCGACGTCTACCTCTGGGACTCCGGAACCGGTGCCGCCGGCATCTTCTTCCTCTCCCAGGACTACTACGACGAGGACTACCGCACGCTCTTCAAGGAGCCGAAGTTCCGGCAGGCCCTCTCGCTGGCGTTCAACCGGCCCGAGGCCAAGAAGGCCGTGTACTTCGAGACCGGCGAAGAGACCACCGGCACCATGAGCCCGAAGGCCATGGAGTGGCTCGTCAACGACGAGGGCAAGAAGGTCTACGCGAGCTGGCGTGACTCCTACGTCAAGTACGACCCCACTGCGGCCAAGAAGCTCCTCGACGAGCTCGGCCTCAAGGACACCGACAACGACGGTTTCCGCGAGCTGCCGAACGGCAAGAAGCTGACGATCCGCATCGACTACCCGGCGAACACCAACGACGAGTACAAGAGCGTCGACGCACGCAAGGTCCGCGACTGGGCGGCCGTCGGCATCAACGCCAAGCAGAACCCGGTCCCGCCGACGTCGTTCGACGCCAACTGGAAGACCGGCAAGTACATGGCGCACTCGAGCTGGGAGGTCGGCGACGGCCCGAACTGCCTGCTGTACCCGCAGTGGATGGTTCCGCTCGAGTTCAGCCGGTGGGCTCCGCTCCAGGGCCAGATGTACGCGTCCAAGGGAACGGCCGCCTACACGAGCGAGAAGGCCGTCGACCCGTGGAAGCGGCACCCCCCGCGGATCATGCCCGACAAGGGCGGCCCGGTCGAGAAGCTCTGGACGCTCTACGACCAGACCAAGATCGAGCCCGACATCGTCAAGCGCACCGCACTGGTGTGGGCGATGACCAAGATCCACGCCGAGCAGGGCCCGTTCTTCCAGGGCACTGTGGCGAACCCGCCGCAGGTCATCGTGAAGAAGACCGACCTGAAGAACGTCCCCGCCAAGGAGAACCTCGCCCTCGGTGGTTTCGTGAACCCGTGGATCCACCCGACCCCGGCGGTCTACGACACCGCGACCTACTACTGGGACAACCCCGACCAGCACAAGCTGTAGGTCGCATCCCGCAGGTAGCGCGTCATCCGGAAGGCCCGGTCGCTTCGGCGGCCGGGCCTTTCGGCGTCCGCCGGAAACTCCCGTGCGACCAGCCGGCGCCGGGCCATGCTGGGCCGCAGTGATACCGATCAGTGACATGCAGCGCCTGTCCGCAGGCGTGGACGCGGCGTGGCGATCTCCGGTGGCCGATGCCGTCGTGCGCGCGTGGGGTATCCCCGCCGGCCGCGCGACCTTCTGGCGCTCGAGCGGAACGCACGTCTTCGTGGTCGCCGCCGACGACCGGTCGTCGAAGCGGTTCGTTCGTTTCGTGCCCGACTCGCGCCGATCCCTGGCCGCCGTGTCGGCCGCGGCGTGCTTCACCTGCGAGCTGGACCGAGGCGGGGTCCCGGTCGCCGCTCCGATCCCGTCCCTCGGCGGTGCGCTCGTCGAGTCCGTCGCCACGACGATCGGGCTGGTCCATACGTACCGCCGGCAGGCAGAAGTCACGGCGCGGCACGCGCCGCACGCGGAGGTGCGTGGTGTCGGACGGGCTTCTGCCCGGGTGGCAGGTACGCCGTTGAGCCGGCGCAACCGCTGTCGACGACAGAGCGGGCCGGGACGATGACTCGTCCCGGCCCGCTCGAGGTCGTGCAGGTGCTGCTACCGCCGGTCAGTTGCCGCCGGTGAGCTTCTCGCGCAGCGCAGCGAGCGCCTCGTCGGACGCCAGGGTGCCTTCGTTGGCACCGCTGTCGTTGCCGCCGAAACCGCCGCCGGTCGACGCGGGTGCCGACGAGGTCGACGACGACACCGTCGCGGCCTCGGGGTTGGCCGCAGCCTCGGCCTCGGCCGTGGTCGCGTCCTCGATCTGCTTCTTGTGCGACTCCCACCGGGTTTGCGCCTCGGCGTACTGACGCTCCCACTCCTCGCGCTGCTTCTCGAAGCCCGGCAGCCAGTCGTTGGTCTCCGGGTCGAAGCCCTCGGGGTAGAGGTAGTTGCCGGCATCGTCGTAGGACGCGGCCATGCCGTACAGGGTCGGGTCGAACTCCTGGACCCCGGCCTCGCCGCCCTCGTTCGCCTGCTTCAGCGAGAGCGAGATACGCCGGCGTTCGAGGTCGATGTCGATGATCTTCACCATCACGTCGCCGTTGACCTGGACGACCTGCTCGGGGATCTCGACGTGACGCTCAGCGAGCTCGGAGATGTGCACCAGACCCTCGATGCCCTCTTCGACCCGCACGAACGCACCGAACGGGACCAGCTTGGTGACCTTGCCGGGCACGATCTGGCCGATCTGGTGCAGCCGGGCGAAGGCCTGCCACGGGTCTTCCTGCGTCGACTTGAGCGACAGCGAGACCCGCTCGCGGTCCAGATCCACGTCGAGGACCTCGACGGTGACCTCGTCGCCCACGGCCACGACCTCGCTGGGGTGGTCGATGTGCTTCCAGGACAGCTCGGAGACGTGGACGAGACCGTCGACCCCGCCGAGGTCGACGAACGCACCGAAGTTGACGATGGAGCTGACGACGCCCTTGCGGATCTGGCCCTTCTGCAGCTCGTTGAGGAAGTTCTGGCGAACCTCGCTCTGGGTCTGCTCGAGCCACGCTCGGCGAGACAGGACGACGTTGTTCCGGTTCTTGTCGAGCTCGATGATCTTCGCCTCGAGCTCCTGGCCCACGTACGGCTGCAGGTCGCGCACGCGGCGCATCTCGACGAGCGACGCGGGCAGGAAGCCGCGGAGGCCGATATCGAGAATGAGTCCGCCCTTGACGACCTCGATGACCTGGCCGGTGACGACGCCGTCCTCTTCCTTGACCTGCTCGATGGTGCCCCAGGCGCGCTCGTACTGCGCACGCTTCTTGGACAGGATCAGCCGGCCTTCCTTGTCCTCCTTCTGGAGGACGAGGGCCTCGACCGCGTCACCGACCTTGACGACGTCACCGGGGTCGACGTCGTGCTTGATCGAGAGTTCGCGGGAGGGGATGACGCCTTCGGTCTTGTAACCGATGTCGAGGAGGACCTCGTCGCGGTCGACCTTGACGACCGTGCCGTCGACGATGTCGCCGTCGTTGAAGTACTTGATCGTCCCGTCGATCGCCGCCATGAAGTCCTCGGCGGTTCCGATGTCGTTGATCGCGACCTGCGGGGCCGGCCTCGTGGGCGCAGTCTGGGTACTCGTCATGTGGATGGTTGCTCCGGGGGTGGATGGGAATCGTGGGTCGTCGCGTCCGGGACCATCAGCCCTGCCTGGTACGCCAAGCTCCGCGACAACATCGAACCGAGCCCTTACCGAGCCCACCAAGACTGCAACCACGTCAGCACGAACGAAGAACACACCCGACAGCGCAACACCGAAAGCCGTGCCGCGAGCCTGCTCCGTCCGAGGCTCGCGCAAGACCCAAACGCGCCCGCCAGAGTACCTGTGCGGACCCTGGCGGCGCAATCAGGATCACCGCGCGTCAAGGTGGGAGGCATGAAGATCACGAACGTCGTCGTGAGCGTGCGGTCCGAACCCAAGGCGCATCCCGTCCGCGACGCGATCCAACTGCTGGACCGCGACGGCTCGGTCACCGTCCGGATCGAGACCGACGACGGCGTCACCGGTGAGAGCCGGACG
Source organism: uncultured Actinomycetota bacterium (assembly GCA_963708795.1). Taxonomy (GTDB): domain Bacteria; phylum Actinomycetota; class Actinomycetes; order Propionibacteriales; family DAIQRJ01; genus DAIQRJ01. Next base: position 367,404 of record CAVPUH010000006.1, read on the forward strand.
TACTTCGGGCGCGGTGACGCCTCCCCTGGCCTCCTGGGCCGACTCGTCACCGAGATGCTCACGCCGGCCGTCCTCGGGCACGACCCGTTCCTGGTACGCGAGATCCGCCGGGAGCTGTGGACCCTCACCGACTACCAGGGCAGCGCGGGCCTCTCGGCCTTCGGCATCGCTGCGATCGACGTCGCGCTGTGGGATCTCGTCGGCAAGGCGCTGGAGGTTCCCGTCTGGCGGCTCCTCGGCGCCGCCCGGACGGCGATCCCGACCTACGCGATGGTGGGCTGGCTGGAACTCGACCTCGCCGGCCTCGACCCGGGTGTGCGCCACGGCGATCGACCAGGGCTTCCGCGGCGTGAAGGTGAAGGTCGGCGGCGGACCGCTGAGCGAGGACCTGGATCGGCTACGGGCGGTCCGGTCGGCGATCGGCCCGGAACCTGCGCTCATGGTCGACGCGAACCAGGCGTTCGACTTCGCGGAGGCGCTCCGCCGCGGGCGCGCCTACACCGAACTCGGCTGCACCTGGTTCGAGGAGCCGCTGCCCGCAGCCGACACCGCCGCGCACATCCGGCTGGCGGAACGCCTCGACATCCCGATCGCCACCGGGGAGAACCGTTACGGCCAGGCTGCCTTCCGGGATCTCCTCGCCGGTGGCGGGGTCGGCGTCGTGCAGCCCGACCTGCGGCGAGCCGGTGGCTTGACGGATTGTCTCGAGATCGGGCTGATGGCCAACGGCTTCGGGGTGCCGTACGCCTCGCACGGCGGCGGCCCGCACATCCACGTCCTCGCCGCGCTGCCGAACACGATCTACATGGAGAGCGGGCTGCTCCCGGTCGATGGCCGGGTTGCGCTGACCGACGGCTGCTACCCGTTGCCCACCGGAGCCGGCCTGTCCGGCTGGGAGTGAGCGATCGGCTGGTGATGACGTGTCCGGCCCGGCGTCACGGCAGATGTGGATGCCGGGGGAAGAATCGAGTGTCGGGCACGGCCGAGCACCACGGCCGTCAGTGCGAGGAGGACCCATGCGTGGACGGATGCTCAGGCAGGCGCTCGCGGTGCTCGTCCCCGCGGCCCTGTTGATCACGGCGTGCGGGTCGGCCGACCCGGCGGCGTCGCCCAGCCCGTCGGCGGCACCGACCTCCACGCCCACCTCGGTGCTCAGCGCGTCCGCCACCGAGACGCCGACGCCCTCGGCGACCGCGACGCCGAGCACGTCTGACAGCTCCTCGCCGACACCGAGCCCGACATCGACCGCCAGCAAGAGTCCCTCGACGACGGCGGCGGAGAAACCGGCCGGGACCTGCGGTAAGACCGCCGGTTCGCTCAGCGCCGCGCGAGGTGGCGGGCCAGCTCCTCATGCTCGGCGTCGCCTCGACCGGTGCGACGACGACGGAGCGCGCGGCGATCACGTCACGGCACATCGGTTCGGTGTTCCTGGTCGGCACCTCGCACGACGGCGTCAAGGCCAGCCGACGCGTGACCGACCGCGTGCGCACGCTCGCGCCGGGATCGATCAAGATCCTCGTGTCCGCCGATCAGGAGGGCGGCCTCGTCCAGCGGCTTCAGGGCCCGGGGTTCACGCGCATCCCCACCGCGTCGCACCAGGGCACGCTCTCGACCTCGACCTTGCGGACGGACGCGAAGAAGTGGGGAGCGCAACTGCGGTCCGCAGGCGTCGACCTCGACCTCGCTCCGGTTGCCGACGTCGTCCCCACGAGCATGGAGTCGACGAACCAGCCGATCGGCGTCCTGCACCGCGGGTTCGGCTCCAACCCGACCAAGGTCGCCACACACGTCAACGCCTTCATCGACGGGATGCGCGACTCCACCCGGGCCACCACCGCCAAGCACTTCCCAGGGCTCGGGCGGGTCCTCGGCAACACCGACTACAGCGGCGGGGTCGTCGACAAGGTGACCACCCGACACGACGCGTACCTCAAGCCGTTCAAGGCGGCCGTGGCGAACGACGTCCCGGTCGTCATGATCTCGCTCGCCACCTACACGAAGCTCGATCCGCGCCAGAGCGCGGTGTTCTCCCACCCGATCGTCACCGACATGCTCCGGCACGACATCGGCTTCACCGGGGTGATCACCTCCGACGACCTCGGCGTCGCCGCGGAGGTCAAGTCGATCACCCCGGGCAACCGGGCGCTCCGCTTCATCCGGGCCGGCGGCGACCTCATCACCGTCACGTCCACCTCCGCCGCCGTCGCCATGGCGAAGGCGATCGTCGCCACGATGAAGGCGGACCCCGCATTCGCCACCATCGCCCGGACGGCGGCCCAGCGGGTGCTCGTCCTCAAACACCAGCTGGGCCTCGCGACCTGCTGAGTCTCCTGCTCGGACTCAGGCCCGTCGGGTCACCGTCACCGACACCGGCTGTCCGTCGACCGGCGCCGTGAGTCGCACGGCAGTGGCCAGGGTCTCCTGCGTGAGCAGGAGTTCGTGAGTACGCAGCGCCGCCTGCACCGAGTCGCCGGCCGCGACGGTCAGGTCGATCCGGTCGCTCACCTCGAGGCCGGCGTCACGTCGCGCCTGCTGCACCAGCCGGATGACGTCGCGCGCCACCCCTTCCGCCTCGAGTTCCGGCGTCACGAGGGTGTCGAGCAGCACGAAGCCACCGCCCGGGAGTGGTGCGACGGCGGTCGTGGCGGCGTCGGCCTCGACCTCGACGACGAGCTCGAACTCGCCGTCGGCGAGGGCGACCCCGCCGGCCGTCACCGCGCCGTCGTCCGCCACCGTCCAGTCGCCGCTCTTGGCGGCGCGGATGACGGCCTGGACGTCACGGCCGAGCCGCGGCCCGGCGACCTTCGCGTTGACCACGAGCCGGCGCCGGATGGACAACTGCTCCTCGGCCTCGGCGAGCGTCAGCCGGCCGACGGCTCGCACGTTCACCTCGTCGCGGACGATCGACGCGAGCTCGACGGTCAGATCGTCGGACCCGAGGCCGGCGCGATCGTCGACGACGACGAGACCGGCCAGCGGGAGCCGGACGCGCAACTGCTGGGCCTTGCGCAGCCCCAGCGCGGCAGAGCAGATCTCGCGTACCCGGTCCATCCTGGTCACGAGGTCGACGTCGGTCGCCGATCCCAGGCGACCGGGCCAGTCGGTGAGGTGGACACTGCGCCCGCCGGTGAGCCCCTTCCAGATCGTCTCCGTCGTGAGCGGGAGCAGCGGCGCCGCGACCCGTGACACCGTCTCGAGGGCCGTCCAGAGCACGTCGAACGCCACCGGGTCCTCGTCCCAGAACCGCTGCCGCGTACGACGGATGTACCAGTTGGTCAGCACGTCCACGTAAGCCCGCACCGCCTCGCACGCAGCGGCGATGTCGTAGACGTCCAGCTGCTCGGTGACGTCGGCTACCAGGGCGTCGGTCTTGGCGAGCAGGTAGCGGTCGAGGAGGGCCGGTGCCGTGCTCCGCGGTTGCGCGAGGTAGCCGGTCCCGTCGTTCGCGGCGTTCGCGTAGAGCGCGAAGAAGTGCCAGGCGTTCCACAGCGGGATCAGCACCTGCCGGACGCCGTCGCGGATGCCCTGCTCGGTGACGATGAGGTTGCCGCCACGCAGCACCGGACTGGCCATCAGGAACCAGCGCATCGCGTCGGACCCGTCCCGGTCGAACACCTCGGTGACGTCGGGATAGTTGCGCAGCGACTTGCTCATCTTGCGGCCGTCGTCACCGAGCACGGTGCCGTGCGCGACCGCGGTGCGAAACGCCGGCCGGTCGAAGATCGCGGTCGCGAGGACATGCAGCAGGTAGAACCAGCCGCGCGTCTGCGGGAGGTACTCGACGATGAAGTCGCCCGGGTAGTGGTTCTCGAACCAGTCCGCGTTCTCGAACGGGTAGTGCACCTGCGCATACGGCATCGACCCCGAGTCGAACCAGACGTCGAGGACGTCCGGCACCCGTCGCATCGTCGACGCACCCGTCGGGTCGTCGGGGTTCGGCCGGGTCAGCTCGTCGACGAAGGGACGGTGGAGGTCGGTCAGCCGCACCCCGAAGTCGGCTTCCAGCTCCGCCAGCGAGCCGTACGCGTCGGTCCGCGGGTAACGCGGGTCGTCGGACTGCCAGACCGGGATCGGGCTTCCCCAGAAGCGATTCCGGCTGATCGACCAGTCACGCGCGTTCGACAGCCACTTGCCGAACTGGCCGTCCTTCACGTTCTCGGGAACCCAGGTGATGTCCTGGTTGAGCTCGACCATGCGGTCCCGCACGGCCGTGACCTCGACGAACCAGCTCGAGACGGCCATGTAGATCAGCGGGCGCCGGCAGCGCCAGCAGTGCGGGTACGAGTGCTCGTAGGTCTCGTGACGCAGCAGCTTCGTACCAGGCGTGACGGAGGCCGTGCGCGTCTCGACGTCGGCGGTCGCCGCGCGCAGGTCCCGCACGATCGGAGCGTTGGCATCGAGCACGAGCTGACCCTGGTAGTCCGACACCTCGACGGTGAACCGGCCGCCGGCATCGACGGGGACCACGAGGTCGATCCCGGCGGCATCGGTGACGACCTTGTCCTCCTCACCGAAGGCGGGCGCGATGTGGACGAGGCCGGTGCCGTCGTCGACGGTCACGTAGTCGGCGGCCAGCACGACGTGCGCGTTGGGGTGGCCGAGGAAGTAGCTGAACGGGGGCGTGTAGTGCCGGCCGAGCAGGTCGTGGCCGGTCAGTCGTTCGACCACGCGGTCGGCTACGTCGTCGCCGAGCTCGCGGGCGTAGGCGGCGAGCCGGGCCTCGGCCAGGACGAGACGCTCGCCGGCGAAGGGCCCCTCCGCCGGTCCGGTGACGACGACGTAGTCGACGTCGGGGTTGACGGCGACCGCGAGGTTGCTCGGCAACGTCCACGGCGTCGTGGTCCAGACCAGCGCGAGCTCGCCCGTGTCCAGCCGCAGCCCCACGGTGACCGCCGGGTCCTGCCGCTGCTGGTAGACGTCCTCGTCCATCCGCAGCTCGTGGTTCGACAGCGGTGTCTCGTCGTTCCAGCAGTACGGGAGCACTCGACGGCCCTCGTATACGAGTCCCTTGTCCCAGAGCTGCTTGAAGCCCCACATGACGCTCTCCATGTAGGACAGGTCGAGGGTCTTGTAGTCGTGGTCGAAGTCCACCCACCGGGCCTGCTTGGTGACGTAGTCCTCCCACTCGTGGGTGTAGCGGAGCACGCCCGCGCGGCAGGCGCAGTTGAACTTCTCGATACCGAGGTCGAGGATCTCCGCCTTCGTCGTCAGACCGAGCTGGCGCATCGCCTCGAGCTCGGCCGGCAGGCCGTGGCAGTCCCAGCCGAAGCGTCGTTCCACCCGGCGCCCCCGCATCGTCTGGTAGCGCGGGACGACGTCCTTCACGTAGCCGGTGAGCAGGTGACCGTAGTGCGGGAGGCCGTTGGCGAACGGGGGGCCGTCGTAGAACACGAACTCGTTCTCGCCGCTCGGGCCGGCGTCACGCTGCTCGACGCTCGCGACGAAGGTGCCGTCGGTCTTCCAGAAGGCCAGCACGGCGCGCTCGAGGGCAGGGAACCGCGGCGTGGAGGTGACGTCGCCGGCCGGGGCTGCGCCTGAGTTGGGGTCGGCCAGATCGGCCACGTCGACGAGGGGGTAGGGCATCTGGGGCTCCGTTGCGGTGGGTCGGTCGTCAGCTCATCAGCATGCTGAGGACGACGCTCCGGATCGCTCCGGGACACCGCGGTACCACCTCTGTTGCCGCCCCGACCCGGTGACCTGGGTCGCGGTGACCTCTCGTAGGGGCTGTGACGGGCCTACCCGTCCGGGTCTAGTGAGCCGGTCCGTGCGATCGAGCCGCGGGTCAGCCGTTCTTCCGGAGGCTCACCGGTGATGACCGGATCGACGCCTGTGCGGCCCAGTCTAGGCGCTGCCGACGGCATCGTCAGCCGAGTTCCGGTGCCGGGCGTTCGCGCCGGCCGTCGACACTGGCCCGAACCGACGACAGCTCGGCCGGAATGGCAGGTGAAGCCGCGGCATCGCCCGAGCTGCCGTCGGTTCGGGTCCGGCCGTGCGGGGCCGCATGGCCGGATCGGCCAGGATGTCGGCATGAGCGACCTCGTGATCCGCCCGGCCCGACCGGACGACGTCCCCGCCCTCCTCGGGCTGGTGGTGGAGCTCGCCACCTACGAGCGCGAACCCGACGCGGTCGAGGCGACCGCCGAGCAGATGGCCGCCACGTTCTTCCCCGCGGACGGAGCACCCGCGGTATTCGCCCTGGTGGCCGAGTCGTCGGCGGAAGACGGCCCGGCCACGCAGGCCACGATCGTCGGCATGGCGATCTGGTACGTGACGTACTCGACCTGGCTGGGTCGGCACGGCATCTGGCTGGAGGACCTGTACGTGACCCCGGCGCGCCGCGGCAGCGGCGCCGGAAAGGCGTTGCTCACCGAGTTGGCGCGCATCGCGGCCGAGCGCGGCTACGGACGGCTCGAGTGGTGGGTCCTGCGCTGGAACACCCCGTCCATCGGCTTCTACGAGTCCCTCGGCGCGGAGGCGATGGACGAGTGGTCGCACTACCGGCTCGACGGCGACGCGCTCACCGCCCTCGCGGCGAGCGAGCGCTGACCGGCCGTACGCTCAGACTGGCCCGAGGCGATACTGCGGGTCGTACCCCAGCTGCAGCCTGGCCCTGGCAATCGACAGCAGCGGGGCGCGGCCGGGCAACGGCTCGACGAGGTTCGCGACCAGGTCGGGCTGGTACCGGCGCACCAGTTCCAGAGTCGGTTCCGGAGCCCGGGTGTCCGGCCCGCCCAGCACGATCGGCTCCGGTGCGACAGCGCCGACGGTCGCGGCCAGCGCGATCCCCTTCGTCACGTCCAGCACGTGCACCCACTGGAAGAGGTCGTCCGCCCAGGCGTTCGTGGTCGGCAGGCCGTCGGTCAGCGCCTTGGCGTAGGTCGACTCGGCCCACACCCCGGCGAAGCGCAGGTTCGCGACCTCGATGCCGAACGCCCGGTGGTACGTGGCGCCGATCAACTCCGTCGCCGCCTTGCTGAGGCTGTACGGGTCCTCCGGCTCGACCGGCTCGGCTTCCGTCAGCGGGAGTGCCCGGCGGATCGGGGTGCGTCCGGAGGTCCGCCAGTAGAACGTGCCGAAGGCGTTGATGCTCGAGGCGTTGACCACCCGCCGCACGCCGCAGTCCCGGGCCGCTTCGTAGACGTTGACGGTTCCCATGATGTTCGTCTGCAGGGTCGACGTCGCCAGGTCCCAGGTTCCGGTGGGCCAGGCGGCGAGGTGCACGACGACGGCAGCCTCCGCGAACGCCGCTCGGATCGCGTCGAGGTCGTCGAGCCCGACGCGCGCGTACGGCCACGTCGGGGCCAGTGGAGCGAGCGACCGGCCGGTCGGACTGCTCGGATCGAACACGGTGGCCTCGGCGGGGTCCACGTGGTCGAGCAGCACGAGCTCGTGGTCGGCGCCGAGGATGTCGGCGACATGCCGGCCGAGCCAGCCGGCGGCACCGGTGATGACGATCTTCATGCGTTCCTCGTATCCGTCTGTGCGTGAGTGCGATCGTCGGGCACCGAGGCGTCGGCGACCGTCCAGCCAGGTCCGGTCCAGTCGATCACCGCCGCCACCGGTTGCACGCGTCCGTTGGCGACGTCGGTCATGAGCCCGGCGGCGGACTCGGGATCGGTGGCCGTCCGGCCCACGAGTCGATCCATGGGCAGATCGCCGGAGCGCATCAGGGCGAGCGTGCGGGCCAACCGCTCGTCGGTCCACCCCGAGACGAAATGGGCGGTCAGTTCGCGCCGTTGGAGCTCTGCCATGTCGGCCCAGGCCGTCGCGTTGTCCGGCGAATGGCCGCTGAACACGATCTCGCCCGCGCGCGGCTCGAGCGCACGGACGTACTCGTCGAACGCCGCGTCGTTGTGGACGGTATCGATGACGGCGACCGGCGCCGCGCCGGTGGCCGGAACTCCGCTCGACCGGGTACCGAGTCCCAATCCGCGCAGCGCGTCGAGGCGCTCCTCGTGCCGCCCGACGACGGTGACGTCGAAGCCGCGGGCCCGGGCGGCCAGTGCCGCCGCCGAGCCGATGACGCCGTCCCCGTACACCCAGACCGGCCCGGGTGGGGTCGTGATGCGGGATGCCGCGTTCACGCCGACCTGGGCCACGACCAGCAGTGCCGCGCACGCCGGTTCGATGCCGGTGGCGTCCATGACGTCGACGGACCGGCTCACTCCGCGACCGGCGTGGGCGCCCCACGCTGAGGTGGCGCCGACGTAATCCGACGAATTCGTCGCCACCACCTGCTGACCGACCCGCACGTTGTGGACCTCGGCGCCGACCGCCTCGACGATCCCCACCCGCTGGTAGCCGGGGACGAACGGAGGTTCGAGGGTCGCCCAACCGAATCGGCCCTGCATGGCCCACCGGTCGGTGCCGGTGCTGACGCCGGATGCCAGCGTGCTGACAAGAACGTCCCCGGGCCGGACCGTCGGGAGTCCGACCTGTCGGATCTCGACCTGTCTCGGACCGGTGCAGACCACGGCGATCGCGTCGTGCGCGTTCATCGAGCTCCAGAGGCGGGAGGATGTGGAGGGCCGGTCGGCCGCGCCCACGACGTTCGCGGGTGCGGCGCGAACGTGTCAACGAGCCGTCCGCCTTCGGCCGACCGGTCGGTCCGCGGACTTGGGCGAGTTTTTGCCGGATCGGTAACAAGCCGTGCGCAGCATCGCTCGGAGGCGGTGGAGCGGTCTGCCGTCTCGGCGTGATGTGCGAGGTCGCCATGGCCGCCGTCATGGGGTGGCAGCTCGCCGCCATGCTCTGATGCGACCGACCCTGGCCAGCGGCGGTGCCTCAGCACCGCGGGCACCGGCCCTAGCGTTGGCGGGTGATCTTCGACAGCCACTGTCACGCCTGGCGGGCCTGGCCTTACGACGCCGCCGTTCCCGACCCCGAGCACCGGGGGTCGATCGAGTCCCTCCTCTACGAGATGGACCGCCACGGCGTCGAACGTGCACTGGTCGTCTGCGCTCGCATCGGCGACGACATAGGGCCGGCCTGGGCGAACGACGACAACAATGCCTACGCGGATGCGGCCGTTCGCCGGCACCCGGACCGGTTCTCGATGGTCGCGGACGTCGACTGTGCGTGGCGGCCCGAGCACCACACCTCCGGAGCGGCTCATCGGCTTCAGGCGGCTGTCGATCGGTTCGACCTCGTCGGCTTCACGCACTACGTCGGCCAACCCGACGGCTGGTTCGACACCGACGACGGTCTGGCGTTCTTCGACGTCGCCGCAGCCAACGACCTGCTGGCGTCGATCGCGGCGCCGCCGAGCTGGCAGCCCGCCATCCAGCGCCTCGCTCGGCGTCACCCGAGCATGCCGATCCTGTTGCACCATCAAGGGGAGGTGCGCCTGTCCGCGCCGACGTTCGGCGAGGACCTCGCCTCGGTGCTCGCCGGTGCCGCCTTCCCGAACATCCATGTGAAGGCATCGGGCTTCCACTACCTCACCGAACCGTCCTGGGACTACCCGTACGAACGGGCGCGGCACGACGTGCTCACGCCGCTCCTGGACGCGTTCGGCCCGCAGCGGCTGCTCTGGGGCTCGGACTTCCCGGCTGCCCGCTGGCACCTCACCTATACCCAGTCGCTCGAGGCGTTCCGGTCCTTTCCGCCCCTCGCCGACTTGCCGGGTCTCGACGACGTGCTGGGCGGCAATCTCACCGCACTGGTCGAGACGCGGCGACCACGCTCACCACATGGTGACTCTCAGTAGTTGTGAGCGTGCGAGCGGCGAGATCGCAACTCGATGACTACCCGTAACTGACACGGGACTCGCGATCGGCTATAGTCACAGTCAGTAGTAATCGATTGTGACCAGCCCGGGAGTTCGAAGTGCAGATTTGTCGACACGTGCGCCTCGTGCTCCTTTATATCCTTTTTGTCGGGTGCCTGCTGGCTCAAGTGGCCGCCGCACCCGTGGCCAAGGCCGACACTCGTCCGATCATCCGCCAGCACTTCAGTCACTGTGAGTGCTGACCCGCTGCCCACTGTGCAGGTCGACGGAGTGATCTGGTCTCAGGTCGTCGTTGGTGACACTGTGTATGCGGCTGGCTCCTTCTCGACCGCCCGACCCGCGGGGGCCGCCCCAGGCAGCCACACGACGCCACGGCACAACCTGCTCGCCTACAGCATCAGCACCGGCAAGCTCCTGACATCGTTCAAGCCCGATCTGAATGCCCAGGCCCGGACGGTGGTGGCCTCCCCCGACAAGTCGCGGATCTACGTGGGCGGAGACTTCACCAAGGCCAACGGTGCACCGCGATCACGTATCGCCGCCTACAGCACCACGACGGGTCGGCTCGTCCGCGGGTTCGCACCGGCGGCGGCCGCGCCTGTCCTCGCGATCGCGGCGACCGGCGCGACCGTGTACCTCGGCGGTTCGTTCGCGTCGGTCTCGGGACACACGCGACCACGACTCGCGGCTGTCAGCGCCTCGACTGGCCGGGTCACCTCCTGGAGCCCTCAGCCCAATGCCCCGGTGACGGCGCTGACCCTGACCGCTGCGCCGGTGAAGCTGGTCGTCGGCGGCCGCTTCACGAAGATCGGCTCGACCTCGGTCTACGGGATGAGTGCGCTGAGCGTGGCGAGCGCCAAGGTGCTGCCGTGGGCTGCGACGAAGACGATCCGGGATGCCGGGGTCAACTCGTCGCTCGCCAGTCTGACGACCCTCGGCGGCTCGGTCTACGGCAGCGGGTACGTGTACGGCAAGGGTGGGAACTTCGAGGGCACATTCCGCGCCGACGGTCGTACCGGCCGGATCGTCTGGATGGAGGACTGCCACGGCGACACGTACTCGGTGTTCCCGACCACGCGCGTCGTCTACGTCGCCAGCCACGCCCACAACTGCGCCAACGTCGGCGGCTTCCCGGAATCCAACCCACGCGTCAACTACCGCGCCACGGCCTTCCAGAACAGCGTCCGCGGCGCACTCGCGACGAACAAGCAGGCGCACTACACCAACTTCGCGGGCAAGCCGGCACCGAGCCTGCTTGACGTGGTACCCGACGCTGTGGCCGGGCACGTACACCGGCATGGGTCAGGCCGCCTGGAGCGTGACCGGCAACGCGAAGTACGTCGTGTACGGCGGGGAGTTCACTGCGGTGAACGCCACCGCGCAACAAGGTCTGGTGCGCTTCGCGGTTCCGGCAGCTGGCACCGAACGAGGTGCGGCCGAGCACGTCTGTCAACCTGAACCCGACCGCCACGAGCACGCAGGCCGGGTCGGCCACCATCACCTGGAAGACGACCTCCGACCGCGACAACGCCGCCCTCGTCTACAAGGTCTATCGCAACTACACGACGACGAACGAGACGCCGGTGTGCACGCGCGCGGACAACACGGTGTTCTGGAAGGTGAAGACGCTGTCGTGTGTCGACTCCGCCGCGCCGGCCGGCGTGGTGACCTATCGCGTGATCGCCTTCGACCCGTACGGCAATCGCAACTCCGGCACCCTCGCGTCCGTGAAGGTCAAGCCCGTCCCCACGCCGTCGCCGACTCCGATGCCGACACCCACGCCCACTCCCACCGATGCCGTCACGCCGACTCCGACCGACGCCACGCCGACACCCACGCCGACCGTCGATCCGACGGAGACCCCGACTGACACGCCGGTCGTCCCGCCCGCTGCGGGCGAGTGACGCCGGAACGGTTCACCCGAACCGACGGCAGGTGCCGTCGGGTGGCACGTGAAACGGTGATCGCGCCCGACCTGCCGTCAGTTCGGGTCGTCCAACCGGCCCTGACTCGCCAGCCGGACGAGCAGCCGCGTCGCCCGTGCGGTCACCGGGTTCCCGCTCCCCCGTGCCTCGCGCCCGGCCAGGTCGATGAGCGACACCAGATCGAGCGCCTGCGCCGTGCGGAGCGGATCGTCCGGTAGCGCAGGTGCCGCCTCGACGAACCGCTCGGTGAACGACCTGCCGAACGTCGAGGTGCCGTCGAAGCGCCGCATGTTGCCGAGGTCGGTGACGGGTGCCCCGGCGTGCGCGTACTCCCAGTCGACCAGGCCCGTCACCGCGCCCGATCGCGGGGTCGACGAGCAGGTTCTTCGGATTGAAGTCGGCGTGCACCAGGCAGAACCGACGCACACCGGCGATGAAACCGTCCGCCTCGTCGGCGACCTCGAGCAGTCCGGCAGACGGCCCGGGGAACCCGGTGCCGATCAGCTCCTCGGCCGCGTCGAGCACTCCCGCCCCCACGGGCCACGGCTCCACGGCGAGCTCGATCCCGCGCAGTGCACCCGGCCGAGCGAACGGGATGCCCGACAGTCGCGCCGCGACCTCGGCCACCGCGATGCCCAGCCGTTCGGCCAACGCGTCGTCGGCGCGTTCGAGGACACGTTCGAGCGACTCCCCCGGCAACCACTCCGTCACCACCACCGGCGGCATGTCGGCGTCGAGGTCCAGCCTGGCCTCGAGCACCCGGGGAACGGGGACGAGTCCGGCGAGCAGTCGCATCAGTCCGACGGTGACCGGCGCCCGCGTCGGGTCGCGCCGGAACAACCGGAGGACGGCGGCCCCTGGCCCTGCGCCGTCGGCGCCCAGGTCGACGGCGAAGGTCTCGCCGGAGTAACCACCCGTCAACGGCGTGAGGTGCGCTCCGAGCAGCTGCTCGGCGGCGGCGACGGTCCCGCCAGCGGTCTCGGCGGGCACGGGGTGACCGTCAGGCGGGCGCGAGGAACGCACCGAGTGCCGCCGACAGTTGGATCGGGTCGAGCGCGCTCATCAGCTCACGCACCGAGTGCATCGCGAGCTGCGGTGCACCGACGTCGACGGTGGTGATGCCGAGCCGGGTCGCCGTGATCGGCCCGATCGTGGACCCGCACGGCAGGTCCGCTCGGTGGACATAGCGCTGCAGGGTGACGCCGGCCTGCTCGCAGGCCGCGGCGAACACACCTGCTCCCGCGCCGTCGGTGGCGTAGCGGAGGTTGTGGTTGACCTTGAGCACCGGACCCTCGCCCGCGAAGATCGGGTGATTCGGCTCGTGCTTCTCCGGATAGTTCGGGTGGATCGCGTGGGCCATGTCGCTCGACGCACACACCGACCCGGCCAGCATCCGCAGATAGCCCTCGCGATCCCGCCCGGCCGCCAGGGCGATGCGTTCGAGGGTCGTCGCGAGGAACGGCGACGCCGCGCCGCGTTCGGAGGAGCTGCCGACCTCCTCGTGGTCGAACGCCACGAGGACGGGAATGACGGCGTCCTGCGCGGCGGCCCCGTCGGCGACCGCCGCGAGGGCCCGCACCCCGGCGTGCACGGAGCACTGGTTGTCCAGCCTCGGCCCGGCGAGCAGCGTGCCGTCCCGGCCGACGCGTCGAGCCGGCGTGACGTCGTGGAGCATCAGGTCCCATCCGACGATCTCGTCCACGCCGAGCGTCTCGCCGAGCTGGTCACCCAACCACGCCGCGAACTCTCCGCGCCGAGGCGAGGGCCCGGTCGCCCAGACGGGCATCAGGTGACGTTGCGGATCCGGCCGCAGGCCGCCGGTGTGGATCTCACGATCGAGGTGGATCGCCAATTGGGGCACGCGGAACACGGGCTCGTCGACGAGAACCAGCCGACTCACGAGGTCGCCGCCGTGACGCGTGTGCACCCGCCCGGACAGTCCGAGGTCGCGGTCCATCCACGACGCGACGAGCGGCCCACCGTAGGGGTCCACCGAGATCTGCTGCCACCCGACCGCGCCCAGGTCGGCGTTCTCCTTGACCCGCAGGTTGGGGCTGTCGGTGTGGGCGCCGACGATCCGGAAGCTCGCGTCGGCGGCGAGGGCGACGTCGGGCACCACCCAGGCCACGAACGAGCCGGCCCGAATGACGACGTACCGGCCGGGCTCGACCGGCCACGGCTGCGTCTCGTGCACCTGGACGAATCCGTCCTCGGCCAGGCGGTCGGCGGCGTTCGCGCTGACGTGGAACGGCGACGGAGACGCGTCGATGAAGGCACACAGATCGTCGGCGAACGCGAGGGCCAGATCGTCGGCGAGGCCGGCATCCGCGGACCTGGCGCCGCCGGAATTCGTAGAGGAGTTCGTATCGGTCACGCGCCGACCCTATCGACCGTCGGTCAGCGGCCCGGGCGCTGCTTTCGGCTCGCGGCGCGGCGGTTGTCCTGTCGGGCGAACGACGGCCGGGTCGCCGGCCGGCCGGTGGCAGGCACCCCGACGGGCCGCTTGTCCCGACGTGTCGCGGTGGCCGCCGGCATCGGGCGAGCCATCACCCGGCTGGTCGGGCTCATGACCCGCGCGGCAGCCGGGCCGAAGCGGCCGGCACGAGCCGCCGCCATCACCTTCGCGGGCGGGACACGGCGATAGGTGATGAAGCTGTTCAGGAGCAGGCCTACCGAGCTGGTGATGATCACCGCCACGTCACCGACGAGCACACCGTAGGTGGCCCAGAGGGTCGAACACATCAGGGTCATCGCCAACGTCACCGGCGCAAGGCCCACCATCGAGCGGTTGGGCCGCACCGCGATGGCGAGCTGGGGAATCAGCCGCACCATCGACACCGACACGGCCACGGCCGCGACCACCACCGGGCGGTCCATCCACGCGAGTACCAGGATCGCGGCGACGCACGCCAACGTTCCCACGATGGCGACCATGCGTTCACGACGGGTGGCGCGCAGGGTTATCAGCAGAACGACAATGCCGCTGGCGGCGACCATGGCGGCGGCGTTGCTGGCCGTCTGCGCGGCGTCACGGGAGAAGAGCCCGTGCGAGAACCACAAGCCCACACAGGCGAGACCGAGGATCTGCGACGAGACCGACACTCCGGTGCCTACCCGCGTACGCACCAGCCGGAGGAGCTGTGGCCACCCGCCCGCGACACCGAGCGTGCCGGCGATGAATCCGAGGACGATGACAGCAGGGGGAACTCCGGGGGACACGGAACCTCATAGTGTCAGCATGCGACGATCCCTGTCCCGGATGTCCGGGTGCCGGACGCCACGTGTCCCGCCGTTGGCCGGCGGTGGCCGAGGGTCGTCGTGGCTCAGTGCGCGGCGTCCTGCCAGCTGCGCCCGTGCCCCACCGAGACGTCGAGACCGACGGCAAGGTCGGCGGCGGCGGCCATCTGGACCCGCAGCAGTTCGGACATCACGTCGAGTTCGCCCGCGGCCACTTCGACCACGAGCTCGTCGTGGACCTGCAGCAACATCCGGGAAGCCAAGCCCTGTTCGCGGATCGCGCGATCGACCCCGATCATCGCCACCTTGATGATGTCCGCCGCCGAGCCCTGGATGGGCGCGTTCAACGCCATCCGCTCGGCCATCTCGCGGCGCTGCCGGTTGTCGCTGGTGAGGTCGGGGAGGTAGCGCCGGCGCCCCAGGATCGTCTCGGTGTAGCCGGTACGCCGGGCTTCGTCGACGACTCCGCGGAGGTAGTCGCGAACGCCGCCGAAGCGGGTGAAGTACTCGTCCATCAACAACTTCGCGTCGTCCGTGGAGATCCCCAACTGCTGGGACAGCCCGTACGCCGACAACCCGTAGGCCAACCCGTAGTTCATCGCCTTGATCCGGGCCCGCATCGGGCCGTTGACGTCGCCGGCCGGCACCGAGAACACCCGGGCGGCGGTGGCGGCGTGGAAGTCCTCACCGGAGTTGAACGCCTCGATGAGGCCCGCGTCGGCCGACAGGTGCGCCATGATGCGCATCTCGATCTGGCTGTAGTCGGCGGTGAGCAGACACTCGAAGCCACTGCCGACCACGAAGGCCTCCCGAATCCGGCGGCCCTCGTCGGTGCGGATCGGGATGTTCTGCAGGTTCGGCTCGGTCGAGCTGAGCCGGCCCGTCGCGGCGATCATCTGATTGAACGTCGAGTGGATGCGACCGTCGTCGGTGATCGTCTTGCGCAGGCCCTCGACCGTCGTCCGCAGCCGGGTGGCGTCACGATGCTCGAGCATGTGCGCGAGGAACGGGTGCTCGGTCTGCGCGTAGAGCGCGGTCAGCGCGTCGGCGTCGGTGGTGTAGCCGGTCTTCGTGCGCTTGGTCTTCGGCATGCCGAGCTTCTCGAACAGCACCACCTGGAGCTGCTTCGGCGACCCGAGATTGATCTCCTCGCCGATGACGTCGTACGCCGCCGCGGCAGCGGACTGCACGCGGTTGGCGAACCTCGACTCGAGCTGCTCGAGCAGTTGGTCGTCGACGGCGATGCCCACGCGCTCGATGCCGGCGAGCACGTGCACGAGCGGCAGCTCGACATCCGCCAGCAGGTTCGTCCCCCCACGATCGGCCAGCTCGGTGTCGAGGGCGGCGGCGAGATCGAGAACGGCCCGCGCCTTCACCATGGCCGCGCCGGGAACGTCCTCGCCCATCCCGTCGAGACTGAGCTGTCCGTCGTCGGCGGTGTCGTCCTTCAGCTCGCGGTGCAGGTGTCGAAGAGCGAGATCGGCCAGGTCGTAGGAACGCTGATCGGGCCGGGACAGGTAGGCCGAGAGCGCAGTGTCGGCGGCGAGCCCGGCGACCGTGAAGCCGCGGGCTCCGAGGGCGAGCAGTGGACCCTTGGCGTCGTGGAGGACCTTGGGCAGCCCGGGGTCCGCGAGGAACGCACCGAGCGCCGACTCGTCGTCGGGGGTCGTGGTGAGGAGGTCGATGTACGCTCCCGCACCGCCAGGTGCCGCGATGGCGATACCCACGGCCTCACCGGTGCCCGAGCCCCACGAGCCGTCGATGGCCACTCCGGAGCGGAGCGACCCGGGCGGCACGTGCGCGGCTAGCCAACTCGCCACGGCGCCGGGAGCGAGCGACTCGCCGTCGACGTCGAAGCCGGACTCCGCCTCCGGCTCGACCGCGTCGAGCGTCTCGAACAGGCGGTCGCGCAGGACCCGGAACTCGAGGGCGTCGAAGACCTGGTGGACGGCGTCACGGTCCCAGGACTGCAGGGCGAGGTCGGCGGGCGTGACGTGCAGCTCGAGGTCGCTCACCAGCTGGTTGAGGCTTCGGTTCGTGACCACCTGGCCGAGATGGGCGCGCAGCGACTCCCCCGCCTTTCCGGGGATCTTGTCGGCCGCGGAGACGAGGTCGTCCAGCGATCCGTACTGGTTGATCCACTTGGCCGCGGTCTTGGGCCCGACTCCGGGGACGCCGGGGAGGTTGTCGCTGGTCTCCCCCACCAGCGCCGCGAGGTCGCTGTAGTGATCGGGCCCGACGCCGTAGCGTTCGAGTACCGCATCCGGCGTCATCCGCGCGAGGTCGGACACGCCCTTGCGGGGGTAGAGGACGGTCACCTGGTCGCTGATGAGCTGGAAAGCGTCGCGGTCGCCCGAGCAGACGAGGACCTCGAGTCCTTCGGCCACGGCCTGCCGGGTGACGGTGGCGATCACGTCGTCGGCCTCGAACCCCGGCATCTCCAGCGTGCGGACCTTCAGCGCCTCGAGCACCTCGCGGATCAGCGACACCTGACCCGTGAACTCGCTCGGCGACGTCGACCGGTTCGCCTTGTACTCGGCGTACTGCTCGGTGCGGAAGGTCTGCCGGGAGACGTCGAACGCCACCACCACGTGGGTGGGCGCCTCGTCGCGCAGGACGTTGATGAGCATCGAGGTGAATCCGTACACGGCGTTCGTGTGCTGGCCGGTGGCGGTGGAGAAGTTCTCGACCGGCAGCGCGAAGAAGGCCCGGTACGCCAGCGAATGCCCGTCGAGCAGAAGGAGCCGTTCCGGACCGGGGTCGCCGCTGGCCTTGCGGGCCGCGGCCGCGCTCTTCGCCGCGGCTGTCTTGGCCGCCGCGGAGCCCTTGCGTGGGGTCGCCTTCGTCGTTGCTGGCACCCGCCGACTCTAGCGAGGTCGGCCGACAGAACCGACGGTGCCGACCGCGATCGGCTCAGGCGATCGACCACAATGACCGGCATGAGCACCGACGCCACCGACGCCCTCGCAGCCATGCCGGCAGCACCCCTGCACGAGCGCCTCGGCATCACCATCACCCGGGCCGGCGCCGACCGCACCGAGGGCACGCTGCCGGTGGCTGGCAACACCCAGCCCTACGGGTTGCTCCACGGCGGCGCCTCTGCCGTCCTCGCCGAGGGGCTGGGTTCGATCGCCGCGCACCTGCACGCGCAGCCGATGGGCAAGGTGGCGGTCGGCGTCGACCTGAACGTGACGCACCACCGGGCCGTTCGGGACGGTCTGGTGCACGGCGTCGCGACCGGGATCCACCTGGGTGGATCGGCGGCCACCTACGAGATCGTGCTGACCGACGACGCCGGTCGGCGGGTGTGCACCGGCCGGCTGACCTGCATGCTGCTGGCGGCCCCGCCCGGCGCCGGTCGCGCGGCCGACTAGGCCTTGCGGACCGCGGGGTTGTGCTGAAGCTCGCGACCCTCCCGGCCAGCGGATCGTGCGGTCGTTCTCACTTCTCGACCGACGCGGCACTCGATCTGCAGAAATCGGCGGTTCCACGCGCAGGCGATCGCGGGGTTGTGCAGTCTCGCCTCGTCACGGTCGAGAGTGCAGAACGACCGGGTCTGGAGCCGGATCGTGCGGTCGTTCTCACTTCTCGACCAACGCGGCACTCGATCTGCAGAAATCGGCGGTTCCACGCGCGGCGATCGCGGGGTTGTGCAGTCTCGTGTGCTCGCCGTCGTGCGTTCGCGAGGAGGCACGGACGCAGTCAGGCTGGCGGCGGGAGGCGCCGACCGTGCGGCCGGGTGAGTCACTCCCCCAGGTAGGCCTTGCGGACCTCGGGGTTGCTGAGCAGGTCGCGACCCTTTCCCTCGAGCCGGATCGTCCCGATCTCGAGCACGTAGCCGTAGTCGGCGAGTTCGAGAGCCGCCGCCGCGTTCTGCTCGACCAGCAGCACGGTCGTGCCCTGGGATCGGAGCTCGATCACGGTGTCGAGGATCCGCGACATCATCAGCGGCGACAGGCCCATCGACGGTTCGTCGAGCATCAGCATCGACGGTCGCGACATGAGCGCCCGGCCGATCGCCAGCATCTGCTGCTCGCCACCGGAGAAGGTCCCGGCCGGCTGCGCACGTCGCTCCTTGAGCACCGGGAACAGGTCGAACGCCCGGGCCAGGTCTTCGGCTTCGAGGGCGGAGTCACGCTGGGTGAACGCGCCCAGCCGCAGGTTCTCCTCCACCGACATGCGCGGGAAGATGCGCCGTCCCTCGGGCGCGTGGGCGAGCCCGCTCGCGACGATGTCGTGAGCTTCCTTGGCTTCGATCGACTCGCCCTGGAACAGGATCTCGCCGGAGGTCGGGGTCAGCAGACCGGAGATCGTGCGCAGCGTCGTCGTCTTGCCGGCGCCGTTCGCACCGATGAGCGAGACCACCTGACCCTGCGGCACGGTGAAGCTGATCCCCTTGACGGCTTCGACCTTGCCGTAGGACACCCGCAGGTCCCGCACCTCGAGCATGGCCGTCACGCGCCGGTCTCCGGTTCTGCCGGCGGCTCGTCGGCGGTCTCGGCCGACGCAGCGTCGGTCGCGGCCGCCTCACGGCCGGTGCCGATGTAGGCCTCGATCACCCGCGGGTCGGACTGCACGTCCGCCGGCACGCCCTCGACGAGGACCTCCCCACGCACCAGGCAGGTGACCCGGTCGCACAACGAGAAGATGAACCGCATGTCGTGCTCGATCACCACGATCGCCAACCCCTGCGCGCGGACCTTCACGATGAGGTCCTCGACCGCACGGGTCTCCTGCGGGTTCATCCCTGCGGTCGGTTCGTCGAGGAGCAGCACGGTCGGCTCGGTGGCCAGCGCACGAGCGATCTCGAGCCGCCGCTGGTCCCCGTAGGGCATCGATCGCGCCAGGTGGTCGGCCGAGCGGGACAGGCCGACCTGCTCGAGCAGGTCGAGGGCGATCTCCCGGGTCTCCCGCTCCTCCCGCCGGTACCGCGGTCCACGGCCGATGGCCGAGAGCGCCTTGGCCTTCGTCCGGCTGTACCGGCCGACCATGACGTTCTCCAAGGCCGTCATGTTGCTGAACAACCGGATGTTCTGGAACGTCCGCGCGACGCCGGCCTTGACGACGGCGACGGGCTTCGGCGGAAGCACGACACCGTTGAACATGACCTGCCCATGCGTGGGCTGGTACTGACCGGTGAGGCAGTTGAAGAACGTCGTCTTGCCGGCGCCGTTCGGGCCGATCAGTCCGACGATCTCGCCCCGATGCACGTCGAGATCGACGTTGTTCACCGCCAGCAGGCCGCCGAACCGCATCGTCACGCCGCGTGCGGTCAGGACGGGCGCCTCGGGGAGCGTGGCGACGGTGGGCCCGTCACCGGCCTCGGTGGCCGGCGATTCACTCGCGGTCATCTCGCCCCGTCCTCTCAGGCCGTCGTCGACGTGACACCGACGCCCGCCTCCGTCTGTTGCTCCACGGCGGCGACGAATTCCTCGTCGTCGGAGTGGAACTCGAGTTGTCGCCGCTTGCTGGGCACGAGCCCCTCCGGCCGGAATCGCATCACGAGGATCAGCACCAACCCGAAGGTGAGCAGCCGGTACTCCGAGAAGAACCGGAACTTCTCCGGCAGCATCTTCAGGAGCAACGCGCCGAGCAGGATGCCGCCGACGGTACCCATGCCGCCGAGGACGACAGCCGCGAGGAGGAACGCCGACTCGAGGAACGGGTACTGATCAGGAGACACCGACGTGTCGTAGTGGGCCTTGACGGTTCCGGCCACGCCGGCGAGGAACGCACCGCCGGCGAACGCCAGGAGCTTCAGGCCGAACGCGTTCACACCCATGGCCTGCGCGGCACGTTCGTCCTCGCGGATCGCCACCCAGCCGCGGCCGATCCGTGAGTTGTTCATCCGGACGAAGATCAGGACGACGAACGCCAGCAGCACCATCATCAGCAGGTAGTAGTTGGCGGGTCGCCCGATCGTGATGCCGAGAACGCGATGCGGATCGCCGAAGTCGAACCCGAGGATCGTGAGGTCGGGCACCGCGGGGATGCCGTTGGGACCGTGGGTCAGATCGGGACCATTGGCACCGTCGAGGTTGTTCACGGTCAACCGGAAGATCTCCCCGAACGCGAGCGTGACGATGGCCAGGTAGTCGCCGGAGACCCGCAGAGTCGGCGTGCCGATCAGGAGCCCGAGGCCGCCGCTGACGGCGCCGCCGATCAGAACGATGAGCAGGAACGGCGGATGCCAGCCGACGCTGGAGTAGATCGAATTCGACAACACCGCGGCCGTGTACGCACCGGCACCGAGAAAGGCGATGTAACCGAGGTCGAGCAGACCGGCGAGGCCGACGACGATGTTCAGCCCCATCGCCGTCACGGCGAAGATGATGACCTGCACCATGATCGCCATGTTCGCGTCGCCGCTCTGGGTGAGCGGGAAGGTGAACGCCACCGCGAAGGCACCGAAGGTCGCGACGGTCCGGTGGCGGGCGAAGATCATGGCGAGTTCGCCGACCAGGCCGATGCGCTGCGCGGCGACCACCAGCGCGGCGATGAACAAGCCGAACGAGAAGAACTGCCAGGCGTCGCTCTGGTCGAGCAGGTAGGCGACCGCGAACAGGCCCGCTGCGAGCACGGCGGCGAGCATGAGGATCTCCGCCCAGCCGGGCAGCTTCAGGCGTGGCTCCGGGACCGCAGGCTCGACCATCGACCACGAGCCGGCCACGGCGAGCACCGACCCGGCGATGCCGATCCACAGCCCGGGATCGATGTTGACGGTCCCGCCGAGCGTCGCGGTGATGCAGATCGCCGCGATGGCGGTGACGGCGAGCGCGCCCACGGCGGCGGCACGTGCCGCACCGGACGCGGCCTGGGCACGCACCGGGTGGGCAGGTGAGGCGATCACCGCGGCCAGGATCAGCACGAGGCCGAGAACGAGTGCCCAGACCTGCGAGCCGTACGGGTAGAACGCGAGCGTGAGGTCCCCCATCACGCTGCGGTCGTACGTCCACGGCAGCATCGCTGCGACCACCAGCAGGGCGCCGCCGGCGAGCACCAGCGGACGTGCGAGGCGGGGTCGGACGCCGTGGCGCACCGGTTCTGCGCCGCTCGACATCCCGTCGGCCGCCTGGGGCATCGTCGTCTCGCCGGAGTCGCTCATGCGCGGTCCGTCACCCGCGCGCCGAGAATGCCCTGAGGCCGGAACACCAGGACGACGATGAGGAGCGCGAACGCGGTCACGTCTTTCCATGCACTCGGCAGGAACTGGATGGCGAGCGCTTCGACCACCCCCAGGACGAGCCCGCCCACGACGGCGCCCGCGATGTTGCCGATGCCACCGAGCACCGCCGCAGTGAAGCCCTTCAGGCCGGCCAGGAACCCCATCTTGTAGTCGATGTTGTTGTTCAGCAGGCCGTGGCAGACGCCTGCAACCGCCGCCAGCGCGGCCCCTACGGCGAAGGCCACGACGATCACTCGATTCACGTTGATCCCCATCAACCTGGCCGTGTCAGGGTCCTGAGACGTGGCCTGCATCGCCTGGCCCATCCGCGTCCGGTTGACGAAGTACCAGAGGAACAGGCTGCAGATCATCAGCATCGCGATCGTGAAGAGCGCGCTGCGGGACACGTCCACCCCTCCGATCGTCAGGGCGCTGCCGGTCACGTACTCGATCTGCGGGAACGAGATGGCCTTCTTGGCGTCGGGCAGGCCGGGTAGGTCTCCGTAGAACAGCCGGACGGACTCCTGCAGGACGATCGACACGCCGATGGCCGTGATGAGCGGCGCCAGGCGCGGCGCGTTGCGCAGCGGACGGTAGGCCACGCGCTCCATCAGTACGGCGACCCCGACCGAGACGAGCATGCCCACAAGGATCATCACGGGCAGCGTCCAGATCGACGTCGACTCATTGAAGAACCAGATGCTGGCGGTGAGCGCCCCGAACGCGCCCATCATGAAGATCTCGCCGTGCGCGAAGTTGATCAGCTGGATGATGCCGTACACGACGGTGTAGCCGACCGCGATCAGTGCATAGAGCGCGCCTAGCGACAGCCCGTTGATGAGTTGCTGGACCAGATCCACCTACGAACTCCGCTTCGTCGAGGTCGTTCGGGCACGGTCGGTCGTTCGGAACCGTGACAGCGTGAGAAAGGGTCTCGCCGTCGTCGTCATGAGGACGCGACACGGTCGTTGCCGCGCCCGGGCTGACTCGGGCGCGGCAACGACCGCCGTGATCACTTGAAGGTGTCGGTCTTGTCTGCCACCCAGGTCTTACCGTCGTCCTTGTACACGGTGAGGACCTTGGTGGTGGTGTCGCCGAACTCGTCGAAGGCGACCTTCCCGGTCACGCCGTCGAAGGAGACGTTCTTCATGGCGTCGACAGTCGCCTGTCGCGCAGCGCTCGCCGAATCCGCGTCCTTCAGCGAGACCTTCAGTGCCTCGATGATGGCGTTGGCCGCGTCGTAGGAGTACGCGCCGTACGCCTCGTAGGCGTCCTTGTAGCCGGCCGCCTCGTAGTCGGAGACGAACTTCTTGGCCGACTCGAGCTTGTCGGTCGGAGCGCCGACGGACGTGGCGAAGTCACCGGCCGCCTTGGCGCCGCCGGAGAGCTTGATGTAGTCGGCGGCGTACATGCCGTCACCGCCCATCAAGGGAATGTTCAGACCGCTCTGCTTCATCTGCAGGCTCAGCGGCCCTGACTGCGGGTACTGACCGCCGTAGTAGAGGAGCTCGGGACCGCCCGCCTTCACCTTGGAGATGACGGACGAGAAGTTCTTGTCGTCCGGGTTGATGGTCTCAGCCTTGGTGATGGTGCCGCCGAGCTTGGTGAACTCCTCGGTGAACGCCTTCACGAGGCCCTGCCCGTAAGCGAGCTTGTCGTGGACGGTGGCGACCTTGGTGACCTTCAGCGTGTCGTAGACGTACCTGGCGGCGAACGGCCCCTGGATCGCGTCGGTCGTGCAGGTGCGGAAGTACGTGTCGTACACGCGCTGCGGATCGGCCGGTGCCTTCGGGCCCTGGGTGAGTGCCGTGCCTGTGTTCGCGGGCGAGACCTCGACGACGTGCGCGGCTGCCAGCACCGGCGCGACAGTCTGGGCGACTGAGGTGTTCAAGGTGCCGACGACTCCGACGACGGCGTCGTCCGAGGTGAGAGCCGAGGCCGCGTTCTTACCGGTGTCCGGGCTGGCCTGGTCGTCCTGCGCATCGAGCTCGAGCTTCCAGCCGGGGATGGCGTTGGAGTCGTTGGCCTGCTTGATCGCGAGGTCGACGGAGTTCTTGATCCCGAGCCCGAGTGCGGAGAGGTCTCCCGACAGCGGCGCGATCACACCGATCTTCGCGGTCTTCGTGGAGTCGCCGGTCCCGGATGTGGTGTCGCCGCCGCGCGAACCGCACGCGGTCATCGTCAGGGCGGCTGCGGCGACGACCGCACCGACCCGCAGAACGGTGCGACGAGAGGTCGGGCGGTGCCGCGACGGGTCAACGTTTGGGTGCACGGTGTGCTTCCTCCTGGTGGGTGCAGACAGGTCCACAGACCTGGCAGGTGTCCGGAGCGTAGACCGGATCGCGCCACGGATCGGTCAGAAAGCGCCGCTGTCACACAAGCGTTACCCGGCTTTCACAGCCTGCCAGGGGCGGTCACGGGCAGCCACGGCCTGTGACGAGCGGTTGCCGTCAGGAAGGCTCGGGTGCGTCCACACCCGATTCGTCGAGCACGAGGTCGGCGACCCGTCGCATCGGCACGCGCATGTCCATCGCGGTCTTCTGGATCCAGCGGAAGGCGGCGGGTTCGTCGATCCCGTACTTCGCCTGGAGCGCGCTCTTCGCCCGCTCGACGGCCTTGCGGGTCTCCAGCCGCTCGGTCAGGTCGGCCACCTCGGCTTCGAGGGCGGTCACCTCCGCGTGCCGCGACACCGCGATCTCGACGGCCGGGACGAGGTCGGCCTTCGTGAACGGCTTGACCAGGTAAGCCATCGCCCCCGCTTCGCGTGCCCGCTCGACGAGATCGATCTGGCTGAACGCGGTGAGCATGACCACCGGGCAGATGCGCGCGGCCATGATCTGCGCCGCGGCACTGATGCCGTCGAGCTTCGGCATCTTGACGTCGAGGATCGCCACGTCCGGCCGGAGCTCGGTCGCCATCGCCACGGCCTGCTCACCGTCGGCCGCCTGAGCCACCACGTCGTAACCGAGCTCTCCCAGCATCTCGCCGAGGTCGAGCCGCACGAGGGTCTCGTCCTCGGCGATCAGGATCCGCCGCGGGGCGCTCTGTGCCGTCGGTGCAGCCGGGGCAGCCGGAGCCGGCTCGGGGTCGGACACGGTCGGGTCGGACGGGAGTGCTTCGCCTGGCTCGGTCACGCGGACAGCGTAGCGGCGCCGGCGCCACGACCCCGCCGGGCTCAGCCGCTACCATCGTCGGTGCGCCCCGGTACCCCAATCGGCAGAGGGAGCGGTCTCAAACACCGCACAGTGTGAGTTCGAGTCTCACCCGGGGCACCCACAGCTCGCGGTGCGGCCGGCCACCAACGCCCGATCCGCGCCCGAATCTCCGGATTTCGTTAGCAAGGGTAATGAGCTAGGCTAACGATCATGAACGCTCCTCCTCCGGCCGTCAGCTCCTCGCCGGCCACCACGGCAACGGTGCCGCCACCTGCTGCGAACACCGACGACACGCTCGGGTCCGGCGCCGCGCCGGTGGCCGCGTCGGCGAAGAAGCAGCGGGCCCGGTTGAACACCGCCGAGCTGCGGATGGCCTGCATGCGGGTCTCGCGGCGGGTGCGGTACGAGAGTTCCGGCGAGGTCCGGCCCGGTCAGTTCGGCGTCTTGGCCAACCTCTCCACGAACGGGGCGAAGACGCCGGGCGAACTCGCCAACGACGAACGCGTCCAGGCGCCGTCGATGACACGGACGATCACCATGCTCGCCGAGCGTGGCTGGGTACGCCGGGACGCCCACCCCACCGATCGACGGCAGATCCTCGTCTCGATCACCGATGAGGGCCGGGCGGTCATGAAGGCGACCCGCCGCCAGCGCGACGAGTGGGTCAACCGTCGCGCGGCCACCCTCACCGACGACGAGCGGCGCATCCTCGCGGAGGCCACCCCGATCCTGATGCGGCTCGCCAACTCGTGAGCCAGACCTTCCGCTCCCTGCAGCACCCGAACTACCGGCTCTACTTCTCCGGTGCGCTGGTGTCGAACGTCGGCACCTGGATGAGCCGGGTCGCCCAGGACTGGCTCGTTCTCACCGTGCTCACGCCGGGCTCGTCGCTGGCCCTGGGCATCGTGACAGCGCTGCAGTTCCTGCCGATGCTCCTGCTGGCTCCCTACGGCGGTGTCCTGGCCGACCGGTTCTCCAAGCGCCGCATCCTCCAGATCACGCAGGCGGGCATGGCGTCGACCGGCCTCCTGCTCGCGATCCTCACCGCCACCGGCACCGTCCAGCTCTGGCACGTCTATGCGATCGCCTTCGTCTTCGGTTGCTTCACCGCCGTGGACAACCCGGCCCGCCAGGCCTTCGTCTCCGAGCTCGTCCCCGCCGACGACATCCCCAACGCCGTGGGCCTCAACTCGGCCTCGTTCAACTTCGCCCGGCTCCTCGGTCCCGGCACGGCCGGCCTGCTGATCGCCACCGTGGGCATCGCCCCGGCCTTCTTCATCAACACGGCCACCTTCGCGGCCGTCATCATCGCGCTGCGGCTGATGAAGCCGGAACTGCTGAGCCCGAGCAAGCCCATCGCTCGCAAGCCCGGGCAACTACGGGCCGGCCTGCGGTACGTGCGGGGAGAGCCGCAGATCCTGCTGCTGCTGGTCGTCGTGTTCTTCTTCGGCACGTTCTGCATGAACTTCCAGATCACCAACGCGCTGATGGCCACCCAGGTGTTCCACAAGGGTGCGGCGGAGTACGGCGTACTCGGCTCGATCATGGCGATCGGGTCGTTGTCGGCAGCGCTCCTGGCCGCTCGGCGCAAGGTGCCGTCGATGCGGGTGCTGATCGCCGCACTCGTCGGCTTCGGGTTCTCCGCCACCCTCGCGGGCCTGGCGCCCACCTATCTGGTCTTCGCGTTGGCTCTGATCCCGCTGGGACTGTCCGCGCTCACGGTGATGACGACGGCGAACGCCTCGGTGCAACTCGCCGCCGACCCGCAGATGCGCGGGCGGGTGATGGCGCTCTACATGGCCGTGTTCATGGGTGGCACGCCGATCGGCGCCCCGATCATCGGCTGGGTGGGCGAGACGTTCGGCGCCCGATGGACGATCCTGATCGGTGCCGCTGTCGCATTCGTCATCGCCGGCGGTTCGACGATGACCCTGATGCGGCGGCGCCAGGCGCCGACCGCCGAGCACGTCGGCTACGCGCGCGAACCGGTACAGGCGCACTGACCCACGCCGGCCGGTGGCGTCGCCAGCCGGTGGCTACTCAGGCTGCCCGTAGGCCGGGGCGAGCCTCGCGACCGCGTCACCGATCCGGTGCACCCGCAGCGCGTTGGTCGACCCGGGGATCCCGGGCGGGCTGCCCGCCACGATCACGACGGTGTCGCCGGGCTGGCACCAGCCGCGTTCGAGCAGCAGGCGGTCGACCTGGAGGACCATCTCGTCGGTGTGCGACACGGTCGGCGACAGGATGGGCTGGATACCCCAGTACATGGCCATCTGGTGCTGGGTGGCGACGTCGGGCGTGAACGCGAGCATCGGCACGCGTGACCGATATCGCGACAACCTGCTGGCCGAGTCACCGGACTTGGTGAAGGCGATGAGGTAGTCGGCGTCCAGCCGTTCGGCGACCTCGGCGGCGGCCTTGCAGATCACCCCGGACTTGGTCCGCGGCGTCCAGTCGATGGCCGCCATCCGCTCCAGGCCGTGGTCCTCGACGGCCACGATGATGCGAGCCATCACCCGCACCGCCTCCACCGGGTACATCCCCACGCTCGTCTCGCCGGACAGCATGACCGCGTCGGCTCCGTCGAGAACGGCGTTCGCGACATCGGAGGCCTCGGCGCGGGTCGGACGGGGAGCGGAGATCATCGACTCGAGCATCTGGGTGGCGACGATCACCGGCTTGGCGTTCTTGCGGGCGGCCTCGATGATCCGCTTCTGGACCAGCGGGACCTCCTCGAGCGGGAGTTCCACGCCCAGGTCGCCGCGGGCGACCATGAAGGCGTCGAAGGCCTCGATGATCTCGTCGAGGTTCTCCATCGCCTGCGGCTTCTCGATCTTCGCGACGATCGGCAGATGGACGCCGACCTCGTCCATGATCACGCGAACGTCGGCGGCGTCGGCACCGGAGCGCACGAACGACAGCGCGATCATGTCGACGCCCTTGGCGAGCGCCCAGCGCAGGTCGTCGGTGTCCTTGTCCGACATCGCCGGGACGTTCACGGCGACGCCCGGCAGGTTGATGCCCTTGTGGTCGGAGACCGGGCCGCCCACGACGACGGTGGTGGTGACGTCGGAGCCGCTCACGCTCTCGACCCGCAACGCGATGCGGCCGTCGTCGATCAGGACGCTGTCGCCGGCGTGGACGTCCCCGGGCAGTCCGGCGTAGGTCGTCGAGCACCGGGCGGCCGTGCCCACGCAGTCGTGGTCGGTGGTGATGACGAACCGCTCGCCGGGCGTCAGCGAGACGGGACCGGAGCCGAAGGTGCCGAGGCGGATCTTCGGACCCTGGAGATCGGCGAGGATGGCCACCGGCGTGCCGGCATGCTCGGCGGCCGCCCGGATCAGCTCGAAGTTGTGCTCGTGATCGGCGTGGGTGCCGTGGCTCATGTTCAGCCGGGCAACGTTCATCCCCGCTTCGACGAGCTCTGCCATCCGTTCGGGGGTTCCGACTGCCGGGCCCATGGTCGCAACGATCTTCGCTCTACGCACGTCGGGTGACTCTATCCCCTGCCCGGTTCTCCCCCGGCGTCGGTTCGGACCTGGCCGGCCCCCGCTCAGACCGCCAGGGGCCGCGTCGTCGGCTCGATCGGCGCAGGCAGCGTGGTCGTCCCCGACTCGCTCAGGAACGTGTCCACGGCAGCCGCGGCGGCGCGACCCTCGGCGATCGCCCAGACGATGAGCGACTGCCCCCGTCCCGCGTCCCCGGCCACATAGACACCGGGGACGTTCGTGGCGAAGTCGGGGCCCCGGGCGATGGCACCGCGGGCATCGAACTCCAGGCCCAGCTGTTCGGTGAGCGCTCCGCGTTCGGGGCCGACGAAGCCCATGGCCAGCAGGACGAGCTCGGCCTCGAGTTCCACCTCAGACCCCTCGACCTCCTTGAACTTGCCGTCGGCGAACTCGACCTCGACGAGCCGGAGCGCGCGCAGATTGCCCTCCTCGTCGGGGAGGAACTCCTTCGTCGACATGGCGTACTTGCGGTCGCCGCCCTCTTCGTGCGCCGACGCGACCCGGAACGTCATCGGGTACGTGGGCCACGGCTGCGTCGGGATCCGATCGGTACCGGGTTGCGGCATGATCTCCAACTGGGTCACGGACTTCGCCAGCTGCCGGTGCGCCGTGCCCAGGCAGTCGGCACCGGTGTCGCCGCCGCCGATGATGACGACGTTCTTGCCGGTCGCCGTGATCTGGCCATCGACGGTCTCGCCGTTGACGACGCGGTTGGACTGCGGCAGGTACTCCATCGCCTGGTAGATCCCGGTCACGTCCCGACCGGTGGCCGGAAGGTCCCGCCACGCCGTCGCCCCGGTCGTCAGCACGACGGCATCGAAGCGCTCCCTCAGCTGTTCCCCGGTGATGTCGGAACCGATGTCGACGCCGGCCCGGAACACCGTGCCCTCGGCCTCCATCTGCGCGACACGACGGTCGAGGAATCGCTTCTCCATCTTGAATTCCGGGATCCCGTAGCGCAGGAGCCCGCCGATCTTGTCAGCACGCTCATACACCACGACCGTGTGACCGGCGCGTGTGAGCTGTTGTGCCGTCGCGAGCCCGGCCGGTCCCGAACCGACGACCGCCACCGTGCGGCCGGAGAGCCACTCGGGCGGCTGCGGCACGACCCACCCTTCGTCCCACGCCCGGTCCACGATCGACACCTCGACGTTCTTGATCGTCACCGCACCGCCGGACACCTTCTCGTCGATCGCGAGCACACACGCCGTTTCGCAGGGAGCGGGGCACAGCCGGCCGGTGAACTCCGGGAAGTTGTTCGTCGCGTGCAGGCGCTCGATGGCGGCGTACCAGTCGTCGCGCCAGACGAGGTCGTTCCACTCCGGGATCAGGTTGCCCAACGGGCATCCCTCGTGGCAGAACGGGATGCCGCAGTCCATGCACCGACCGGCCTGGTCGGAGATGATCGGCAGCAGCGAACGACCGATCGAGTCGCCGGGGTACACCTCTTTCCAGTCGTGTCGCCGCTCCTCCACGTCGCGCCTCGTGGCACCTTGCCGCGGGGTGGTGATGAATCCTCGGGGGTCAGCCATGAGCGGCCTCCATGATCGCCTGCATCGGGTCCCGGCCGTCGGCTTCCGCGTCGGCCCGTGCCGTCAGGACACGCTTGTAGTCGGTGGGAAGGACGAGTGTGAATCGCGTGCACGCCGTGGCCCAGTCGGCCAACAGTGCCGCCGCCACCGGTGACTCGGTCTCCTCAGCGTGCTGCTTCACCAGTGCCTGCAGAACCTGTGCGTCGGCCGAGTCGACGGCGACAGCGTCGAGCTCGACCATGTCGTGGTTGACGCGCCGCTCGTCGAGGTCGAGGACGTAGGCGACACCGCCGGACATGCCGGCAGCGAAGTTGCGCCCGGTGGCCCCGAGGACGACCGTGGTGCCACCGGTCATGTACTCGCACCCGTGGTCGCCGACTCCCTCGACGACCACGTCCGCGCCCGAGTTGCGGACGGCGAATCTCTCGCCGGCCAGGCCACGCACGAAGATCTGCCCGGCCGTGGCGCCGTAGCCGACGACGTTGCCGGCGATGACGTTCTCCTGCGCCGTCAGCGTCGACCGGCGGTCCGGCCGGACCACGAGACGACCGCCCGACAAGCCCTTCCCGAGATAGTCGTTCGTGTCCCCCTCCAGGCGCATCGTGATGCCACGCGGAAGGAACGCGCCGAACGACTGGCCGCCGGAGCCGGTGAACGTGATGTCGATGGTGCCGTCGGGGAGCCCGTCGCCGCCGTAGCGCTTCGTGACCTCGTGCCCGAGCATCGTCCCGACGGTGCGGTTGACGTTGCGAAGCGGGAGTTGCGCCCGGACGAGTTCGCCCGACTCGAGCGCCGGCGCCGACAGGGCGATGAGCTCGTTGTCGAGGGCGCGCGCGAGCCCGTGGTCCTGGCCGCGGACGTTGTGCAGCGGCGTGCCCTCCGGGACGTCGGGCCGGGCCAGGATCGGCGAGAGATCCAGCCCGTACGCCTTGTAGTGCTCGACGGCACGTTCGACGTGGAGCATCTCGACGTGACCCACGGCGTCGGCCAACGTGCGGAAGCCGAGCTCGGCCAGCAGTTCCCGCACCTCCTCGGCGATGTACTCGAAGAACGTGACCACGAACTCCGGCTTGCCCGTGAATCGCTTGCGGAGCTCGGGGTTCTGGGTCGCGACGCCGACCGGGCAGGTGTCGAGGTGGCAGACCCGCATCATCACGCACCCCGAGACCACGAGCGGCGCCGTCGCGAACCCGAACTCCTCGGCACCGAGGAGCGCGGCGACCATGACGTCGCGCCCGGTCTTGAGTTGCCCGTCGGTCTGGACGACGATGCGGTCCCGCAGGCCGTTGATCAGGAGCGTCTGCTGGGTCTCGGCCAGGCCGAGTTCCCAGGGACCGCCGGCGTGCTTGAGCGACGTCAACGGCGCGGCGCCCGTACCGCCGTCGTGTCCGGAGATGAGCACCACGTCGGCGTGGGCCTTGCTCACCCCGGCGGCGACGGTCCCGACGCCGGCCTCGGCGACCAGCTTGACGTGCACCCGGGCCTGCGGGTTCGCGTTCTTCAGGTCGTGGATCAGCTGGGCGAGGTCCTCGATCGAGTAGATGTCGTGGTGGGGCGGCGGACTGATCAGCCCGACCCCGGGCGTCGAGTGCCGGGTCTTCGCGACCCACGGGTAGACCTTGTGGCCCGGGAGCTGGCCGCCCTCCCCCGGCTTGGCACCCTGCGCCATCTTGATCTGGATGTCGGTCGCCTGGGTCAGGTATTCGCTGGTCACGCCGAACCGGCCGGACGCGACCTGCTTGATGGCGCTCCGGCGCGCGGGGTCACGCAACCGGTCGGTGTCCTCGCCGCCTTCGCCGGTGTTGGACTTCGCGCCGATCCGGTTCATCGCGATCGCCAGGGTCTCGTGCGCCTCCTGGCTGATCGAGCCGTAGCTCATGGCACCGGTCGAGAACCGCTTCACGAGCTCGGACACCGGCTCCACGTCGTCGATGTCGATCGGCTCGCGGTCGGAGGTGAAACCGAACAGCCCTCGGAGCGTCATGTGCCGCTTCGCCTGCTCGTTCACACCCGAGGTGTACTGCTTGAACACGTCGTAGCGGCCGGCGCGGGTGGCGTGCTGGAGCCGGAACACCGTCTTCGGGTCGAACAGGTGCTCCTCGCCCTCGCGACGCCACTGGTACTCGCCGCCGACGTCGAGTTGACGATGCGCCGGGCGGATGCCGTCGGGTGGGTACGCGAGGGAGTGCCGGCGTTCGACGTCGGCCGCGATCTGGTCGAGACCGATGCCGCCGAGCCGGGACGTCGCGCCGGTGAAGTACCTGTCCACCAGCTCCTGGGAGAGCCCGATGGCCTCGAAGATCTGCGCACCGGTGTAGGAGGCGACCGTCGACACACCCATCTTCGACATGACCTTCAGGACGCCCTTCCCGAGCGCCTTGGTGAGGTTCGCCGCCGCCTTCTCCGGCGCGACGTCGAGGTAGACACCCTCGCGGGCCAGGTCCTCCACGCTCTCGCCGGCCAGGTACGGGTTCACCGCGGCCGCTCCGAACCCGATGAGGAGGGCCATGTGGTGCACCTCGCGGACGTCGCCCGCCTCGACGACGAGGCCGACGTGGGTACGGGTGCGCTCGGCGATGAGGTGGTGGTGCACCGCGGACGTCAGTAGCAGCGAGGGGATCGGGGCCTTGTCCCGGTTGGAGTGCCGGTCGGTCAGCAGGATGACGCGCGCGCCCTCGGAGATGGCGTCGCTGACCTCGGCGCAGATCTCGGCGATCCGCTCGGCCATGGCGTCGGCGCCGCCGGCGACCTCGTACAGCCCCGACGCCACGTGCGTGGCGTAGCCCGGCAGGTTGCCGTCCCGGTTCAGGTGCACGATCTTCGCCAGCTCGTCGTTGCTGAGCACGGGGAACGGCAGCACCACCTGCCGGCAGGACGCCGGGCCGGGGTCGAGCAGGTTGCCCTCGGGCCCGATCGTGCCCCCCAGTGAGGTGACGAGCTCCTCGCGGATGGAGTCCAGGGGCGGGTTCGTCACCTGGGCGAACAACTGGGCGAAGTAGTCGAAGATCAGCCGCGGCCGGTCGGAGAGCACCGCCAGTGGCGTGTCCGAGCCCATCGAACCGATCGGCTCCGCGCCGCTGCGTGCCATCGGGGCCAGCAGGACGCGCAGTTCCTCCTGGGTGTAGCCGAAGACCTGCTGACGACGCACGACCGAGGAATGCGTGTGCAGCACGTGCTCGCGCGGCGGCAGCTCGGGGAGGTCGATCAGGCCGGCGTGCAGCCACTCGGCGTACGGGTGCTCGGCGGCCAGGGCGCTCTTGATCTCGTCGTCCTCGAGCAGCCGGTGCTCGTCGAGGTCCACGAGGAACATGCGACCGGGCTGCAGCCGGCCCTTGCGCACGATCGTCGCGGGGTCGAGGTCGAGCACGCCCGCCTCGCTGGCGAGGACGACGAGACCGTCGTCGGTGACCCAGTACCGCCCGGGGCGCAGCCCGTTGCGGTCGAGGGTGGCGCCGACCTGGGTGCCGTCGGTGAAGACCACCGCGGCGGGACCGTCCCAGGGCTCGGTGACCGTGGAGTGGAACTCGTAGAAGGCCTTGCGGGCCGGGTCCATCTCGGTGTGGTTCTGCCACGCCTCGGGGATCATCATCAGCACGGCGTGCGGCAGCGAGCGGCCGGCCAGATGCAGCAGTTCGAGCACCTCGTCGAACGACGCGGAGTCACTCGCCCCGGGCGTGCAGATCGGGAACAGGCGAGCGAGGTCCCCGGGGATCAGCGCGCTGGCCAGGTCGGCCTCACGGGCCCGCATCCAGTTGCGGTTCCCGCGCACCGTGTTGATCTCGCCGTTGTGCGCGATGTAGCGGTACGGGTGGCTCAGCGGCCAGCTCGGGAAGGTGTTGGTGGAGAAGCGCGAATGCACGATCGCGAGCGCCGACGCCATCCGCTCGTCGAGGAGGTCGGGGTAGAACTGCTCGAG
Source organism: uncultured Actinomycetota bacterium (assembly GCA_963708795.1). GTDB lineage: Bacteria > Actinomycetota > Actinomycetes > Propionibacteriales > DAIQRJ01 > DAIQRJ01. The sequence continues at coordinate 401,573 of CAVPUH010000006.1, forward strand.
CTGGTTGGTCGTCAGCATGCCCTTGTAGACCATGGTCCGAGCGGACAGCGACGCGAAGTACACGTCCAGCTCACGTTCCGCGCGACGACGCAGGCAGAAGACGAGCCGGTCCAGGGCGATCCCGGCCACCACGCCGCCGTCCGCGGCCGGTGCGGACGCGACCGTGACGAGCTGCTTCATCCGCGGGAGGCAGGACCGGGACGTGTGACCCAGGATGTCGGGCACGGTCGGCACGTCACGCCACCCGAGGACGGTGAGACCCTCCTCGGCGGCCAGCGCCTCGATGCCGGCCTGGGCGGTGGCGCACTCGTCGTCGGAATCCGGCAGGAACGCCATCCCCACCGCGTACTCGCCGGCGCCGGGCAGCGTCACGTCGAAGACGCCGCGCAGGAACTGGTGCGGCACCTGCATGAGGATGCCGGCGCCGTCGCCGGAGTTCGGCTCGGCGCCCGAGGCACCACGGTGGTCGAGGTTGCGAAGTGCCGTGAGGCCCTTGAGGACGATCTCGTGCGAGGCGACGCCGGTCAGGGTCGCGACGAACGCGACCCCACAGGCATCGTGCTCGTTGCGCGGGTCGTAGAGCCCCTCGGCCGGCCAGCCGGTCCCGCGACCGGCGACGGTGCGCCCGGCGCCGGTCGGCGCGGAGGGCTGGACGGGGTTCTCGACCTGCGGAGCGGATCGGCGTTCGTCAGCCATGGTGGCACTCCAATCGCGTGGGGAGTGTCGAGCCGTCACCGCCGGTGCAAGCCACCGGAAGGGACGAGCGGACTCGTGGTGGTGCACTGTCGACCTGCACCCGGAAGCGACTCCATCGTCCCCCGCCCGGGTACGAGGGGCAGCTCTGGCCCTCCGGCACCGGGGCAAAGACTAGCGGACGGGGACAGGGGCGGAATCCGCTCGTCGCGGGCCGGTCAGCCCTTGCCCGGATCACCCGATTCGACCGCTTTCTCGGCCTTCGGTGGTGCCCCCACGTTCTCGGTGGCCGGCGAGCCCGGGGTTGTCGAATCGTCGATGGCCGGGTTGCTTGCCGCGGCGGTCGGACCGGCGACCGCAGGCACGGTGTCCCGAAAGACGGAAGCCTCGCGGCCGGGATGGCGTCGCGCCGAGATGACGAACGCCACCGCGGCGCCGAGGCAGACGAGCATCGCCACCCAGTCGTTGAGGCGGAGCGGCCCGATGCGGTGGGCGGGATCGATGCGCAGTTCCTCGATCCAGGCCCGGCCCACCGTGTACGCGAAGACGTACAGCGCGAACACGCGTCCGTGGCCGAGGTTGAACCGGCGATCGGCCCAGATGCAGAGCAGCGCCACCCCGACGCACCAGATCGACTCGTACAGGAAGGTCGGGTGGAACGTCGCGTTGTCGAGGTAGCCGGCCGGCCGGTTGGCCACGTCGATCTGCAGGCCCCACGGCAGCGAGGTGGGCCGGCCGAAGAGCTCCTGGTTGAACCAGTTCCCCCACCGCCCGATCGCCTGGGCCAGCACGATGCCGGGAGCGAGCGCGTCCGCCATCGCCGGGAGCTTGATGCCGGCGCGCCGCGCACCGATCCACGCGCCGAGTGCACCGAGCGCGATCGCGCCCCAGATCCCGAGGCCGCCGTGCCAGATCTTCAGCGCGTCGATCGGGTGCTTTCCCTCGCCGAAGTAGTTCTGGTAGTCGGTCATCACGTGGTAGAGCCGGGCGCCGACCAGGCCGAACGGCACCGCCCAGCAGGCGACGTCGGCGGCCTGTCCGGACACCCCGCCCCGTGCCACCCACCGTCGGTTGCCCACCCAGATGCCCACCACGACGCCGGCGATGATGCACAGCGCATAGGCACGCAGCGGCAGGGGTCCCAGATGCCAGACGCCCGACGACGGGCTCGGGATGGACGCGAGGACCAGCGGTGCGGAGGACACAGCGGCGAAGCCTACGACTCGGACATCGTGGTCAGGATTTCGCGGCCATGTTGGCCGACGCCACCGCCGCCATGATGCCGTCGCCCGACATCTGATCGGCCGGGACGAGGGTCCCGTTCACATACGCGGTCGGCGTCCCGGTGACGCCGCGGGTGTCACCGGTGTCGTCGATCGACTTGACCCACTCGTTGTACCGGTCGTTGCTCACGCAGCGGCTGAAATCGCCGCTGGTCAACCCGACGCTCTTGCCGATGTCGATGAGCATGGAGTTCGTCCACTGCTGGGCCGCCTGGTCGTAGTTGGCGTACAGCGCGTCGTGGTACGCCTCGGCCTTGCCGGCGTCGGTCGCGCAACCGAACGCGTTGGCGGCCAACTCCGTCGGCCGGCCGAAGCCGGAGAGCGTCAGCGGGTAGTAGGTGACCTTGAGGGAGCCTTCCGCTACCGCCTGCTTCACCTGCGACCCGAGAGTGGTCTCCAGCTCGGCGCAGTGCGGGCAGCTGAAGTCCTCGAACAGCTCGAGGGTCACCGGTGCGGTGCTCTTGCCGACCCCCGCTCCCCATCCCATGCCCGGGGCCGTCGACTTGGACTGCCGCGGCAGCCCGCTGTCGTTCTGAGACTGCCCGACCGTCGACGCGGAGGCCGACGGGGTAGCAGTGGCCTTGCCCGACGCCGCGGGGGTCGGGCTCGCGGTGGCCGAGAACGCCGGCACCACGTTGCGCGGAGCGGCAGCGTTGGGGTCGCTCTTGTTCCGCTGCCAGGCGACGAGGCCACCGAGGCCGGCGACGATCGCGACGACGACGACGCCGATGACGATGGTGGTGATCGTGCGGCGGCGCTTGGCTGCCGCGATGGCCGCCTCGCGTTCGGCGCGGGCCTTGTCGCGGGCCTTGCGGGCAGAGTTGCTCGTGCCCGATCCGTTGCGGCTCGAATGCGGATTGCCGTTAGCCATGCTGACGCGGACTCGCTTTCTTTCCTGGACCGGGCGAACCCGCTCATTGTGACCGGCGCCGACCACCTCGGCCCGATACGGCGACCATTAGGAGGCACCGGCGTGACGACCAGCGCGGTGCTCAGCCGGTGGCGCTCCGCCGGCGCACTCCGGCCGCGAGGTCGACAGCAAGAGCGTGGACGGCGCTGAAGTCCGCGGCACCGGGGTGATCGAGGACCGCCCGGACGAACGCCGAACCCACGATCACCGCGTCCGCGTACCCGGCCACCTCGGCTGCCTGCACGCCGTCGCTGACCCCGAGGCCGACCCCGATCGGCAGGTCGGTCACGGCGCGGGCGCGGGCGACGAGAGCGGGCGCGGCGGAGCTGGTCGCCGTCCGCGTGCCCGTGACCCCCATCACCGACACCGCGTAGAGGAAGCCGGAGCTGACCGCAGCCGTCGAGGCGATGCGCTCCGGCGGCGACGAGGGGGCCACCAGGAAGACCCGATCCAGGTCGTGCGCGGAGGCGGCCGCGATCCACTCGGACGCCTCCTCGGGAATGAGGTCCGGTGTGATCAGACCAGCACCACCGGCGGCGGCGAGATCGCCGGCGAACCGGTCGACGCCGTAGCGCTCGATCGGGTTCCAGTAGGTCATGACGAGCGTCGGCACGCCGAGCGCGGCGACCGCCTCGACGGTCGAGAGGACGTCCCGCGTGCGGGTGCCGTTCGCGAGGGCGATCTCGGCCGCCCGGGCGACCGTCGGACCGTCCATCGTCGGGTCGCTGTACGGGAGGCCGATCTCCACGATGTCGACGCCGCCGTCGACCATGGCCGCGATCGCGTCCCGTGCCCCCGCCACCGACGGGAACCCGGCCGGGAGGTACCCGACCAGGGCCGACCGGTTCTCGGCGCGTGCCGCCTCGAAGGCCCGCGTCACGCCACGCGGCAGCGTCGGCGCGCTCACTCGGCCGACCCGCCGTCGGCCGCGTCCATCAGGCCGAACCAGCGGGCGGCCGTGTCGACGTCCTTGTCGCCGCGGCCGGACAGGCACACCATGATCGTGGCGTCGGGACCGAGTTCACGGGCGAGCTTCGCGGCGCCGGCGAGCGCGTGGGCCGACTCGATCGCCGGCAGGATGCCCTCCGTGCGGCACAACAGGCGCAGGGCCTCCATGGCCTCGGCGTCGCTGATCGGCAGGTACGTCGCCCGGCCGGTGTCGGCGAGCCAGGCGTGTTCGGGTCCGACGCCCGGGTAGTCGAGGCCGGCCGAGATGCTGTGGCTCTCGATGGTCTGGCCGTCGTCGTCCTGGAGCAGGAACGACCGCGTGCCGTGGAGCACGCCGATCTGTCCGGCCGAGATCGTGGCGGCATGCCGGCCGGTCTCGAAGCCGTCGCCGCCGGCCTCGTAGCCGTAGAGCCGGACCCCGGCATCGGGGATGAACGCGGTGAAGATGCCGATCGCGTTGGAGCCGCCACCCACGCAGGCACAGACCGCGTCCGGCAGCCGGCCGTCGAGGTCGAGCACCTGGGCGCGTGCCTCGTCGCCGATCCCGCGGCAGAAGTCGCGGACCATGGCTGGGTACGGATGCGGACCGGCGGCCGTGCCGAGCAGGTACGCCGTGGTCTCGACGCTCGACACCCAGTCCCGCAACGCGTCGTTGATCGCGTCCTTGAGGGTGCGGCTGCCCGAGGTGACGGGGACGACGGTGGCGCCGAGGAGCTCCATCCGGGCCACGTTGAGCGCCTGCCGCCGGGTGTCCTCCTCGCCCATGTAGACGACGCACTCGAGCCCCAGGTACGCGCAGATCGACGCCGTGGCCACACCGTGCTGCCCGGCCCCGGTCTCCGCGATCACGCGCGTCTTGCCCATCCGTTTGGCCAGCAGACCCTGGCCGAGGACGTTGCGGACCTTGTGGGCGCCGGTGTGGTTGAGGTCCTCTCGCTTGAGGAGGATCCGCGCACCGAGCTGCTCGGAGAGTCGCTCCGCCGAGTACAGGAGGCTCGGGACACCCGCGTACTCGGTGAGCATCCGGCCGAGTTCGGCGTTGAAGTCCTCGTCGTGCCGCGCTTCGCGCCAGGCGTGCTCGAGCTCGTCCAGCGCGGCGACCAGAGCCTCCGGCATGAACCTGCCGCCGAACCGGCCGAAGTGGCCGGCAGCGTCGGGGAGCTGGGTGGGTTCGAAGGTCGGCGTCGAGGTGAGGACCTCGTCGTCGAGTGTGTCAGCCATGCTGCACCGCCGGATGTTCGCCGGCGGCCACCAGGTCGGCGACCGCCTGTCGGGGATCCTTGCCGGTCACGAGCGTCTCGCCGACGAGCACGGCGTCGGCGCCGAGCCTGGCCAGGTCGATCACGTCGCGCGGGCCGCGCACACCCGACTCGGCGACCTTGACGACGGAGTCGGGGATCCGCGGGGAGAGCCGCGCGAACGTCTCGCGATCGACGTCGAGGGTGCGCAGGTTCCGGGCGTTGACGCCGATCACCCGGGCACCGGCGTCCACCGCGCGCTCGACCTCCAGCTCGTCGTGCACCTCGACCAGAGCGGTCATGCCGATGGACGCGGCGCGTTCGACCAGCGACACCAGCGCTTCCTGTTCGAGCGCGGCGACGATGAGCAGGACGACGTCCGCACCGTAGGCACGCGCCTCCCACAGCTGGTACGAACTGACGATGAAGTCCTTGCGCAGGACCGGGATGTCGACGGCGGCGCGGGTGGCGGCCAGGTCGGCCAGACTCCCGCCGAAGCGGCGCTCCTCGGTGAGCACGCTGATCACCGATGCTCCGCCGGCCTCGTACGCCAACGCGAGAGCGGCCGGGTCGGCGATCGTCGCCAGGTCGCCCTTGCTCGGGCTGCGCCGCTTGACTTCGGCGATGACGTTGACGTTGCGTGCGCGGAGCCGGGTCATCGCGTCGATCGCGCCCGGGACTTTGGCGGCGCGCTGCTTGAGATCGTCGAGGCTGACGAGCTCGGCACGTGCAGCGAGGTCTTCCCGTACACCGGCAACGATGTCGTCCAGCACACTCACGACCGCGGCGCCCCTTCGGCTCGGGTGACCGACGCAGATGCCGATCACGGGACGGGATGAGGACACCAGGGTAACGAGATCGCCTGCCTGGACCGAATGCGGTCGGTCCGCCCTCGGGGTCACCTCGCCGGCGGGCCGGGGTACACGAGCGTGTGTGCGAGCTTGTCGGCGATCGTCTGCCGCTTGGGATCCCACAGCGGGAAGAACCAGCCGACGAAACAGATCAGGCAGTCGAGCAGGTGCGCGAGGTCGCGCACCACGGACGCCCTGATGCCCGGCGGCTGACCGTCGGCGTCCCGGACGAGTTGCAGACCCATGATCTTGCGGCCCCACGACTGGCCGGTCGGACCGCCGCGGTACCACCGGTTCCAGACCGTGACGCCCAGCGCGCCGACGACGACCACGACGACCCCGGTGATGCGGGTGGCCGCACTGCCGCCACCGGCCACGGCCACCGGCGACCCGTTGGCGTCCGATCGCAGTGACGACGGCTCGGACGCGACACCGACCGCGTAGAGGATCGCTCCGGCGACAGCGAACGGAAGACACAGCAGGGAGTCCAGGAGAAACCCGCCGACACGCTGGCCCCAACTCGCGTAGGTGTCGGTCGACGTCCTACCGGCGTAGGGGTTCACGATCGCGGCCGCCGGCACGCTCGGCGCTTCGGAGGACGTCTCCGTCGGCGCGGCCGGTACCGGGGTCGGTGGCGGGCCGACCTCCGGTCGAGGGGGGTCTCCCGGCTGTCCCGATCCGTCGGCTGCCGGGCTGGGGGTGCTCACGGGGAGTCCTCCTCGGATCGGGCGTCGCTCACGCGCGGTCAGACTAGTGCCGACCGGAGCGACGGTGCGACGGCCGCAGGGCTCGACGTGCGCCGTCTCGTCGTGCGATGTCGGATCTGCAGTCGACACGGTGACCTGCCCACGGCGTTCCACGGCAATCCGGTGGTGCTGCTCGGCGTCGGGGGCGTTGTCGTGGCGCTCGTCGTGCCCGTGGCCCGGCGGGCCGGGCTGATCGCCCGCGAGCGGACGGCGACTCGCCAGCGCACCGTGCTGTGGTCCGCAGGGGCCGTCCTGATCGCGTTCGGAATCCTCCGGAACCTGACCGTGGGCCCACTGGCCGGGTGGAAGGTTCGATCGGGATCGCGCGGTGCGCGCCGGTGATTCAGTCGGCCGCGGGCTGGGCGCTCGTGACCACGCCGGTCGAACCAGCGTGTCGCTTGCGGTCCGCGTCGCCCATCATTTTCCAGACGATGACGCCGAGCAGCGTGCCGGCGATGGCCGCGATGAAGAACAGCCACCAATTGCCGATAAGGACGCCGATGCCGGCCAGGACGGACGCGAGAGCGATGATCGCCACCCCGGTCCACGCGGCCGCAGAGTTCCCATGGCTGTCATGTGGTGCCTCGCCCTGGGTGCTCGTCCCGTTCGACATGCGCACAACCTACAGCGTGGGATCCTCGCCGCGGTCCAGGGCTTGCCAGGCGTCGTCGTCGGTGCGGCGAGGGTTCGCCGGCGAGTCGTAGCGGGTCGATCCGGGCCGCGGCCATCGCCTCGCGCCGACGACCGCAGCGCCGCCCGAGACTGCCGCGAGCAGCGACGATGCGCCCGCCAGCCACGGCCAGACGGTGCTGTCGAGGTGGGCCGGTGGCGAGAGCGCCGCCGTCAGGCACAGGACGGTCGCCGCCCCGCTCACCAGCGCGATCAGCGCGGCCACGATCGTCCGGGCGACCACGCCGCGGAGGAGCAGCAGCACCAGTGTCCCGGCCAAGGCGGCGAGCGCGCAGGCCCGGACCGCGGGCGCGACCTGGGTGCCCGCCACGGCGGCATGGCTGGCCAAACCGGTGACGGGATCAGCGGCGCCGTTGCCCACCCGCCACGTCCGCCCGCTGCAGGCGAAGGAGGCGAGCGAACCGACTAGCAGCCCGGCCACGACTGTCGGGCGGCTCGTGAGCCGAGCCCCCGCACTCGCGGAAGACGCAGTGTTCGCCGCAGCTGCTGGTTCGGCTGATTCGCCCGGTTCGCTCACCCGAGCCGATCCAACGTCGACGCGACGGCCACAGCACGCAGCACGGCAGCTGCCTTGTTCTGGCTCTCGATGTCCTCCGACGGTGGGTGGGAGTCCGCCACGATCCCGCCGCCGGCCTGGACGTAGGCGATCCCGTCCCTGAGCACGCCGGTGCGGATGCCGATCGCGGTGTCGAGGTCCCCGGCGAAGTCGAGATAGCCCACGACTCCCCCGTACAGCCCGCGGCGCGTCGGCTCGAGCTGCTCGATGATCTGCATGGCCCGGACTTTCGGCGCCCCCGAGAGGGTGCCGGCCGGGAAGGTCGCGCAGAGCGCGTCGAATGCCGTCGCGCCCTCCCGGAGCCGACCGACGACGGTGGACTCGAGATGCATGATGTGGCTGTAACGGCGCACGTCGGCGAACTCCGTGACCTCCACCGTCCCCGGCTCGCTCACCCGGCCGACGTCGTTACGCCCGAGGTCGACGAGCATCAGGTGCTCGGCCATCTCTTTCTCATCCGATCGCAGCTCGGCCTCGAACGCGGCGTCCTCGGCCGGCGTCGCCCCACGCGGCTTGCTCCCCGCGATCGGGTGCAGCACGACCTGGCGCCCGTTGACCTTGACGTGCGCCTCCGGGCTCGAGCCGACGACGTCGAACCCGTCGAGCCGGAGGAGGAACATGTACGGGCTCGGGTTGGTCAGGCGGAGCACCCGGTAGACGTCGAGCGCATCGGCGCTGACATCGGACTCGAACCGCTGGCTGACGACCACCTGGAACGCCTCGCCGGCCCGGATCTCCTCCTTGGCTACCTCGACGGCCGCCTGGAAGTCCGCGGAGCTCCGCCGCCGCCGGATCTCGGGGACCGCGTCGAAGTCGACCACGGCGACGTGGCTGTCGAGGGGGCGCTGGAGGTCGGCCGTCATCACGTCGAGCCGTGCCACGCAGTCGGCGTAGCAGGCCTCCACACCGGTCGGCCGGTCGTCGAAGTTGACCCCGTTGGCGATGAGCCAGACGCGGCCGCTGTGATGGTCGAGAACGGCGATGTCGGTGGCGAGCAGCATCACGAGTTCCGGCAGCTTCAGATCGTCGACGGTGTCGTCGCCGATGGCTTCGAGCCGCCGGACGATGTCGTAGCCGAGGTAGCCGACCAGCCCGCCGGTCAGCGGGGGCAGGCCGTCGACGCGCGGGGTGTGGAGTGCGGTGAGGGTGGCCCGGACGGTCTCGAGCGGGTCACCGCCGGTCGGCAGGCCGACGGGCACCTCGCCGCTCCAGGAGGCGACGCCGTCGCGTTCGGTGAGCGTGGCGGCGCTGCGGACACCGATGAACGACCACCGCGACCACACGCCCTGCTCGGCGGACTCGAAGAGGAAGGTCCCGGGCCGATTGCCCGCGAGCTTCGCGTACATCCCGACCGCGGTCTCGGTGTCGGCGAAGAACGTGCGCACGACCGGGATGAACCTCGCGTCGGGCGCCTGCGCCCGGAAACCCTCGAGGTCAGGGGTGGTGACTCCGTCGGTCATGACCTCACCCCGGCGGTCGTGAACCCGAGCGATCGGTCGTCGAAGCAGGTCCGGTCGCCGGTGTGGCAGGCCGGACCGTCGGGGTCGACGAGGAGCAGCAGGGTGTCGCCGTCGCAGTCGACCCGGAGCTCGCGGACACGCAGGTAGTTGCCCGAGGTCGCGCCCTTCACCCACTGCTCGCGACGTGATCGCGACCAGAACGTGGCCAGCCCGGTGGCACGCGTGCTGGCAAGAGCCGCGCGGTCCATCCACGCGACCATCAGGACGTCACGCGAGCTGAGGTCCTGGACGACGGCGGTGACGAGGCCGGCGTCGTCGAAGTGGACGTCCGGGTCGGCTGTAGAAGGCGCTTGCGCAGGCACCCGGCCATTGTCCCGGCTCCGGGCCCAGGCGGCGAACCGGGCCGACCGGGGGCCGCCGGGTGGGCCACTACGCTGGCGCCGTGACCAACTTCGCCCGGACCGAACGTGCTGCACTGGCCGACCTCCTGGACGAGGTCGGGCCGGATGCGCCGACGCTCGATGCCGGGTGGAAGACGATCGACCTCGCACTGCACCTCGTGATCCGGGAGCGCGTCGACCCCGCGCAACTCGCCGATGCCTCGACCCCGCTGTCGGGCTACCTCCAGAAGCGCCGGCGCTCGATCCTCGCCGAGAACGGATACACCGGGCTGGTCGAGAAGTTCCGGAACGGGCCACCCCGGTTCTCCCCGTTCGCGGTGCCCGGCGTGGACGCCCGTGCGAACACCGTCGAGAACTTCGTGCACCACGAGGACGTCCGCCGGGCCGTCCCGGACTTCACGATCCGCACGCTGCCGAACGAGTTCGAGGGAACGCTGTTCGCCTCGCTCACGACGATGAGCCGGCTGATCCTGCGCCACTGTTCCGCCGGCGTGGACGTCGTCACCCCGGACGGCCGGACCGCGACCCTGAAGAAGGGCGACCCGGCCGCGACGCTCACGGGCAAGCCGAGTGAGCTGATCCTCTACCTGTACGGCCGACGGGCGGTCGCGGACGTGCAGATCTCCGGTGACAACGCCGCCCGCGAGGCGCTGGCCCACGCGAAGCTCGGAGTCTGAGCCTCGCCTCAGTGGTGGTGGTCCCCACGGCCGAGGGACTGCTCAGGGGTCGCGCCGGGCCGGGTCCACTGCGGCACGGGCCGGCCGGTCGGGCCCCAGGTGGGGTTCCCGTTCACGTCCGACCGCCAGTACCAGCACGCGTGATGGCCACCGGACGGCCGGCCCCCGGGGTGGTCCTCCCACTCCTCGCCGCGCCCGTTCGGGGTCATGTCGAGCAGACTGAAGAAGCCGCTCGCCGCCTCGTTGCCCCGGCCGGTCGTCGAGTACGTCATGAACACGCGGTCGCCGTCGCGCAGGAACGCGATCAGGTGGCCCATGTCCCCGCCGATCGGCGCCGCCACGTCACGGACCGAGTACCAGGGCTGCGTGTACCCCATGAACTCGACGTAAGGAGCCACCTCCTCCCACGCGCCGACCGTCAGGATCGCGAACGACACCCCGCGGGCGTTGAGGTACACGGCGTCCTTCAGGTTCCAGGCCGCGGTCGTGCAGCCCTCGCACTGGCCCTGGTGCGGCGCGCCGTCCCACCACATGTGCTGGTAGACCACGAGCTCGTCACGGCCCTGGAACAGGTCGAGGAACGGGACCGGGCCGTCGGGGCCGACGACCTCGACCGTCGCGTCGACCTCCACCATCGGGAGCCGCCGGCGGGCCGCCGCGATCGCGTCGCCCTCGTGGGTGTGGGCCTTCTCGCGGACCAGCAGTTCGTCACGGGCGGTCTGCCAGGTGGCCTGGTCGACGACGGGCGGGCGGCCGGCGTGCGTGGTGGTCGGAGTCTCCGGCGTGGTCGTCATGGTGTCCTCCAGGTGCGTCAGGCGGGGGCGCTGTGACATCTCGTGTCGACAGGGCGCCGCGGTCGTCAGGACAGACTGGCGAGCCGGCTCGAACTCATCGCCGCGCGGATCAGTCGTGCCGGTTGAGGTAGCCGACGCACCCGTGGCCGCTAGGGTGGGCGGCGTTCCACACGACAGGGGAGCGCATCCGCGCTGAGAGTGTGGTGGCGCAGATCAGGGCCCCGAGCCCGGATCCGGCCACCGCAGACCCTCGAACCTGATCCGGGTCATGCCGGCGAAGGAAGTCGACAGGTTGTGTCGTCGGCGACGGTCGGGCTGACGCCCGGGACGACGTCGATCGACCTCTCCGTCATGCCCCTCCGCGATGTGGGTGCGGCTGCTGCCGCCGCCCGCGACAGGAGGACTCATGAGCACCACCGGTAACAGCAGTGGCAACATCCCGGACTCGGCCAGCGCAACCGTCCCGACCCCACGGGGTCGGTCGGCGCCGACGGGACCCCTCGGCTCGGCGCCGCGAACGTGGCGGACCGTCGACGCGGTGATCGGAGCCGTGGTCGGGGTGGCGTTCGGCGTCGTGTTCGCGGGCTGGAACGCCCTGTGGAACGCGTTGCAGCCGGTGTTCGTGGGATTCCCGCCGGCGCAGGGGATCATGTACGGGCTCTGGATGCTCCCCGGCGTGCTCGGGATGCTCATCATCCGCAAGCCCGGCGCGGCCCTGTTCGTCGAACTCGTCGCGTCGCTCGTCTCGATGCTGTTCGGCGGGTGGGGGCTGACGATCCTCGTCTGGGGCTTCTTCGAGGGCCTCTTCCCCGAACTCGTCTTCGCCGCCCTGCGCTACCGCCGGTTCGCGTGGCCGGTCGCAATGCTCGCCGGGGCCGCAGCCGGCCTGATCGCCGCGGTCCTCGACACCGCGTACTACTACCCGCAGTGGGCGCTCGGCTGGAAGCTCGCCTACGGCGTCCTCCTCATCGTCAGCTCCGCGGTGATCGGGGGTCTCGGGAGTGTCGCCCTGGTCCGGGCCCTGCGGAGCACGGGCGTGCTCGCACCGTTCGCCTCGGGTCGTGCCGAGCCCGCCGGGCCAGGCGCGTGACCGCGTCATGAACCAGGTGGGCCGCGAACCGGCGGTCCTCCTGCGGGGATGGGGATTCCGGCACCACGGCCGCGACTCCCCGACCCTTGCCGGCGTCGACCTGAGCATCGAACGCGGCCAGGTCGTCCTGCTGCTGGGGGCATCCGGAGCCGGAAAGTCGACCCTGCTCCGGGCGCTGGCGGGACTCACCGCAGACGCCGGCGACGCCAGCGGCGAGATGTTGATCCACGGCCGGCCACCGCACGACGGGCGCTGCGGGTACGTGGCCCAGGACCCCGCGAACGCGCTCGTGATGTCGCGCGCCGGGGACGACGTCGCCTTCGGCCTCGAGAACCTCGGGACCGATCCGGGGAGGATCTGGCCGGAGGTGGGGCACGCGCTCGCCGCGGTCGGCCTCGCCGGCTTCGAGGAACGCGACACCACCCGCCTCTCCGGCGGTGAGCAGCAGCGGCTCGTCCTGGCGGGAGTACTGGCCACTCGCCCCGAGGTGCTCCTGCTCGACGAGCCGACCGCTCTGCTCGACCCGGACGGCGCAGCCGACGTGCGGGAGACGGTGCGAGCGCTCACCACCGGCGGCACCCTGACCGTCGTCGTCGTCGAGCACCGCGTGGCGGAGTGGGCGGGGCTCGTGGACCGGGTGGTCGTCCTGGACGCCGGTGCGGGGGTGGTCGCGGACGGCCCGCCGGACGCGGTGTTCCGGCACGAGTCGGACGCGCTGGCGACGATGGGCGTGTGGACGCCCGCCGGTCCGGGATCGGCCGCACGCCGCGCGCCGGCGAGCGCCACCGGCGAGGTGGTGGTGCACGGGGACCGGTTGACCCTGCGCTATCCGGACACGGCGTCGGACGCGGTCGCTGCCCTCGACGTCGACCTGCGCGCGGGCCGGCTGCTGGCGATCACCGGGGCCAATGGCGCGGGCAAATCGACCGCCGGGAGGCTGCTCGCCGGCCTGGTCGTGCCCACCGGCGGCGGCAGCTACGCGGGCCGCCGACCGGCCGACGCCGCGGCGAAACCGCTGCACAACTGGCGATCGGCGGCGCTCGCCCGCACCGTCGGCATGGTCTTCCAGAACCCGGAACACCAGTTCGTCGCCAGCACCGTGCAGGGCGAGCTGGGCGTGGGTCAGAAGGTGGCCGGAGTGGACCCGAGGGCCCGTTCGGCGCGGGTCGGGGAGCTGCTCGAGCGGCTCCGGTTGACCCACCTGGCCGACGCCGACCCCTTCACCCTCTCCGGCGGCGAGCAGCGGCGGCTGTCCGTCGCCACCGCCCTCGCGTCGGCACCGGCAGCCGTCGTCCTCGACGAGCCCACCTTCGGTCAGGACCTGGTGACCTGGAAGGAGCTGGTGACGCTGCTCGACGAGGTCCGCCGGGCCGGCACGGCACTGTGCTGCATCAGCCACGACGCCGCCCTCGTCGACGCCCTCGCCGACGACCGCCTGGTCCTCGTCACGCCCGGACCCGTCGACACCGGGTCAGTCGACACCGGATCGCCGGGGCCGACGGCGTGAGCACCCTGCACCTGGCCACGGCGGATCCGGCGTCGATCCTCGGTCGCCGCAATCCGGTGGCGAAGCTCGGCTGCTGTCTGGTGATCCTGCTCGGCTTGTTCCTCACGATCGACCCGCTGACACCCGCGCTCGTCCTGGTCGCCGAAGTGGTGGCGCTGCCGATGCTGGGAATCCGCCTGACGACCCTGCTGCGCCGGGCCTGGCTGCTCCTGATCGCGGCCGCCGCGGTCGCGGTCACCAACGTCCTCTTCGCCGCGCCGGGAGCCGGCCCGGTCCTGGCCGAGGTAGGGCCGTTCACGATCACGCTCGCGGGCATCCAGGCGGCCGTCGGCATCACCCTCCGGCTCCTGGCGATCGGGCTGCCGAGCATCGCGTTCGCGGCGACCACCGACCCGCGGGACCTGGCCGATGCGCTCACCCAGCAACTGCGGGCACCGGCCAAGTTCGTCTACGCCTCCCTCGCCGCCCTGCGCCTGGTCCCGCTGCTCGCCTTCGACTGGCAGATGCTCATGATGGCCCGACGTTCCCGGGGGGTCGCCGGCGGCGGGCCGGCCGCGCGGATCCGGCTGGCCGGGCAGACGCTGTTCGCCCTGCTGGTCGCCGCGATCCGCCGCGGCACCCGGTTGGCGCTGGCCATGGACGCACGCGGCTTCGACTCCGGACGTACCCGGACGACGGCGCGTCGCCAGCGCATGCGGCCGGCCGACTGGGTGCTGGTCGCCGCCACCGGCGCTGTCGTCGCGGCCGCGATCGGGTTCAGTGTGGCGACCGGTCACTGGCGATGGCTGTTCGACTGACCACACCAGCATCGCCCGCGGCCTGCCGACCCGGCGTCACCGCACTGACACTCCGGCCGCGGACATCGCCGCCTTCACCTGGCCGACGTCGAGGTCACCGAAGTGGAAGACGCTGGCGGCCAGCACCGCGTCCGCGCCGGCGGCGACCGCCGGCGCGAAGTCGGCCGCCCGGCCGGCCCCGCCCGAGGCGATCACCGGGATCGTCACGCGTTCACGGACCAGCCTGATCAGTTCGAGGTCGAAGCCGGTCTTCATGCCGTCTGCGTCCATGGAATTCAGCAGGATCTCGCCGGCGCCCCGTCGTTGACCTTCCTCGACCCAGCCCAGGGCGTCGATCCCGGTGCCGGTGTAGCCGCCGTGCGTCGTGACCTCGAATCCGGACGCGGTGCCGGGCGCCCGCCGGACGTCGGCGGAGAGCACGAGGACCTGGCTGCCGAACCGGTCGGCGATCTCGCTGATGAGTTCGGGCCGGGCGATCGCGCCGGTGTTCACAGCGACCTTGTCCGCGCCGGCACGCAGCAACACGTCGACGTCGGCGACCGCGCGGACTCCCCCGCCGACCGTCAGCGGGATGAACACCTGGTCGGCCGTGCGGGCGATCACGTCGAGCATCATCGAGCGGCCGTCCTTGGAGGCCGACACGTCGAGGAACGTGAGTTCGTCGACGCCGTCCGCGTCGTAGCGGCGGGCCAGCTCGACCGGCTCACCCGCGTCGCGGTGGTCCACGAACTTGACGCCCTTCGTGACGCGCCCCTCGGCATTGACGTCGAGGCACGCGATGACGCGCACGGCGAGGCTCATCGGGACACTCCCCCACGCTGCCAGGCCTGCAGCCGGTTCAGACGGCGGGTGGGTGTCTCGACCTGATCCCACCGTCGCCGCCAGCCGGCTGCGCCTTTCGGTCCGGTCATGTCCGGCGTCGTGCCGGCGGCCGCACGCCGGCGCGCGGCCCACCAGGTGTCGGCGTCCTCGTCGATGAGCGCCGCGACCCCCTTCTGGACGCGCGGCGCGAACTGCCGGACCGTCTCGCCCGGACCCGGGTACAGCGGCGCGCCGAACCGGAGCCGCACCAGCGGCCGGCCCGGTCGCGGCCAGGATGTGCCCCGCGCCATCGCGGCGAACGACCCGCGGATGGCGACCGGGACCACCGGGACTCCGTTCTCCACGGCGAGCCAGGCAGCACCCATCCGGAACCGGTGCATCCAGCCGTCCGGCGACCGCGTGCCCTCGGGGTACACGAGGATGCTCCAGCCGGTCCGCAGGAGGGTTCCCGGGATGTCGGACACGGTGCCGGCGTGCCGCTCCACCGGGAACGTGTTGAACGCCAATCCCGATGCCGCCGCCCGCCACCAGGTGTCGAAGAAGTAGTCGGCCGCGGCCGCCACCGCCGTCCGCCGGCGGTACGCGTCGGGGAGCGCCAGCAGCAGCAGCGGGGTGTCCACGTGACTGGCGTGGTTGGCCACGAAGATCACCGGGCGGACGTCGGCCGGGAGGAGATCCTGCCCGGCGCTGACGCTGCTCAGCTGCGAGCGCACGAGCGGCCGCATGACGCCCTGCTGGACCAGTTCGCGGGCCGCTCGGCCCACTGGGGTCCGTCCCCACGCGCCGGTCGGCCCGGTCGTCGGGAGATGGCGCGGGGTGATGCGCTCGCGCACCCGGGCGAGCCGGCGCCGGGTCGTCTCGTCGTCGGTCTCGTCGGTCTCGTCGGCGAGGGCGGGCGGCGCCGGCGCCTCGTCCGCCGTGCTCATACGACGTCGGCGATCAGGCGCGGCGGATCGTGGGCGAAGGTGATCGAGGGCGAGTCCCCGACCGTGGGCCGGACGATCTCCAGGGCGTCGGCCAGCGTGCTCGCGGCGGCGAACCCGAGTCGATCTGCCACTGCCCGGTCGGCGCCGATCCAGACGATCTGTCCGCAGTGAGCCAGCGCAGCCGCGGTCGAGTTCCACGTCGAGAACGGGTGCAGGCCGTGGTGGGCGTGGGCGGTGCGGTAGAGGTGCAGGTACCAGGGGTCGTCGGCGAAGCGCTGCTCGAACTTCTCCGCGATCACTACCGGATCCGTGCTGACGCTGAGGACCTCGTCGTAGAAGTCGACGTAGCTCGGGTACTCGAGCGTGCTGAACTCCGCCGGGAGCGGGTGGTAGAGGATCAGCGCGCCGCCCGGCCGGACGGCCGGTGATCCGCGGTGTGACCCGAACAGGTGGCCGAGTCCCCAGCCCGCCGCGAGGACCGGATTGACCGATGCACCGCCGGGCCCGCCCTGATAGGGCACGCCGCCGATCAGCACGTCGGCCTGTCCGGCCACCTCGACCGCCTGCTGGCTCGTGACGGCGTCGACCACGTGCCGCGCGACGGCAGCCGGATCGCCGGCCCACACCCCGGTCACCTCGGATCGCGGTGCGGAGCCGCCCACCATGCGCCGCCGCACTCGGGCCGGGGCGAACCGCATCGCCCGCGCCGCGGCTGCCGCCTCGGCGTGGTCGCGGAGGGAGTACTCCCACTCCCGCTTGTCCCCGAACGTGTACCGACGGCCGAACCACTCGTTGCCGACGGTCGCAGCGATCGTGAACAGCGGGATGGTCGCCGCGATCACCTCGCCGGCCCTGGCTGTCGCGTCGGTGCGGACGAGCGTGGCCGCATCAGCGAGTCCCACCGGGATTCCCGCGGTGGTGAGTTCGTCCGCGCTCTGGACCACGGTGACGAAGACGATGAGATCCGATGCGGCGGCACGTGCGTTGACCCGGACCTCCTCGCCCTCGGTCGTGCGGCCGATCGGGCTGAGGTCGGGCGCGCTGGCGTCGTGACACACCAGGCCGCCGATGGGCGCGAACGAGGGGTAGATCCGGTCGCCGACCAGCCGTTCGAGCTCGGCCGGCGTGGGGTGGCGCCGAAGCCCGTTCGCGACGAGCACGACGACGTCGTCGACTCCGGCCGCAGCGGCGAGCGTCAGGACCTGCTCGGCGATCCGCGCCCGGACGTCGATGCCCCGCATCGGCGGGACGGGGCGACTTCCGTCGTCGACCACGACGGTGAGCGTCATGCCCGGCGAGAGCAACGAACCGAGCGCATCGCCGTTCCCCGCCGGTGCCGCGAGTGCCTGGGCGATCGAGCCGGCCGGATCGGCCAGCCCCGGCTGGGACTCGGGTGCGTACAGCACCCGGGTACCCGCCGGGAACCGCTCGAACCGGAACCGCTCGCCTTCGTGCACGAGCAGGGCCGGCGTGTGGTCGTCGACCTCGAGAACGAAACCGGGCCGGGTCATCTAGAGCTCCTTGGCGGGGACGTGCGGCGGCGGTGCGACAGCAGTGGCCGGCCGGCAGGCCGAGGCGTAGGTCGGCGGGGCGGGGCCGGCCGGGACCGAGGGGATCTGGATTCGGGTCTGCAGCGGGGTGTGGACCCAGTCGACGATCGGCCACCGGTTCGTCCGCGCCTCGCGCTGCAGAGCGACGTCCGGACTCACGGCCACCGGCGATCCGACGGCACGCAGCATCGGCAGGTCGGCGTGCGAGTCGGCGTAGGCGTGCGACTGGTGCAGGTCGAGACCCTGCTGGCGGGCGTACCACGCGAGCCAGGCCGCCCGGGACTCGCCGACGAGTGGTGGGCTGGCCAGGTAGCCGGTGCACCGACCGTCCGCGCCGACCGCGAGGTCGGCCGCGATGACCGTGTCGAACAGCGACGCCAGCGGCCGGGTCAGCAGCCGCACCTCGCCCGTGATGAGCACGGTCCGGTGGCCGGCGGCACGGTGCGCCCGCACCCGGCGCAGCGCCTCCGGGCTCACCCTGGCCAGGATCTGCGGAGTGAGCACCTCGTCGACGATCCGTTCGAGCGCGGCCAGGTCGGCACCGGCGTAGCGGCGGTAGACCGCGCGCAGGAACCCGCCGCGGTCCTTGCGTTCGGCGAGCACGTACCCGGGTAGCCGGCGCAGGATCGACGCGACCTCGCCGAGCCGGTCGACCGTGCCCAGCTCCGGCATCCGCAGCAGCGCGTACGTCTCGACGACGTTGCTCGAGATCAGCGTGCCGTCCATGTCGAACGCGGCGACGACGTCGGTCGCCGGCTTGAGCTCGCGCAACGCTGGTTTGGCGGCCGGGCCACGACGTCGACGTGCACGGTCGAGGACGCGAACGGGTCGCGTCACGCTGGGGCAGTGGATGTTCACGACGTAGTCGTGCCAGTCGACGACACCGGTGTCGAAGGCGAACGATTCCGCGTCGGCGGGATCGAGCGCGCGGTGCAGCGCGAGCGTGTTGTCGTCGAGGAAGCGCAGCTCGGTCAGGGTGTAGGGCTTGTAGAGATCGAGGTAGCGCCGGAGGTAGTCGACGCGGTCCTTGCTCCGGTCGAGGGTGTCGACGAGCTTGCGCACCCGGTTGCCACGCGGTGCGTGCGCGAGGACCCGGTCGGCGACGGCGTGGGCACGTTCGCTGTTGACCAGGAGGCGCTCGACCGACTCGATGCCGGGGAAGTTCCAGTCCGGGAGCCGCACCGATCCCCGCTCGGTGTCCTCGAACGGGTTCGCGTCGAAGTACTCGCGGATCAGCTCGTACATCCGGTTGAACGTCAACGGGTTCCGGGCGCCGGAGCTCACGTGGTAATACGCGGGCGTGCCCGGTTCCGGGTCGGTCGCGCACACCGCGAGGATCGCGTTGACGACGTGGTCGGCCGGGACGATGTCGACGATCGAGTCGGGGGCAGCGGGGAACTCCGGGAGCTCGCCGCGGCCGTAGGCCAGGATCAGCGGCTCGGCCATCTTGAAGCCCTCGATCCACCCGGGATACGGGGTCACGAGCGAGGACTCGATGATCGAGGGCCGCACGATCGAGCAGGGCATCGGAGCCCCGAGCTCCTCGACCACCCGCTCACCCATCGCCTTGGTGAACGTGTAGCAGTCGGTCCAGCCCAACGACCGGCCGCGCTCACCGCCGGCGTTCTTCAGTTCGGCGACGACCCATTCGCGTCGCCGCTTCTCGGCCAGCGCCGCCGCCGTCAAGGGCCCGGCCCGGCCCTGGTCACGTTCGGCACTCTTGCGAAAGGCCGCCAGGCGCTGCGGCATCCGGGACGTGTCCTCGATGTGCGCGCGCACCCGCAGACCGTGGTCGGTCTCGGTGCGCCAGTCGACGAGCGGTTCGACTGGGCCCTCGACGATCGCCCCGCGCCGCCGTCCGGAGACGTAGGCGGTGGAGATGTGCACGTAGTGCAGCGGAGCGCCCCGGCGCTCCTGGGCATCGAGCAGTCGCTCCACCAGGAGCTTCGTGCCCAGGACGTTGGTGTTGATGGCCTCCTCGATCGAGGGGTCGAAGGACACGTCCCCCGCGCAGTGGACGAACACATCGATGGCGGCCGGGAGCTCAGGCAGGTCGGACAGGTCGGCTTCGAGGACCTCGACCCGGGCCTCCCGCAAGGCGACCGCGTCGCCGCCGAACGCGTCGCGGGCGGCCGTGAACGTCTTCTTGCGCAGGATCTTCTCGATCCGCTCCCGCGCGGTCGTCGCGCCCTTGGCCCGGACGACGACGTAGGCACGGGTACCGGGCAGGTCGGTGAGGATGCGCTGCAGGAGCGCTTCGCCCACGAAGCCGGTGACGCCGGTCAGGCCGATGGTCTTCCCGTCGAGTCGGTCGCGCAGTCTCACCTCGGCGGACGCCTCCTTGTCGGGCTCTGTGACGGTCGCGCTGGAGCCGGGCCACCCTATCGGCCGGGTGCCGCCACCAGCGCATCCGCGATGGCCAGGCTCCCGGCGTAGAGAGCGGTCCCGACGATCGCGCCCTCCACACCGTCGTCGACGAGGGTGGCGATCGCCGCGAGGTCCTCGACCGTGGTCACCCCGCCGGAGGCGATCACGGGTGCGTCGGTGTGGGCGCAGACGAGCCGGAGGAGGTCGAGGTTGGGCCCGGCGAGCATGCCGTCCTTGGCCACGTCGGTGACCACGTACCGCGCGCACCCCGCTGCGTCCAGACGGGCCAGCGTGTCCAGGAGGTCGCCGCCCTCGGTCGTCCAGCCACGCGCCGCCAGCCGCCGGCCGCGTACGTCGAGACCGACCGCCACCCGCTCCCCGTGCCGCTCGATCATGGCGGCGCACCAGTCCGGGTTCTCCAGCGCGGCGGTGCCGATGTTCACCCGGGCGCAGCCGGTCGACATCGCCCAGTCGAGTGCCGCATCGTCGCGGAGCCCGCCGGACAGTTCGACCTGCAGGTCCACGCGGGCGATGACGCGCTCGAGCACCTCGCGGTTGCTGCCGCGCCCGAAGGCCGCGTCGAGGTCGACGAGGTGCAGCCAGTGCGCTCCGGCGTCCTGCCAGGCCATCGCGGCGTCGACCGGGTCCCCGTAGTCCTTCCCGGTGCCGGCGACGCCCTGGACGAGTTGGGTGGCGTGACCCTGGGTGACGTCGACAGCAGGCAGCAGCACGAGGTCGGACATGGGCGGGAGCGTAGTGGTCGCCCCGGCGCGACTCGCGGCTGGGGGTTGACGAAATGAGACCTGTGCCACATTCTCAGGAATCCAGCACGTCGGGGTGGGACGGCTCGAGGAGGAACGGCATGCGTATCAGGGAGATCCTGCTGAACAAGGGTGACGCCGTCGTGACGGTGCCGCCGGACGCCACGGTGCGCGACCTGGTGGCGTCGCTGCACGAGCACAACGTCGGCGCGCTGGTGGTGAGCGCGGACGGCTCGACGGTCGACGGGATCGTCTCCGAGCGCGACGTGGTCCGCCACCTCCACACCACGCCGGACCTGCTGGACGGGCCGGTCTCGGCGATCATGACCTCGCGCGTGAGCACCTGCGAGCCCGACGCCACGCTGGAGGACCTCGCCCGGATGATGACCGAGAGCCGCATTCGGCACGTGCCCGTCGTGGTGGACGACCGCCTCTTCGGGATCGTGAGCATCGGCGACGTGGTGAAGAGCCGGATCAGCGAGCTGGAGTTCGAGCGGGCCACGCTCGAGGAGTACATCACCAGCGGCTGACCGGCCCGGTGTGGGCGGCGGGTCAGCTCAGCCGGCGCACCCACGTCCGCAGCAGCGCGGCGCCCGCGTCGCCGGACTTCTCCGGGTGGAACTGGGTCGCGCACAACGGACCGTTCTCGACCGCGGCCAGGAAACGGTCCCCGCCGTGCTCGCTCCACGTCAGCACCGGGGCCCGCATCGCGGACTCGGACGTGTCGAGGTCGAAGTCGTGCACGCCGAACGAGTGGACGAAGTAGAACCGCTCCCCCTCGACACCGGCGAACAGCTCGCTGCCGGATCCCACGTCGACGGTGTTCCAGCCCATGTGCGGCAGCACCGGCGCGGCGAGGCGTTCCACCCGCCCGGGCCACTGGCCGAGGCCGGCGGTGGGTTCGTCGGCGAACTCGACGCCGTCGTCGAACAGGACCTGGAACCCCACACAGATGCCGAGCACCGGGCGCGACGCCACCAGCCGTTGGTCGATGAGCTTGCCGGCCTTCACGCGGTCGAGGCCGTCCATGCAGGCGGCGAATGCACCTACTCCGGGCACGACGAGTCCGTCCGCCTCGAGCGCGGTGGACCAGTCGGCGGTGACGGTCACCTCCGCGCCGGCCCGTTCGAGCGCACGTTGGGCCGAACGGATGTTGCCGAAGCCGTAGTCCAGGACGACGACGGTGGGCCGGGCGGAGGTGGTCGTGGTCACGACCCGGCGCCGGGCCGCGCATGCGCCGGCGTCGGCCTCCAGCGTGCCCTTCGTCGAGGGGACCGACGTCTCCCGCGGATCGATCGCGACTGCGTCGCGGAGCGCGCGGGCGAGCGCCTTGAACTGCGCCTCGGCGATGTGGTGGGGATCGCGGCCCGCGAGCAGGCGCATGTGCACGCACAGGTGGGCGTTGTACGCGATCGACTCGATCACGTGGCGGGTGAGCGACCCGGTGAAGTGGCCGCCGATCAGCACGTACTCCTGACCGGCGGGCTCACCGGTGCACACGCAGTACGGCCGACCGGAGACGTCCACGACGCACTGGGCGAGCGCCTCGTCGAGCGGGATCAGCGCATCGGCGAAGCGGCGCAGGCCGACCTTGTCCCCCAGCGCCTGGCGAATGGCCTGGCCCAGCACGATCGCGGTGTCCTCGACGGTGTGGTGGACGTCGACGTGAACGTCGCCCTTCGCGTGCACGGTCAGGTCGAACAGGCCGTGCCGCGCGAAGGCGTGCAGCATGTGGTCGTAGAAGCCGACACCGGTGTCGATGTCGGCGATCCCGGAGCCGTCCAGGTCGATCGTGAGCTCGACGTGGCTCTCGCCGGTCGTCCGGGTCAGGCTGGCGCTTCGCATGTCAGTCTGCTGCCTTCCTGCGGGCCGAGGCACTGCTGGTCAATGCGTCGGTGAACATTGTCATCTGCTCGGCGGTCCCGATGGAAACGCGCAACCAGCCGGCCGGCCCGACCTCGCGTATCAGCACACTGTGATCGAGGAGGTCCTGCCAGACCGCGCGCCGGTCGGCGAACCTCCCGAACAGCACGAAGTTCGCGTCCGACGGGGCCACCTCGAAGCCCTGCTCGGCCAGCCAGGCGGCGGTGTCGTCGCGGCGTCGGCGTAGCTCGTCGACCCGGCTCTGCAGTTCGTCGGTGAACTCGAGCGCGGTCGACGCGACGGCCTGGGTGATGTCGGAGAGGTGGTACGGCAGCCGGACGATCCGCAGGGCATCGACCAGGTCCGTCGAGGCGGCGAGGTAGCCGACCCGCGCACCCGCCATCGCGAACGCCTTGCTCATCGTGCGACTGACCGCGAGCCGCGGGTTGCCGGCGAGCAGATCGAGCGCCGTCCGCGTGCCGGGTCGCCGGAACTCCGCGTAGGCCTCGTCGACGACGACCACCGACGCGGGAGCGAGCGCGAGCACCGCCTCGACCTGCTCGATCGGGAGCGCCGTGCCGGTCGGGTTGTTCGGCGAGGCCAGCAGCACGACACTCGGCTGCTCGCGGTCGATGACCGTGCGCACCTCGTCCATGTCCAGCCCGAAGCTCTCGGCTCGGCGACCGACGACCCAGCGGGTGTGGGTGTCGCGTGCGTACTCCGGGTACATCGAGTACGTCGGAGCGAACGACACCGCCGTGCGGCCCGGGCCGCCGAACGCCTGCAGCACGTGGAGCATGACCTCGTTGCTCCCGTTGGCTGCCCACACCTGATCACCGGTGAGCCCGTGACCGAGGTACCTGGCCAATCCGGCCCGCAACGCCGTGGCTTCACGATCGGGGTATCGGTTCATCCCGCGGGCGGCCGCCGCGACGGCAGTGGCGATGGCCGCGACCAGCGCCGGACTCGGCGGGTACGGGTTCTCGTTGACGTTCAGCGGCGCGGCGACGTCGAGCTGTGGCGCGCCATAAGGCACCTCACCGACGAGTTCGGGGCGCAGCGGCAGGGCGTCGACGGTGTCGCTTCCCGCGCTCATCGGCCGACCTCGCAGCGCGCGACCCGCTCGGCCAACGCCGCGAACACCACGTCCGTTCCGGCCACGGCGACATCTCGCCCGGAAGCGGTCCGGACCCACGACGCCCGTCCCCCGGCGGCGCGGACGATGGCGAACCCACCGGCGACGTCCCAGGGCTTGACCCCGAACGCGACGTACCCGTCCTGGACACCGGAGGCGACGTTGACGAGGTCACAGGCCGAACTGCCGATCCGCCGGTAGTCCCGGATGTCGTCCAGCAGCTCGCCGAACCAGACGTGGGCCTCGGCCCGCGGACCCGCGCCGCGCGGGTAGCCCACCCCGATGATGGCGTCGGCAAGCCGATCACAGCCGCTGACCGAGACCGGCCGGGCACCGCCGGTCACTCCCACGGTCCCGCCACCGTCCACGAGCGCCCTCCGGCCGGCGCCCCAGTACACCTCGCCGAGAGCCGGCAGCGCGATCGCCCCGGCGATCGAGTCCTGCCCGGCCGGCGCGGCGCCGCCGACGGGCTCGACGCCGACGGACACCGCGTGGTCACGGCGCCCGTGCACGAAGTTCATCGTGCCGTCGACCGGGTCGATCAGCCAACGCAGCGGACCGGACCCGGCGCGGCTGCCGGACTCCTCCGCGAGGACCTCGTCGTCGGGCCGGATGCCGTCGAGTTGCGCCAGGATCGCCTTCTCGCTCGCCAGGTCGGCGGCCGTCACGAAGTCCGACGGCGACGACTTCGTGTGGATCTCGAGCCCGTCGTCGGAGTGCGCGGCCCGGGCCAGTTCGGCCGCGATCGCCGCCACCCCGGTCAGGGCGAGCGATCGGCACCAGCCGGCCAGCTCGTCGGCCGGCACTTCGTCTGCGCTCACCGGGTCACGACCGGGGCGGCCGCGTCGGCATCGATGCGGACGGCGACGGCAGCACCGTGCGCCGGCAGGTCCTCCGCGAGCGCCAACGTCTGGACCGCGTCGGACACCTGCGCGAGTGCCGCGTGGTCGTACCGGATCTGCTGCATGGATCGGACGAACGTCCGCACCGACAGTCCGGAGGAGAAGCAGGCGCAGCCACCGGTCGGGAGGACGTGGTTGGAGCCCGCGCAGTAGTCGCCGAGCGACACCGGCGAGTAGGGCCCCACGAACAGGGCACCGGCGTTGACGATCCGCTCGGCGACGGCCTCGGCGTCCGCGGTCTGGACCTCGGTGTGCTCGGCCGCGTAGCCGTTCGCGACGTCGACGGCCTGGTCGAGGTCGTCCACCAGCACGATCGCCGACTGCGGCCCGGCGAGTGCGGCGGCGATCCGGCCGGCGTGCTTGCTGGCCGCGACGCGATCGGGCAGGTCCGCGGCCACCGCGTCGGCGAGGGCCTCGCTGTCCGTCACCAGCACGGCCGCCGCGGCGGGGTCGTGCTCGGCCTGGCTGATGAGGTCGGCAGAGACGAACGCCGGGTCGGCGGTCGCGTCGGCCACCACGAGGATCTCGGTCGGGCCGGCCTCGGAATCGATGGCGACCACCGACGACACGACGCGCTTCGACGCGACCGTGTAGATGTTGCCCGGCCCGCAGATGAGGTCGACCTTCTCGCAGTCCTCCGTGCCGTAGGCGAACATGGGCACCGCCGCCGAGCCGCCGACGGCGTACACCTCCTCGACCCCGAGCAGGCCGAGGACGCCGAGGATCGTCGGGTGCACCTTGCCGTCGTGGTCCTTCTGGGGCGGGCTCGCGACCGCGAGCGACGTGACGCCGGCGACCTGAGCGGGGACCACGTTCATCACCACCGAGGACGGCAGCGGGGTGATGCCGGCCGGGACGTAGAGCCCGACCCGGCCGATCGGGACGAGCCGCCGGGTGACGGTGGCCCCGGGTGCGAGCGTCGTCACCGGCTCGTCGTCGAGTTCGGATTGGCAGACCTCACGCACCCGGCGGATCGACTCGAGAAGCGCCGCTCGGAGCGCCGGCTCGAGGGCGTCGGCCGCGGCGGTCAGCTCGCCGGCACCGACGCGCAGGTCGGCCAGGTCGACGCCGTCGAACCGCTGGGCGATCTCGCGGACGGCCGCGCTGCCGCGGACGCGAACGTCCTCGCAGAGCGGCCGGACCTGATCAGCGGCAGCGGCGACGTCGAAGTCCGCACGAGGGAGCAGATGCCGGTAGTCCAGCTTCGGGCCGGCGGCGGTCTGCTGTCCACGGATGTCGATGCGTGCTGTCACCGGGCTAGTTTAGGGTCCGTGCCGATGCGTCCGAGCGGGACCAGCGGCAGCGCGAAGCCGGCCGACCGCAGGATCGATCGGCTGGTGACGGTGGTCGGTGCAGCGGCGGCACTGATCGCCGTCGCGGGGCTCGTGTCCCGGTTCCCGACCACCCGTGTGCAGCCCCTCGTCCAGCTCGCGGCGTTCGCGCCGGTCGCCATGGCCGGTGCCCTGGTCGCGTTCGGCCTCTTCGCCTGGCGACGCCGACGGCCGGCGACGATCGTGGCGGGCATCCTCGGTGTGACCGTGATCGCGACCCAGCTGCCGCTCTTCGCGGTGAACGCCCGCCCCGACGTCGGTGCGACCGACGTACTGACGGTCCTGCAGGCGAACCTCATGGTCGGACACGCCGACCCGCAGGCCGTCCTCGACCTCGTCCGCCGGCACCATGTCGACGTCCTGACGGTCGAGGAGCTGACCCAGGACGCGCTCGACGGGCTGGTCGTGGCCGGGCTCGAGCGCGAACTGCCGTACGAGGCGGCCCTCCCGGCACCTGCGGCGGCTGGAACCGGCGTCTGGACCCGCTACCCCATGACGAACGTGACGGTGCTGTCTCCCTCGACCTTCCACTCGATCGTGGTACGGACGGCGACGTCGACCGGCGCCCCGGTCACGGTGGTCGCCGCGCACCCCCGGC
Source organism: uncultured Actinomycetota bacterium (assembly GCA_963708795.1). Classification (GTDB taxonomy): domain Bacteria; phylum Actinomycetota; class Actinomycetes; order Propionibacteriales; family DAIQRJ01; genus DAIQRJ01. The sequence continues at coordinate 428,469 of CAVPUH010000006.1, forward strand.
CGCCGATCGCCGGGCGGACCGCAGTCTGGGATGCGGAGCTGACTCAGCTCCAGCTCCAGCTCGCCGGGTTGGCCGAACAGCGCGACGAGCCGATCGTCGTCGGCGCCGACCTGAACGCGACCTGGGACATCGCGCAGTTCCGGCGGCTCCTGACCGACGGGTACGCCGACGCGGCCGACCTCGTCGGCGCCGGGATCGTCCGGACCTATCCGACCGATCGGCACGTGCTCGGGCTGACCGCACCGCCTCTGCTGTCGCTGGATCACGTCCTCGTCCGCGGCGCCCAGGCCGACCACGTGCGCACGCTCGGACTGCCCGGCTCCGACCACCGAGGCCTGCTGGCCACCCTGCGGCTTTCCACCGGAGCCGGCACCGTCAGGGTGGTGCCATGACGACACCTGCACCGCCGGCGATCTCGACCCGGATCGCCACCCCGACCGACGTCGCCGAACTCGTCCCGCTCATCCAGTCGGCCTACCGCGGCGACGCGAGCCGGGCGGGTTGGACCACCGAGGCCGATCTCCTCGCGGGTCAGCGCACGGACGCGGCGGCCGTCCTCGACGTGATCACCGGACCGCACTCGCTGATGCTGCTTGCGACTGCCGAACCGAGCACCGAGACGGCGGAAGGGACCGGCACCGCAGACTCCGGCCTGCTGGCGTGTTGCCAACTCGAACGCCGCGAACCCGGCACTGCGTACTTCGGGATGTTCGCCGTGCGCCCCCACCGGCAGGGCGCCGGCGTCGGCCGGACGCTCCTGGCTGCGGCCGAGGCGTACGCGATCGACGTGTGGCACGCGGTGGCCATGGAGATGACCGTGATCGTGCAGCGGGCGGATCTCATCGCCTGGTACGAGCGGCGCGGCTACCTCCGCACCTCACGCACCCTGCCGTTCCCGTACGGAGACGAGCGTTTCGGCGTTCCCCGTCGAGCCGACCTGGAGTTCGTCGTGCTGCACAAGTCGCTGCTCAGCGACTGAACGCCAGCACCAGCAGGATCAGGACCAGGACGATCCCGGCGGCGATCGCGACCTGGCGCAGCACCTGCCGGCCGCGATGACGGGTGTCGACCACGGTGGGCGGAGGCAGGAGCTCACCCGGCGCGACCGTCGCCCGTGCCGGAACGCCCCAGGGCAGCTCGTCGGCGCTGAGTCGATCAGGATCGCCGACGACCGCGTCCGCGGTCTCGTCCGTCGTGGGCGTCTCGCCCGCGGTCGAGCCGACAGCTGCCGGCGGCTCGACCGCGGGCGGCATGCGCGCCGGCGTCCACCCGCCGACGCGGGTCCCGGGTGGCTGGCCGTCGCCATCGACTTCGCTCATGTCCGTCGATCTGCGCGTGCTCAGGCCCGGCGGGCTGGGCCGTCGTGGAAGATCGAGCCGATGAGCACCACGAGCACCGCCACGACCGGTGCGATGACGACGACGCCCCAGACCTGGAGGACGAGCGGGCCCACGACCTCGTGGTTGTCGCCGGCGGTCGGGTTCCACACCCACACGATGCGGTGGTTCGCGACCAACTGACCCACCAGGAAGGCGATCGATACGCCGACGACCGCCGCAACCGCCGCGATCGGTGCCGCGAGCGGGCCGAACCGGCTCATCGTGGCAAGGCCGGCGGCGCCCGCGAGCAGTCCGAGCACCACCGAGATGACGGCGAACCACCCGTCGGCGCTGACGATCTGACCGGCGACGTCCTCGCTGATCGGGAACGGCCCGCCGGTGGTGACGAGGAAATGCAGCTGGGGCGCAAGTGCGGCCCAGACCAGCCCACCGGCCACGCTCGCGAGCAGGAGGAGTCCGAACCCGACCAGCCAGGTCCGGGTCGACGGTGTCCTCGGTGGTGCCGTGACCGGGGGCTCGACGGGGGCCGCGTCGGTGATCGTCACACCGGCACGCACTCGGGCCCGAGCAGCGCCTTCAGATCACCGATCAGCGCCGGCGTCGGGGCGACCTTCCATCTGTCCTCGAGCTTCATCACCAGCGTGCGGTCGGTCGACCTCAGGTGAAGGTGGACGTTCGACCCGCCCGGGTGGGTGCCGAAGATCTCCTTCAGCCTGGTGATGAGCACCGGCGTGCACATCTGCCGCGGCAACACGATCGCCACCGGGCCGGCCGGACCGCTGTTGAGATCGGGCGTCGTCATCTCCGACGCGACGATCTGCAGCCCGTCGTCACGACGATCCATGCGGCCCTTGACCACCACGACGGCGTCTTCGGTGAGCTGCAGGGCGTGCAACTGGTACGCGGACGGGAAGAAGAGGACGTCGACGCTGCCGGTGAGGTCCTCGACGGTGGCGACGGCCCAGGCGTCGCCGCGTTTCGTCATCTTCCGCTGGAGCCCGGTGATGAGCCCGGCGATCGTCACGTTCGAGCCGTCGGCGCGATCCTCGGCGGCGATCAGCTCGGCGATCCGGGCGTCACTGGCCTCGGCCAGGATGTGCTCGATGCCGTTGAGCGGATGGTCGGAGACGTACAGGCCGAGCATGTCGCGTTCGTTGGCGAGCAGCGCCGTCTTGTCCCACTCCTCCACCTCGGGAATCGCGAACGCGACCTTGGTGCCGCCGTCGCCGTCGTCGGCGCCGAAGCCGAACAGGGAGTCCTGCCCGATCGCCTCGGCGCGCTTCTCGTCGACGAAGTAGTCGACGGCCGACTCGTGGACGAGCAGGAGCGCACGACGGCGGTGTCCGAGCGAGTCGAACGCGCCGGCCTTGACCAGAGACTCGACGACGCGCTTGTTCGCCGCCTGCAACGGCACCTTCGAGAGGAAGTCGGCGAAGTCGGCGAACGCGCCCTTCTCCTTGCGGGCCTCGACGATCCCGGCCACGACGTTGGCGCCGACGTTGCGGACGGCCGTCAGCCCGAAGCGGATGTCCTTGCCCACCGGGGTGAACTCGGCGTCGGAGTCGTTGACGTCCGGTGGCAGGACCGTGACCCCCATCCGGCGGCACTCGCCGAGGTAGAGGCCCATCTTGTCCTTGTCGTCCTTCACCGACGTGAGCAGCGCCGCCATGAACTCGGTGGGGTAGTTGGCCTTGAGGTAGGCCGTCCAGTAGGCCAGCCGGCCGTACATGGCCGAGTGGGCCTTGTTGAAGGCGTAGTCGGAGAACGGGACCAGCACGTCCCACAGGGCCTGGATCGACCCGGGCGAGAAGTCGCGTTCCCGCATGCCCTTCTCGAAGTTCACGTACTCCGCGTCGAGGACTTCCTTCTTCTTCTTGCCCATCGCCTTGCGGAGCAGGTCGGCCGAGCCCATCGTGTAGCCGGCGAGCTGACGGGCGATCTCGACGACCTGCTCCTGGAAGACGATCAGGCCGTACGTGTCGCCCAGCACCGGCTCCAGTGCATCGGCCAGCTCGGGGTGCAGGTACTTGATCTCCTGCCGGCCGTTCTTGCGCTCCGCGTAGTTCGTGTGCGAGTTGGCGCCCATCGGCCCCGGCCGGTAGAGGGCGATCAGCGCCGGGATGTCCTTGAACGCGTCCGGCTTCATCTGCCGCAGCAGCGAGCGCATCGGCCCGCCGTCGAGCTGGAACACCCCGAGCGTCTCCCCCGCGCCCAACAGCCGGTACGTCGCCGGGTCGTCGTGCGTGAGGTCTTCCAGGACGACGGTCTCGCCGGTGTTGCGGACGATGTTGGCCACGGCGTCGTCGAGGATCGTCAGGTTCCGCAACCCGAGGAAGTCCATCTTGACCAGGCCGAGCGTCTCGCAGGTCGGGTAGTCGAACTGCGTGATGATCGCGCCGTCCTGCTCCCGCTTCATGATCGGGATGAGGTCGAGAAGGGGTTCCGACGACAGGATCACGGCGCAGGCGTGCACGCCCGACTGCCGCTTCAGGCCCTCGATCGAGCGGGCGTTGTCGACGACCTTGGCGACCTCGGAGTCGGCGGAGTAGAGAGCCCGGAACTCACCGGCCTCGGAGTACCGCTTGTGTTTCGCGTCGAAGATCCCGGCCAGCGGGATGTCCTTGCCCATCACCGGTGGCGGCAGCGCCTTGGTGATCTTGTCGCCCATCGCGAACGGATACCCGAGCACGCGGGAGCTGTCCTTGACCGCCTGCTTCGCCTTGATGGTGCCGAACGTGACCACCTGGCTCACGCGGTCGTCGCCGTACTTGTCGGTGACGTAGCGCATGACCTCGCCGCGGCGACGCTCGTCGAAGTCGACGTCGATGTCGGGCATCGACGGGCGTTCGGGGTTGAGGAACCGCTCGAAGATGAGCCCGTGCTCCAGCGGATCGAGGCCGGTGATGTTCATCGCGTACGCACACATCGACGCGGCGCCGGAGCCGCGGACGCCGGTGCGGATGCCCTGCTGGTTGGCCCAGTTGATGAAGTCGGCGACCACCAGCATGTAGCCCGGGTAGCCCTTGCCGACGATGATCTCGGCCTCGTAGTCGGCCCGCGCCCGCACCTCGGGCGTGATGCCGTTGGGATACCGCCAGGCCAGCCCGCGCTCGACCTCCTTGAGGAACCACGAGGTCTCGTTCTCCCCCGGCGGGCACGAGAACGCCGGCATGTACCGGCCCTCGCCCTCGACGAACGAGACGTCGCACCGTTCCGCGATCACCAGGGTGTTGTCGCAGGCCTCGGGCAGGTCGGCGAAGAGGCTGCGCATCTCGGCCGCGGACTTCAGGTAGTAGCTGTCGCCGTCGAACTTGAACCGGTTCGGATCGGCCATCGTCGACCCGGACTGCACGCACAGGAGCACCCCGTGCCCGACCGAGTCCTCCTGCTTGACGTAGTGCAGGTCGTTCGTGGCGACGAGCGGGATGTTCAGGTTCTTCGCGAGGTGCAGGAGGTCGTCCCGCACGCGCTTCTCGATCGAGAGGCCGTGCTCCATGAGCTCGCAGAAGTAGTTCTCGGCGCCGAAGATGTCGCGGAACTCCGCGGCGGAGGCGACCGCCTCGTCGTACTTGCCCAACCGGAGATAGGTCTGGATCTCCCCCGACGGGCAGCCGGTCGTCGCGATCAGGCCCTTGCTGTACTGGTTGAGCAGTTCACGGTCGATCCGGGGCTTGTAGAAGAAGCCCTCGAGGCTGGCGCGAGACCCGAGCTTGAACAGGTTGTGCATGCCCTCGGTGGACTGCGACAGCAGCGTCATGTGGGTGAACGCACCGCCGCCGGACACGTCGTCCCCGCCGCCGTTGCCCCACTGCACCCGCCGGCGCTCGAAGCGCGAGGTCTTCGGCGTGACGTACGCCTCGAGACCGATGATCGGCTTCACGCCGTTCGCCTTGGCGGTCTTGTAGAACTCGTAGGCGCCGAACAGGTTGCCGTGGTCGGTGACCGCGATGGCCGGCATCTCCAGCTCGCGAGCCGCGGTCATCAGCTCGGGGATGCGGGCCGCGCCGTCGAGCATGGAGTACTCGGAGTGCACGTGCAGATGGACGAACGAGTCCTTGGTGTAGCCCGACCCGTCTGCCACTGCACCCCGTCCTCTCACCGCACCGAACCCGCTCCACCTGGTGACTCCGGCGACGACTCGCACGACCTCGCGGCGCCGAAGACCTCATCTTGCACCACCGCTCCGACAACCACCCGGCGTGTCCGCACCGTGTCGCCGAACACGCGCGGAGACCTGCTCCGGATCGGCGGGACTCAGTCGCGGATGACCTCGAGCGCGTGCTCCAGATCCGCGGGATAGGCGCTGCGGTACTCGACGGCCACGCCGGTGCCGGGGTGCACGAAGCCGAGCGCCACGGCATGCAACCACTGCCTCGACAGGCCGACCCTGGCCGCCAGGCTCGGATCGGCGCCGTAGGTCAGGTCGCCGACGCACGGGTGCCGGAGGGTGGAGAAGTGGACACGGATCTGGTGGGTGCGGCCGGTCTCGAGGTGGACCTCGAGCAGGCTGGCGTACGGGTGCGCCTCCAGCGTCGAGTAGTGCGTGACGCTCGGCTTGCCGCCCGCGACCACGGCCCACTTGTAGTCCAGCTGAGGATGCCGCCCGATCGGCGCGTCGATCGTGCCGCTGCTGGGGTCGGGGTGGCCCTGGACGAGCGCGTGGTAGATCTTGTCGATCGTGCGGTCGCGGAAGCCTTCCTTCAGCAACGTGTAGGCCCGCTCGCTCCGCGCGACGACCATCAGCCCGGAGGTGCCGACGTCCAGCCGGTGGACGATGCCCTGGCGTTCGTTGGCGCCCCGGTCGGACACGGTGATGCCGGCCGCGGCGAGGTGCCCGAGCACGGTCGGACCGGTCCACCCCGGGCTCGGGTGTGCGGCGACGCCCACCGGCTTGTCGATCACCACGATGTCGTCGTCGAGATGCACGATCGTGAGGTCGTCGGCCAGCGCTGCCACCACGCGGGCCTCCGGGTGGGGATCGCGGGCGGGGGCGAGATCGGCCGTGAGGGTCGTGCCGGCCACCAGCCGATCCGACTTGCCGACGGCGCGACCGTCGACCGTCACGAGACGCTCGCCGGTGAGTTCGGCCGCCCGTGCGCGGGAGATCCCGAACAGTCGCGCGAGGCCGACGTCCACCCGCTCCCCGGCGAGGGACTCCGGCACGTCGACCGTCTCGGTGTCCGCCGAAGCCGCAGTCGTCGGTTCCTCGGACGTCATCGCCGGCTCCCCGGCGCCGGCCGGCCGTCCATCGTCCGGCCCATGAGTGACAGCAGCACGACCAGCACGGCCCCGCAGGTGACGGCCGAGTCGGCCACGTTGAACACGGGCCAGTGCGGGAGCAGCAGGAAGTCGACGACGTGACCGCGCAGGAATCCCGGGTCGCGGAAGAACCTGTCGCCCAGGTTGCCGAGAGCCCCACCGAGGATCAGGCCGAGAGCGATCGTCCAGGGCAGCGACCCGCACCGCCGGGAGACGACGACGATCGCGACCGACACGCCCAGCACGATCAGTGCGAGGACCCATGTGTAGCCGGTGAGGAAGGAGAAGGCCATGCCCGGGTTCCGCACCAGTGTGAGCTGGAGGAACGACCCGATCAGCGGCTTGTACTCCCCGCCCGTGAGGTGATGCATGACCAGCTGCTTGGTGACCACGTCGAGGAGGACGACCGCCGACGCGATGCCGGCGAAGACCGCCGGGTAGGCGCCCCCGAGCCGGTGTCGGGCGGGCGGTCCGGGCGGTCCCGGGTCGTCAGCGGTCACGTTCGTCTCCGTCGAGCCCGACGGCGCCGTCTCGGCGGACGGGTCGAGCACGTGTGCTGGTTCGGGACCCTCGGAGCTCAGCGACGTTCCTCACGTTGTTTGCAGGGGACGCAGAGCGTGGCCCGCGGGAACGCCTGGAGTCGAGCCTTGCCGATGGGGTTGCCGCAGGACTCGCACACGCCGTACGTCCCGTCGTCGATCCGCGCGAGGGCACGGTCGACCTGCTCGAGCAGCTCGCGCGTGTTGTTGGCCAGGGTCAGCTCGTGCTCGCGGTCGAACGTCTTCCCGCCGGAGTCGGCGGTGTCGTCGCCGGAGGAGTCGGCCGAGTCGATCAGGAGGTCGGCGAGCTCGCGGTCGGCCTCGGCGATCTCGGCGACGAGCCGGTCGTGATCCGCCCGGAGTCGGTCGGTCTGCTCCTGGAGCTCGGCCGGGGTCCACGGCGCCTCGTCCGCCCGCACGGCCAGGTCGCCGGCACCGGAGTCGCTCGTCGTGCTTCGTGTTGCTGTGCTCACTGGTGCCTTCTCAGTCGTCTGTGATGTCGTCTCGCGGCTCGGGCCGGCCGGCTTCTTCGCCGGGACCCGTTCCGCCTTCGGTGCTGCCGTGGTGGCGACCTTCGCCGCCTTCTTCGTGGCCGCCTTCTTCGTGGCCGCCTTCGCCGGCGGTGCCGTGGCCGGCCCCGCCTTCTTGGCTGTCGATGCGCCCGCCGATGTCGTGGTCTTCGTGGCGGGCGACTTCTTACTCGTCGTCGTGCTGCTCGTCGTCTTCGTGGTCCGGGTCGCCTTGGCTGGCGGTCCTGCCGGCTGCCGCCTTGCTGGTGGTCGTCTTGGCAGGAGCCTTGCTGGTCGTCTTGCCGGCGGTCGTCTTGGCCGGCGACTTGCCGGCTGCCGCCTTGCTGGTCGTCGTGTCGGCCGGTGCCTTGCTCGGTGCCTTCTTCTTCGTCCGACCGGCCGGGGTGGATGTCGCCGTCGAGGCCGGCTTCGACGGCGACGCCGCCTTCGACGCTGCTCTCGTGCTCGCCATGGAACATTCCCGCCTGTCGACGACGGCCCCGGATCGAGGGTCCGCCGCAGAATAGGCCGGGGTTGGTCGCAGCGCCACCGGGACACGCTCGGGGCCCTCCACCGATGGGCCGATCTGGATCGACCCGCGTGGACCACGCCGACCCGCCGAGCGGGCCACCCGTAGGGTTGCGCCCCGTGCTCGCCGACGTCGTCAGTGTGCTGATCTTCCTCGTCGCGATCACGATCGTGGCGGAACTGGCGGATGCGGCCGGGGTGTTCCACGCGGCTGCCGGTCTCGCCGCGCGGTTGGGGCGCGGCCACGTCTGGCTGCTCTGGCTGGCCACCGCCGCCGTCGCCTGCGTCTCCACGATCTTCCTGTCGCTCGACACGACTGCCGTCTTGTTGACACCGGTGGTCGTGACCATGGCGCTGCGGCTCGGGATACCGGCGCTGCCCTTCGCCATGACCACGGTGTGGCTGGCGAACACGGCTTCGTTGTTGCTTCCGGTGTCCAACCTGACGAACCTCCTCGCCCTGCCGTCGTTCCGGGCGATGGGGCTCGACTACCACGACGTGATCGGCTGGACGTGGCGGCCGTCGCTCGTGGCGATCGCCGTGACGCTCATGGTCCTGGCCGCCATGTTCGGGCGGTCGCTGCGCGGGCGGTACACCGTGCCGGTCACCGCGCCGGCGGGTGACCGTGTCGCGTTGCGCATCGCGGCCGCCACGTGTGTCGCGCTGGCCGCGGCCCTGGCGTCCGGGGTCGAGGTCGTCTATCCGGCCGTCGGCGCTGCGCTGTTCCTGCTCGTGGTCGCCTGGGTGCGCCATCGGGAGCACGTCAGGTTCGACCTGGTGCCGTGGCGGACGGTCGCGTTCGCCGCAGCGCTGTTCGCCCTCGTCGGACTGGCGGGGCGGCTCGGCCTCACCCGACTGCTCACCGATCTGCTTCCGGATGGTTCCACGCCGGCCGCGCTGTTCGGGCTGGGCTTCAGCAGCGCTCTCGGCTCGAACGCCGTGGACAACCTGCCGGCGTTCTTCGCACTGCTCCCGGTGGCGAACGATGCTCCGGCCCGGCTCGTCGCGGTGCTCATCGGGACCAACGTGGCACCGATCGTCACACTGTGGGCGTCGTTGGCGAACATCCTGTGGCGTCAGCGGTGCGCACGTGCCGGCCTGGAGGTGTCGCGGCTCGGTTTCGCCGCCCGAGGAGCGGTGCTCGCACCCATCGTCACCGCGGCCTGTCTCGCCGCCCTGTGCTGGTGGTGAGCAGCGATGTCAGCTGTTGTCGTCGCCGAGCGCCCGCAGGTGGGGAGCGTCGCCGTCGGCGTCACCCGTGTGCTGACCGGAGGCGACGTCGTCGGCCAGTGACGGCTTCTCGTCGAGCGCCTTGAGCTGGTCGCCGAAGTAGCTCTTGAGCCGGCCGCGGTAGTCGCGCTCGAACGTCCGGAGGTCCTCGACCTCGCGAGCCAGCTTGTCGCGCTCGGTCTCGAGCTTGCCGAAGAGCTCGATGCGGCGGGCACCGACCTCGCGGTTGAGGTTGTCGGCCTTCTCCCGGGAGTCGGCCTCGAGCCGGGATGCCTTGCCGTGGGCCTCGTTCGTGACGCGCTCGGCGTTGGCCCGTGCGTCGGCCTCGGCGCGTTCGGCGTTCGCCTTCGCGGTGGTGACCAACGCCAGCGCCTCGGCCTTGGAGTCGGCGCTCAGCTTGTCGGCCTGCTCCTTCGCCTCGTCCACGATCTCGTCGGCGCTCACCGCGGCCTTCTCGAGAATCTTCGCAGCCGCCGTCGACGCCTGCGCCACACTCTGGACGGCCGGTGACGGGGCCGGCTCGGCCGGCTTGTCCTCGACTGCCGGCCCGGCGGCGGCCGGTGCGGCCTCGGTGGACGGCCCGTTCTCCTGCAACGCGTCGATGCGCGATCGCAGCGAGTCGTTCTCGGCGATCAGCCGCTCGAGCTCGTGTTCGACCTGATCGAGGAAGAGGTCGACCTCACCCATGTCGTAAGCCTCACGGAGGCGAACAGTCGTGAACTGCTTGTTACGCACGGACTCGGGCGTCATCGTCATCGGTCTCGGTCACCTCGGGTTGGAAGGGAAACGTCGTGGCTGCCACGCCGGATCAGCACGGACGGGACAGCAGCTGTCGCGGGCAACGACCCGCCCGGGCGGGATACACCGTACCGCCTGTTCTCGCCCCACGTCACAGCGGTCAGATGAGTTGCTTGGCGCCCCACCGCGCCAGATACACGCACACCAGGACGACGAGGAACGCGATGTCGATGCCGAAGCCGCCGAGCCGCAGCGGTGGGATGACCCGTCGCGCCAGCCGAAGCGGGGGGTCGGTGATGGTGTAGACGACCTCGAGCCCGACGAGCACCGGCCCGCGCGGCGTCCACCCGCGGGCGAAGGACTGCACGACGTCCGCCACGACCCGCACCATGAGGAAGATGAGGAAGATCGAGAGCAGATCCCACGCGATGATGCCGACGATCTGCACGAGTCACCTCCGTCTTCGGTCTCCCGGCACGGCCCGACGCTCGTGCGCTGGCAGCCTAGGGCTTACCGGCCACCCGGGCCGAGTCTCGTCCCCCCGACGTCCCCGGACGCACCGATGCCCGGTGACCGCCGTCACCGGGCATACTGGGTGCCGCCGCCGGAGCGACGTCAGGACTGGTCGAAGCTCGTCAGGACTGGTTGAAGCCTGTCAGGACTGGTTGAAGAATTCGGTCTGGACGATCCGCGCCTTGTCCTCGGCGGTGACCTCCACGTCGGCGGGCGAGAGCAGGAAGACCTTGGTGGTGATCTTCTCCAGGGTCCCGCGGAGACCGAAGATCAATCCGGCGGCGAAGTCGACGAGCCGCTTGGCGTCCTGGTCGTCCATCGAGGTCAGGTTCATGATCACCGGGGTGCCGTCGCGGAAGTGCTCGCCGACGACGCGGGCGTCGTTGTAGGTGCGTGGGTGCAGCGTCGTGATGCGGGACAACTCCGGCCTTCTCCTTCACCGCGGTCACGGGCGCGACAGCGACAGGTCGCCGGTCCGGAAAGGCCGCGACGGCGGGTGTCGTCGTGTCGGCGGGGCTGTCGTCGTCCTGCTGGCCGCGCGATCGGCGGGTGTCGGCCGGTGTCTCTTCCTCGTCTTCGTACTCGTCGTTGTACCGGCCGTCGTCGTCGACGAGACCGAGATACTCGGCCATCTTCTTGATTGCGCCTGCCATGGCATGCACGCCCTTCCGGACAGTCGAGAAAGAGAACGAGAAGCGAGAACGAAACGGTGGAGCGAGATTCTGCGGCCCCCAGCCGGGCGGCGCCGACGGTGGCAGGTTACCGGAGCGCCGGACGCGCACCGAGCAACGCGGCGCCGACACGCACGTGTGTCGCGCCGTGTTCGATGGCGGCCTCGAGGTCCCCGCTCATGCCGGCCGAGATCGCGGTGGCGTCGGGGTGGACCGCTCGCAGCCGCGCGGCCAGTTCGGCAAGAGTCGCGAAGGCCAGGCGCGCATCCGCGCCCTGGGGTGCGACCGCCATCAGCCCGGCGAGCCGCAACCCGTCCGCTGCCGCCACGGTGTCGGCGAGGGCGAGGACGTCGCCGGGCGCGGTGCCGCCGCGGCCAGGTTTCGGGGACCGGTCGAGGTCGACCTGGACGAAGCAGTCCAGCGGAGCCGAACGAGGCCGGCCGGCGTCGCTGCCGAGGGCACGTACGAGAGCACTCACCAGTTTCGGCCGGTCGACGGAGTGCACGGCGACCAGGCCGGGGACGGCGACCAGATCGTGGACCTTGTTCGACTGGAGCTGCCCGATGAAGTGCCAGCGGGCCGGTACCGTCCGCGCCTTGTCCTCGAGTTGGTCGACGCGGTTCTCGCCGAGATCGGCGACGCCGAGTGCGGTCAGGAGCTCCGCGTCCGCAGTCGGATACGTCTTGGTGACGGCGACGAGCGTGACCTGCGCGCCCGTGCGGCCGTGCGCCTGCGCCGCCCCTGCGATCCGCCGGCGTAGCGCCTCGAGCGAAGCCGACAGTGCCGCCGAGCGCGGCTGTGACGGCGCGGACGGTTCCGGTGTCACTTCAGGAAGTCGGGGACGTCCAGGTCGTCGTCGCTCCTGGCCGGCCGTCGGGCGGGGGCCGGAGTGCTCGACTGCGGGGCCGGCGCCGGAGCGCTCGACTGCGGAGCGGGCTGGGCGGACGGGGCCGGGGTGGCGGCGGGAGTGCTCGGGCGGAACGTCGGCTCGGGCGCCGGGGTGCGCGTGGGTGCGGCGGCCTGCTGCCGCGACTCGGACAGACTCGATCGTGCGGGGGTCTCCCGGCGCCGCGGCATCCCACCGTCGAAGCCGGCGGCGATCACCGTGACCCGGACCTCGTCGCCGAGGGAGTCGTCGATGACGGCACCGAAGATGATGTTCGCATCGGGGTGGGCCTGCTCGGAGATGACCTGGGCCGCCTCGTTGATCTCGAACAGCCCGAGGTCGGAACCGCCGGCGATGGAGAGCAGGACGCCGTGGGCACCCTCGATGCTGGCCTCCAGCAGCGGCGAGTTCACGGCCATCTCGGCTGCGGCGACCGCACGGTCCTCGGCGCGCGCCGAGCCGATTCCCATCAGCGCCGAGCCGGCGTTCGACATGACCGCCTTCACGTCGGCGAAGTCGACGTTGATCAGACCAGGTGTGGTGATGAGGTCGGTGATACCCGATACGCCCTGGAGGAGGACCTGATCGGCCTGCTTGAAGGCATCCAGGACGCTGACGTTGCGGTCGCTGATGGAGAGCAGTCGGTCGTTGGGGATGACGATGAGGGTGTCGACCTCTTCGCGCAGCTGCTCGATCCCCTCTTCGGCCTGGTTCGCGCGGCGACGACCCTCGAATCCGAACGGCCGGGTGACGACACCGATCGTCAGGGCGCCGAGGGAGCGGGCGATCCGCGCGACCACGGGCGCGCCGCCCGTGCCGGTGCCACCGCCTTCGCCGGCCGTGACGAACACCATGTCGGCGCCTTTGAGCACCTCTTCGATCTCGTCCGAGTGGTCCTCGGCGGCGGTCCGGCCGACCTCGGGCTGCGCACCGGCGCCCAGGCCGCGGGTCAGGTCGCGACCGATGTCGAGCTTGACGTCCGCGTCGCTCATGAGCAGCGCCTGCGAGTCGGTGTTGATCGCGATGAACTCGACGCCCTTGAGGCCTGTCTCGATCATGCGGTTCACCGCGTTGACGCCGCCACCGCCGATCCCGGCGACCTTGATCACGGCGAGGTAGTTCTGGGGTGCGCTCACGGGACGTGGCCTCTCGGACGAACGGTCGACGGTACGGGCGGGTGGCTGACGCGGCATGCGGGTGATCGAGACGTGCGGGCCGGACGCGGGAGTTGCACGATCTCACGTCCAGACGTCAGATCGGACACCAGGATCGGCACGATCAGCGGCAATATCTCTAGCTCCACTAGAGACTTACCGTCGTTCGAGGCCGCCATCGAAGACCCGGGAAAGTCTCCACCTTCAGTTGGGCCACACGCTATCGCAGCGAGCCGGTGAGCGGTCAATGACGGTCAGGGCGAAAGTCCGGCATGCGCACCGGTCTGGGTCAGGTGCCGCGTGTGCTCAACCGCGGGTGGTCGGCAGGTCCGGGGCGCTCACGTCGTACACGCGGGCCTTGTGCTTCAGGAGCGCGGTGAGCACACGAGACTTCCGCGGTGTGTCCTCCGCGCTGCCCCAGATGACGGACTGACCCTTCTTGGTCGTCAGCGTGATGGAGTCCTTCGACGGCACGCGCACCGAGGCGACCGTCGAGCGCACCGACTTCGGCAGGGCTGCGACGACCGCCGCGGCGCTGGCCACGCTGGCCGGGCTCTCGGGCGACGACACCACCGTCACCCCGTCCGGGACGGAGGAGGAGTTCCGGACGAGCACGCCCTGCTCATCGGCGAGATGCCAGACCGCCGAGCCACCCTGCTGGTAGGCGACGACCGGCACTCGTGGCACCACGCGGACGGACAAGGTGCCGGGCCAGGACCGGGCCACTGTCACCTCGCGAACCGTCGGCACGATCGCGAGCACCTGTTTCGCGATGGCATCGACGTCGACACGCGCCATCGGCGTGCCGCTGGGGACGGCCACCGCACCCTCGACCTTCGCACGCAACTGGGCGTCACCGCCGCTGATGTGGACCGAACGGACCCCGATCACCGGCGTCGCGACCACCACGTAGATCCCCGCGACGACGACCAGGACGATCGCGGTGACGATCACCCGCCGGACCCATCGACGTCGCGGCCACCAGCCACGACGTCGCCGGATGTCTGCCACCGACGCGCTCACGACGCGTCCCCCGCGGCGAGGAGCGCCAGCAGGGCCGGCCCGGTCGGGGCCACATCGCCCGCACCCAGGGTGATCACGAGATCGCCGGGCCGCACCAGTTCGGCGATGCGAGCCGGGCCGGCGGCGAGATCCGGCTCGTGGACGACCGCCCCCTCGGGCAGTCGCACATGCGCCGACACCAGCGTGCCGTCCACACCTTCGATCGGCGGATCCCCCGAGGGATCGAGCACGACGACCGCGTCGGCGAGTTCGAGCGACCGGGCCAGCTCCGGCCCCATCCGCTGCGTCCGCGTATGCCGCAACGGTCGGTACAGCACGACGACACGGCCCGTACCGGCGGCATGTCGGGCCGTCACCAGGGTGGCGGTCATCTCGGTCGGGTGGTGGCCGTAGTCGTCGAACACGCGGACGCCACCGGCCTCGCCCTTGAATTCGAAGCGCCGCCGGGTCCCGCCGTACGCGCTGACACCCTCGCAGGCGGCCGCCGGATCGAGCCCGAGTTCGAGCAGCACCGCCACCACCCCGGTCGCGTTCTGGGCGATGTGCCGCCCTGGTGACGACAACCCCACCCGGCCGAGTTCGGTGGTCGTCCACTCACCGTCGGCTGACCCGGCTACGTGGCGCAGGAGCCGAAAGGTCGACGACAGCTCCGAGAGTTCGAGGCCGACGCACTGCACGTCGGCGGCGGGCGCTTCGCCGTAGGTCACCACGCGCCGGCCCGCGGCCGCGACCCGGCGTGCCAGGGCGAGCGCACCGGCATCGTCGGCACAGGCGACGAGCACGCCGTCGACGTCGATGTGTCCCGCGAAGGCGTCGAAGGCCGCGTGGTAGGCCGCGACATCGTCGCCGTAGTTCTCGAGGTGGTCGGGGTCCACGTTGGTCACCATCGCGACCGACGGCGCCATCTGGAGGAACGCGCCGTCGGACTCGTCGGCCTCGACGACGAAGACGTCACCGGAGCCGGCATGTGCGTTGGTGCCGAGGTCGAGCAGCACGCCGCCGACGATGAAGGACGGGTCCCGGCCGGCCAGTCCGAGGGCGGTCACGAGCATGGCGCAGCTTCCCGTCTTGCCGTGCGCACCGGCGACGGCGACCACCCGGGACCCGGTCAGCAATGCCGCGGTCGCGGTGGCCCGATGGATCACGCGGAGCCCCCGGCGCCGGGCCTCGGCGACCTCCACGTTGTCCTCGGGCGTCGCCGTGGACACCACGACGGTGTCGGCGCCGTCGACGTTGCCCGGAACGTGCGTCGACCAGCACGTGATCCCGAGGTCGCGCAGCGCCTGCAGGGTCGTCGATTCCTGCGTCTCGCTCCCGGTGACCGGGATCCCCCGCTCGAAGGCGGTCCGGGCGATCGCCGACATTGCGACACCGCCGATGCCGACGAGGTGGAGCCGGCCGAGCTCGGCGACGGTCGGGACGACGTCGGGGACCGGAAGGATCACGCGAACCCCCCTTCCGGCGCGCTCTGCGAACCCTGCGAACCCTGCGAACCCGGCGAACCTGACTGGTCCGGCTGACCCGGCGCGGCGGAGCCGGCGATCGCGGCGATCACCAGGTCCGCGAGCCGGCGGTCCGCGTCGGCCGGCATCAGCGCGCGTGCCACTCCGGACATCCGCCCGAGGCGCTCGGCGTCGGTAGCGAGCGGAACGACCGTGTCGCGCACATAACCGGCGGTCAGGTCGGCGTCGTCGATCAGCAGGCAGCCGCCTGCGGCGAGCAGCCCGGCCGCGTTCCGCCGCTGTTCCCCGTTGCCGATCGGCAGCGGGACGAAGACCGCCGGCAGCCCGACCGCGGCCACCTCCGCGACGGTGTTGGCGCCGGACCGACAGAGGACGAGGTCGGTGGCGGCGTACGCGAGCTCCATCCGATCGGCGTAGCCGAGGACGACGTACGGCGGTGACTGGGCGGGCGCGGCCAGCTCGTTGCGCGGACCGATCACGTGCAGCACGCCGACCCCGGCCGCGGCGAACGCGTCGGCCGCCGAGGCCATCGCCGTGTTCAGGCGTTGGGCTCCCTGCGAACCGCCCGTGACGAGCAGCGTGGGGGCGGACGGGTCCAGACCGAACCCGGCACGAGCCTCGTCCCGCAGTGCCGCCCGGTCGAGGTCGGCGATGACATGGCGGATCGGCAGGCCCGTGAAGACGGCGTGCGGCAGCGGGGTGTCCGGGAAGCTGACGGCGACCGTGCCGGCGACGAACCGGGCCGCGAACCTGTTCGCGATGCCCGGCAGTGCGTTCTGCTCGTGTACCACGACCGGGACACCGAGCCGCCGCGCCGCCAGGTAGGCCGGCATCGACACGTACCCGCCGAACCCGACGACGACCTCGGCGCCGGACTCGCGGATCGCGCGAGCCGCCGCGGACACCGCCTTGCTGAGCCGGCCCGGGACCTGGAAGAGCGACGGGGTGGGACGGCGTGGGAGCGGCACCCGCGGGATCACCGACATGGACAGCCCGTGCTGGGCGAGCACGGTGCGCTCGAGTCCTTCGGTGGTCCCGACGCAGTGCAGGCGCACGTTCGGGTCGCGGCGGCGCAGCTCGTCGGCCAGGCTGAGGAGCGGCGAGACGTGACCGATGCTGCCGCCCCCGGCGAGGAGGACGGACGAACTCATCCGATCGACTCCCCGGCACCGCGCCCGCTCGAACCACGTCGCCACCAGCGACGGCGCCCGGCGAGCGCATCCTTCGCACCCGGCTCGGCGCGCGCGAAGGAGAGAAGGAGGCCCAGGGCCATGAGTGTCGGCAGCATCGCCGAGCCACCGTAACTGACCAGGGGTAAGGGAATGCCGGCGATCGGCAGCAGCCCGATCACGGCACCCATGTTGACGAGCGCCTGCGCCATGAACCACGCGACGATCTCGGCGGAGGCGAACATGATGAACGTCGACTCGGCCCTGATGGCGATCCGGATGCCCGCGTAGGCGAGGGTGAGGAACAACAGCAGGACGACGAGGGTGCCGGCCAGCCCGAGCTCCTCACCGATCACCGCCAGGATGAAGTCGGTGTGGGCCTCGGGGAGTGCGCCCCACTTCTCCTTGCTGGCGCCGATCCCGACGCCCCACCACCCGCCCGAGGCGAGGGCGAAGAACGAGTGCGCGGCCTGGTAGCCCGTGTTGTGCAGGTCGGCGAGCGGGTCGGTGAAGCCGAGCACGCGGCGCATCCGGTTCTCGCTGCTGAGGGTGAACGCGGCGATCACCCCGAGGACGACCGCCACCGGAACCGCGAAGAAGCGCAACGGGACGCCCACGACGAACAGGGTGACCAGGGTGATCGCGAAGAGGACGAGAGCGGTGCCGAGGTCGCCACCACCGAGCACCAGCGCGAGGAGCAACGCGAAGACCGGGATCAGCGGGATGAACAGGTGCTTGGGCTGCGCGAGCAGTCGCTTCTTGGACGCGAGGACGCTCGCGCTCCAGATCACCATCGCCAGCTTGGCGCTCTCCGACGGCTGCAGGCGGAAGCTCGCGCTCCCCAGCTGCACCCAGTTGCGGTTGCCGTTGACCGTGACACCGATACCGGGGATGTAGGTGAGCGCGAGCAGGCCGATCGACCCGAGCAGCGCGAGATACGCGAGCCGGCGCAACCAGACGTGCGGCACGCGGCTCATGACGAACGCGAGCGGCAGCCCGACCGCCACCCAGACGGCCTGCCGGAAGAAGATCGAGTAGGCCGAGCCCGTCGACTGCAGCGACAGCACGCTCGACGCCGAGAGCACCATCACCAGCCCGAGCGCGAGCAGCAGGGCCGCCGGGGCGAGGACGAGGTAGTACGACGTGGTCGGGCGGTCGAGGACGGAACGCCCTGCCTCGAGCCACGCACGAAGGCTGGGGCCGCGGTGTTCGTCGGTGTCCGGGTCGACCTCGGCGATGACCTCGGACCGTTCCTGCGTGTCGGTGCTCACCGCGTCGTGGTCCTTCCGGTCGGCCCGCTGGTCAGATCGGTGCTACGCGACATCGGTCACGCATGAGCTGACGCCACCCGCCCGTGCTGCTCACGCACCGCGGCGACGAACGCGTCCCCCCGGTCCGCGTAACCGCTGAACATGTCGTAACTCGCACACCCCGGGGCGAGGAGCACGGTGTCCCCAGGATGAGCAATCCGACGAGCAGCTGCGACGACGTCGGTCATCGCCCCATGATCTCGTCTGGACACGTCGATGACGGGCACTTCGGGCGCGTGTCGCGCAAGCGCCGCGGCGAGCACGCCCCGGTCGCGGCCGAGCAGCACGACCCCACGCAGGCGTCCTGCGACGGCGACGACCAGGTCGTCGAAGCTCAGGTCCTTCGCCTGGCCGCCGGCGATCCAGACCACGGGGTCGTAGGCGCGCAGCGAGGCCAGCGCGGCGTGTGGGTTCGTCGCCTTGGAGTCGTTCACGTAGCGGACGCCGTCGAACTCGCCGATGTCCTCGATCCGGTGGCGGTCCAACCGGAACCCGCGCAGCCCGGCCCGGACCGCCGCCGGCGCGACACCGTGGGCGCGCGCCAGCGCGGCGGCCGCGAGCGCGTTGGCGACGATGTGAGGTGCCCGTCCCGGGCAGCTCGTCGACGTGGACGAGCTCGGCGGCGGCGTGGTAGCGGTCGTCGAGGAAGGCCCGGTCGGCCAGCACGCCGTCGACCACCCCGAGCTGGCTCACCGCCGGGATCCCCAGGGTGAAGCCGATCGCGCGGGCGCCTTCGACGACCTCCGCCTCGCGCACGAGCAGCTCGGTCGCGGGGTCGTCGACGTTGTACACGCAGGCGAGCTCGGTGCCGTCGTACACGCGACCCTTGTCCGCGGTGTAGAGGTCCATCGAACCGAAGAACTCGAGATGGTCCGGCGCGAGATTGAGGACGACCGCGGCCTGTGGTGCCAGGCCGGGGCTGTAGTGCAGTTGCTGGGCGGACACCTCGACGGCGAGGACAGCGGGCGGGACGGGGTCGAGGATGGCGTCGATCGGGGAACTGCCGATGTTGCCGACGGCGGCGACCCGCTCGCCGGCGGCGTCCAGGATGGCCGCCAGCATCCCGGTGGTGGTGGTCTTCCCGTTGCTCCCGGTGACGCAGAGCCAGGCCGGCCGGTGCTCGGGATCCTCGAGTCGCCGGGCCAGATCGAGGTCGGTGAACACGGGCACCCCGTCCGCGACCGACGCCCGCACCAGCGGCGACTCCGGCAGGAAGCCCGGTGAGATGACGACGAGATCGGTACCGGCGGGGACGGCGCCGGTGACACCCGGTCCGGTCCGGACGCGGCCGCCGAGCGCCTCGATGATCCCGGCGCGTTCGGCCGCCGCGCCGGTGGGTTCCGCGTCGGCGACGACCGTGACGTCGGCCCCCAGGCCGAGGAGCCCGGCGGCCGCTGCGTAGCCGGTGACGCCGAGGCCGCCGACGAGCGCGCGGGCCGAGCTCCACGGGGATGTCCGGTCGGCGGCGTAGAGCCAGGGTGCGGAGGCGGCGGCCGGGAAGTACCGGCGCATGCCCGACCCGATCGGACCGGCGGTCCGGTCACTCACCGGGCGACCAGCCACTCCGCGTAGAAGATGCCCAGACCGGCCGAGACGAAGAGCCCGCAGATGATCCAGAACCGCACGGTGACGGTGATCTGGGCCCAGCCCTTGAGCTCGAAGTGGTGGTGGATCGGGGCCATCCGGAAGATCCGCCGGCCCTGGCCGGTTCGCCACTTCCAGAACTTGAAGTTGCCGACCTGGATGATCACCGACAGCGACTCGATCACCAGCAGGCCACCGAGGATGAACAGGAGCACCTCGGTGCGGCTCATGATCGCGAGCCCGGCGATCGCGCCGCCGAGAGCGAGCGAACCGGTGTCGCCCATGAAGATGCGGGCCGGCGCGGCGTTCCACCACAGGAACCCGAAGCAGGCGCCGACGAAGGCCGCGGACACCACGGCCAGGTCGTACGGGTCCCGCACCTCGTAGCACTGCGGGCCGGAGATGACCGAGCACGACCGGGTGAACTGCCACGTGCTCATCACGAGGTACGCGGCGAAGATCATGGTGACCGCGCCGGTGGCCAGCCCGTCCAGACCGTCGGTGAGGTTCACGCCGTTCGACGCGGCCGCGATGATCAGGCACGCCCAGAGGACGAACAGGATCGGTGCGAGGGTCCACGGGTTGATGTCGCGGATGAACGACACGTGCAACGACGCCGGTGTCAGCCCGTTCTCGTCGGGGAACCGCAGGGCGAGCACGGCGAACACGACGGCGACGGCGAACTGCCCGCCCAACTTCGCCTTGGACCGGAGCCCGAGGCTGCGCTGCCGGAAGATCTTGATGAAGTCGTCGAGGAACCCGACCAGACCGAGCCCGACCGACAGGAACAGCACGAGCAGGACCGACGCTGTGGGCGGCCACCAGAACAGCAGGTGCGGGACCGCGTACCCGACCAGGACGGCGACGATGATGACGGCACCGCCCATCGTCGGCGTGCCGCGCTTGGTCTGGTGACTGGTCGGACCGTCGGCCCTGATGATCTGCGCGTAGCCACGTTTGGTGAACAGCGTGATGGCCATGCGGGTGCCGAGCAGGGTGATGAGCATGCCGACGCCACCGGCCACGAGGATCGAGCGCATCAGTCCCGCCCTCCGGTTCCGTGGTCCGCCGATTCGTTCGATTCCTGTCCGACTGCTGCGAGCTCGTCGCCCAGCCACCGCAGCCCCGCGTCTCGGGACGACTTCACCAGGACGACGTCACCGGGCCGCAAAAGGTTGGCGAGCGCAACGCCGGCAGCAGCGCGGTCGGCGACCATCGTCACCGAGGTGACCCCGTCGGGGCGAATCGTCGCCGTGCCGTCGATCCGAGATCCCGTGATGCCGACCGCTCCTTCCGCCCTGGCACCGTCGTTGATCGGTGCGGCGCCCGGCCCGACCGCCAGGACGACGTCGACGCCGCTGCGCACGGTCAGTCTGCCCAACTGCTCGTGCTCGGCCGCGCTCGCCTCGCCGAGCTCGAGCATCTCCCCGAGCACGGCGAACGTTCGGCGCCCACGCCCGATCGCGGTCAGCGAGACGATGGCCGCCGCCATCGAGTCCGGGCTGGCGTTGTACGCGTCGTTGACGATCGTCACTCCGTCTGTGCGATCGGTCACCTGCATCCGCCAGCGCGCCACCGGGCTGATGTCGGACAACGCGGCGGCCACCGTGCCCACGTCCGGCGCCGGCCCGTCGGCGCGCACCCGTCGGACGGCCAGCGCCGCGGCTGCGGCTGCCAGCGCGTTGGCGACGTGGTGCTCCCCGACGTAGCCCAGCTGGACGGGCGCCCGATCGCCCTCGGCCACGAGCTCGAAGCCCGCACGCCCCCGGTCGTCGAGCACGACGTTCTCGGCGCGGACGTCGGCGCCGTCACCGCGGCCGAACGTCACGACCGGCGCAGCTGATCTCGACTCCATCGCGGCGACCAGCTGGTCGTCGGCGTTGAGGACGGCCACGCCGTCGGCGGAGAGCGCCTCGACCATCTCGCCCTTGGCCGAAGCGATGGCCGCCCGGGAGCCGAACTCACCCAGGTGTGCGGTGCCGACGTTGAGGACGACGCCGATGTCGGGCCGCACGATCCCGGCCAGGTACCCGATGTCGCCGACGCTTCGGGCGCCCATCTCCGACACCAGGAACCTGGTCGCCGGATCCACCCGCAGCGCGGTGCTCGGCACGCCGAGTTCGTTGTTCAGATTCCCTTCGGTGGCGACGGTCGGACCCAGGTGCTCGAGGACCCCTGCCAGCATCTCCTTCGTCGTGGTCTTCCCGTTGGAGCCGGTGATGCCGATCGCGATCAGCTCGGAGGCCTGGTCGAGAACGGCGCGGGCGATCGTGCCGAGCGCCCGCAACGGATCGGTGACGCGCAGGAGCGGAACGGCGTCGGGCAGGTCGGCCCTGGCCCCGTCGACGACGGCGGCGACGGCTCCGCTGCCGATCGCCGCGGCGACGAAGTCGTGACCGTCGGCGTGCTCGCCACTCAGCGCGACGAACAGGTCCCCGGGGCCGACGATCCGACTGTCGACGACGACGCGTCCGGTGATCGTGGCCGACGCGTGGACCGCGGCTGGCAGCTCGACTCCGAGGGCAGCGGCCACCTCGCCCAGCGTGAGGGCGATCACCGGCACCCCAGCCATTGGCGGATCTGCTCGCGATCGTCGAACGGGTGCACGACTCCCCCGACGTCCTGTCCCTGCTCGTGCCCCTTGCCGAGGACGATGACGACGTCGCTGGACCGGGCACGGTCGAGACCGGCCCTGATCGCGGCGGCCCGGTCACCGATCTCGACGATCTCCGCGGCGGTGGCCGCCGCCCGGGCACCGGCGACGGCAGCGGCTCGGATGGTCGACGGATCCTCCGACCGGGGATTGTCGTCGGTGACGATCACCACGTCCGCACCTCGAGCCAGCGCCGCGCCCATCGGCCCGCGTTTGCCCGGGTCGCGGTCGCCGCCGCATCCGGCGACGGCGATCACGCGTCCGCCGGGTGCCGGGACCAGCGCGGTCAGCGCACTGGTGATGGCCTCGGGGGTGTGCGCGAAGTCGACGTAGGCCGCGGCCCCGTCGGGGAGTGCGAATCGCTCCATCCGGCCGGGCACACGCGCATCGGCGATCGCCAGTGCCGCGGTCCCCGGATCGCCCCCGACGGCTTCGACTACGGCGATCGCCATCGCTGCGTCGGCCAGGTTGTGGAGGCCCGGCATGGCGACCCGGACCGCGACCGCGACACCGTCCGTCCCCGTCAGCACGGCGTGCAGTGTTCCATCCGCGCCCACCTCGACGTCGGTCACCGTGACGTCCGCGACAGCCTGGTCGCCCGCGTGCGCCGGGTCGATCGACAGCCGGACGACCGGGATCGTGGCCTCGCCCGCGAGCCGTCGTCCCCAGTCGGTGTCGACGTCGACGACGGCCGTTCGTGTGCGCCCGCTCGGTGAACAGCGAGGCCTTCGCCGCGAAGTAGTGCTCCATGTCGCCGTGCAGGTCGAGGTGGTCCTCGGCGAGGTTGAGGAACCCCGCGCAGTCGAACCGGATGCCGTCCACCCGGCCCAGCGAGAGCGCGTGACTGGACACCTCCATCACCACGGCGGTGCACCCGGCTTCCCGCATGGTGGCCAGCGTGCCGGCGAGCTCGGTGGCTTCCGGGGTCGTACGCGCGGCGTACCGCGTCGTGACCGATCGGTCGGCGGCGGCGAACCTCGTCATGATCGTCCCGATCAGTCCCGGCCGCCGACCGAGTGCTCCGAGTGCGGCCTCGATGAAGAAGGTGGTCGTCGTCTTGCCGTTCGTGCCGGTGATGCCGATCATCGTCATCGCGTCGGCCGGATGCCCGTAGAGGAAGTGGCCGAGCGGCCCGGCCACGGCGCCGGGATCGTCGGCGACCAACGTCGCGAGCCCGGCGGCCCGGCACCGCTGTGCACCGGCGGCATCGGTGAGCGCGGCCGTCGCGCCCGCCGCGCCGGCTGCGCCGGCGTGATCGGCACCGTGGGCCCGGCCGCCGGGACGGGCCACGTAGAGGTCGCCGGCTTGAACGTCGCCGGAGCTCTGCGTGATCCCGGTGACGACGATCTCGGCGTCGGGTGGGGAGAGCGGCGCCCGGCCAGATGCCCCGGCTGGATCGAGGGCGTCCAATTCCCGGGCGAGCTCGGCCAGCCGCAGGCTCGGCGGTTGCCGGGGCCGGAGTGGCCGCGTGCCGTCGTCGGCGCTCAGCTCGGCGGTCACGACGGTGTTCCTACCAGTCCAGGGCGAGTTCCGGCGCCTTGGTGCCAGTCGGTGGGACCCGGTACTTCTGCAGTGCCGCCTTGAGGATCTGGCCGGCAATCGGACCCGTGGTCGCCACCGCCGCTGACCGAACCGTCGACGTTCTGGAGGTCGACGTAGGCAACGAATCGAGGAGCTGTCGGCAGGCGCGATCTCGGCGAAGGAGATCGTGTAGTTCTTGTAACACCCGCACGCCGAGTTCGCCTTCTGCGCGGTACCGGTCTTGCCGGCCGTCCGATACCCGTCGATGCCAGCCTTGAGGCCCAGCCCGTTCGGGCCCGACGTCACCTGTTCCATGATGTCGATCACATGCCTGGCTGCCACGGGCGCTGATGACCCGCGAGCGCTCCGGAGCCGGACCCGGTGTCACCTCTCCGGTCGGTGAGACGTAGCTCTCGATCAGCTGCGGGCTGATGCGCTCGCCGCCGTTCGCGATCGTCGCGACACCGGATGCCATCTGCAGAGCATTCACCGACACGCCCTGACCGAACGAGACGGTGACTGGGTGAGCGGCGACCACGTCGCACCTGGAGCCAGGGAGCCCGAACTTTCGCCCGGCACGCCGATGTCGACGGGTTGACCGATGCCGAACCGGGTCAAGTACGCGCTGCTGCTCCTCAGGAGTCAACTGCTCGGCGGCGAGGATCGTCCCGACGTTCGACGACTCCGGCGATCGCGCCGGCGAAGGTCATTCGGAGGACACCGTGACTGAACCAGTCCTTGATCCGGGAGCCGTCACGGTAGAGGTATCCCGGCACCTGTTCCTTGGTCGCGGGCGTGACGAGCCCCTTGTCGAGCAGCGCAGACGCCGTGAACAGCTTGAACACTGAACCCGGCTCGTAGTTGTCGGTCATCGGCCGATCTCTGCGCAGCGCCGGGTCGACCTTCGAGCCGTGGTTCGCGTCGTAGGTCGGAGCGGTTGCCATCGCGAGGATGTGGCCGGTGCTTCACGTCCATCACGATCGCGTCGCCGCTGTCTGCGCCCGTCTGCTTCACCGCATCGGCCATGACCTTCTGTGCCATGTACTGCAAGTCGGCGTCGATGGTGAGCTGGATGCCTTGCCCAGCCACTGGCTGTTGCAAGCTGCCGTCACCCAGCGGCAGCGCCGGACCTTCGGACGACGCCTCGTAGGTCTGCTGACCGTTCTTGCCGGCGAGGACGGAGTTGAGGCTGTCCTCGAGACCGGCTCGTCCGGTCAGCCCACTCGTGTCGTTACCCACGAATCCGACGATCGCCGAGGCTGTCGAGCCGGCCGGATACACGCGCTTGGGATCCGCCTCGGTCGACACACCGACGAGGTGCGCGATCGCGAGGTCGGCTCGGATCTTCTTCCAGACGGACTGGTCGACCTGTCGAGCCACGTAGACGAATCGCTTGTTCGGTGTGGACAGTGCCGCGACCACGGTCGTCGCATCGAGCCCGAGTCGTGGTGCGATGATGCCGGCGATCTGGGCGGCGGACGGCGCCGTCTGCTTCGGATCCGCCGTGATCGCGACCGTGTCGACGGTGGTTGCGAGCTCCACGCCGTTCGTGTCGGTGATGTCACCACGTGTCGCGGGCAACACCACCGTGCGGATCCGAGCGTCCCGGGCCTGAGTGGCGTACGCGTTCGCGTCTATGCCCTGCAGCTGGATGAGACGACCGGCGAAGATGCTCATGACGAACGCGACGATCAGGAAGCTCGCACGCAACCGACGCGTCTGAGAGCCGAGCTTGAAGGCGAGCGGGGCCCTGGATCGGCGCACACGTGCGGGCGTCGGTGCGCCGGAGCGGGTCGCGCTCGTCGCCGTCCCGCGGCGCGTAGTGGTCGGCTTGGCGGCGCGTGTGTGACTCGCTCGCTTCCTGCTCTCGGTCCCGGCGACCGGTCGACGCGGGCGTGGAGCCGCGTTGCTGCGTCGCCGACGCTCTCGCTCGTTGGGAGGTGTCACCGGCCGGACCCGGATACGCCCGTTGACGCACCGTTCGGCGCCGCGGGCGGCTTCCTCGTGGTGCCGGCTTTGAGCTGCTTGAGCGGACTTGGCTGCTTCCGCTGACTTGGTTTTCGCCGCCTTCGCTGCTTCGACCGCCTGCTTCTCTGCCTTGGAGACACGATCGGCGTCGGCTTCGTCGCCGGGACCGGCTTGCCCAGGACCTTCCCGTCGGCGAGCCGCAGGAAGACCGGGTTGCCGTTGGGGACCATCCCCAGCTCGGCTGCCCGGGAGGCGACGGCCTGGGGCGCCGCGAGATCGACCCGCTCGCTGCTCGAGCTCTCCCTGCTGGTCGGCCAGGGCGGCCGTGCTCGATTGAAGGCTCGCGACCTCGAACGCACGCTTCTGCAGCGAGGTGTTCAGCAGGAGCAGGCCGATCAGTCCGACCGCAAGAAGCCCGATGACGAAAGCAATGAACGGCGCCCTCGCCGCATCGACCGGCACCGAGGGGACCAGCCGCAGCCACGGCGAGGTCGGCGTGCTCGTCCGGGCGGCGGCCCGTTCCGGCCGCCGGATCGGCTCGGCCAGGTCGCCGGCACTCATGCTGCCTCCTTGATGCGTTCGGCGGCGCGCAGTCGCGCGGACCGGGCTCGTGGATTGGCGACGACCTCGGCCGGGTCGGCCTTCTCGGCACCGCGGGTCAGGAGTCTCAACGTGGGCTGGTATTCCTCGGGCACCACCGGGACACCGGCCGGCAGCTGGCTCGTCGCGGCCGCCGCGAGTGTCTGCTTCGTCAGGCGATCCTCCAGCGAGTGGTAGGACAGGACCGCGATCCTGCCCTTCAACGCCAGCGCATCGACGGCAGCAGGCAGTGCCGCGCGCAACACGTCGAGTTCGGCGTTGACCTCGATTCGCACGGCCTGGAAGGTCTTCTTGGCCGGATGTCCGCTGCCCTTGCGCCGGGCCGCCGCCGGCACCGCGTCGGCGACGAGGGCGGCGAGTTCCCCGGTCGTCGTCAACGGGGCGACGGCGCGCCGCGCGACGATGGCCGACGCGATGCGCTGGGCGAATCGCTCTTCCCCGTACACGCGGAGAACCCTCGTCAGATCGGTGACGGAGTACTCCGCCAGCACCGACGCCGCGGTACGCGGTTGCGTCGGGTTCATGCGCATGTCGAGCTGGACGTCGCGGCTATAGGAGAACCCTCTGTCGTCGACGTCCAGTTGCATCGACGACACACCGAGGTCGAAGAGCACAGCTTGAACGGTCTGAATGCCGAGATCGGCCAGCACGACCGGCAAGCGATCGTTGTCGGCGTGGACGAAGTCGATCCGATCGCCGAATTCGGCCAGCCGGACGCGCGCGATCTCCAGGGCCGCGGGATCCCGATCGATGCCGATCAACCGGCACTGCGGCCAAGCCCGCAAGGCCTCCAGGCTGTGGCCACCGAGGCCGAGGGTCATGTCGACGATGACCGCGTGCGGCGCCGTCATCGGCGGCTCGAGCAGTTCGAGCACGCGGGCCGACATCACCGGCACGTGAGCCGGAGCCGACTTCGGAGTCGGGTCGGCTGGAGGGCGGCGTCATCGCGATTCCTCAGCCCAGCAACGTCATCAGCAGCGACAGCCCGACGGCGACCAGGACCGAGAGGCCGAGGGAGAAGCCGGCGACCGCGAGATTGTTCCGCAGTTCGTGGCGCAACCTGGGCTGACCCGCAACGTCGACAGCGCCGGTGCCGACGGCGCCGTTCGCCCGGACGGGGTCCGATGTTCCGCCGCCGTCCGGTTGTGCCGTGACGGTGACCGATGTCCTGGCTCCCATGCTGGTATCCCCTCGACCCTGGGTGGTGCAGATCCGTTGTGCGGTCTGCGATGTCGGCCCGGGTCGCGACCGGGCCGGCAACGCAGGTAGTGCTTGTAGTGCTGGTGCCTGTGGTGCTTGTGACTATTGGGGGTGGTGTGACTGCTGTGCCTGAACACATCTGATGGTGCTTGTGAGTCTGTTGAGATTCATGTCGTGCGTGTGCAGGCCATCATTCTCGTTGTGCTGATATGACGGGCGCTTCTCGCCGTTCCCTGCGTGTCGCCGAGGCGTTCGCCCGGTCAGGGCTCCGACCGACCACCCTCTTCTGGCGCCGGGGAAGTGCGTCAGAGGACGAGCGGTCGAGTCGGAGACCTCACCGTGCGACCCGCGGTTACATCAAGCCCGGCACCACCTCGTCCGCCAGCTCGCTGAAGGACTCCTCCTGCGCCTGTGAGTAGGTCTGCCAGGCCTGCTCGTCCCAGATCTCCAGGCGGTTCACGTTGCCGATGACCACGCAGTCGTGGCTCAGCGACGCGTACTCGCGCAGCAGCGCCGGGATCGTGATGCGGCCCTGACGATCGGGCTGTTCATCGCTCGCACCGGCGAACAGCATGCGTTGGTAGTCGCGTGCCGCCTTGTTCGTCACGGGCGCCTTGGCCATCTCGTCGGCCTTCTTGCCGAATTCGGCCTTGGGCCAGACGGTGAGGCAGCGCTCCTGCCCCCGGGTGATCACGAGCCCGTCCGCGAGTTCGTCGCGGAACTTGGCCGGAAGGAAGAGGCGGCCCTTCTCGTCCAGCTTCGGGGTGTGGGTGCCCAGGAACACTCGGCGACCACTCCCCTCGACCCGATTCCGGCCACTGCTCCCCACCATCGGGGGGCGCTGACCCGCTGCTCACCATGTGCCTCCACTTTACTCCACTCTGCTCCACTGTCAACGACAAACAGGTCGTTTCGGCCGCCGGCGACGTGACCGGAGACTGGCAAACGCGCAGGTCAGCGCCGTGATGGGCGCGGGTGGGGAGAGTTGTGGGGAGCGTCGTGGGAAGCGGTGGGATGGCGCGAAGACCGCTCGAGATCCGCGGCACGTGTCCCTCGGGAGGCGGAGACAGCGGTCACCCGGCGGAGCGGCCCGGTCACCGTCGAGCACGCTGTGACCCGTTGCGGCGGTCATCTGGGACGGACTTGCCCCACCGGGCAGAATCGACTCAGCCGGTCAGCACTGAACGGCTCGCCCGTGTTACCCGTTTACCTCCGTGGATGTGACACTCATGTCCCGCCAGACGAGCAGGAGCGACCGTGCAGACCGGTGAAGCCGACGTGACCGCGATACCTGAGCGGCTCCCGCAACCCGATCGTCTCCCCGAAACCGACCGCGACGCCGGGTTCGCCGAGCTGGCCGACGTCTCAGGGCGCGTCGTCGACTCCATCGAGCAGGTGATCGAGGGCAAGCCCGGCGTCATCAAGCTCGCGCTCACCGTGCTTCTCGCCGGCGGGCATCTGCTGATCGAGGACGTACCCGGGGTCGGCAAGACGATGCTGTCCAAGGCGCTCGCGCGCTCGATCGACTGCACGGTCCGGCGGGTCCAGTTCACCCCCGACCTCCTGCCGAGCGACATCACGGGCGTGTCGGTGTTCAACCAGGAGACGCACGACTTCGAGTTCCGACCCGGCGCGATCTTCGCGAACGTCGTGGTCGGCGACGAGATCAACCGGGCGTCTCCGAAGACGCAGTCGGCCCTCCTGGAGTGCATGGAGGAGCGGCAGGTGACCGTCGACTCGACGACGTACCTCCTTCCCCCGCCGTTCATCGTGATCGCCACCCAGAACCCGATCGAGATGGAAGGCACGTATCCCCTGCCCGAGGCCCAGCGCGACCGGTTCATGGCCCGGGTCTCGATGGGTTACCCGAGCGCGGCGAGCGAGCTCGACATGCTCGACTCGCACGGAGCGACGTCGCCGCTGGACCACCTCAAGCCCGTGACGGACGCCGCGGCGGTCGTACGCCTGAGCGCCACGGTGGCGGGTGTGCACCTGTCCGGGCCGGTGAAGGAGTACGCGATCGCGCTGACCGATGCGACCCGACGCCACAGCGACCTGAGACTGGGTGCATCGCCGCGCGCCACCCTCCAGCTGGTGCGGGCCGCGCGGGCGTGGGCCGCGCTCGCCGGGCGTGACTACGTGCTGCCTGACGATCTGCAGGAACTCGCCGTTCCCGTGCTCGCGCACCGCCTGATCCCGAGCGCCGAAGCCCACATCGGGCGCCGCAGCACGGAGTCGGTCGTCGACGCGATCCTCCGGCGGGTTCCGGTGCCGGCGGCTGCTCGGCGATGAGGGCCACCGCCGCGATCAAGGGCGTCTTCGCCGGCCTCACGCCGCGCGGGCGCGCCTTCGCCTGGTGTGGCGTACTCGTGGCGGTGCTGGCGCTCATCCTCGGTCAGGGCGACCTGTTGCGGGTGGCCATCCTCCTGGTCGCCCTGCCGGTCGTCGCCGCATTGATCCTCGCCCGCTCGCGCCTGCACCTGCAGACCAGGCGGGAGCTCGTCAGCCGGCGGATCACCGCCGGCGGGCAGGCCGACGTCAGCCTGGTCATCCGGAACGACGGCCGCCTGCCGACGGGCGTGCTGCTCGGTGAGGACCACCTCCCGACCCAGCTGGGATCCTCGCCTCGCTTCGTGCTCGAGCGGATGTCGGCGCGCTGGCATCACCGGCTGTCCTACCGCGCGTACTGCGACCTCCGCGGCCGGTACCCGATCGGCCCGCTCACGGTCCGGGTGACCGACCCCTTCGGGCTGGTGGAGCAGACGACCCGCTTCGCCGACGTCGACTGGCTGCTGGTGGTCCCGCGGGTGATCGCACTGCCGATCCTGCCCGTGCCCGGCGAGCAGGCCAGCACCGGCGAGAGCACGGCACGGTCGGTGACGGCCGTCGGCGACCAGGACCTCACCGTGCGCGAGTACCGGCAGGGCGACGACCTGCGACGCGTGCACTGGCGGTCGACGGCCCGTCGCGGCGAGCTGATGGTGCGACGCGAGGAGCAGCCCTGGCGGGCTCGCGCCACGGTGCTCCTCGACACGCGTGACTCCGCGCACGCCGGCCGGGGACTGGCGTCGTCGTTCGAATGGGCGGTGAGCGTGGCCGCGTCCATCGGGGTGCATCTCACGTCGCGTGGCTACCAGGTCACGATGGTCGACGAGCAGGGTCGGCTGATCGCCGACGTGGCCGGGTCCCGTCGCGGTTACGCCGCCGAGATGCCCGAGGTCGCCGACACCGGCGCCGAGCTCGGGCTGCTCGACGCGCTCGCCGGACTCCACATGGCGCGACACCGCGGCATGGCCGAGCACGACCTCTCCGGGGACGCCGACTCCGTCGGACTGCTCATCGTCGTCGCCGGCGCCCTCGACCACAGCGACACCGACGGCCTGATCCGGCTCGAGCGGCAGGCGACGTCGACGATGGCGATCCTGCTCGACGTCCCGGCCTGGCGCCGCACGCCGGGTTCACCCGAGGACGCGACGGGCAAGCGGAACGCCGGGACCGAGGACGCCGCGCGACGACTCCAGCTCGCCGGCTACCGGACGTGCATCGGTGGTCCGCACGATCCGCTGCCGGCCATCTGGCGTGACCTCGTCCTCACCGGCCGCTCGCTGCGGGACGCCGGGACGACCGCACCGAAGGTGGCGTCGTGAGGCCGGCGACGCGGCTCGCCGTCATCGGCGGCTGCGCCACGATGCTGACGAGCCTCTGCCTGGTCCCGCTGTTCGAGGTTCCCAGCCCGTGGATCGGCCGGGCGGTGATCATCGTCGCCTGCGTGGTCGGGATCGGTGTCGGCCTCCGTCGCCTCGGCTCCGGCGCGCGCCACACCTCCACGTTCGTCGTGGTGGTCGTCCAGACGGCGTTCGTGGGCTGGACGGCCCTGCGGATGGCGGACTCCTCGACCTTCCTCGCCCACGTCATCCCGACCCGGGCGTCGGTGGGCGCCTTCGCCGACGCCGTAGACGCCGCGTTCGTCGCGATGAACGACTACGCGGCGCCGATCCCGGACGACCGCAACGTCGTCATCCTCACGGCGGCGACGATCGGTCTGGTCGCGGTCGTGGTGGACGCCATCGTCGTCGGACGGCGGCAGGCCGCGTGGGCGGGACTTCCGTTGCTCGCCGTCTACGCCATTCCGGCCACGGTGCTGCCGGCCGGGTTGGGAGTGCTGGCGTTCCTCGGCCCGGCCGTCGGCTACCTGCTGCTGCTCGCCACCGAGGGCTCCCTGCGCATCCGGGGTTGGGGAGCACCGGTCGGGCTCGGGTCGTCGCGCGGCCGTCGAGCCGGTCGGGCGGCCACCACCGACGCGTCCTCGGGCACGTCGCCCGCAGCGGTCACCGATGCGGGTCTGCCCGTCGCAGCCGAACCCGGGACCGACGACGCCTCGGCGACGCCCGCCGAGGGCGACGAGGACCCCGACGACACGGTTCGCGTGCCGCTCCTCGGATCGACCGGCCGACGGATCGGCTTCGCGGCGTTGGCCCTCGCGATCGCCGTGCCCGCGCTGCTGCCGGATCTCAACCCGCGGGTGCCGTCCTCGGGCGGGAACGGCACCGGGGGTGAGGGCCGCGTCATCGCTGTCGGAGACCCGGTCGTCGATCTGAACCGCGACCTCCGACGGGGCCGCAACATCCCGCTCTTCACCTTCCGGACCACGACCGACGCCGGCAAGGCGGCGGCACCCGACTACCTGCGAACGGTCGTGCTCGACGACTTCGACGGGACGACGTGGAAGCCGAGTCCGCGGACCGTGCCGACCCAGAACTCGCTCGAGAAGAGCGCCGCGCTTCCGGGTGCGCCGGGGTGGGTGTCGATCGATGAGAAGCAGGGCGACCGGTACGCCTTCGACGTCACCAGCGACTACTCCTCCACCTGGCTACCCCTGGCATACCCGCCGTCGCGCATCACCGTCGACGGGGACTGGCGGTACGACTCCTCGACCCTGGACGTCGTCTCCGCGCAGAACGGCCTGACCACCGCGGGCATCAGCTACACGGAGGAAGCGGTCGGCGTCGAGGCGGTGGCCTCGCGGTTGCGCGACGCCGGACCCGCCCCGGGCGATCTCGCGAGTCGCTACACCTCGCTGCCCGCGCTGCCTCCCGGTCAGGTGACAGCGCTCGTCGAGAGCGTCACCAAGGGGCACGAGGAATCGCGCTACGACATGGCGCTCGCGATCCAGAACTACTTCCGGACCCAGTTCAAGTACTCGCTCGATCGTGAACCGGGGACCGGCTCGGCGGCGCTCATCCGGTTCCTGAACGACAAGAGCGGCTACTGCGAGCAGTTCGCCGCCACCATGGCGCTGATGGCGCGCATCAAGGGAATCCCGGCGCGCGTCGCGGTCGGCTTCCTGCCCGGGGAGAAGCAGGCCGACGGCAGCTACGTGGTCCGCTCCCACGACGCGCACGCCTGGCCGGAGCTGTACTTCGCCGGTACCGGGTGGGTGCGCTTCGAGCCGACGCCGGCCACCCGAACCGGGAACACGCCGAGCTGGCTGAACCCAGCCAACCTCGACGGCGGTCAGCCCGACACCACGAACACGTCGCGCGCCACCGCCAGTTCGGCGGCCGAGCAACCGAATGCGGCACCGAGCGCCGGACCTGACCCCAGTCTCGACCCCACGCAGACGAACGAGACAACCGTTACCACCACGAGCTGGTGGAAGCTGCCACTCACCCTGGCGATCATCGTGCTGGTCATCCTGCTCCTGCTCACGCCGGCGGCCGTGCGGATCGTGCGGCGCCGCCGGCGACTGCGTCAGGGCAACCCTCCCGATCGGGCGGCCGAGCTGGCCTGGGCCGAGCTGCTCGACACCTGTCGCGACCTGGGCGTCGAACTACCGGCGGGCGCCAGCCCGAGGGCGACGGCGACGGCACTCCGGGAGGGTGTGGGGCGTCGGGTTCGCGACCACGCGTCAGGTACCTCACGAATCCAGCCACCAGCGCCGGCAGCAGGGGCGAGTGAGGCGCGCATCGGGAACGGCAGGCTCGACGCCGCGTCGTCGGTCAGCCTGAACGACCTGGTGCGGCTCGTGGAGGAGGCGCGCTACTCCGGGCGACGACCGTCCCCCGCGGCGGCCGCGGTGGCCGGCGACCTGGCCGAACGCGTCATGCATGCGGTACGCAGTCCGTTACGGCGTTCGACTCGTCTTCGGGCGGTGCTGATGCCGGCCTCACTCGCCGACGCCGCCGGCGCGTGGTCGCTGCGGATCAAAGGCCGAGGCGACGGCGTCGACACCGTCGATCGGCTGGAGACGACGTCGGTCAGTGCTCGCCGTCGCGACGACGATGCCAACGCTGCTCGAAACGGTTCATGAACGAACCGTTCGGCTCGTCCGGCGTTGATTGCTTGCCGGGCTCGGGACGCCGCTGATCGCTGTCGGCCGGTGGCGCCTCGGTCATCAGTCCGGGCCGGAGTCCGGTGACCGTGATGTAGGCGGAGCCCAGCATGAGGGCGAACCCGGCGAGGCCCACGACGATCTGGAGCGGCAGCCGGGTCGCGATGCCCTCGATCACGACGGCGCAGAGCAGGATTGCCAGACCCAGAAGGATGCCGGTGAACGCGAGAAGCATCCGGCGCCTCGTATGGGACCGGGATCTGGCGCCCCGAAAGCTGGAGGCGAACTTGGGGTCTTCTGCGGCGAGCGCGCGTTCCATCTGCTCGAGCACGCGCTGCTCATGGTCTGACAGAGGCACCGGTGACCCCCTCAGTGTGACTGAGTCGACGATCCAGCAGGTGCTCACCTGACTGGGGCGTTACCACGGCAGGCCTGGCAACGCCATGCACAGTCTAGGTCTGCCGTGGTCGAAGTGTAGAACCGCTTGGTCACAGTTGGGCCAAGCCTGTCAAGACATGCCGAGCTCAGACCTTCCGTGCACGAACGTGCAGGTGGACGGCGAGTTCACGGAACGCCGGATGGTTCGCTGCGGAGGCCTCGAGGGCAGCGAGTTCGGCCAGTTGCGCGGCGTCGACACGCCCCGGCACGAGGTCGGCGAACACCCGCACTCCATGCACGGCCTCCGCCACCAGACCACCCTGCGCGACGAGCTGCTGGAGTTGGTCCATCGTGAAGCGGCGGGGAACGGGATCGGCGTCGCCCCACCGGCCGTTCGGGTCGGCGAGTGCGCGTCGCGCTTCGTCCACATGCCCCGTGAGCACCTTGCCGAGCACGACGGCATGCCGGTTGGCCGCGAGGATGCTGCTGAGCCCGCCATCGGCCAGGACCTCGGCGATCCCGCTCACGGCCGCCGCAGGGTCGTCGACGACCTCCAGCACGTTGTGGCACAACACGACGTCCACGCTGCCGGCCGTCACCAGCGACGCGAGGTCGGCCGCATCGCCTTGGACTGCGGTGATGTGGTCGCGAGCGCCGGACTCGGCGGCCCGTCGTTCGAGCGCGGCGAGCGAGTCGAGAGTGGGATCGACCACGGTCACCTGGTGCCCGGCCGTCGCGAGCGGGACGGCCAGCTGACCGGTACCGCCGCCGACGTCGACGATGACGAGTGCGCGACGACCGGCTGCTGCCATTCGCGAGGCCACCACGTCACGGACGAGGAGCCATAGGCCGTCCGCACGCTCGACCCGCTCGGTCACCGCACCGCCTCGTCACTCTGCCGGGCAGCGGACCCGGTGCCCGCTCGGGCCACCACCCTAGTCGCGGAACACGCTCACGCCGCGAGGTAGCCGGCCGCTCCCAACAGCACGGACGGGGTGAGCCCGAGCCGCCCGGCGACCTCGTGGAAGAAGGCGTCGGCCGCAGCGAGCAGGTCGAGCGAATCCCGGCTCGACACGAGGTGGTCGAGGCCGGCCTCGATGCCCGCCCGCGTGGGCGCACCGGCCGAGAAGTAGGTGGCCCACTCGGACAACTCGGGTGCCACGCGTTCGAGTAGGAGCCACGCGTTGAGCGTGCGCCCGCGACCGCCCGGCCGCCCGCGGACTGCCAGGACGGCCGCCACGACCTGAAGCGCCGAGACATGAGCAGCGAGGAAGCGGTCGGCCGGTTCGGTGGACCGGCTGGCCGCTCCGAGCGAGCGGGCCGCACGGTCCATGGCGGCGTAGGCCGTGGCAGGAAGGGGCCGGCCGTTGGACCACGCTGCGCCACTGCCGGAGCGGTCGCCGACTCGCCTCGTGCTGGTCGTCGATGAGGTCATCGTCGGTCTCCCTTCTGCGGACACTGCCGCGGTCGTGCCCCGGTGGTGCGCGGGGGTCGAGTCCACACACCACCGGGGAGCCGTCGTTCAGATCGGGTCGCGACCCCGATCCACTGCGGATGACTCAACACCAGAGCACCGACAATCGATGTCACTCTCGATTTCACCGTCGGCGTCGACCCGCGTCGCCCGTCTCCGGCCTTCACCTGCGGTGTCATCTCCGATGTCGAACACCTGTTCGATATCGGTATCGTAGCGCCCTCTCCGCCACCGTCGTCAAGACCCGGTCGGCCGGCACCCGGGGCGGCGCCGCTCCGCTACTACGCTCACGACGTGGAGATGCTGCCGACGGTGTTCGCAACCGGCTGGGCGAGCGGCGTCAACGCCTACCTGACGGTGGTGGTCCTCGGTCTGCTCGGCCGGTTCGGCCACGTCGAGGGCATCCCGCCCGGTCTCGAGCGCACCGATGTGCTGGTCATCGCCGGCGTCATGTTCGGCGTGGAACTCGTCGTCGACAAGATCCCGTACGTCGACACCGGCTGGGATGTGATCTCCACCGCCATCCGGCCGACGATCGGGGCCGTCCTCGGGTTGTTGATGGCGAGCGGGACGAAGCCGGCCGATCAACTCGTGCTCGCCGCGGTGGGTGGGCTCGTGGCCCTCGTCAGCCACCTGGTCAAGGCCGACCTTCGCCTCGGCATCAACACCTCACCCGAACCGGCGAGCAACATCGCGGCAAGCGCCGGGGAGGACCTCGCCGTCGCCGGTGTGACGGTGCTGGCCGTCCTCCGGCCGTGGTTGGCGTTCTCCCTGACCGCCGCGCTCCTCGTGGTCGGGATTGTTCTCGTGATCGCCACCTTCGGTACGAGCAGAAGGGGATATCGCCGCTGGCGCGATCACCGACGTCGCACGTTCGCAGCCCCGTGAGTGCCGATGTCTGCGTCGTCGGCGGCGGGATCAGCGGGATCGCGGTGGCACTCCGGGCCGCGAAACTCGGTCATCGCGTCGTCCTGATAGAGGCTGCCGACGCCGTCGGCGGCTCGCTCCGGCCGGTTCGCGTCGGCGACCGCACGCTCGACGACGGCCGGGCGGACATGCTGCTCCCGGCCGCGCTCCGCGATCTGTTCCGCAAGACCGGCCGGCCACTCGAGCGCGAACTGGGCCTGGCGACGGTCGACGGATCCCGTCGCTTCTGGGCCGGCGACCACACCACGCAGCCTGCGCTCGAACTCCCGCTCCTGGGTCGCGGTGCCCAGCATCAGGCGGTCGCGGCCACGTTCGGGGAAGGATCGGCCCGGGCCTGGACCGCAGCGCTCGACGCCTGCGGAGGGCGATGGGACGCAGCACGCGGCATCGTCGAGAACGACCTCGAGCCGGCGCTGAAGTCCATCGGCGCCCGGCGTCTGCGCAGGCTCGGGTTTCCCCACAGGTTCCCGTCCGACTTCCGCCTGTTGTCGCGGGTCGCCGGCGCCGACGTGCTCGCTGGCGCGGCCGGGTACCCACTCGTACGCGACGGACACGTGCCCGTCCGGGTGCCGGCGGTGTTGTCGGCGCTCCCGTACCTCGAGCAGAACCTGGGCCGATGGCATCCCGACGGCGGCGCCCTGGGCCTGCTCGACGTGCTCTCCCGACGACTCGAGCTTCGTGGCGTCGAGGTCGTCACGTCGTCTCCGGTAGTGGGCCTGGTCGGAGGCACCGCGGGGGTCACCGGCGTCCGGACGGCCGAGGGCACCCAGCGTGCCGACGCCGTCGTCACGGCGGTCGGCCCGAAGGAGCTCGCCCGGCTGACAGCCGACCTCGCGCCCGCGCTCGCCCGCAGGCTTCGCGGCGTGCGGCCCTTGCCGATCCGTCGCACGACGTTCGTCCGGGTCGCCCGCGAGATCGCCCCGGACGGCTACGAGAACGTGCTCCTCGGTGACCCGGTCGTGACCGTTCGTTCGGTGCCGCCGGACGTGACCGGTGACGTGGGTGACCTCGATACCCGTTGGTTGGTGCTCGAGAGCCGGGGCCCCGACGTCGACCTGCTGGCCACGGCCGCCGCCCGCGGACTCGACCTCCGGCCGGGACTCCTCGAGCAGCATCGGATCCGACCGTCGGCGTCTTCCGGCGGCGTTCGGCTCGCCGGCTGGCGCACCTTCCGCCGGCTCGCCCCGGTGGCCTCGGTTGCCGGCGGACGGCTACCCGAGGGCCTGCTCGTGGCCGGGCACGCGTCCTACCTGCCGGCGGGGCTCCCGACCGAACTGCTCTCCGCCGCGCTGGCGGCGGCGGCGCTGCCGACGACGCCCGGCCCGGCTGACCCGAAGACGTTCGAGTAGATCGCCCGCGTCGCCCCCGACCTGTTCAGCGTGTAGAAGTGCAGGCCGGGCGATCCCGCGTCGAGCAGGTCCGTACAGAGCGTGCTGGCCAACTCGACGCCGATCTCACGGACGGCCGCCGGGTCGTCGGCGTACGGCTCGATCGCGTCCAGCACGCGCTGCGGGATCGGGGCTCCGGAGAACGTCGCCATGCGCTTGATCTGGGCGACGTTCGTGATCGGCATGATCCCGGGGATGATCGGGATGGTCTGCCCGAGGGCCCGCACCCGGTCGACCAGCCGCAGGTACGGCTCGGGTTCGAAGAAGAGCTGGGTCACCGCGAACTCGGCCCCGGCGTCGGCCTTGGCCGCCAACACCCGCGCGTCGAAGTCGAGATCCGGCGAGCCCGGGTGCTTGTCCGGGAAGGCCGCGACGGCGACGTCGAACGAGCCGAGCGACCGGATGAACTCGACGAGTTCCACGGCGTGATCGAAGCCGTCCGGGTGTTTCGTCCACACCATCTCGGGCCCACCGGGCGGATCGCCCCGCAGCGCGAGGATGTGCCGCACCCCGGCGTCTGCGTACGCCCCGATCACCTGGCGCAGCTCCGCCCGCGAATGCCCCACACACGTCAGGTGGGCCATCGGCGTCAGCGTCGTGTCCTCGGCGATGCGTTTCGTGATCTCGATGACACCGTCCCGGTCACCGCCGCCGGCGCCGTAGGTCACCGACACGAACGTCGGGTGGTAGCTCTCGAGTCGGCGGATCGCCCGCCAGAGCGCGATCCCGCCTTCGGCGTTCTTGGGCGGGAAGAACTCGAACGAACACGACCTGCGACCACTCGCGAGGATCTGCGGAACGGTCGATCCGGCCGTGCTCAGCGTGCTCCCCGCGCCGCGTGTCATGGCCACAGGGTAGGGCGCGTGGTCGAGGCGCCGACATAGGCTCACCCGGTGCCGGAACCGATCGTCGACGCGGTGAGCCGCGCGCTCGCGTCGTTCCTGAGCGACCAGCGCGACGTCGTGGCCGGGATCGACACCGACCTCGTCGAGCTCGTCGACACCCTCTCCCGGTTCGCCACGGGCGGGAAGCGGCTGCGACCGGCTTTCTGTCATCAGGGTTGGCTCGGTGCCGGCGGTGACCCGGCACTGACCGGCGCCGACGGCGAGCCGACCGGCATCGTTCGGGCCGCCGCAGCGCTCGATCTCCTGCACGCGAGCGCGCTCGTGCACGACGACCTCATGGACGACTCCGACACCCGTCGCGGGCGCCCGGCCACGCACATCCACTACCGCACCCGGCACCGCGACCAGGGTCTGCAAGGCGACGCCGGCCGGTTCGGAGCCGGCGCGGCCCTCCTGCTGGGCGACCTCGCGCAGGCCTGGTCGGACGAGATGCTCCGCACCTGCGGACTCCCGTCGGACCGGGTGCTCGACGGACTCCGCTGCTTCGACCTCATGCGGACCGAGGTGATCACCGGCCAGTACCTCGACGTCCTCGCCCAGGCCGATCCCGCGACGACGCTGGAGCGGGCGCTCACCGTGCTCCGGTTCAAGTCCGCCCGGTACTCCGTGATGCGCCCGCTCGAACTCGGTGGCGTGCTGGCCGGGGCCGAGCCGGGGTTGCTCGAGGCCTACCGCGGCATCGGCGAGCCCATCGGGGAGGCGTTCCAGCTCCGCGACGACGTACTGGGCGTCTTCGGAGATCCGGCCGTCACGGGCAAACCGGCCGGCGACGACATCCGCGAGGGCAAGCAGACCGTGCTGATGCTGCTGGCCCGTGGCGACGCCACGGGACGACAGCGGTCCGTTCTCGACACCTGGGTGGGCGATCCGGCCATGTCTGCCGAGGGCGCCGACGCGGTGCGCGCGGTGCTCGTGGCCACGGGTGCACTCGCTCGCGTCGAGACGATGATCGAGGAACGCACGGAGACGGCACTGCGCCGGCTCGCGGAGACCGAGCTCCCCGGCGAACCGGCCCGCGCATCGCTCGCCGCGCTCGCGGTCGCGGCAACCACCCGCACCGTGTGACGCCGCCTAGAATCGGGTCGTTCTCGCCCGACGGGCGACCCGGTGACAGGTGAGGAGCAGCCGTCCGTGTCGATCGCCACGCCCGCCGTCGGCCAACTCCTCGACGGTCGCTACCGCATCGGCCCGCTGATCGCACGCGGGGGCATGGCCCGCGTCTTCGAGGCCCTCGACACCCGTCTCGACCGGGTCGTGGCCATCAAGGTGCTCGACCCGGAACTGGCGCGCGATCCCGACTTCGAGGCGCGCTTCGTCCGCGAGGCGCGCGCTGCCGCCCGGCTCTCGCATCCGCACGTCGTGCCGGTCTACGACCAGGGCCGGGACGGCGACCTGCTCTACCTCGTGATGGAGCGGGTGGTCGGACCGACGTTGCGGCAGGTGCTCCGTGAGGACGGCGCGCTCTCGACCGACCGGGCCCTGGCGATCACGGCCGAGGTGCTCTCGGCCGTCCAGGCGGCCCACAACGCCGGCCTCGTGCATCGTGACCTCAAGCCGGAGAACGTCCTCCTCGGCTCGAACGCCAACGGCGACCAGGTCGTCAAGGTCACCGACTTCGGCCTCGCTCGCGCGATCACCGACACGACCAGCACCACCCGCGGGATCGTTCTCGGAACCGTGTCGTACCTGGCGCCCGAGCAGGTCGATCACGGGCGGGTCGACGAACGCACCGATGTGTACGCGATCGGGATCCTGCTGTTCGAGTTGACGACGGGCCGGCGGCCGTATTCCGGCGACAACCCGCTGCAGGTCGCCTTCCAACACGTGAACTCCGACGTCCCGGCGCCGTCGTCGGTATCGACCGGCATACCGGGCGAGGTCGATGCCCTCGTGCGGCAGGCGACCCGCCGCGACCCGGCGGCCCGCTTCGCCAGTGCACGCGAGTTCGGCGATCAGGTACGGCTGGTGGCCGCTCGCCGAGCCGACCGCCGGATCGCGCCCGACCAGCACACCCGTGAAGTCGTCGTCGACACACTCACCGACGTGACCGAGCCGCCCGCCACGTCCCTCGTCCCGGCTGCGGGGCGTGACGTCGTCGGGCGCGACCCGGCGCTGGTCGCCACCGGTCGGAGGCGTCGCCGGCGGCTTCCTGCCGTCCTCGCCGTCCTCGTCGTGCTGGCGGGGCTCGTGGCCGGCGCCTACTACCTGGGCGTGGCCCGCTACACCACGGCGCCGGACCTCACCGGCCTCACGTTGGCGCAGGCGCAGGCGAAAGCAGCCGGCGACGGACTGGTCGTCGTGAACACCGGCGAGGACTTCAGCGAGACCGTCCCGGTGGGGACCGTCGTGGTCGCCGAGCCGGACGCCGGTGGGCGAGTGCGCAAGGGCGGCACCGTCGATCTGACCATGTCGAAGGGGCCGGAGAGGTTCGACGTCCCGAAGCTGATCGGCTCGACGGTCGCCCAGGCCCGGTCGGACCTCGAGGCGACCTCCCTGGCCCTCGGGAACACCACGGACGCCTACAGCGAGACGGTGGCAAAGGGCCGGATCATCTCCGCGGATCCGGTGGCGGGGACGCCGCTCCCCCGGGACCGGACCGTCAACGTCGTGGTGAGCCAGGGTCGTCAGCCGATCGACGTGCCGAAGGTGGTGGGCAAGTCCGAGGCCGACGCGACGAAGGCGATCACCTCGGCCCGGCTGAAGGTCGACCGCCAGAGCGCGTTCTCCGACACGGTCCCGCAGGGCATTGTCATCAGCCAGACACCGAAGGCCGGAACCCTCTACCGCAACGACAGCCTGAGGATCGTGGTGAGCAACGGGCCCGAGTTGATCCAGGTGCCGGGCGTGCGAGGCGATTCGGTGTCGGCCGCGACCGCGCGACTCGAGGGTCTGGGCTTCGAGGTCGATGTCTCTCGGAGCACGTTCTACTTCGGCCGCAACCTCGTCATCGGCCAATCGCCCGGTGGCGGGAACAAGGCTCGCAAGGGATCGACGATCCACCTGACGGTGGTGTGAGCGCACCCGGGACGCCGTCTCGGGCAGCGGCCGGGCACTCGGGTCCATCGACCCTCGTTCCGACTCTGGGTCTGCTGGGCGTGACCGCGGTCTGGGGATCGACGTTCTTCATGATCGCCGACATCGTCCAGCGGATCCCGGTGCCCGATCTGCTCGCCGTCCGATTCACGCTCGCCGCTGTCGTCCTGGTCGCCCTCGGGCATCGCTCGCTGCGCCGGCTCACGCCGTTGGCGCGACGACGCGGCGTGGTCCTCGGCCTGCTCTACGGCGTGGCCCAGTTCCTCCAGACGTTCGGACTCGCGCACACCTCGCCGGCGCTGTCGGGATTCCTCACCGGGATGTATGTCGTGTTGACGCCGATTCTCGGGGCACTGCTGGTCAGGACCCGCATCACCGGTGCCGTCGGGGTGGCCGTCGTCCTCGCCGCAGCGGGGCTGGCCGTGCTGAGCGTCAACGGCCCGAGCGGCTTCGGACTCGGCGAGATCCTCACGCTCGGGTCGGCGCTGATCTACGCCCTCCACATCGTCGCGCTCGGCAGGTGGTCGGATCCCGGCGAGGTGTTCGGGCTGTCGGCTCTCCAGATGGTGGTGATCGCCCTGGTCAGCGTGCTGGCGGCGATTCCCGGCGGGATCGTGCTGCCGAGCGACGCCCGGGACTGGCTCGTCGTCGTGTACCTGGCCCTGTTCGCGGGGGCCCTCGCGCTCATCGTGCAGACGTGGGCGCAGGCGCACCTGCCGGCCACGAGGGCGGCGATCACGATGTGCGC
This sequence comes from uncultured Actinomycetota bacterium, assembly GCA_963708795.1. GTDB lineage: Bacteria > Actinomycetota > Actinomycetes > Propionibacteriales > DAIQRJ01 > DAIQRJ01. The sequence continues at coordinate 471,511 of CAVPUH010000006.1, forward strand.
CGAGCCGGTCTGGGCAGCGACGTTCGCGGTGTTGTTCGCCGATCAGCCGGTGACGTGGCGCCTGCTCGTCGGCGGCGGGTTGATCGTGGCCGCCATGGGGGTGGCGGATCTGCGAGGGTCGCAGGCGGACATGCCGGCCGCGCCGCGAGGAGAGCTACCGCTCTAGCCGGGGGGTGCGGCCTCACGCATCGAGTGAGCGCGGATCAACCCTTCGAGGCGTCCATGAAGGTGCATCCGCGCTCACTCAGCCCCGGACGTCTCACGCACTGATGCCGAATGGACGCTTCGGCTCGCCCGAATCGACCGATCCCCATCACTCGCCGCGGTCAGCGCTCGCGCCAGCACCCCCGCGGCGTACCTGGCCTCCGCCGGGGTCACCCCGAGATGGGTCACCACCCGGACGGTGCTCGCACCCGTCGCCGACACGCGTACTCCTCCGGCGGCCGCCGCCGCGATGACGTCGCCCGCACCGACCGCACCCCCGGCCAGGTCCAGCACCACGATGTTCGTCTCGACGTCCGTCGGCTCGACGCAGCCGGGCAACGCCTCGGCGCAGGCGTCGGCGATCACCCGCGCGTCGAGGTGTGTCTGCGCCAGCCGCTCGAGATTGTGGTCGATCGCGTACTCGCCGGCGGCGGCCAGGACACCGGCCTGCCGCCACCCACCTCCGAGCCGCTTCCGCCAGATCCGCGCGTCCTCGATGAGGTCGGCCGGTCCGGCCAGCAGAGAACCCACGGGCGCACCCATCCCCTTGGACAGGCAGACACAGACGACGTCGAACGGGGCCGCGAGTTCACGCACGGACCGGCCCGAGGCGACCGATGCGTTCCAGAGTCGAGCACCGTCGAGATGCAGGGCGACACCGGCCGAGTCGGCCCAGGCCCGCAACGCGAGCAGATCGTCGTAGGGCTGGACGCTCCCGCCGCCGAAGTTGTGGGTGTTCTCGACGGACACCGCGGCCGTCGACACGAAGAACGTTCCTGCGTTCGGAGCGGCCAGCGACGCGATGGCCGCGAGGTCGACGAGCCCGCGGCGGTGCACCCAGGTACGCGTCGTGACTCCGGAGACCGTCGCATGGGCGCCCATCTCCGCACGCGCGATGTGGGCACGTGACTCACACAGCACCTCGGCACCCGGGGCGACCAGCCCGCGCACTGCCAGCAGGTTCGCCAGGGAGCCGGTGACCGTGAAGAGCGCGGCGTCCTTGCCCAACAGGTCGGCGACCCGCTCCTGGAGGCCGTTCGCGCCCGGGTCCTCGCCGTAGACGTCGTCGCCCACCTCGGCAGCAGCCATGGCGGCACGCATCCCGTCGTCGGGGACGGTGACCGTGTCGCTGCGAAGGTCGATCGTGCCGCTCGGCCGGGTGTTCCCGGCGCTCACGACGAGACCCGGGCCAGCATCTCCGCGACGAGGAACGCCAGTTCGAGCGACTGCCCACGGTTGAGGCGTGGGTCGCACAGGGTCTCGTAGCGCTGGGAAAGGTCACCCTCGGCGAGCTGATAGCCGCCACCGACGCACTCGGTGACCTCTTCGCCCGAGAGCTCGACGTGCAGGCCGCCGGGCCACGTCCCCAGTTCGCGGTGGACGTCGAAGAAGCCCCGGACCTCCTCGATCACGTCCTCGAACCGGCGCGTCTTGTAGCCGGTGTCGGTCTCGAAGGTGTTGCCGTGCATCGGGTCGCAGATCCACGCCACCGACGCACCGGCGTTCGTCACGCCCTGCACCAGTGGTGGCAGCTTCTCGCGGATCTTCCCCGCACCCATCCGGGTGATGAACGTCAACCGCCCGGGCACGTTGTCAGGATTGAGCATCCGGGCGTAGGCCAGCGCGTCCTCGACCGTCGTCGTCGGCCCGAGCTTCACGCCCACCGGGTTGTGCACGGTCGCTGCCAGCCGCATGTGCGCGGCGTCGAGCTGACGGGTCCGCTCGCCCACCCAGACGAAGTGCCCGGACGTGTCGTAGGGCATCCCGGTACGGGAGTCGATGCGGGTCATCGCGTGCTCGTAGTCGAGCAGCAGTGCCTCGTGGCTCGAGTACAGGCTGACGGTGTGGAAGGCGTCGTCGTTGACCCCGCACGCCTTCATGAAGGTGATGGCCCGGTCGATGTCGGCCGCGAGCTGCTCGTACCGGGTCCCGGCCGGGTTGTCGCGCACGAAGCCCCGGTTCCAGGCGTGCACCTGGCGGAGATCGGCCTCGCCGCCGTAGGTGAAGGCGCGGACGAGGTTGAGGGTGGCGGCGGAGGCGTTGTACACCCGAAGCAGCCGATCGGGATCGGGCGTCCTGGCCGCCGGGGTGAAGTCGAACCCGTTGACGGCATCGCCGCGGTAGGCCGGCAGTTCGACGCCCTCACGCACCTCGGTGTTCTTCGAGCGCGGCTTCGCGTACTGCCCGGCGATGCGGCCCATCTTCACGACCGGGACACCGGCCGCGTAGGTGAGGACGATCGACATCGACAGCAGCGTGCGCAGGGTGTTGCGGATCGCGTCGGCGCGGACCCCGGCGAGTGTCTCGGCACAGTCGCCGCCCTGCAGCACGAACGCCTTGCCGGCGGCGACGTCGCCCAGTCGGGCGAGCAGGGTGTCGCACTCCCCGGCGAACACGAGCGGTGGCAGCATGCGGAGCTGGTCGACGACAGCCTCGACGGCGCCTCGATCGGCGTACTCGGGCTGCTGGGCGGCCGGGAGTGCACGCAGTTGATCGAGCGTCAGCATCGACGGCGCCGACCCGTGGCCGGACGTGCCCGTCGGCGCGGTCTTGTCGTCGATCCGGCCGGCCGTGGCGTGCATGGAAGTGCTCCTCGTCGAGCGGCAGGTGGATCCGCGAGCCCGGGGCGGCAGCGGCAACGTCACCGCGAGCGTAACGGTCGCGGCCCGGCGTGCCCTGGGCCGGTGGCTCAGCTCGCCTTGCGCTCGGTGGCTGCCGGGCCTTCGGGATCGGGCTGGATGTCGGCCACCGGCAGCTCGGTCGTCGACGGCGCGGGCACGTCGTCGGTTCCGGGTGTCACACCGGCAGGTCCGGGACGCTCGGGCGGCCGTTTCGCGGCGTCGAGTTCGGCCTTCGCCTTGGTGGCATAGACGTCGACGTACTCCTGGCCGGAGAGCGTCATCATCGCGTACATGATCTCGTCGGTGACCGATCGCAGCACGAAGCGGTCGTTCTCCATGCCCTCGTAGCGGGAGAAGTCGAGCGGCGGCCCGAAGATCACGCCCGGTCGCACGCGCAGGTTCGGCAGGAGCTTGCCCACCGGCTGCATGGTGTTGGTGTCGATCATCGCCACGGGGATCACCGGCACCCCCGTTCGCAGGGCCAGTCGAGCCACGCCGGTGCGGCCCTTGTACAGCCGGCCGTCGGGCGATCGCGTCCCCTCGGGGTAGATCCCGAACAGCTCGTCGTCGGCCAGCATCTGCGCCGCGGTGTCGAGCGCGGCGGTGGCGGCCCGGCCCCCGGAGCGGTCGATCGGTACCTGGCCGATCGACTTGAAGAACAGGGCCATCAGACGGCCCTTGATGCCGCCGGTGGTGAAGTACTCCGACTTGGCGGGGAACGTCACCCGGCGTGGGACCGCCAGCGGCATGATGATCGAGTCGGAGAACGACAGGTGGTTCGACGCGAGGATCGCCGGTCCCTCTTCCGGGATGTTCTCCAGCCCCTTGGCCCAGGGCCGCACGATCAGCCTGATGAGCGGTCCGACCACAAGGAGTTTGAGGAACCAGTAGACCACCGAGCGCCTCCTGTCGTGCGGGTCGAGATGCCACCGGATGGTCGGTCGCAGCCAGCTCGTGAGCGCGCCGCACGTCGGTCTTTCCCGGAACGATAGGCGTCGGGCAGGTGATCAGCAATCGACGTGACGCGCGTCGCGTGTGAAGTCTGCGGGTGAATCCGGGCATCCCGCCCACGCGTCACATTCCGCTCCATGCCCACCGATCGGCGCCCGCCCCTTCCCGCCGTTGTGCGCGTCGCGGCACTATGGACGTATGAGTTCCGCGGGTGCCGCCGAAGGCAGTGTGAGCGACGCGGGCGGCGTGGCGCGCGCACACGGGGTCGAACCGTTCGCGGCGGACGGGGGCCGGACCGGGGTCGTGCTCTGTCACGGGTTCACGGGCTCCCCAGCCTCCCTTCGCCCGTGGGCGCAGGCACTCGCCGAAGCGGGCCTGTCCGTGCGGCTGCCGCTGCTCCCGGGCCACGGCGGCACTGTCGCGGACGCGAACCGGGTCCGTTGGAGCGAGTGGTACGACTGCATCGCCAGGGAGTTCGTCACGCTCGGCAGAACGTGTGACCACGTGTTCGTGTTCGGACTGTCGATGGGCGGCGGGCTCGCGCTCCGGGTGGCCGAACTGCTTCCGACGCGCGTCGCCGGGCTCGTGCTGGTCAACCCGTCGGTGACCGTGACGAGCCGGCGTCGGTTCCTGCTTCCCCTGCTCAAACGGGTCAGTGCGTCCTCTCCCGGGATCATCAACGACATCGCCATGGACGGGCAGGACGAGGTCGGGCTGGCCCGGATACCCCATCGCGCGATGTCGTCGGTGCTGGCCATGAACCGGGTGATCCGCAAGGACCTCGCCCGGGTCCGGGCGCCGATCCTGCTCTACCGCTCCACCGTCGACCACGTGGTCGGTCCCGAGTCGGCCGAGATCATCGAGGAGCGCGTCAGCGGCCCCTTCGAACGTCGCGATCTCGTCCGGTCCTACCACGTGGCGACCCTCGATTACGAGGCCGGTGAGATCATCGACGGGAGCCTCGCGTTCGTGAAGGAAGTCCTGGGCGCGACGGACGCTCCTGACCCGGCCGGGTCACGGAGCCAGACGAGACGGCGGTGACGAGTGACCCGGAGCAACGGGCTCGGCGCACCCGCCTACAGCGCGGTCGCCGTCTTCAGTCCGAGCCTCGACGACAGGTCCGCGCAGAACCTGCTCGCACAGCTCGAGAACGCGGGCATCGCGGCCTACCTGCAGACCGGCGACGCCGGCGACGAGCTGTTCGTCGACGTCCGTCAGCTGGACAGAGCCCGCGGCATGCTCCCCCAGACCGCGCCGACCGGAGCCGAGGGCCCGCATCGAGGCGCGGGCGACGCCGCCGACGGACCCGCCACGGTGGCCGTCGACGAGGACGAGTGGCTCGCGCTCGTCGAATCCTTCAACGCCGCCGACGGTGACCGGGGCGGCTGGTCTCCGCTCGAGGACGTCGATCCCGACACCTCCGATACCGCCGATCCCGATACGTCCGGCGGGGACTCCGGCGACCGCGGGCGCGGCCAGGTCTCGCACCGGCTGACCGGCTGGGAGCCCTACGTCAGGCGCGCGGAGCAGAACGCCCCGGCCGAGCAGCCTGCGCCCGAGGAGCACTTCGAGCCACCGCCGCCACCCCCGTTTCCGCGGGTCTCGCCCTACGTCGCCTCGGGCTGGATCTGCGCGATCGGCATCCCGCTCACGCTCGTCGTCCTGGGCTTCGCCGGGGTGATCGTGCCGTCGTGGGGCCTGCTCCTCGCGGGCGGCGGCTTCGTGTACGGGTTGTCCGTGCTGTTCGCCCAGCTACGCCAGACCCCGCTCGACGACGACGGCGAACCGATCGGGGACGACGACAACGGTGCGGCGGTATGACGCGCGGCGCGGTGTGACCACTACCGGGCCGGTGGCGCGATGACGGTGTCGGACACCGTCGAACTGTCGGGCCACCTGATCGACTCCGGTGTGCTGTCGGCCGTCCTCGACGACATCGGCGACTACGGCGGTGACTACGTCGTGGACCGACTCGTGCTCGGCAAGGGTCGTGACGACGAGTCCAACGCCCGGATCGTCGTGAGCGCTCACGACGAGGATTCGCTCGCCCGCCTGCTGATGCGCCTGCAGACGCGGGGAGCGAACCTGACGACCCACCAGGACGTCGAGGTGTCCGTCGCCGACCGCGACGGCGTGTTCCCGGAAGGCTTCTACTCGAGCACCAACCTCGACTGCGAGGTCCGGGTCGCGGGGCGCTGGATCCCGGTGGGCACCCCGGAGATGGACTGCGGCGTGATCCTGGAGGGCAGCGGCGGCTCGGTCTCGGCGCGCACCGTCCCCATGTCGGACGTGCGGACCGGCATGCGTGTGGTCACCGGCGTCACCGGTGTCCGTGTCGGCACACCGGCCGCGGTGGCGCTCGGTCGCAACAGCGGCGAGGTGTTCTCCTTCATGGATTCCGCCGTGTCGAGCGAGAAGCCGCAGGGCCTGCTCGTGCGTCAGATCGCCGATCAGATCCGGGCGGTCCACGACGCCGGTCAGAAGGTGCTGTGGGTCGGCGGTCCGGCGGTGGTGCACACCGGCGCCGCGCCGGCGATGGTGCGGATGTGCCGGGCCGGTTTCGTCGACGTGCTGTTCGCCGGGAACGCGCTGGCCACGCACGACATCGAGGCGTCGCTGTTCGGGACGTCACTGGGCGTGGATCTGGCCGCCGGCCACGGCGTCGAGCACGGGCACGAACACCACATCCGCGCGATCAACGTCATCCGCCGATGCGGGTCGATCGCCGATGCCGTCGACCAGGGTGTGCTGACCGGCGGCCTGATGCACGAACTGGTCCGGCAGGGAAAGCCGTTCGTCCTCGTCGGCTCCGTCCGCGACGACGGGCCACTCCCCGACGTGTACACCGACGTGATCGACGGCCAGCGGGCGATGCGAGCCGAATTGGCGGGTGTCGGGTTCTGCCTGATGGTGGCGACCATGCTCCACAGCGTCGGGACCGGCAACCTGCTGCCGGCGTCGATCCCGCTCGTGTGCGTGGACATCAACCCGGCCACGGTGACGAAGCTGGCCGACCGTGGTTCGTCCCAGGCACGCGGGATCGTCACGGACGTCGGCCTGTTCCTCGACCAACTGGCTCGCGAGCTGGTTCCGGCCGGCTGACCCACGGCGCCGATCAGCCCCGGCTGAGTCACCGGTCGCCCGAGTCACCGGTCGCCCGAGTCACCGGTCGCCCGAGTCAGCGCCGACTGATCAGCGCCATCACGGGCAGATGGTCGCTCGCGGCCCGGAGCGTGTCGTGAGTGATCGGCTCGTCGTCAGCGGGTTGACCGGCGAGTGCCTCGAGACCGACCCGGTAGTCGAGGACCTCGAGCCCCTCGGCCGTGAGCACCGCGTCGATCCGTCGATCGGGCCCCACGGACGGAATCGTCAAGCCGGTATGGGCTCCGTGGTCGGCCAGACCGGCCGCCGCCAGGCTGGCCCACGACCGCTGCTCCGGCGTCTCGTTGAGGTCGGCGCCGAGGACGAGCGGCGCGTCGTACTCGGCGGCGAAGGCGTGCGCCCGGGTCGTCAAGCGATCGAGATGCCCGGCGCGGCGCTCGACGTCGAGGTCGAGGTGGGTGCCGGCGGCCGCCACCCGGAAGTCGCCGAGCTCGACGATCGCCGCCGCCAGGCCCCGGCCCTGGACGAACGTCGGCGTCGGGAGCGCCTCCTCGATCGTGGCCACCACCTCTGTCCGCATGGAGGTCCCGATCAGGTTGCCGGCGGCCGCGCCACCGCCGCCGACCGCATAGAACAGGCCGGCCTCGCGCAGGAGCTCTGCACATCGGGGACGCCAGCGGAACCCCCGCGGCGCCTCCTGCGCGATCAGGATGTCGGGCTTCAAAGCCGTCAGCACCCTGACAAGACTGCGGCGGTCGTCACCGACCTTGTGGAGGTTGTACGAGACGACGCGAAACACACCGGCCGACGGCGTGTCAGCACCCTGATCAGACATCGACGGGCCCGCCCGTCAGTGCGACGTCGGGAAGTGGAACTCCGCGCCGCTGCCCGCACCGCCCGAGCCCGTGCTCGGCTCCGGCCAGCGGACCGTCACCGCCTTGCCCCGGGTGTAGAACCGCACGCCTTCCTCCCCGTGGATGTGGTGGTCTCCGAACAGCGAGTCCTTCCAGCCGCCGAAGCTGTGGTAGGCCATCGGCACCGGGATCGGCACGTTGATCCCGACCATGCCGACCGTCACCCGCCGAGTGAACTCGCGGGCCGCGTAGCCGGACGAGGTGAACAGCGCGACGCCGTTGCCGTACGGGTTGGCGTTGACGAGATCGATGGCCTCGGCCAGGTCCGCCACCCGGAGGACCGTCAGGACGGGGCCGAAGATCTCCTCGTCGTACGAGCGCATCCCGACCCGGGCGTGGTCCACCAGGGTGGGTCCGACGAAGAACCCGTCCTCGTGGCCGTCGACCGTCACCTTGCGGCCGTCGACCACCAGGGTGCCGCCCTCGTCGGTCACCCCGTCGATGATCGACACGATGCGGTCGCGCGACGTCGCGGTCACCACCGGGCCCATGTCGCTCGACGCGTCCGAGCCGGGCCCGACCCGCACGTCCTCGGCCAGGACCCGCAGTTCCTCGACCAGGCGGTCGGCGACGTCACCGACCGCGACCACGGCCGAGATCGCCATGCAGCGCTGACCGGCCGACCCGTATCCCGCGGCGGTGATGTGCTTGGCGGCGAAGGTGATGTCGGCGTCCGGCGCCACGACGGCGTGGTTCTTCGCACCACCGAGCGCCTGCACCCGCTTGCCGGTTCGGCTGGCCTGCTCGTGCACCGACCGTGCGATCGGTGTGGAGCCGACGAACGACACGGCATCCACGTCCGGGTGCGCGAGCAGTTGCTGAACGGCGCTCGCATCGCCTTGCAGGACGTTGAAGACGCCGTCCGGCAGTCCGGCCTGCTGCCACAGCCGGGCGATCAGCTCGGACGCGCCGGGGTCGCGTTCGGATGGTTTGAGCACGAACGTGTTGCCACAGGCGATCGCCACCGGGTGCATCCAGCACGGCACCATCACCGGGAAGTTGAACGGGGTGATCCCCACGACGACACCGACCGGCTGTCGGAAGCTCACCGCGTCGACGCCGGTCGAGACCTGGTCGTTCACGTCGCCCTTGAGGATCTGGCCGAGGCCACAGGCGAACTCGATCACCTCGAGGCCGCGCTGCACCTCGCCGGCCGCGTCGGGAACGGTCTTGCCGTGCTCACTGCTGACGATCCGGGCCAGCTCGTCGGCGTGGGTGGCGACCAGCTCGCGGAAGGCGAAGAGGACCTTCGTGCGGGCCGCGATCGACGTGTCCCGCCAGCGTGTCGACGCCGCCTTGGCCGCAGCCACCGCGGCGTCGACCCCGGTCGACCCGGCCAGCGCGACCTCGGCCTGGACGGCGCCGGTGGCCGGGTCGAACACCGGCGAGGTCCGCTCCGAGGCCGCGTCGTGCTCGGCTCCGTCGATCCAGCTCACGATCCGTCTCATGGCGTCTCCTCCACCGTCTCGGCCCGCTCACTGGGCCGGACCAGCGATCGCTGGCTCTGCTTGTCCTTCTCGTATCCCGCGCGGGCGTTCTGCGTCGACGCCAGGGTCGAGACCTCGGCCACCGGCACGTCCCACCAGGCGCCGCCGTCCGGCCCGGGCCGCAGGGGGTCGGTGTGGATCTGGATGAGCGTCACCGCGCCGGATCCCTTCGCCTGCGTCAAGGCGGCCCGGAACGCCGCCAGGCTGTCGGCGCGCACGACAGTGGCCCCGAGGCTCTGGGCGTTCGCGGCGAGGTCGACGGGGAGCGGCTCGCCGTCGTGGCGGCCGGTCACCGGATTCCGGTACCGGTACGCGGTGGCGAAGCGCTGCGCTCCGACCGAGTCGGACAGGGCTCCGATGGACGCGTAGCCATGGTTCTGCACGAGCACGATGGTCAGGGGGAGGTGCTCGGCGACGGCCGTCACGATCTCCGTCGCGAGCATCAGGTACGACCCGTCGCCGACGAGCACGACGACGTCGCGGTCTCGGGCGGCCATCGAGACCCCGAGACCGGCGGCGATCTCGTAGCCCATGCAGGAGAATCCGTACTCCACGTGGTAGGCCTGCGGATCCCGCGCCCGCCACAGCGCGTGCAGGTCACCGGGCATGCTCCCGGCCGCGTTGATGACCACGTCGCGGTCGTCGAGGACGTCGTTGACGATGCCGAGCACCTCGACCTGCGACGGCAGGGACTCCGCGTCCGCCAGCGGCGGCGCCTCCCCGGGTGGGAGCGTCGACGGGTTGCCCGGCGCGGTCAGCCGACCCGCGTAGGCGTCGTCGGTCAGCCGGGTCCAGGCCTCGACGAGCGAGGTGGCCTGTTCGGTCAGCTCGGTCTCGACGTGCCAACCGGTCATGCGTTCGGTCAGGCCACGCAGGCTCTCCCGGGCGTCGCCGGTCACCATCACGCCGCCCTGCTTGGCCGCGTCGAACGCCGAGACGTTGAGATTGACGAACGCGACGTCGGGATTCGCGAACACCGAGCGGCTCGCGGTGGTGAAGTCGGAGTACCGGGTGCCGATCCCGATCACGACGTCGGCCTGCGCGGCCAGGGTGTTGGCAGCCGACGTTCCCGTGGCCCCGACGGCCCCGACCGACTGCGGGTGGTCCCACGGCAGCGAGCCCTTACCGGCCTGCGTCTCCCCCACCGGGATGCCGGTGGCCTCGACGAACGCGGCCAGGGCATCCGTGGCCTCCGCGTAGGTCACGCCGCCACCGGCGACGATCAACGGACTGCGTGCACTGGTGATCAGGGCGGCCGCCCGGTCGAGGGCCGCGGTGTCAGCCTGCTGACGGGCTACGTGCCAGATCCGCGGCTCGAACAACTCGACCGGCCAGTCGTGGGCCTCCGCCTGGACATCCTGAGGCAGGCAGAGCGTGACCGCGCCGGTCTCCGCCGGGTCGGTCAGGACCCGCATCGCCGAGAGCAGCGCCGACGGGAGCTGCTCGGGCGCGGTAGACCCGGTCGAAGTAGCGCGACACCGGCCGGAACGCGTCGTTGACGCTGACGTCGCCGGTACGCGGGTCCTCGAGCTCCTGCAGCACCGGGTTGGCGACCCGGGTGGCGAAGACGTCACCCGGGAGCAGGAGGACCGGAAGCCGATTCACCGTCGCCAGCGCCGCGCCGGTGACCATGTTGGTCGCACCCGGTCCGATCGAGGTCGTGCACGCCATCGCGGCCAGGCGGTTCCGCATGCGCGCGTAGCCGATGGCCGCGTGCACCATGCCCTGCTCGTTGCGGGCCTGGTGGTAGGGCATCGCGTCGGGGTCCTCGACCGCGCTCTGCAGGAGCGCCTGCCCGAGCCCGGCCACGTTGCCATGGCCGAAGATCCCGAAGCAGCCGGGGATCAGCCGGGTGGTCCGGCCGTCGCGTTCGCTGTACTGGACGGCCAGGAACCGGAGCAGCGCCTGCCCGACCGTCAGACGTTGGGTCGCACTCATCCGCTCTCTCCTCGCTGCTGTGGCGTCGGTGTCGCGACGGCGTCCGGTCCGGTCAGCGGGAGTCGCGGGTCGACCGGCTGGTCGGCCCATGTCCCACGGATCCAGGCGCGTTCGGGGTCGTCGCGGATCAACCAGGCCCGTTCGGCCGACGGCCCCGCCATCACGTTCAGGTAGTACATGTCGTAGCCCGGAGAGGCCATCGAGGGGCCGTGCCAGCCGTGCGGCATCGCCACGACGTCCCCGGTGCGGACCTCCGCCAACACGTCGATCGGGCGGTCGTCGGTGCCGTAGACCCGCTGGTACCCCACACCGGGCCCGACACCGTCAGCGGCTGCGGGTACGTCGATCTCGTAGTAGTAGATCTCCTCGAGCACGGACTCCTCGCCGGCGACGTCCTCGTCGTGCTTGTGCGGAGGGTAGGACGACCAGTTGCCACCGGGCGTCAAGACCTCGACCGCGATCAGACGGTCGGCGTCGAAGACACCGGCGGCGGCGAAATTGTTGACCTGACGACTGCACGCCCCGGCCCCCCGCAGTTCCACCGGTACGGCATCAGCGGGCTGATGGCGCGGCGGGAACGCCCGCTCGCACCGTGCCCCGGTGACGGCGAGACGTCCACCGACGTCGCCGGTGGCTCTGATGGCGACCCGCGATCCCCTGCCCACGTAGCAGAAGTCACTCACGCCCGTGAACACGCTGCCGCGACCGGTGAGGGTGAAGTCGTGGACGCTCGGGTCGTCTCCGACGGTCACGGCGACGTCGACGTCGCGAACCGACAACGGCAGCAACACGAACTCCTCGTCGCCACTGTCGAGGACCACCCGCTCCCCCGCTGTCAGGTCGAGGACCCGAAGGCTGCTGTACGTCCAGCCCGCCGTGGCCGGGGTCAGGACGACCGACGCTCCGGCGGCCGCGAGGCTGCCGGCCGGGAAGTGGTGCTCCCTAGTCGTCGGTTCGGTCATCGGGTCAGTCTCCATCGATCCGCCGGTCATCGATCGTCGCGTCATCGGCCCAGCAGCGACACGGCTGCGGACACGGCCGCCCGTACGTCGCCGTCCGGCGGGAACAGCATCGACCGCCCGACCATCAGGCCGCGCACGGACGGAAGGGCCAGCGCCTGCGCCCATCCCTGCCGCTGCGCTTCCGGGTCGTCGTCGACCTCGCCGCCCAGCAGCACGACCGGCAGGCTCGTCGACGCCGCCACCCGTTCGAACTCCTTCACCACCGGGAGCTTGAGCCAGGTGTACGCGGACGTGTCGCCCAGGCCGGCGGCGATCACCGCCGATTCGACGACGGAATCCGTCCGGAGATCGTTCGCCAGCCGGCCGCCACTACGGCGGGAGAGGAACGGCTCGACGATCGCGACGGTGCGAGCGGCCGCAAGGCCACTCACCCATTCGGCGGCCCGTTCGAGCGCCGCCGCGCTCGCGTCGTCGTCACGGTCGACGCGCAACAACATCTTGGCGCCGTCGAGCCCATGCCGGGTGACGGACTCGACCGTGGCACCGGTCAGCCGGTCGTCGATCTCGAACACCGAGGCTGGAAGCCCGCCGCGATTGATCGAGCCGATGGCGAGCTTGCTCTCCAGCGCCCCCGTGAGCACCAGGTCGTCGAGGAGGTCGGGCGCCGCCAGCACACCGTCCACGGCGGGGTTGGCGAGCACGGTGACCAGGTGTTCCAGCAGCCGCTCACGATCCGCCATCGCGAACCGGTCCTCACCGGCTGCCAACGCGCCCCGGGCGACGTGGTCGGCGGCCACCACGAACAGCCGCCCGTCGGCGCCGATGAAGCGGCGGCGCCCGCGAGCGGCCCAGGCGCGGGCGATCGCGTCCGGATCGCTCACCCGGGTCTCGACGATGGCCGCCAGCAGTCGGTCGCTCACAGGTCGCTCCCCACGAACGCGCGCAACTGGTCGAGGTCCGGCATCGCCGACGAGCAGGCGAGCTGACCGGCGACGTAGGCGCCGGCCGCGTTCGCCAGCCGGATCGTCCGCTCCAACGGCCAGCCCGCCAGCAGCCCGTGACACAGCGCACCGCCGAAGCCGTCCCCCGCACCCAGCCCGTTGACCACCTCGACCGGGACCGGCTCGACGACGACGCGTTCGGTGGCGGTCCGGGCCAGCGTGCCGGCCGGCCCCTGCTTCACCACGGCGAGGTCGATCCCCAACGCCAGCAGGGCATCAGCAGCTTCCTCCGGGACCTCGGTGCCGACCGCCGCGTTCACCTCGGCCCGGTTGCCCACGGCGACGGTGGCCGAGCGCAGCGCGCGCTGGTAGACGTCCCGGCACTCGGCGAGGTCGGGCCAGAGTTCGGGCCGGTAGTCCAGGTCGATGATCGTGATGCCCCGACTGTCGGGATCGAGCGACGAGGCCCGGTGCTCCAGGGCCGACAGCGTGGCCGTCCGGCTCGGCTCGACCGACAGCCCGGTGCCGGTCACCCAGAAGACGTCCGCCGCGGCGACCGCGTCCAGGTCGAGCTCCTCGAAGCGGATGTCGACGTCGGGCGCATGCGGATAGCGGTAGAAGTAGAGCGGGAAGTCATCCGGCGGGAAGAGCTCGCAGAACACGATCGGCGTCGGGAGCCCGGCCACCGGCGTCACCCACCGGTCGTCCACGCCGAACCCGCGCAGCGCGTCGTGGACGAACTCGCCCATCGGGTCGGCGCCGGTCCGGGTGATCAGAGCGACGTCGTGCCCGTATCGGGCGGTCGCCACCGCCACGTTGGTCGGCGAGCCGCCCAGGAACTTGTGGAAGTTCTCGATCTTGCTCAGGGGAACGCCGACCCGGTCGGGATAGAGGTCGACGCCTACCCGGCCCATCGTGAGGAGCTCGAACCGTGGCGCCGTCATGACGCGACCACCGCGGCCAGGTACTCGAGGCTCGCGATGACGTCGACGACCGGTCCGTCGCCGGGTGGGGGGTCGCTGTGCAGCACGGTGTCCTGCTCGAGCACGTACCAGCCCCGGTAGCCGGCCGTCTCGAGGGAGCCGACGATCGCGGCCACGTCGACGTCGCCCTGCCCGAGCGGTCGGTAGAGCCCGATCTTGACCGCTTCGGTGTACGTGAGTTCGCCGCTTCGGACCCGGGTGGCCAGGTCGGCGTCCACGTCCTTCAGGTGCACGTGGGCGATCCGCTGCGGGTACTCGGCAGCCAGCGCCACCGGATCGGCACCGCCGACGAGGAGGTGGCCGGTGTCGAGACACAGCCCGATGCCGCAGCCGTGCAGTACCCGGGCGACGTCGCCCGCCGTCTCGACCATGGTGCCGACGTGCGGGTGCAGGGTGGCGGTGATGCCCGCCTCCGCGGCGACGTCGGCGGCGAGATCGAGGCGCGCGAGCAGCCTGGCCCAGCCGTCGCCGTCGAGCTCGGGACGGGTGTCGTAGCCGTCGAGCCCGGTGTCGGCGGCCAGCACGAGGGTGCCGGCGGACATCGCGGTGAAGTGCGCGAGCCGGGCGCGGACGCCTTCGGTGATCACGTCGCCCACGCTGCCGTCGGCCGGACCGTCGGCGTGCAGGACGACGGGGACGAACCCGCCGACACACGTCAGCCCGGCCACCTCGAGTTCGGTCGCCGCCCCCACCGCGTCGGCGGGGAGGAAGCCGTCGGGTCCCAGTTCGGTGGCGACCAACCCGACCTCGGACATCTCGCGGAGGACCCGCTCGACGGGCATCTGGTGACCCCAGCCGGGAACCTCGCAGACGCCCCAGGAGATCGGCGCACCGGCGACCCGGCCGGTCAGCGGGCCCAGATCGACACTCATGCGCCGACCTCGCTCATCAGCACGACCCGACCCTCGTCCTTCGACAGCTGCGCCGCCTCGGCGATCAGCAGCGCGGCCAGCGCGTCGGCTCCGGAACACGGGCTGGGCGCCCGGCCGGCGGCGACCTCGCAGAATGCGGCGAGTTCGTCCCGGTACGCGATCTCGAAGCGCTGGGTGAAATGGGGATAGCCGGTGCCGGCAGGCCAGGCGACCCCGGCCTCCACGCTGCGCACCGGGGTGGCCTCGTCCAGTCCGACCGCTACCGTCCCGAGACTGCCGTGGACCTCCATGCGGACGTCGTAGCCCGCGCCGTTGTAACGCGTGGCGCCCACGAACGCCTGGGTGCCGTCGTCGAGCGTGAGCAAGGACGTCGCGGTGTCGACGTCGCCCGCGGCGCTGAAGAACGCCTCGCCGCGATTGCCGCCCTGGGCGAACACCGACACGACCTCGCGTCCGGTGACCCAGCGGACCACATCGAAGTCGTGGACGTTGCAGTCCCGGAAGATGCCGCCCGAGTTCGGGATGTAGTCCGCGTGCGGTGGCGCCGGGTCGTAGGTGCAGGCCCAGATCGTGTGCAGCCAGCCGAGCTCGCCTGACTGTGCGGCCGCGCGAGCCGCCGTGTAGCCCGGGTCGAAGCGGCGCTGGAAGCCGACGTGCAGGGGGACGCCGGCGGCGTCGAGGGCCGCGATCACGGCTCGTGTCCCGGCCACGTCGGAGGCGAGCGGCTTCTCGCAGAACACCGGCACTCCGGCCGCTGCGGCGCGAGCGAGCAGCGCCGCGTGCTCGGACGTCGGCGCCGCGATCACGAGCCCGTCGAGCCCCGCGTCCAGGAGCGTGTCGACCGTGGGCGTGGTGGTCGATCCGTGGGCGTCGGCCAACTGCTTCGCCCGCACCTCGTCGAGATCGGTGACGAGCACGTCGTCGACCAGGGGCAGGGTGGCGAGCGTGCTGGCGTGGACGGATCCGATCCGCCCCGCGCCGATCAGGCCGATACGCATCGGCGGTCTCCTCGAAGATGAGAGGGGTGAGGTGGGCCGTCGTTCAGTCTGCTCAGCGCCCACGGAACCGTCAAATCTTTGTCAGGACAAAGTCACCATCCGGTCATGTGTGGCGCTGGGTTTCTCTCCGTTGCCACTAGCGTGCCGTCATGGCGTCGCAGCGATCGAACGGGGGCGACGACCCGCTTGCGGACGGGTCGTGGGGAGCACCGCCGACGCCGTCGACCGGACCCTTCGATCCCGTCCACGAACTGCGCGTCGACCGTGGCAGCGAGACGCCGCTGTACCTCCAGATCGCCCGGCAGCTCGAAGAGGCGATCGTCACCGGTCGGCTCCCGCCGGGTGAGCGCATCCCGAACGAACTCGACCTCGTCGACGATCTCGGGCTGTCGCGACCCACGCTGCGCCAGGCCATCGCCTACCTGGTGGACAAGGGGCTCGTCGTCCGCAAACGCGGGGTCGGCACGCAGGTCGTCATGTCGCAGGTCCGCCGCCCGCTCCAGCTCTCCAGCCTCTACGACGACCTCACCTCCGCTGGTCAGCGACCCACGACGAAGGTCCTCGCGCTCGAGACCGTCGCCAGTGACGAGACCGTCGCCGAGGCGCTCGGGCTGACCCCGGGTGAGCCGGTCGTGCGCGTGCGGCGACTGCGGTCCGCGGCAGCCGAACCGATCGCGGTGATGACCAACTACCTGCCCCGCGACCTGGCCGCGTTCGACGAGGTCTCGCTGGCCACCCACGGCCTCTACGCCCTGCTCCGTCGGGCCGGCGTGCATCTGAAGGTCGCCAGTCAGACGATCGGCGCCGCCAGCGCGGACGCAGAACAGGCCGGGCTGCTGCACGAACCGAGAGGCGCAGCCCTGCTCACCATGACCCGGACCGCATTCGACGACACCGGGATGGCCGTCGAACACGGTCGGCACGTGTACCGCGCGAGCCGCTACAGCTTCGAACTCACGCTCGTCGAGCGGTGACGCTGTTGGCCGGGCGCGGGCGGCGGCGTACCCGGCGGAACAGCCCGGCGTTCTGGCGAGCGAGGTCCGCCGCGCCGACCATGCCCGCGTCGGGTCCGAGCGTCGCGCGCAGGATCCTGGCCTCCGGCCGGAACCCCCGCCCCGCCAGCGTGTGCCGGTAGGTGTTGCGGGCCGGGCCGAGGAACAGGTCGCCGGCTTCGCACACACCGCCGCCGATGACGAAGGTGCCGGGGTCGAAGGCCGACGCGAGGTTCGCCAGGCCGAGCCCGAGCCAGTGACCGATCTCGCCGAGCAGTTCGACCGCCAACGGGTCGCCGTCCTTCGCTGCCTGGGTGACGAGCGGGCCGGTCAGCGGCGGACGGCTCGCCACCGGCGCGGCGCAGCAGTTCGGCAGCCACGGGCGAGCGCACCTCGCACAGCTCCCGAGCCTCGCGCACGAGGGCGTTCCCGCTCGCGTACTGCTCCCAGCAGCCGCGGTTGCCGCACTCGCACCGACGGCCGTCCGGCACGATCGCCATGTGCCCGTACTCGCCGGCGATGCCGAACCGGCCGCGCAGCAGCTCACCGTCGTGCACGAAGGCACCGCCGATGCCGGTGCCGAGGGTGACGCACACGAGGTGCGTCTCGCCTTGCGCGGCGCCGAACCGCCACTCCGCCCAGGCTGCGGCATTGGCGTCGTTCTCCACCACCACCGGGAGCCGGACCCGGCGCCGGACCGCGTCCTGCAGGGGTTCGTGCCGCCACGCGAGATGCGGTGAGAACAGCACCGACGAGCCGGTGACGTCGATCCATCCGGCCGCGCCGATCCCGATCGCGCTCACGTCGTAGCGGGACCGGAGCTCGCTCACCACCTCGGCGATGGTGTCCTCGGTGGCCCGGGCGGAGGTGCCGGGGGTGTCGCGGCGGATCTTCTCGACCACGTTGCCGTCGGGATCGACGACGCCGGCGGCCACCTTCGTGCCGCCGATGTCGACGCCGATCGTGAGTGCGTTGACGAGAGCCACCGCGATCAGGCGATCCGGGCGAGGTCGCCGGCACCGGCGAGCCCGGCCAGGTCGAGGGTGGCGCGCTCGATCGCGAGCACGGGCCGGTATCCGCGTCCGGTCAGTTGCCGGCCGAACGCCTCCCGGGCCGGGCCGAGCAGGAGGTCGCCCGCTTCGGCGACACCGCCGGCGATGACGACCAGTTCCGGGTCGAGGATGGCCGCCACGCTGGCGATGCCCTCCCCGAGCCAACGGCCCAGGTCCTCGAGCAGTTCGGCCGCCGCCGGGTCGCCGTGCGTGGCGGCCTCGGTGACCATCCCACCGGTGATGTCGGCGGCGTCGCCCCCGGCGAGATCGAGCATGGCACCCGCCTTCGGCGATCCGCTCGCCGCGAGCGCACGGGCCTCACGTACGAGGGCGGTCCCGCTCGCATAGACCTCCCAGCACCCACGGTTGCCGCATCCGCACCGGTGGCCGTCGGGAACCACGCGCATGTGCCCGACCTCCCCGCCGATGCCGAAGGATCCGCGGTAGAGGGCACCGTCGGCCACGATGCCGCCGCCGAGTCCGGTGCCGACCGTGACCATCAGCATGTCGTCGACCTCGGCGCCGGTGCCGAACACGAACTCGCCCCAGGCCGCGGCGTTGGCGTCGTTCTCGACCACCACGGGCAGGCCGATCTCGGCCGCGACGAGGTCGCGCAGGGGCGCGTTGCGCCACACGATGTTCGGCGCGAACAGCACCGTGGCGCGCTCGGCGTCGATGTACCCGGCCGCGGCTATCCCGACCGCGGCCACCTCGTCGCCACCCTCGGCCCGCAACTGCTTCGTGAGGTCGACGACGGCCGCGACGATGCTCTCGGTCGTGGTGTCGGGGGTCTCCACCCGGCTCGTCTGCACGACCGTGCCGTCGAGTCTGACCAGCCCGCCGGCGATCTTGGTGCCGCCGACGTCGATCCCGATGGTCAGGGCGTCGCCGTACCGCCGCACCGGTGCGTTCGTCATCTGTGTTCCGCTCGCTCTCGTCTGTCCGATGGGTGGTCCAGGGCGATCGGGGGTGCCGTCGACCCGACGCCCGCACTCGCTACTGCCGTTCCACGTGGCCCTTGAGACCGGCGAGGGCCGCGTCGATGACCATCTTGGCCGCTCGCCGCTTCATCAACCCGATCATCGGAATGGAGAGGTCGACGGCGAGCGCGTAGGTCACCTCGGTCGTATCGCCGCCGGCCGGGGTCAGGACGTACGAGCCGTCGAGTGCAGCCAGGATCCTGCCCTTCACCAACGTCCAGTGCACGCTCCGGTCGGCATCCCAGGTGTAGGCCAGCGTGTAGGTGTCGGAGAGGATGCCCGACTCCATCGTGAAGGTCACCTCGGCCGGCCTGCCGTCGCTCTCGAACCGCGAGACGACCTCGGCCGCGCCCGGCTGACCCGTCCATTCCCCGTAGTGCTCGACGTCGGCGATGACGTCCATGATCGCGGCCGCGGAGGCGCCCATGACCATCGAACGGGACGTGCTGTCGGCCATCGCGGCGGGGCTCCTCGCTGACGTCTCCGAGCCGCGCGGCGCGGATCGGACGGTCCGGACCACGACACGGTAGCCGCCGGGCGAGGTGCTGTGACGTGGGCCACCTGACGGTACGGTTCAGCTCTTACCCGGCTGCCTGTCCGGCCGTGCTACCCGGCCGGCTCCGACGAGACCGAAGGACCCGAACCGTGCGCGAGTTCAGCAATCCCGGCAGCTCTCCGCTGGTCATCGACGACACGGCGACGCTGACGGACGCGATCGTCGACAACGCGGCCCAGATCCCGAACCGGGTGGTCCTGGCGCGCGCCGTCGACGGTGGCTGGCAGGACGTGACCGCCCGGGAGTTCCACGCCCAGGTCGCGGCGGTGGCGAAGGGGCTGATCGCGGCCGGGGTCGAGGCCGGTTCGCGGGTGGCGCTGCTGTCGCGCACGCGGTACGAGTGGACGCTCGTCGACTACGCGATCTGGTACGCCGGAGCGGTCACCGTGCCGGTCTACGAGACGTCCTCGCCCGACCAGATCCGATGGATCCTGCAGGACGCCGACTGCGTGTTCGCGGTGGTCGAACTCCCCCAGCACGCCGCGTCGCTCGACAAGGTGCGGGCGGACGTGCCCGGGCTCCGCGACGTCCTCGTCATCGACAACGGCGCCGTCGACGCTCTCGTCGAGTCCGGCGCTGGCATCGGCGACGACGTGCTCGAGCAGCGGCGATCCGGCGTCCGGGCCGACGACACCGCAACGATCATCTACACCTCAGGGACGACCGGACGGCCGAAAGGCTGCCTGCTGACCCATCGGAACTTCATGGGCGAGTTGACCGCGGCCATGCAGCATGTGCCCGAGGTGTTCCAGCCAGGGTCGTCGACGCTGCTCTTCCTCCCGCTCGCCCATGTGTTCGCGCGCATCCTCGAGGTCGCCACGATGATGGGTGGGCTCCGCCTCGGCCATTCGCCGTCGATCGCCAACGTGGCCGCCGACCTCGCGTCGTTCAAGCCGACCTTCATCCTGGGGGCGCCGCGGGTGTTCGAGAAGGTCTACAACACCGCGTCGAACAAGGCCACCGCCGACGGAAAGGGCCGCATCTTCACCATGGCCAGCGAGGCGGCCGTGGCCTGGAGTACCGCGATCAGTGAGAACCGCAAGCCCGGTCTGGGAGTTCGTGCCAAGCACGCCGTGTTCGACCGGCTCGTGTACTCCAAGTTCCGGGCCGCTCTCGGTGGCCGGCTCGTCTACGCCATCTCGGGAAGCGCCCCGCTGGCGTCACGGACCGCCCACTTCTATGCCGGCGTCGGCGTCGAGATCATCGAGGGGTGGGGCCTCACGGAGACCACGGCCGCCGCCACCGTCAATCGCATCGGCGCCACGAAGGTGGGAACGGTCGGGCCGCCGCTGCCCTGGACGAGTGTGCGGATCGAGGACGACGGCGAGCTCGCGGTGAAGGGTCCGCAGATCTTCGCGGGCTACCTCGGCCACGACGAGGCCACCGCCGAGGTGATGACCGACGACGGGTGGTTCCGCACCGGCGACATCGGCAGCATCGACGACGACGGCTACGTGACGATCACCGGACGCAAGAAGGAGATCATCGTCACCGCGGGCGGCAAGAACGTGTCGCCGTCCCAGCTCGAGGAGATCATCGGCAACCACCCGCTGGTCGCTCAGGCGATGGTCGTCGGCGATGGGCAGCCGTTCGTCGCCGCGCTGGTGACCCTCGATCCCGACGGAGTCGGCTTCTGGAGCAGCCAGCAGGGCAAGACCGGCGGCATCGACGAACTCGTCTCCGACCCCGATCTGCGGGCCGAGATCGAGACGGCGATCGCGGTTGCGAACGACTCGGTCTCGCGGGCGGAGTCGATCCGCAAGTTCGAGATCCTGCCGGGCGAGTGGACTGTGGAGACCGGCGAGCTGACGCCTAGCTTCAAGCTCAAGCGCCGTGTCGTGAACGAGCAGTGCGCGGACGTCATCGAGCGGCTCTTCGTCGACGATCGGCCGCGCGACTGACGGCTACGACGCCGCGACGCTCACCCCCGCGGCCGCTCAGAGCTCCAGCAGCCGGGCCATGGTGTCGTGCACGTGCCGCCACGTCCACTCGCGCTCGACCCACTCACGGCCGGCGCGTCCCATCCGCCCGGCGCGCTCCGGGTCGGTCAGCAGCTCGATGGCGGCCGTCGCCACGGCTCCGACGTCATTCGGGTCGACCACCACGCCGGTGACGCCGTCCTGCACGGTGTCGACCGCCCCACCCGAGCGGCCAACGATCACCGGGAGACCACACGCGGACGCCTCGAGGAAGACGATGCCGAGGCCTTCCACCTCCAGTCCGCCCCGCCGGTCGCGGCACGGCATGGCGAAGACGTCGGCTGCGGCGAAGAACTCGGGTGTCTGCTCGTGCCGGACGCCGCCGGTGAACACGACCCGATCGGTGACGCCCAGCCTGGCCGCTGCCGCGCGGAGTGCACGGTCGTCGCCCGGCCCGGTGATCACCAGTCGCGCGGCCGGCAGCTTGGAGACCACCGCCGGCCAGGCCGCCACCAAGGTGTCCTGTCCCTTGCGAGGGGTGAGCCGGGCGATGCAGGTCAGGACCGGCGCGTCCGGGGGGATGCCCAGCCGCCGGCGGACGGCGCCGTCACCGGTGGCCGGGTGGAAGTCCGAGGTGTCGACGCCGGGCGGCATGCGCTCCATGCGCGCGGCGGCTTCGGGCGTGAGCGAGGCGGCGATGACGCGGCGCGTGTACTCGCCGAGGTAGGTCACTGTGTCGCAGTCCTCCCCGATGCGCCGCAGCGCCGCTCGCGCTCCGGGAACACGGGCCCACCAGAGTTCGTGCCCGTGGGTGATCCCGACGGCCCGGCGCGCGCCGGCGGCCCGCAACGACGCGGCGAGCAACCCCAGTGGAGCCGCGGCGCCGAACACCACCCGGTCGCAGCCGTGGGCGGTGAACGCGTCGACCACGCGTCGGCGGACGGCCGGAGACGGGACCAGGACCGTGGTCGGGTCCCGCACGATCCGATACGGCTGGGCGGCGTCGAACCGCTGTTGTGCCGCGTCACCGCGCTCGCCGGCGGTGTGTCGGCCCGCGCGGGATGCGTAGACGACAAGGCGCTCGGCCGGGATCCCGCCGGCGATCGTCGCGAGGAACGTCTCGATGCCGCCCTGACGTGGCGGGAAGTCGTTCGTGACGATCATGACGCGGCTCATTCGCGCCAGTCTGACAGTCGGTGGCGGTACCGGTCCTCGAGCCGGGCCCGGTTCACCCCGACCGGCCACCGGCCGTCCGGGCGATCGGCCTCCGACCAGCATCGGTACCACGAGATCAGGCCGGGCATCCCCAGCTGGTCGACCAGGAGGGAGACCGCCAGCCAGGCGAGGTCGTAGGCAGGGTCGGCGTCGGCGTCGGCGAAGGCCTCGTCGTCCGGCAGACTCGGCGGCGGGCGCGGGCCGGACCGGATCGACGCCCGTGCGGCGGCGCGGAGCTCGTCGGTGAGGTCGAGGGTGTCCGCTGAGATGAACTCGGCGAGTCCTTCACGCAGCCAGCGCGGCGCTCGATCGGCGGCCGCACCGGCGCTCCGGGCGCAGAGGTCGCCCACGACGTGCACCACTTCGTGGGTGAGCACGCTGGCCGTGACCTGCCCCGCGGCGCCGGGGACATCGGGCGCGACGACGATCGTCAACGGCCCGGGTCCGCGCACCCGGGTGCTGGTCGCCACCGCTCGACCCGGCGCGGCGAGCGCCTCGACCTCGGCGGCGTCGCGGGCGACCACGACCGCGAGGCCGAGCGGGCTCGGGAGATCTCGCCAGACGCCGAGCACCCGCTGCACGGACTCCTCCGCGATTCGAGCGAGTCGGACGACGGAGTCCGCCGGCGCGAGCACGAGCGCGTGCGTCGTGCGGTGCACGACCGATGGCGACGTGCTCGACCGCCAGAACGCCGAGCGGGGCGTGAGCCGGTCGGGATCGGCCGGAAGTCTGAAGCTCCACGTGACATCGAGTCCGTTTGGTAAGGCGCCGGTGAGGCTCTCCGTCACCTCGCCGGCTGCGGCCGTCGACATCCGGTAGCGCGACGCTCCGAGCGCGGTCAACGTGGCGAAGGCGGCTTCGGCACGCGATCGCCCGGCGGGCGTAGGTGCGTCGACAGCCGCCAGGTAGCCGGGCATATCCCTCCGGCGGACAGCGGCGGCCTGATCGTCGATCGAGGGCCTCGTGGTGATCGCCGTAGTAGTCGTGGGCACGGGAGGAGCGGATGTAGCCGGCGTGCCGGGGGCTCGATCACAGGCGACCGTGAACGACGAGAGCGCTGCCAGGCCGGTCAGGCCGAGCAGCGCTCGTCGGTCGAGTGGAGACATCAGGGGCTCGATCAGCCCGGACGGACAGCCCCGACGATCGGCATGTACTTCATCGGGAGCAGTTCGACGCTCGTGCCGGGGCGCGGTGCGTGGACGACCAGACCGTTGCCGGCGTAGATGCCGACGTGCCCCATGCCGCTGTAGAACATCACGAGGTCGCCCGGCCGGAGATCTGACACCGACACCTTCTGGCTCACGGCGTTGTACTGCCCGTGCGCCGAGTGGGGAAGGGAGACGCCGGCCGCCGCCCAGGCCGCCATGGTCAGCCCGGAGCAGTCGTACGCGCCGGGCCCGGCTGCACCGAAGACATACGGCTTGCCGATCTGGGCCTTGGCGAACGCGAGCGCGGTCGCGCCGCGGCCCGACGCCGGAGCGTCCGAGGTCGTCGTGGCGGAGTCGGCCGTCGTCGTGTCGCTCGTGCCGGCGTCCGCGGTGCGGGCGGCGTCGCGACTCGCACGGGCGGCCTCCGCAGCCTGCCGGCGCTCCTTCGCAGCCTCGATCGCGGCCAGCCGGGCACGCTCAGCGGCCGTCAACCGGGCCAGGAGTGCGCGCGAGTCGGCGAGCTTGTCGTCGGCGGCCTTGCGCTGGGCGCGGGCCTTGACCTGTGCATCGGTGACGCGAGCCTGCTCGGCCTCGACCGCGGACTGCTTCTCGGCGAGGACCTTCTGCTGCGCCCGGAGCGCGGTCAGGGAGGCGCCCTGCTGATCGGTGAGCGATGCCGTCGTGCTCATGCGGGTGAGGAAGTCGTCCGGCTGGTCGGCGAGCAACAGTTGGACGGTCGTGTCCATGCCGTCCGAGCGGTACTGGGCGGCGGCGAACTGACCCACGCGGTCGCGGAGCGCGGCGACCGTCTTCTCCTGACGCGTGACGTCACTCTCCAGCGCCCGCACGCGGGCCTGGATATCGGTGAGCTGATCGTCGATCTCGTTCGCGGACTCGGTGGCCTGCTCGGCCTGACGTTCCAGGCTGTCGACCTGGGACTGGACCTGGTCGATGGAGGGCTGCGGATCGGCCCGGCTCGTCCCTGGCAGGAAGACGAGGGTGGCAGCGATGATCGCGGCGGTTGCTGTGAGGGCACGCCATGAGCGTGTCCGGCCGTTCTGCACGAGCGGTCGGTTCCTTTCTTCCTCGACGCCTACCGGGTGAGCTGACGGGTTCGGGCCAGGAAGTTGCCCTACCTCGCCTCAGCCGCCATGGCGGCCCTCGACGAGGATTCACCCCAGTCGTACATGTGGTTCCCCGGCTCCGGACATCTCGGGGGACAGTCCGGACTCAGCGTGGTGTCCTTGCGCCCGTCAGGTCGACCGGCCGTCCAGAAACCTTCCCGCCATCGTAGCCGCCGACTCCCGGGGCGGGCGCTCGGTCTCGACGAGACTGTGACGAAGCACCCACCATGCGGCCGGAACATCCCACCGGACGCCGAACCGGGGCTCAGCCGCCGGTGCCGTCCCGCCGGTCAGGTTGCATCCGCAACGGCGGCACCAGCCCGGAATCGGCCAGTACGGCGAGGGCGATCTGTTCGTCGTCGCTGATCACGACGTCATCAGGAGCACTGCCCAGCAGCACCGTCACGACGCAGTCGCCGCACGCCCGTCCCCGCACCTGGCAGGTATCGCAATCGATGTGCATGGTGTGCGGCCTCCGTGTGGTGTCGCTGTCGGGTTCGTCGAACCGTAGGGGCGACATCCGACAGTCCGCATCGACGGTCCGCATCCGACGGTCCGGTCGGCCGGGTGCCGGCGCGTTCTCCGCCCGCGACACCACGTGCTCCGCCGCCGGCACGTGCCGGTGTTTGTCGGTGGCCGGTGCGATGGTCGGGACGTGAGCGTGACCGAGGCCACCGTGTCTGCGGCGACCGATGCCCGGTCGCCCGCTGGAACGACCTCGGCGAAACCCCGGTACCGGCAGCCGACGTTCGACGAGATCGGGACGCCGCTGGCGCAGGTCACCTTCTGTGTCGTCGACCTGGAGACGACCGGCGGCTCTCCGGTGGGCGGTGCGGGCATCACCGAGATCGGTGCCGTGCGCGTGCGCGGCGGCGAGATCACCGGGGAGTTCCAGACGCTCGTCAACCCTGGCGAGCCCGTCCCCCCGTTCATCGCCGTGCTCACCGGCATCACGACCGAGATGGTCGCGGGGGCGCCCCGCATCGCGTCCGTGCTGTCCGCGTTCTTCGAGTTCGCTCGCGGCTGCGTCCTGGTGGCGCACAACGCCCCGTTCGACGTCGGATTCCTCAAGGCGGCAGCCGCTGCCTCCCAGCAGGCCTGGCCCGGATTCGGCGTCGTCGACACTGCGGTGCTCGCTCGCCGGATACTGGCCCGCGACGAGGTCCCGAACTGCAAACTCTCGACCCTCGCTCCATACTTCAAGGCTTCGACCACGCCCAATCACCGCGCGCTGGCCGATGCCCGCGCCACCGTCGACGTCCTGCACGGCCTGTTCGAGCGGCTGGGTCCGGTCGGCGTACACACCCTCGAGGAGCTCGCCACCTACAACGCGCGGGTGTCGTCGGTGCAGCGTCGCAAGCGGTATCTCGCCGAGCGGCTTCCCCC
Source organism: uncultured Actinomycetota bacterium (assembly GCA_963708795.1). Classification (GTDB taxonomy): domain Bacteria; phylum Actinomycetota; class Actinomycetes; order Propionibacteriales; family DAIQRJ01; genus DAIQRJ01. The sequence goes on from CAVPUH010000006.1 coordinate 497,856, forward strand.
CGAGCCAGGCGTCTACCTCTTCACCGACGCCCAGGACCGCGTCCTCTACATCGGGACGTCGGGAAACCTCCGGCGGCGGGTCCGGTCGTACTTCACCGGCTCGGAGACGCGCTCACGGATGGGCGAGATGGTCGGTCTGGCCCAGAACGTCACGGGCATCTCCTGCTCCACCCGGCTGGAGGCGCAGGCGCGCGAGTTGAGGCTGATCGCGGCGCACAAGCCCCGGTACAACCGTCGGTCCAAGTTCCCGGAGAAGCTCGTCTGGCTCAAGCTGACGGTCGAGCCCTTCCCCCGACTGTCCGTGGTGAAGGCCGTCGTCGACGACGGCGCCAGCTACCTCGGTCCGTTCGGCTCACGGAAGACGGCCGAGGACGTGGCCACCGCGATCCACGAGGCGACCCGACTGCGTCAGTGCACGCCGAAACTCTCGCTCCGGCCCACCGGTACGGCGTGCGTGCTCGCCCAGATGGATCGTTGCCTCGCACCCTGCGACGGCAGCATCACCCGCGACGACTACGCCGACGAGGCCGAGCGTGTCGCCGACGCGATGGCCCGGGACGCCCGCTCTCTGGTCAGCACCCTGATGACCCGCATCAGGCGGCTGGCCGGACAGGATCGATTCGAGGAGGCCGGTCGGCACCGCGACCGCATGTCGGCGTTCGTCGAGGCGGCTGCGCGCACGCAACGGCTGCGCGCAGTGGCGGGCTGCCGCCAGATCGTCGCCGCCCGACGGCTCGAGGCCGGCGGCTGGGAGATCCACGTCGTGCGTCACGGCCGACTCGCCGCCGCGGGCCGCTCGGCGCCCGGGGAGCCGCCGATGCCCGTGGTGGAGGCGCTGATCGCTTCTGCCGAGACCGTGCCGCCGCCCGCACCGCCGACACCGGCCGGAACCGTCGAGGAGGCCGAACTGATCATCCGCTGGCTCGATCAGCCCGGCGTCCGGCTGGTCGACGTCGACGGCGAGTGGTCGTGCCCGGTCGGTGGGGCCGGGTCGCTACGAGCCTGGCTGGACCAGGCCTACGCTGGCGACCAGATCCTCGCCTACGCCACGATCAGGTGAGAGACACGACCGCGTCAGGAGTCGCCGTGCCAGGTACCCGCGTTTCCGGAGTGACCGCATGATCACCGCGATCGTGTTCGTCCAGGCGGAAGTGGCCCGTATCCCCGAGGTGGCCGCGGCCATCGCCGATCTCCCCGGCGTCACCGAGGTGTACTCGGTCACCGGCACGATCGACCTGATCGCGATGGTCCGCGTCCGCGATCACGACGCGGTGGCCCAGGTCGTGGCGGACCGGCTGAACAAGGTCGACGGCGTGACCGACACCGAGACCCACATCGCGTTCAAGGCGTACTCGCGCCACGACCTCGACGCCGCGTTCAGCCTCGGCCTCGAGACCTGACTCTGGACCGGCTTGGTGCGTCGCCCAAAAGGCGGGCGACCACGCCGGGTGGTGTGCGACCCTGGATCCCGTGGAACTCCTCCAGTCGACCAAGCTCTCCGAAGTCTGTTACGACATCCGTGGCCCGGTCCTGGACGAGGCCAAGCGGCTCGAGGAGTCCGGGCGCTCGATCCTCAAGCTCAACATCGGGAACCCGGCGCCGTTCGGGCTGGTTCCACCGGACGAGTTGATGGTCGATCTCGTGAGCAACCTGCCGGCGTCCACGGGGTACAGCGACTCGCAGGGCATCCTCTCGGCCCGGGTCGCGGTCGCCCAGCACTACCAGGCCCAGGGCGTCCTGTCGGCCCGCGCGGAGCACGTGTGGCTCGGAAACGGTGTCAGCGAGCTGATCGTGATGGCGATGCAGGCGCTGCTGAACGACGGCGACGAGGTGCTCGTCCCGGCACCCGACTACCCGCTCTGGACCGCGGCCGTGACACTGGCCGGCGGCCGCGCCGTGCACTATCGCTGTGACGAGTCCGCCGGGTGGCTGCCCGACCTCGACGACGTGCGGGCCAAGGCGGGTCCGGCCACGAAGGCGATCGTCGTCATCAACCCGAACAACCCGACCGGCGCCGTGTATCCGCAGGAGCTCCTGCAGGAACTCGTGCAGGTCGCCCGGGAGCATTCGCTCGTCATGTGCAGCGACGAGATCTACGACAAGATCCTCTACGACGACGCCGTCCACCATTCGATGTCGACGATGTCCGACGACGTCTTCACCCTGACGTTCAACGGCTTGTCGAAGGCGTACCGCGCCGCCGGGTTCCGATCCGGCTGGCTGCTCACCAGCGGCCCGCGCGAGCATGCCCGCAGCTACCTGCAGGGGCTGTCGATCCTCGCCAACATGCGCTTGTGCGCCAATGTGCCGGCCCAGCACGTCATCCAGGCCGCGCTCGGCGGCCACCAGAGCGTCGTCGACCTCGTGCTGCCCGGCGGTCGCCTGCGAGATCAGCGCGACGCCGCCCTCGGCGCGCTGGCCCGGATCCCGGGGGTCACGTGCGTCAAGCCGGCCGGTGCGCTGTACCTCTTCCCCCGCCTCGACCCGGAGATCTATCCGATCGTCGACGACGAGGCCTTCGTCATGGACCTCCTGCGCGCCAAGCACGTGCTCGTCGTGCAGGGCACCGGCTTCAACTGGTTCGCACCTGACCACTTCCGCATCGTGACGCTTCCGCACGAGGACGTCCTGATCGACGCGATCGACCGCATCGGTGACTTCCTGTCGACCTACCGCCCGACCCGATCGGCAGCCCTGGCAGGCTGATCGAGCAGCGTCGCCACCCCGGCGTGGCGACGTTCCCGGTCCCCGGCTGGCCGCCAGGGTGACTGGTCCGGTTTGCGTATCCTCTGGCCCATGACTGCTGCCCCCGCCGGTTGGTACCCCGACCCGAGCGGCATTCCCAACGCGTTCCGCTGGTGGGACGGCGCGTCGTGGACGACCGCGATCAGCGCCTCGGTACACGCGCCGGCGCCCTTGGGCGGCGTGACAGCGGCCGGACCTGCGGCGGCCGGCAGCGCAGCACATGACACCGGGGCAAGCGACAATGCCACCGGCGGCACGACGCCGAGCGACGCCGGTGGGAGCGTCCCGCCCGACACCGGTGGAAGCGCTCACCCGGGCCCGGACTTCGAACCGGCCCCGCGCACCACCATCCCGACCCAGCCGCAGCTCTACAACCCGGTTCCGGTGGCTGCCACCGGCATGAAGCCGTGGAAGATCGCCGTGCTGTTCGCATCCGTGTTGGCGCTGGTGCTGGTGGCCGGGGGCATCTACCTGGCCATGCGGAAGGGCTCCGAGGCCGGACCGACCCCGACGTCCACGCCCGTGCCGACCAGCAGCCCCCAGCCGACCCCGCAGCCGTCGCTGCCGAGCCCGACGGTGCAGCCGACCCGCCCGAGTGAGTCACCTCAGCCGAGCCAGTCCCCGCAGTCACCCCAGCCGAGCCAATCCCCGCAGTCACCCCAGCCGAGCCAGTCCCCGCAGTCGCCCCAGCCCACGCCGACGCCACAGCCGGCCCAGGCGCATCTCGCGTTCACCCAGCCCGCGACCGCGTGGTCGGCCACCACCGATCCGTTGCCGACGACCCCATCCGGTCCGTTGCCTCAGTACCAGTCGTTCCAGGTCATCACCGAACCCGACTACAACGGCTCGAGCAGCTGGGTGGCCATGATGGTGTCGCTGAACCCGGTGCCGGAGTGGGGCATCGCGAAGGACCAGAAGAAGGGTCTCGCGGCCATGTCGACGTGGTACCAGGCGTCGAGCTTCGGCGGCGCCGCGGTCACGTCCACCACGGTCGTCGACCGGAAGTTCACGGTCGACGGCAAGAGCGGCTGGATGCTGCAGCAGCACTACACGTACAGCATCCCCGGACTCGAGTCGACGGGTGAGACGGCGACGTTCGTGTCCGTGCCCACGGGCAAGGACACCGCCGCCGTCTTCCTCTCGTCCATCCCGGACACCGACAAGGCGCTGCAGATCGACGCGAACACGGCGATCAAGAGCCTGCGACTCGTCAAGTAGCGCGGCGCGTCACGCAGCCGGCGGCATCGCTGCCACCCAGGCGTCGAGGACGGCGGCCGCCGCGCCGCTGTCGATCGCCTCGGTGGCGCGGGCCAGGCCCGCCTCGAGACGCGACGTCAGTGCACCGTCGGGATCCGGCGTGGCCGCTGCGATGGCCGCGGCGGCATTCAGCAGGGCCACGTCCCGCACCGGGCCACGCTCGCCGCCGAGATAGCGGCGGAGGACCTCGGCGTTGTGCTCCGGGCCGCCACCACGCAGGGCTTCCGCCCGTACGGCGGTGATCCCGAGGGATGCCGGGTCGAAGGTCTCCGTCCGGACGCTGCCGTCGCTCACGATGTGAACCGTCGAGGTGGTCGTGGTCGTGAGTTCGTCCAACCCGTCGTCGCCGCGGAACACGAGCGCGTGCGTGCCACGCTTGGCGAGCACTCCGGCCACGATCCCGGCGATCCTCGCATCGGCGACTCCGACCGCGGCCGACGTGGTCTGCGCCGGGTTCGTGAGCGGGCCGAGGAAGTTGAACACCGTCGGCACGCCGAGTTCGCTGCGGGCCACCGCGACGTGCCGCAACGCCGGATGGAACGCGCGCGCGAAGCAGAACGTGATGCCGACGTCGACGGCGCACTGGCGCACCTGCGCCGGCGTGAGATCGAGCCGTATCCCGAGCGTCTCCAGCACGTCGGCCGTTCCTGTCGACGACGAGGCCGACCGGTTGCCGTGTTTGACGACGCGGGCACCGGCACCGGCCGCCGTGATGGCGGCCATCGTGGAGATGTTGTAGGTGTTCGCGAGGTCGCCGCCGGTCCCCACGACGTCCACCGTCGGACCGGGCACCTCGATCCGGGTCGCCGCGCCGAGCATGCCGTCGACGAGGCCGGTCACCTCGTCGACCGTCTCCCCCTTTGCGCGCAAGGCCACCACGAACCCGGCGATCTGCACGTCGGTGGCCGCCCCGGCCAGGATCTCGCCCATCGCCCAGGTGGCGTCGTCGGGGTCCAGGTCGCGGCCACCCAGCAGCGCGCCGATCAGGCGCGGCCAGGTGCGGGCGAGCGGGTCGGGCTGCGAGTTCACGTCGCCGCGAGCGAGTCGCCGGTGCTCCGGCGGGACTTCAGCAGGCCGACGACCTTGTCGCAGAGCTCGATCGGGTTGATCGGGTAGGAGACGGTCGCGTCGGCCATCGCCCACGTCGCCAGCCACGCGTCGTCGGGGCGCCCGGTGAGCACCAGGACCGGCGGGCACTCGAAGATCTCGTTCTTGACCTGCCGGCACAGGCCGATGCCGCCCGAGGGAACCGTCTCACCGTCGAAGACGCAGACGTCGATCCCACCGGCGTCGAGCAGGCCGAGGACGGCCGGTTGCGTGGCGCACTCCTCGATCGCCAGCGGCGGCAGGTCCGCGTCGGGACGGACACCGAGCGCTGTCGCCACCCGGTCCCGCACGCGACGGTCGTCGCTGTACACCAGGACGCGCAGCGGCGCCTCGGGCGCGGGTGCTGATCCGTGGGATCCCGTACTCGTCATGCGATGTCCGTCCTCACCGGTGTTCTCGTCGGTCGTACCCGTGCGTTCCCCGTCGCTGCGGCTCGTCGACCGGCACCTGCGACCGCCCGGCGACCCCGTGTGACAAGCTTCCCCGGAACCGATGGTCTCGGCTCCGGTCCCCGGCATCGTATCGACACCGGAGCCGGACGCACCGCCGGTCGGGCAAGGGAACACCCGCGTCGTCGAGCAGGCGTCGCGGCCGGTGAGCGGCGTCGTCCCGCGGGGCGAAAACGCCAGTCGCGAAGGGGCAGGGGTCGGGTGTCTCACTCATCCAGCACGGGACATAATGACGACCGTGGCTAGCACAACTGTCGAGCCGACCGCGCGCCTGCACGGGCTGCCGAGGCGACCGTCCGCAGTCTCGGTCGGCACCATCGTGTGGCTGGCCAGCGAGCTGATGTTCTTCGCGGCCCTGTTCGCCGCGTACTTCACGATCCGGTCACACGCCCCGGAGCTCTGGGTGCAGGAGACCGCGCACCTGAACGTCCCGTATGCCGCGGTCAACACCACGATTCTCGTGCTGTCGTCCGTGACCTGCCAGATGGGCGTGTTCGCCGCCGAGCACGGCCAGGTCGGCCGCACGGGAAGCCGCCTCAACTTCCTGCGGTGGGGTCTGCGTGAGTGGTTCATCCTGACCTTCATCATGGGTGCGGTGTTCGTGGCCGGGCAGTCGTACGAGTACGCCCACCTGATCCACGACGGCATCACGCTGTCGAGCAACGGCTACGGCTCGGTCTTCTATCTCACGACCGGGTTCCACGGTCTGCACGTCACCGGCGGACTGATCGCTTTCCTGCTGGTCCTCGGCCGGACGTACATGGCGCGCCGCTTCACGCACGAGCAGGCCGTGTCGGCGATCGTCGTCTCCTACTACTGGCACTTCGTCGACGTGGTCTGGATCGGTCTGTTCGCGATGATCTACCTCCTCCAGTGAGCATCCAGGCGGGCCTCGCAGCCCGAAGACACAGCGACGAGCTCCACGGCACGACCCGATATGCGCAGGGCACCGGCCCGGTCGAGACCGAGGCCCGGACAACCCCCACTGAGGACGGAGCGACGAGGCTGTGACATCACCCTCCACCCCGCGGGCGGGCAGCGCGCGGACCCGCCGCGGCCGTCGTCGTGGCGGCGCGTTCGTGGTGCTGCTGGCGCTGGTGCTCTTCGGCGGCGCGTACGCGCTGGTGCAGCCGAACGAGAGCGCCAACGCGAAGGCACCGGAGTCCGCCGACATCGCCGCCGGACGCTCGCTCTTCGTGAGCGCCGGGTGCGTGACCTGCCACGGACTGAACGCCGAGGGCGTCCCGCAGAAGGGTCCGACGCTGATCGGTGTCGGCGCGGCCTCCGCGAACTTCCAGCTCGGGACGGGCCGCATGCCGCTCGCGCAGCCGGGCCAGCAGGCCGAGGCGCGCACGCCCGTCTTCACCGACGCCGAGATCGAGCGGCTGGCCGCCTACGTCGCCTCGCTCGCACCCGGCCCGGCGATCCCGGCGCCCGAGCAGCTCGACACGTCGAATCTGAGCGATGCCGATCTCGCCGAGGGCGGCGAACTGTTCCGGACCAACTGCGCCGGCTGTCACAACTTCGCCGGCAAGGGCGGCGCGCTGCCCGACGGCGCGGTCGCACCGGCACTCACCAACACCAGCTCGCTGCACATCTACGAGGCGATGCTCACCGGGCCCGGGCAGATGCCCGTCTTCGGCGACGCCACGATGACGCCGGACGACAAGCGGAAGGTGATCGCGTACGTCGAGCACATCCGCACCGCCGACTCCCCCGGTGGCTCTGCGCTGGGCAGTCTCGGCCCGGTCACCGAGGGCCTGTGGGGCTGGATCGCCGGGATCGGATCGCTCGTCGTGATCGCGGTCTGGCTGGCTTCGAGAGGGGTGCGCGCCAAGTGAGCGACATCGAGCAGGTGCCATCCGGCGACCACGGCCACGGTGCCGGCGGCCACGGTCCGGGCACCGACATCCAACCCGGCCGCGCCATGGCCGACCCCGGCCTGGAGCACTACGAACCCCGGTTGACCGACGTCGACGAGCGTGCCGCACGCCGCGCCGAGCGCCAGGTCGGCGGCATGCTGATGTTGGCCGTGGTGTGCGGCCTCGGCTTCCTCGTCTCCTACTTCGCCGTGCCGAGCGACGCGGCGATTCTCGGCATCGGTGCGCTGAACCTGGCGCTGGGTGGCTTTCTCGGTCTCTCGCTCCTCCTGATCGGCCTCGCGGCCATCCAGTGGTCGAAGAAGCTGATGTCCGACCGTGAGATCACCGAGGAGCGCCACGACCATCACTCCTCGGCCGAGGACCGCGCCGAAGCCCTCGCCGCGTTCGACCAGGGCGCCGAGGACTCCCAGTTCGCCCGCCGGCCGCTGATCCGCAACAGCCTCTTCGCCGCCATGGGCGTGCTGGTGCTGTCCCCGATCGTGCTCCTGCGCGACCTCGGCCCGCTGCCGGACGGCGATCCTTCGCACACCATCTGGACCAAGGGCATCCGGATCGTCAACGACGTCACCTACGTCCCCGTGAAGGCCGCCGGGATCGAACTCGGCGGGATCGTGAACGCCGTCCCCGAGAACCTCACCAAGCTCGAGGGAGACGCGTTCCAGGACGCCAAGGCCAAGGCCGCCGTGATCGTCGTGCGGATGCTGCCGGGCGACATCAAGGCGTTCCCGGGCCGGGAGAACTGGGGCGTCGACGGCATACTCTGTTACTCGAAGATCTGCACCCACGTCGGCTGCCCCATCAACCTGTGGGAGCAGCAGACCCACAAGCTGCTGTGTCCGTGCCACCAGTCCACGTTCGACCTCGCCGACAACGGCAAGGTCCTGTTCGGGCCGGCGAACCGCGACCTCCCCCAGCTTCCGATCATGGTCGACGAGAACGGCTACCTCGTCGCACAGAGCGATTTCACCGAAGCCGTCGGACCTAGCTTCTGGGAGCGCGGATGACGCAAGCGCCAACACGGAGTCGACAGGAGTCCACCCCGGCCAGCGAGAGCGCGATCCTGAAGCCGCTCGCCAAGCCGGCCGGCTGGCTCGACGACCGGTCCGGCCTGGCCAAGGGACTCAAGGGGCAGATCCGCAAGGTCTTCCCCGATCACTGGTCGTTCCTGATCGGTGAGATCGCCCTCTACTCGTTCATCATCCTGTTGCTGTCCGGCACGTTCCTCACGCTCTGGTTCAAGCCGAGCATGCAGGAGGTCATCTACCACGGCACGTACGGGCCGCTGCAGGGTGTGACGATGTCGGAGGCGTACGCGTCGACGCTGCACATCAGCTTCGACGTCCGCGGCGGCCTGCTGATGCGCCAGATCCACCACTGGGCCGCCATCCTGTTCATGGCGTCGATCACGCTGCACATGCTGCGCATCTTCTTCACCGGCGCGTTCCGCAAGCCGCGCGAGATCAACTGGCTGATCGGCATCGGCCTGATCAACCTCGGGTTCATCGAGGGCTTCTTCGGCTACTCACTGCCCGACGACCTGCTCTCCGGAACCGGCCTGCGGGTGGCCGAAGGCATCATGCGCTCGGTCCCGGTGGTCGGCACCTACGTGTCGTTCTTCTTCTTCGGGGGCGAGTTCCCCGGCGCCGACTTCGTGCCCAGGATCTACGTGGCGCACGTCCTGCTGGTGCCGGGCATCCTGCTGGCGCTGGTCGCCGTGCACCTGTTCTTCATCGTCTACCACAAGCACACCCAGTACCCCGGGCCGGGACGAACCGACCGCAACGTCGTCGGCCAACCGCTCATGCCCGTCTACATGGCCAAGGCGGGCGGCTACTTCTTCGCGGTGTTCGGCATCACGGCGCTGATGAGCGCGTTGATGACGATCAACCCGGTGTGGATGTACGGCCCGTACAACCCGGCCCAGGTGACGGCCGACTCGCAACCGGACTGGTACGTCGGGTGGATGGACGGCGGCCTCCGGGTCATGCCGAACCTCGAGACCCATCTCTGGGGTTTCACGATCTCGTGGAACGTCCTGATACCCGGGGCAGGGCTGATGGGCTTGCTCTACACGTCCCTGGCGCTCTATCCGTTCGTCGAGCAGTGGATCACCGGCGACAAGCGCGAGCATCACGTGCTGGACCGACCGCGCAACCAGCCCACCCGGACCGGGCTCGGTGCTGCCGGCATCTCGGTCTACGCCTTGCTGTGGATCGCCGGAGGCAACGACGTCATCGCGCCGATGTTCAACCTGAGCATCTACTCGATCACGTGGTTCGTCCGAATAGGCGTGTTCGTCGTGCCGTTCCTGGCGTTCATCACGGTGCGGCGGATCTGCATCTCGCTCCAGCGGCGAGATCGTCAGATGGTGCTGCACGGGTACGAGTCCGGCACGATCGTGCGCTCCCCCGACGGCGGGTTCTCCGAACTGCACCAGGAGCTCCCGCTCGACACGGCGTACACGATCACGGCGCACGACTCGCAGGTGCCCGCCGAGCTTCCGGCCACCGCCGACGCCAACGGCGTGGCGGCGAAGGGTCAGACCCTGTCGCGCTGGCGGGTCAAGCTCTCGGAGTTCTACTACGGAGACGTGGTCAACCCACCGACTCCGCAGGAACTCACGCAGGCCCACGAGCACGGCGACCATGCGGTGGAACTCGGCTCGGAGGCCGACGGCACTCCGGCGATCGAAGCCGGCGAGCCCGACCGCGAGAAGACCGTCTCCACTCCCTGACGGGTTCTTCCCGTTCGATACGTCGACAAGGACCGGTTCGCAGCACCTGCAGCGAACCGGTCCTTTCGTCGTCAGCTGCCATCGGTTGCGGTGTCGGTGGACTCCGGCATAGTGCCGAGCTGACGAAGGAACGACGGCGCGGTGGTATCACCGCCGCCGCCGCGTCCCCTTGTGAACCTCGACGGCGGGCGAGCAGACGTGTTTCTGCTCGCCCGCCGAGCCAACAATGTCGGCATCGCCGCCGTCGGGACAGTCAGGACCGACCGAGGTCCGATCCGTTCTCCTCTCCGCGGAGAGGGCGACAAGGGAGCACCCCGTGACCACCGATCGCACGACCCCACCACCGATCCAGCCGGCGCTCGAGCCGGCGAAGAACGGGCGTATCCGCAGCGTGTTCGGCCGAGCCGGGGTGGTCGCCCTGGCGCTCGCGCTGTTCGGCGCGGTCGCCTTCGCCATCCCCGCCACGGCATCCGCCGCCACCGGAGCCACGCTGCATGTCGGCTCCGACGGCTCGAAGGTCGCGCTGCTCCAGTACTTCCTCGACAAGAACAAGCATCACGACTACCTCGCTCTCTCCGGCTCGTACACCACGCACTTCGGAGACGTGACGAAGACGGCCCTGAGGAAGTGGGAGAAGGCCAACAAGCGCACCGTCGACGGTCGCATCACGGTCAGCTCGAAGGAGTGGAACCTGCTGCGCTCCCAGGTCAGGACGCCGAAGCTGGACCAGCGCTGCCTGAAGGGCGCTCTCGTCGTCTGCGCCAGCAAGAAGAACAAGCGGCTGTACGTCGTCGAGCACGGCAAGGTGACTCGCTCCTACGACGCGCGGTTCGGGCGCCCCGGTCACGAGACGCGCAACGGTGTCTTCCACATCTTCCGCATCAGCGGCAAGAACGCGGTCTCGTCGGAGTACCACACGCCGATGCCGTTCGCGATGACGTTCAGCGGCGGTCAGGCCGTCCACTACTCGCCGAGCTTCGCGGCCAACGGGTACTCCGGCGGCAGCCACGGCTGCATCAACCTGCGCGACTACGGCGGCACCAAGTGGCTCAACCGGGAAGTCCGCATCGGCACCAAGGTCGTCGTCTACAAGTAGGGCGACACGTACGCCGTTGACCAGCAGCACGAACGTGCACGGGCACCGGCCGGCCGCGCGCCGGTCGGTGCCCCTAGGCTTCGCGGCATGACCGGCGAGGTGCAGGCAACGGTCGGCGTCATCGGCGGGTCGGGTTTCTACACGTTCCTGGAGGATCCGGTCGACGTCGAGGTCACCACCCCCTTCGGCCCGCCGAGCGACCCGATCTCCATCGGGACGATCGGGAGCGACGGCACGGCGGACGGCCGTCGTGTCGCCTTTCTTCCACGCCACGGCCGCGATCATCGATTCCACCCGCACGCGATCAACTACCGGGCGAACCTGTGGGCGCTGCGTAGCGTCGGTGTCCGCCAGGTGCTGGCACCGAGCGCCGTCGGAAGTCTGCGTCCCGAGCTCGATCCGGGCACCTTCGTCGTCCCCGACCAGCTGATCGACACGACTGCCGGCCGCGTCCGGAGCGTCTACGCGGACACGCCGCCGGTCGTCCACGTCAGCCTGGCCGACCCGTACTGCCCCCGAGGCCGCGCCGCCGCGCTGTCGGCCGATGCCGACCTGATCGACGGCGGCACGCTCGTCGTCATCGACGGCCCGCGTTTCTCCACCCGCGCTGAGTCGCGTATGTACGCCGCCATGGGGGGCGCGGTGATCGGCATGACCGGGATGCCGGAAGCCGCGATCGCGCGCGAACTCGCTCTCTGCTACACGGGGATCGCCACCGTCACCGACCTCGATGCCGGCGTCGAGACCGGCGACGGCGTCACACATGCCGACGTCCTGACGGTCTTCGCCGCGAACCTGGACCGGCTGCGTGGCGTCATCGTCCGCGCCATCGCCGCCTTGCCGACCGACGACGACTGCCGCTGCCGGCACGCGGTCGACGGTCTCGAGTTGCCGTTCGACCTGCCATGAGTCGTGTCCTCGTGACCGGCTCCGCCGGCTTCATCGGCCGGCACGCGGTGGCCGCGCTCGCCACCGCGGGCCACGACGTCATCGGCTACGACCTCGCCGCGCCGACCGGCGTCCCGGATCAGCTCCGGGCCGACATCCGCTCACGCGCAGCGTTGCTCGAGGCCCTGAGCGGCGTCGACGTCGCCGTCCATCTCGCCGCCAAGGTCGGCCTCGGCGTGCGCCTGTCCGACATCGACGACTACGTCAGCCACAACGACCTCGGCACCGCGGTCCTCCTGCGCGCGCTCGCCGAAGCCGGCTGTCACCGGTTGGTCGTCGCGTCGTCGATGGTGGTCTACGGGGAGGGCCGTTACCGGTGCCCCGTCCACGGTGCGACAGCGCCCGGACCTCGGGCCGAAGCCGATCTGCGCGCCGGTGTGTTCGATCCGCCCTGTCCGCTCTGCGGCCGGCGCCTGACACCCGAACTCGTCGACGAGGACGCCCCGTTCGATCCCCGCAACACCTACGCCGCCAGCAAGGTCGCCACGGAGCACCTCACCCGCGTGTGGGCTCGCGAGCTGGACGCGACGGCCGTCGCGTTGCGCTTCCACAACGTGTACGGGCCCGGCATGCCCGCCGACACGCCGTACGCCGGCGTCGCCTCGCTGTTCGCTGCCGCACTGGCCCGCGGAGACGCGCCGCAGGTGTTCGAGGACGGCGGGCAGCGACGCGACTTCGTCCATGTCACCGACGTGGCCCGAGCCGTCGCGACCGCCGCCGACGCCGAACTCGAGACGGGCCGCGTGCATGCCTACAACGTCGGGAGCGGCGAGCCGCACACCGTCGGGGAGCTCGCGGACACGCTCGCGGTGGCGCTCGACGGCCCGACGCCGCAGGTGACGGGCCGGTACCGGCTGGGCGACGTCCGCCACATCACCGCGAGTTCCGCCCGCATCGCCGATCAGCTGGGTTGGCGCTCCAGCATCGGGTTCGCCGAGGGTGTCGAGGCGTTCGCGGCCGATCGAGCCGCGGAGCCCACCGGCTGAGCGGCGCCGGCCGCCGGCAGCTCCACGTCGAACGCGCATCCGGCTCCGACGTTACGGACACCGATCCTCCCGGCGTGTGCCTCGACGACGCCCCTCGCGATGGCCAGGCCGAGCCCAGCGCCGCCGCCACGGGCGGGTTGCGCCTGCCAGCCCACGTCGAAGACGTGATCGAGGGCGTCGCCGGCGATCCCCCCACACCCGTCGGACACGGCGAGACTGATCCGGTCCCCCTCGTGCCGGCCCGCCTCGACCCGCACGGTCCCGCCGGCAGTCGTGTGCGTGATCGCGTTCGCCACCAGGTTCGCCACCGCGCGCGTCAGTTCGTCGGCGTCGGCCGAGACGGCCAGCCGGTCGTCGCACGGGACGCCGACCTCCAGGGTGACACCGGCCCGGGCCGCGCGCGCGGACGCCTCACCGGTGACGTCGCCCACCAGCTCGACCAGCGACACCGGGACACGATGGCCCGGCTTCGGCGCGTCGGTCACGCGGGCCAATGTGAACAGGTCGTCGACGATCCCGGCCATCCGGTCGACTGCCGCACGCAACTGCCCCAACGCCACCGCACGGTCCTCGACGACATCGTCTTCGAGGGCCTCGGCGAGGGCCCCGATCCCGGCCATCGGCGTGCGCAGGTCGTGGGAGAGGAACGCGATCAGCTCCCGTCGCGACTGCTCGAGAGCCAGCTCGCGGTCCCGGGCCCGGGCCAGTCTGGCCCCGGTCGCGGTCAGTTCGTCGAGGAGCGCGCGGAACTCCGCGGGCATCGGCTCGGTGGGGCGCAGCGAGCTGTCGGCGCGGCCGGGTTCGATGTCGCGTACCCGGGCGGCCACCCGTCTGGCCGACCGCGTGACGAGGCTGGCAGCCGCCGCCGCCATCACGACAGCGACGATCGAGGACGCGGCCAGCGCGAACAGCACGACCCAGGAGTCGTGGGTCGACAAGAACATGACCCGCACGCTGACCACGACGGTGCCCGCGACCGCCACCAGCGGGACCAGCGCGGTGATGACGATGCCGACGCGCAGCGCCTGCCCCCGGGTGAGCCGCAACGCCAGGGCACCCAGCCCGCCGGCGATGAGGCAACTCCCGAAGGTGAAGACGAAGATCCATTGGGTGGCGGTCATCGTTCCTCCGTCGCGGTGTCGACGGCGTTCCCAGCGGCGCGGTAGCCGACTCGAGGGACCGTCAGGATGAGCTTCGGGTCCGACGGGTCGCGCTCGATCTTCTCGCGCAGCCGTCGTACGTGCACGGTGACGGTGGACGAATCACCGAACTCCCACCCCCACACCCGCGTCAGCAGTTCGGCCTTGGTGAACGTCTCGCCCGGATGCCGGGCGAGGTAGCTCAGCAGGTCGAACTCGCGCAGTGTCAGTCGCACGGCACGATCGCCGACCATGACCTCGTGACTGGCGGTGTCGATCGCGACCGCGCCGAGGCGGATGTTCCGGACGGTGAGCGCCGAGCCGGCGAGCCGCTCGGCCCGACGCACCAGACCGTGCACACGCACCACCAACTCGCGCGGGCTCACCGGTTTCACGAGATAGTCGTCGGCGCCGGTCTCCAGGCCCAGCACCCGGTCGTCCTCGTCACCGCGCGCCGACACCGTGAGCACCGAGGCGGCGTCGTCCTGGCCACGCCGTCGCCGGAGCACCTCGAGACCGGACATGCGCGGCAGCATCAGATCCAGCACCACCACGTCGGGTCGCCAGCTCGTCCAGCGTTCGAGCGCGTCGACGCCGTCACCGACGACTTCGACCGCGTAGCCGGCCCGCCGCAGATACGCGGCGAAGACGGACGCGATCGTCGGATCGTCCTCGACGACGAGCACACGGGCAGTCACCGCGTCAGAGTATGCGGCGGCGAGCGTCGCCGGGCCCCGTCGGCCGCGCACCGACCGACCGTAAGGGACCCGTCATCGCCGGCGCGCACGGGCCTGGTCGGGTGGACGTTAGCGTCGGAGCATGCCCGCGCCCGTTCCCGTCACGCTGATCCTCCCGTGCCTCGACGAGGCGGCCGCCCTGCCGTGGCTGCTCACCCGACTCCCGGCCGGCGTCCGCGCGCTGGTGGTGGACAACGGGTCCACCGACGGCAGCCCGCAGATCGCTCGGGAGTACGGCGCCGAGGTGATCATGGAGCCCCGCCGTGGCTACGGGGCCGCGTGCCACGCCGGTCTGGTCGCCGCCGGCACGCCGCTGGTCGGGTTCTGCGACGCCGACCGGTCGCTCGATCCGGCCGACCTCGTCGGGCTGGTCGCTCCCGTCGCGCGTGGTGCCGCCGACCTCGCCGTCAGCCGTCGCCGGATCCAGCCCGGCGCGATGCCCTGGCACCTGCGGTTGGCCAACCGCGAACTCGCCCGTCGGCTCCGGCGCCGCACCGGGTTCGATCTCCACGACCTCGGGCCGATGCGGGTCGGCCGGCGAGCCGACCTGCTCGCCCTCCAGCTCACCGACCGCCGATCCGGGTACCCGGCGCAGACGCTCGTGCGGGCCGCCGACGCCGGCTGGCGCGTCGTGGAGATCGACGTCGACTATCACCCACGGCACGGCCGCTCGAAGGTCACCGGTACCCCGCTCGGCGCCATGCGGGCCGTTCGAGACATCAGCGCGGCGATGACCCGGTGAGCAGCGCTGCGCTGCGGTCCGCGACGGTCACCGCGGCCGTCGTCGTGCTCGCGAAGGAACCCGTGCCCGGTCGGGTGAAGACGCGGCTCCAGACCCGCTTCAGCCCGGCCGAGTCGGCCGCGCTCGCCCGCGCCGCGATCGGGGACACGTTCGACGCCGTGGCCACCACCTTCAGGGGACGCACCTTCGCCGCCTGGGACGGGACCGGGCGGGACGACGTCCCGGCCGACGTGCCGGTCGTCCCCCAGTCCGCCGGCTCGCTGGACCACCGGATCGAGGCGGCACTGGCGGATGCGATGCGCGCGACCACGGGCCCCGTCGTCCTGGTGGGAATGGACACGCCACAGCTCGACCCGACCGACCTCGACGTCGACTGGAGCTCGACAGATGCCGTCCTGGGGTTGACGCCGGACGGCGGGTTCTGGGCGATCGGACTGGCGGGCTGGGTGCCCGACTGCGTCGCTGGGGTCCCGATGTCGACACCGTCCACCGGTCGCGCCCAGCTCGCCCGCCTGCGCGGCCTGGGGTTGCGAGTCACGCTGTTGCCCGAGATCGAGGACATCGACACCCCGGAGGTGGCGCAGCGGGTGGCGGACCGCTGGCCGGCGCTCCGGTTCTCCCGCCTCCATCGTCAGCTGGCCGCACCGTGACCCCGTCGCACGCGCTGTTCGACAGCCTGTTCGACGGACTCGACGTGCGCGTCACCGTGCGCCCCGGCGGACCCGGCACCCGGACGCTGACCGTCGATCTCGCCCGGTGGTCGGCCGACGTGGACGCTGTCGACCTGCTCGCCGTCGCACGCTGCGAGGGACCGGTGCTCGACATCGGCTGCGGCCCGGGACGGATCGTGTCGGCCCTGGCCGAGCGCGGCATCCCCGCGCTCGGTGTCGACGTCTCCGAGGTCGCGGTCGGCTTGACGACGCGACGCGGGGCGAGCGGATTGCACCGCGACGTCGCCGACCGGGTTCCCGGCGAGGGCCGGTGGCGCACGGCGGTGCTGATGGACGGGAACATCGGGATCGGCGGCGACCCCGAGGCACTGCTGGCACGTTGCGCGACGCTCGTCGCCCCCGGCGGGCTGGTGGTGGTCGAGGTCGACCCGGACGACCCCGGGGCGGACGAACGGACCGAACTCGAGCTCATCGACAGCCTGGGCCACCGGACCGTGCTGCCGTGGGCCCACGTGGGGGCGCACGCGTGCGCGGTCTACGGAGCACGGCACGGTCTGCGGCCGGTGGAGGAGTGGCGGGCCGAGCACCGTTGGTTCCTCTGCCTGCGCTCGACGCGTCCGGCCGGCTGACGTTGGCCGCGCACCGCGGACCCGGGTCCTCGTGGCGATCGGCGTGCTCACGCCGGTCTACGCGGTGCTGATCGCCGTCCAGGCGACGGTCGCGGTCGCCGAGTGGATACCGCTGATGCTCTCGTGGGTGGTGTTCCTGCCGCTTGCCGCGTGGATCATCGCCGGAGCCCGCGAGCCTGTTCCGCCCAGCGCTGCCCGGCAACCCCACCGCACCAGCCTCCGCCTCGTTGCCCTGGCGGCGATCGTCGTCGGACTCCCCGGATTGTTCGCCGGCCCTCAGATGAGCAGCGACGCGTACCGCTACGTGTGGGACGGCCGGGTCCAGCTCGCCGGCATCGACCCCTACCGGTACGTCCCCCTCGACGATCACCTCGCGCGCCTGCGGGATCCGACGTTGTTCCCGGGGACGAGCCGAACGGATTCGACGGGCGCCACCTCGCCGACCGGGTCGCTCGACGACCTGCGGCGGCCACGCGACACACGCGACTTCCCGGCGTCGACAGTGATCAACCGGCCGCTGGTGCCGACCATCTATCCCCCACTCGCCGAGGGGTGGTTCGCGGTGGTGGCGGCGCTCACTCCGGCCCGGTTCGGCACGCTCGGCCTGCAACTCTCGTTCCTCCTGGTCGCGGCGGCCACGTCGGTGCTGATCGGATGGTCGCTGCGCCGTCACGGCCACGATCCCGCGACGGCGATCCTGTACGCCGCCTGTCCCGTCGTGTTCGTCGAGGCGGCCAACAACGCCCACATCGACGTGCTCGCCGCCGGGCTGGTCACCGCGGCGGTGATCTTCGCCCATCGCCGCTGGCTCGCCGGCGTGCTGCTCGGCCTGGCCGTCGCCGTCAAACTCACCCCGCTGCTCCTCCTCCCCGTCTTCCTCGGGCGGCGCCTGCGCGACAGCCTCGCCACCGTCGCCGCCACGGCGGTGACCGTGGCCGTCGCCTACCTGCCCCATGTCCTGGTGGTCGGCTGGCTGGCGTTGGGCTATCTCCCCGGCTATCTGAGCGAAGAGGGCTACGAGTCGGGCCTGGACCGCTTCAAGACGCTCGAGCTCCTGCTACCCGGAGCACCGGCGCCGGCGCTCGGCGCGATCGTCCTGGTGCTGGCGGCCGCGGTCGCGGTGGTCGCCCTCGTACGGGCCCGGAGGGAGCCGGTCGCGCCCGTGGCCGTGTGGCTCTTCGGGTGGGTGGTGCTGATCACCACACCGACGTATCCGTGGTACGTGATCCCGGTGCTCGCGCTGGCTGTTCTCGCCCGCCGTTACGAGTGGGTCGCTCTCGCGGTCGCCTGCTACGGGTCCTACGCGTTCTACGATCACGCGCGCATTCCCGGCGTGCTGTTCGGGCTCGCGGCTGCCGTCGTCCTGGTCGTCCAGCTTCGGCGGACGCGCCTCACCCGGCGCACGGCCGGCAGTCCTTCGAGGCTGACCGTGGCGTCCGCACGGAACGACGATGCATCGACGAGATCGGCGTTCGCCTGGTCGACGACGCGTGCGCGCCGGTCGGCCTCGTCGGCGCCGCGGCCGAACTGCTGGTGTCGGGCCGCCAGTCTCGACAGCCGGAGTTCGTCCGGCACCTCGATCGTCCAACAGACGTCGAGCAGGCCGCGCACGTGTGTCCACGGCTCGGTGTCGAGCAGCAGGTAGTTGCCCTCGGTGAGCACGAGCCGGTGCGCCGGCGTCACCTCGATGGACCCGGCCACCGCGTTCTCGATGTCGCGCCGGAACTCCGGAAGCCAGATCGAGGGATCGCCCTGGCCTTGCCGGCGGATGCGGCGAAGCGCGTCGACGTAGCCGGCGCCGTCGAACGTGTCGGGAGCACCCTTGCGTGCGGCGGTGCCGCGGGCCAGGAGAGCCTCGTGCGCCAGGTGCCACCCGTCCATCCCCACGAGCACACACGCGCCGGGCACCGCAGCCTCCACCTCGGCGACGAGCGCGTTCGCCAGCGTCGACTTACCCGCCCCGGGTGCCCCACACAGTCCGAGGATCGTCCGGCCGGGCGCGGCGGCAGCAGCGATCGCGTAGTCGCGGGCGTCGATCCAGCCGAGTCGCTCGCCGCTCAGAGCGCGCTGCCGGCCTGCCACGCGGACCAGGACATGTTCCAGTCGCCCCACCCGTTGCCCGCCACCGGCATGTACTTCGTCGAGCCCGTGGTCTCGACCGGGTCGCCGCGCATGGCGTCCTTCCAGATGTAGTACGTGTTCGCCACGCTCATCCCGACGCACCCATGGCTCGTGTTCGCGTGCCCCTGAGCCGCGATCGACCACGGCGCCGAGTGGAGGAACTCACCCGTCCAGGTCACCCGGAGGCCGTACTTGATCTCGAGGTCGTAGTAGTCGGCGCTGTCCTTGTCGCTGACGCCGACGGACGCTGAGCGCATGTTGATGTCGGTGCGACGCTCGAGCACGAGCTTGACGCCGCTCCGCGTCTCCCAGCCCTTCTTGCCGCCGGTGATCGGGATCGTGCGGGCGAGCTTCCCGTTCACGTAGTACTTCAGAGTGTGGGTCTTGAGGTCGACCTTGCTCAGATGGGCGGTACCGACGTGGAACGTCTTGACCTTGTCCGTGATGAAGACGCCGGACTTGCTGCCCACGACGCCCTTGAGGTTCATCTTCAGTGTGACGTTCGTGCCGGCCGGCCAGTAGCGCTGGGTGCGGTAGTGCACCTCGGACGCGGAGAACCAGTTCCACGATCCCGCCACCTTGCTGGACGACGTGACGACGAGGTTCTTCTCCACGTCGGCCTTGTTCGTGATCGGCGCACTGAAGCGGACGATGATCGGCATCCCGATCCCGACCGTCTCGCCGTCCTCGGGCGTGATGTCCGAGCCGATCACGGCCATGGTCTTGGTCGTGTACGTGGTGGTCTTCGTGGTCTTCAGGCCGTCGGTGCCCTTGCCCGCGGCCTTGACCGTGTAGGTGGTGCTCGGGCTGAGGACCGCGCCGGAGCCGGTCGTCCACACCGTGTGGTCCGCGTTGTAGGCGCCGGTCACGGTGGTGTCGTTGCTGCCGGTGACCTTGACCGATGTCAGCGTCGACTTCGACGCCGCCACTGTGATCGGGGTGGTGATGTCGATCTTCGCCGCGTTCTCGACGGAGTCACCCGCCTTGATCACGATCCAGCCCGTCGGGGTCGGTTTCGGGCTGGGAGTCGGCGTCGGGGAGGTCGTGGCGGTGGCCTCGGCTGACGGCGTCGCCGGTGTGTCACCGGCCGTCGTGGTGCCCGGGCCGCCGATCATGCTGCAGCCCGCCAGGGCCAGCGCCGTGCCGGTCGCGACGATCGCAACTCCGACGATGCGGCTGCGCGCAAACGCGCGCAGGCGTCGCGAAGGTGTGGTCATGGCGGTACTCCCGTGGTTGTCGGCCGACCCGGAGTTTACCCCGCGCACAGCGTCACCACGGCTTCAACACATCGTGATGAGGGCGACGTGACGGGCGGCCAACTTCTCACCGACCATGAGCATCGGCGTCCTGGAGCTCAGTGCGCGTGTACCCCGCGGTAGTACTCGTACACCCAGCCGAGCAGGGAGAACGTGCCGATCCCGATGCCGATCAGCATCAGCCAGAAGCCGAAGGCGAGCGACAGTGCCACCACGGCGAGCGACAGCGCGAGGGCGAGCGGCCACCACGAGTACGGGCTGAAGAACCCGTACTCGCCGGCCACGTCGGCGATCTCACCATCGTGGTCGTCTTCCGGCTGCGGGGGCAACCGACGGGCCTGGACGAGCAGGTAGAACGTCACCAGGGCCGCCAGGAGGATCGTGAGCACCAGTGCGGTCGTCCCGGTCGGGTCCTTCGACATGAACCAGTAGATGGGCGTGACGATGGCGAAGAAGATCGTCATGATGAACATCACCGTGGCGGTGGTCTTCACGCGCGCCCGTCCTTTCCTGCGTCCCCACTGGTCGATCCGCCGCCCGGCGTGTCTCCGCCGGCGTTCTCGGCGAGGAGTTCGCTGCGTCCCGTGATCTCCGGCCCGTCGGCGTAGGTCTCGTCGCCCCGGTCGTTCTGCGCCATCTCCATCTGAGCGATGTCGGGATGATGGAGATCGAAGGCCGGCGCCTCGGAACGGATGCGTGGCAGCCGCTCGAAGTTGTGGCGCGGCGGCGGGCAGGACGTGGCCCACTCGAGCGATCTGCCCCAACCCCACGGGTCGTCGACGGTCACCTTCGGAGTGCGGAACGAGCGCCAGACGTTGAACAGGAACGGGAGCGTCGACATCCCCAGCAGGAACGCCCCCATCGTCGACACCGTGTTGAGCGTCGGTGAACCCGTCCTCGGCCCGGTAGTCGGCGTAGCGCCGCGGCATCCCCTCGACGCCGAGCCAGTGCTGGACCAGGAACGTGGTGTGGAACCCGATGAACAGGGTCCAGAAGTGGATCTTGCCGAGGGTCTCGTCGAGCATGTGCCCGGTGAACTTCGGCCACCAGTAGTAGAAGCCGGCGAACATGGCGAACACGACGGTGCCGAACACCACGTAGTGGAAGTGGGCCACGACGAAGTACGTGTCGCTGATGTGGAAGTCGAGCGGCGGCGACGCGAGGATGACGCCGGTCAGGCCGCCGAACAGGAAGGTGATGAGGAATCCGATCGCCCAGAGCATGGGCGTGTCGAAGACCAGCGACCCGCCCCACATCGTGCCTATCCAGTTGAAGAACTTGACCCCGGTCGGCACGGCGATGAGGAAGGTCATGAACGAGAAGAACGGCAGGTTGACGCTGCCCGTCACGAACATGTGGTGCGCCCACACCGCCACCGAGAGGGCCGCGATGCTGAGCGTCGCGATGACCAGGCCGACGTAGCCGAAGATCGGCTTGCGGCTGAACACCGGCAGGACTTCGGTGATGATCCCGAAGAACGGCAGCGCGATGATGTAGACCTCGGGGTGCCCGAAGAACCAGAACAGGTGTTGCCAGAGCAGGGCTCCGCCGGTCGACGCGTCGTAGACGTGCGCCCCGAACTGACGATCGGCCTCCAGCATCAGCAGCGCGCCGGCCAGGATCGGGAACGCGATCAGCACGAGCAGCGACGTGACCAGGATGTTCCAGGTGAAGATCGGCATCCGGAACAGCGTCATGCCCGGTGCGCGCATCGTCACGATCGTGGTGACGAAGTTCACCGCGCCGAGGATCGTACCCAGACCGACGAGGTAGAGCCCGATGATCCAGAGGTCACCGCCGAGGCTCGGCGAGCGCACGGCGTCCGAGAGCGGCGCGTAGGCCGTCCAGCCGAAGTCGGCCGCACCCTGGGGGGTGAGGAACCCCGACAGCACGATCAATCCGCCGATGAGGAACAGCCAGTAGCCGAACATGTTCAGCCGCGGGAACGCGACGTCCGGCGAGCCGATCTGCAGCGGCATGATGAAGTTCGCGAACCCGACGAACAGCGGGGTCGCGAACAGCAGCAGCATGATCGTGCCGTGCATGGTGAAGAGCTGGTTGTAGATCTCCTCGCCCTTGGTGGCGCCGAGGATCTGCATGCCCGGGCGCGCGAGCTCCGCCCGCATGATCAGCGCCATCACGCCGCCGACGAGGAAGAAACCGAACGACGTGGCCAGGTAGAGGATGCCGATCTTCTTGTGGTCGGTCGTCGTCATCCACTCGACGGCGATCTGGCCCTTGGTGCGTGGCCGGACCCGCAGACCGTCCGCGGTCTCGGCGGTGTTGCGCGTGAGGGCCTCGCCGCTGAGCGTCGTCATTGCGCGATCTCCTGTGTCCCCATGCCGGCCACCGTGTGGCTGCGTTCGCCACCGAGCGACGGGCCGATCTGACCCTTGGCCTTCAGCACTTCCAGGTGCGCCTCGTACTGCGCCGGGGTGACCACCCTCACCACGAAGAGCATCCGGGAATGGTAGGCGCCGCACATCTCCGCGCACTTGCCCTGGAAGGTGCCGAGCTTGGTCGGCGTGAACTGGTAGTAGTTGTCCTTGCCCGGGAGAACGTCCATCTTGAACAGGAACGCCGGTACGAAGAACGAGTGCGCCACATCGGGCGAGTGCAGCGTGATCCCGACCTTCTGATCGATCGGGAGCCACAGTTCGGGCAGCCGCGACGGGTTGCCCTCGTCGTAGACGACCGCCCCGATCTTGTCTTCCTCGAAGTAGTTGAAGGTCCAGCTCCACTGCTGGCCGACCACCGTGACCGCATGCGGTTCGGGACCGGCCGTGGAGAGGATCTTGTTCTGGTCGCGCACCGTGAAGTAGAAGAGCACCCCGACGATCACGAACGGCACGAACGTGTACAGGATCTCCATCGGCAGGTGATAGCGCACCTGGTTCGGGACGCCGTCGCCCTTCTTGCGGTGGAACTTGAACGCCGCGTACAGGATCAGCCCCCACACCAGCACGCCCACAGCCAGCGCCGCGATCCACGCGCCCTGCCAGAGGGAGAGCGTGTAGACGGCACGGTCGGTGGCGGGCTCGGGCATCCCGAGCCGCTCGAACTCCTGGGCCGAGCAACCCGACGTCGCCAGTACCGCAGCGGCACCGACCACGCCGAGGCCGACGCGTCGAGCCCGGCGGGCGGTCGTAGCCCGGAGTACGTGGTGGGTGGTCAAGACGCAGCGCCCTTTCTCGATCCGGTCGAGCTGGAAGCAGCGACGGCGTGCCCCTCGACTCTCGCTGGGAAAACGTACCGCAGCGGGCGGGTCCGATCACCGGGAGGTGCTCGGCGCGTCCATCGCGGTCTCGCCGGCCCGCCGTCTCGGCGAGCCGGGTTACGTTGTGCCGCGATGGACTCCCCCGGTACGTCCCCCGCCGGCTACCTCGACGCCGCGTCGACCGAGCCGCTTCACCCGGCCGCGCGCGAGGTCCTGCTGTCGGCGCTGGCGGACGGCTGGGGAGATCCGAGCCGGCTCTACCGCGAGGGCAGGCAGGCGCGGCTCCTGCTCGACCGGGCCCGCGAGATCGTCGCCGGTCACCTCGGCGTACGGGCCGACGAGACGGCGTTCACACCGTCCGGGACGGCCGCCGTCCACGCCGGTGTCCTCGGAGTCCTGCGAGCGTCGCAGCGCCGCGGAGCCAGGGTCGTCGTCAGCGCGGTCGAACACTCGTCGGTCTTCGAGGCGGTGCGGTTCGCGACCGGTGCCCCGGGTACGTCGATCGCGGTCGACCAGCACGGCCGCGTCGACGCCGCCGCGTTCGCGGATGCCGTCGCGCGAGGCCGGGACCGTGCTCGCCTGCCTCCAGTCCGCCAACCACGAGGTCGGGACCCGGCAGCCCGTCGGTGAGGTCGCCGACGCTCTCGCGGATCGCCGGCCGTCCATCGGCGCGTCGTCGGACTCGCGCGCGCACCGCGTCCCGTTGTTGGTCGACGCGGCCCAGACGCTCGGCCGCGACGACCTCCCCGACGGTTGGCAGGTCCTCAGCGCCAGTGCGCACAAGTGGGGCGGGCCGGCCGGTGTCGGGGTGCTGGCGGTACGGCGCGGCACGAGGTTCGAGCCGGCGTGGCCGACCGATCAGCGGAACACCGGCGGGCTGGCCGGGGTCGAGGTGGGCATGCCCGACCTGCCGGCGGTTCTCGCGGCCGCGGCGTCGCTCGACGCTCGGGAGCAGGAACGACGCGAGCTGGCGGTGCGGGACCGAGCCTGGATCGCCGAGCTGCGCGAGCGGTTCGCCGCCCTGCCGGACGCTCAGGTGGTCGGCGACCCGGTCGACTCGCTCCCCCACCTGATGACCGTGTCGTTCCTCGGGGTCGACGGGGAGGCTCTCGTCACCGAACTCGACCGCGCCGGACTGTCCGTCTCCTCGGGCTCGTCGTGCACGTCGAGCACCCTCGAACCGAGCCACGTGCTCGTGGCCATGGGCGTCCTCACCCACGGCAACGTCCGCGTATCCCTGCATCGCGGCAGCACCCGAGCCGACATCGATGCGCTCATCGACACGCTGCCCGGCGTGGTCGCTGCGGTGCGGGCCCATCACGAGGCAGTCCTCGGTGGATCAGGCGGGTCAGGGGGACCAGGAGGATCGGCCTCGGTGCCCGAGGCGTCCGGCGGCGAGGTCCTCGACTGCCGGGGCATGCCCTGCCCAGCGCCGGTGATCGAACTGGCCAAGGCCGTCCTGCGCGCACCGGTCGGCGCCGAGGTCGCCGTCGACGCGGACGACCCGGCCGCCCCCGGTGACGTCGCCGCGTACGCACGGATGCGCGGCCATGCGTTCCTCGGCTCGGTCACGCTGCCCGACGGCGCCACGCGGATCACCGTCCGGCGATCGGCGTGAGCTGCCGGCCCGTCAGCGCTCGCCGGTCGCCCAGTAGGTCCCGGCCGGGAACGCGTAGACGGCGAACGCCTCGTCCTTGATCTGCGCGGAGAACCCCGGTGCCGTCGGCGCCATGTAGTTGCCGTCCGAGATGACGACCGGGTCGACGAAGTGCTCGTGCAGATGTCCCACGAACTCGATGCGCCGCTCGGTCGACTCCCCCGCCACGGCGGCCGCGTCGAAGAACGACAGGTGCTGGACGAGTTCGCACAACCCGACGCCGCCGGCGTGCGGGCAGACCGGGATACCGAACTCGGCCGCGAGCAGCAGGTTCGCCACGTTCTCGTTCACCCCGCCGACCCGCGCGGCGTCGATCTGCATGACGTCGATCGCCTCGGCCTGCAGGAGCTGCTTGAAGATGACGCGGTTCTGGGCGTGCTCGCCGGTCGCGACCCGGATCCCGCCGAGGCCGCGGCGGATGGCCGCGTGACCGAGGATGTCGTCGGGCGATGGTCGGCTCCTCGATCCAGGCGAGGTCGAACTCGGCCAGCCGGCCGACCCAGGCGATCGCCTCGTCGACGTCCCAGATCTGATTGGCGTCGACGGCGATCTTCACGTCCGGCCCGACGGCCTCGCGGGCTGCCGCGAGGCGCATCCGGTCGTCGTCGACATCACGCGCCGACCTTCAGCTTGATCTGGGTGAAGCCGTCGGCCACGGCCTCCTTGGCCAGCCGCACGACCTTGTCCCGCGGGTACCCCAGCCAGCCGGGCGTCGTGGTGTACCCGGGGATGCCGGACGCCTCCAGCGCCGCGATCCGCGCGGCCTTGCCCGGCTCGGCCGCCTGCAGGATCTCCAGGGCACGTGCCGGGGTGAGGGCATCGCTGAGGTACCGGAAGTCGACCAGGTCGACGATCTGCTCGGGGCTCATCCGCGCGAGGAACTTCCACAGCGGCAACCCGGCGCGACGGGACGCGAGATCCCAGGCGGCGTTGACGATCGCGCCGATCGCCATGTGCATGATGCCCTTCTCGGGACCCAGCCAGCGGAACTGGGAGTCCGAGATCAGCGACGCCGAGAACGGCCCGAGGTTCGCGCAGAGCTCGTCGACGTCGCGGCCGATCACGTTCGGCGCCAGCGCGGCGATCGCCTCGGTCTGGACGTCGTTCCCGCGTCCGATCGTGAACACGAAGCCGTGTCCCTCGTGGCCGTCGGGATCGTCGGTCCGGAGGACGACGTAGGCCGCCGAGTAGTCCGGGTCGGGGTTCATCGCGTCCGAGCCGGACAGGTCGATCGACGTCGGGAACCGGAGGTCCACGGCGTCGACGGCCACGATGACGCTCATGCTCCCGGCCCCTGCGCGTCCCACGCGACCAGCGCCTGTCGCTGGCGGCCGAGCTTGCTGATCTCGAGCTCCATCACATCGCCGGCCTTCAGGTACGGGAACCGGCCGGACAAGGCGACGCCCTCGGGTGTCCCGGTGTTCACGATGTCACCCGGTTCGAGCACCATGAACTGCGAGAGATGGTGGATGATCTCGTTCACGCCGAAGACCATGTCGGCCGTCGAGGAGTCCTGCCGGGGTTCGCCGTTCACCCACGACCGGAGCCTGAGGTCCTGCGGGTCCCCGACCTCGTCGGCCGTGACCAGCTCCGGCCCGAGGGGGTTGAACGTCTCGCACGCCTTCCCCTTCGACCACTGCCCACCCGAGACCTCCTGCTGGAACGCACGCTCGGAGACGTCGTTGCTGACGACGTAGCCGGCGATGTGCGCAGCGGCGTCGTCCGGTGAGTCGAGGTAGCGGACGCGGGACCCGATCACGACGCCGAGCTCGACCTCCCAGTCGGTCTTGAGCGCACCGCGCGGGATCCGCACCGCGTCATCGGGCCCGACGACGGTGTTCGGATGCTTGTAGAAGAGCACGGGCTGTGCGGGCGGCAGGTTGCCCGACTCGGCCGCGTGGGCCGCGTAGTTCATGCCGATGCAGACGACGGCCGCGGGCCGGGCCACGGGCGAACCCACCCGCGTCCCGTCGGGGAGGTCGAGGACGGGCAGCGTCCCGTCGGCCAGTGCCGTGCGGACGCGGGTCACCCCGTCGGAGGCGAAGAACGACGGGTCGATGTCGGGGTGCACCGGTCGGATGTCGTGGTGACGACCGTCGACGAGGACGGCAGGGATCTCGTGGCCGGATGCGCCGAGACGGACGAACCTCATGCAGCTGCCTTTCGCATGGCCGTCGGGAACGACGGCGGTGGGATGGACGGGAATGCGATGGACCGGGGACAGGCGGTGGGCGGGCAGTCAGACGGACTCAGGCGGAGCTCTCGACGGCGACGTCCGAGCGCGCGCCGGCGACGAAGTCGGCGAACACGGGGAGCAGCCGATCGCGCGACTCGGTCAGGTGGGCGCGCATCGCCTCGGCGGCCGCGTCGCGGTCCCGGTCGGCGATCGCGCGCGCGATCGCCTGGTGCTCGCGTACCGCCTCGGTCCCGATGCCGCTGCCGTAGTAGAGCCGGAACATCTGCAGGTGGACGTTGAGCCGCTCGAACGCGACCGGGAGGGCGGTGTTGCCCGAGCACACGTGGATGTGCCGGTGGAACACCTGGTCGTTCTCGGTGAAGGTCCGGTAGTCGTGGTATCGGCCGTCGTGGGGAGCCGGCGGTAGTTCGTCGAGGATGCGACGTAGCGCCAGGACCTGCAGTTCGCTCGCCCGGGTCGCGGCGTTCGCGGCCGCCCACGGTTCGATCTGCATGCGGAACTCGTACAGATCCTCGAAGCCCTCGAGCGTGATCAGCTCGGTCGCCCGGTAGCTCCGGTTGTACTCCTTGACCGTCAGTCCATCGGCTTCCAGCGCCGCGAGCGCCTCCCGTACCGGCGTCTGGGACACCTTCAGATCGCGGGCCAGCCCGTCTATGGTCAGGCGGGCGCCGGGAGCGATCTGGTTGTCCATGAGCAACGCCTTGATCGACTCGTACACGTCGTCGGCGAGCGCCGGCATCATGCACCTCCCGCGGGTCTGGGCGGACGTTCCCGCCCCTGATGCGGGACGCCGTCACTGCGTGGCAAACCCTATAGGATCTCCGGTCGGGCAGGCCGGAATCTCGTGCCGGTTGGCCGCGAACGTCCTCCGACGAGCGTCGCCGCTCGACCGCTCGACCGACCAGATGCCGAGGAGACGCCCATGGATCCGTCGATCTCCCACCCGACCTCGATGCGCGCCCCCGACACCGACGTGACCGACGAGGTCGCGCTCGGGCAGACCGTGCTCGTCGACGGTCCTGTCACCGCCGACGCTCTCCTCGCCGCCGGGGTCGGGCTGCGGCCGGCCGCCCGTCAACTCGCCTGGCAGCGACTCGAGGTCACCGCGTTCCTCCACTTCGGGGTGAACACCTACACCGGGCACGAGTGGGGCGACGGGTTGGAGGATCCGTCGATCTTCGATCCGGCCGAACTCGACTGCGACCAGTGGGCCCGGGAACTCGCGGCGGCCGGATGCCGGCTCGCGATCCTCACGATCAAGCACCACGACGGCTTCGTCCTCTATCCCACGCGCTACACCGATCACAGCGTCCGGGCGTCCGCATGGCGCGACGGGCAGGGGGACGTGCTGCGGGAGTTCGCCGACGCGTGCCGCCGGCACGACCTTCGCGTCGGCGTCTACATCTCGCCGGCCGACGAGCACGAGTTCCGCTTCGGCCGGTACGCCAACGGGAGCGCGCGGACCATGCGGTCGATCCCCAGCCCGGTCGCCGACGACGACCGCTCGGTGGACGGGCCGCGATTCGAACTGCCGGCCACCGACTACGGCACGTACATGCTCGACCAGCTGTACGAGGTGCTGACCGGGTA
The DNA here is from genome assembly GCA_963708795.1 of uncultured Actinomycetota bacterium. Classification (GTDB taxonomy): domain Bacteria; phylum Actinomycetota; class Actinomycetes; order Propionibacteriales; family DAIQRJ01; genus DAIQRJ01. Next base: position 527,017 of record CAVPUH010000006.1, read on the forward strand.
CGGCCCGATCGACGTGGTCTGGTTCGACGGCGCCAACGGTCACGTCCCCGACGACCGGGTGGAGAACTACGACGTCGACAGCTGGTGCCGGCTGGTCCGCGAACTGTCACCGGACACCGTCCTGGACGACAAGGCGCCGGACGCGCGCTGGGTCGGCAACGAGGACGGACTGGCCCGGGCCGATCACGAGTGGTCGGTCGTGCCGACGTCGTGGACGGGTCGCCGGCGGGGGGTGGCGATCGACGAGACGCTGCCCGACGTCGGCTCACGCGACGCGCTGGCGGTGGCCGCCGAGGCCGGGGCGGACGGGATGAGCTGGTGGCCGGCGGAGGCCGACGTCAGCATCCGGCCCGGTTGGTTCTACCACCCGGACGAGGAACCCAAATCGCCGGCGGACCTGCTCGAGATCTACCACGCCAGCGTCGGCCGCAACGCCGTGCTGCTGCTCAACGTGCCACCGAATCCGGCCGGCCGCTTCGACGACGCAGACGTCGATTCCCTGCGGGGCTTCCGCGCCCTGGTCGACGCAGATCTGCCCGGCGACGTGCGCGAGGCGGCTGCCGGTGAAGCGGTCACGTTCGACCGGGTGATCCTCAGCGAGGACATCGCGGCCGACGGTCAGCAGGTCGAGGCGGCTGTCGTCACCGCGACCGCGGACGGCACGATATGGCGAGAGATCGCCAGCGTGTCGACGATCGGCTACCAACGGATCCTGCGGCTGGCCGAGCCGGTGACGGCCGTCGACGTCCGGGTCGAGATCACCGCTGCCCGCGCCGACGCCCACGTCGACATCCAGCTGCACCTGAGCCGCCACCACGGAGGAGCCACCTCATGATCGACCGCGTCGACGCCCATCACCACCTCTGGACCGTCGAACCGGTCGTGCCGGACTGGCTGATCGGCGAGGAGATGACGCCGATCCGCCGCTCGTTCACCACCGAGGACCTCAGCGACGCGGTGGCCGGCACGGGCGTGCGCGCCACCGTGCTCGTCCAGACCGTCCACGAAGTGCTCGAGACGGAAGAGTTCCTCGGGGTGGCCGACCTGACGCCGCTCATCGGCGCCGTCACCGGCTGGGTCGACCTCACCGACGAAGGCGTGCGCGACGAGCTCGCCCGGCTGCGCGACCTGCCGGGCGGGTCCTATCTGCGCGCGATCCGGCACGGCGCCCAGAGTGAGCCGGACGACCGCTGGCTGGCCAGGCCCGAGGTGATCGACGGGGTGCGCGCCGTCGGTGCCGCCGGTCTGGTCTACGAGTTGCTGACGATCCCGTCCCAGCTTCCGGCCGCGGTCGAGCTCGTCTCCGCGCTGCCGGAGGTGTCGTTCGTCCTCGACCACGCGAGCAAGCCGTTCATCGCGACCGACGGCTGGCAGCCCTGGGCCGACGACCTCGCCAGCCCTCGCCGCGCGCCCCAACGTGGTCTGCAAGCTCTCCGGGACTGGTCACCGAGGACACCCCCGCCTGGACGGCCGAGCACCTGCGCCGTTACGTGGACCATCTCCTGGCCATCTTCGGTCCGGCCCGGCTGCTGTTCGGCTCGGACTGGCCGGTCTGCCTCCTGCGAACGGACTACGCCGGCTGGGTGAACGCCGCCGACGCCCTGACCGCGCAGCTGACCGACGACGAGCGGTCCGCGATCTTCGCCGGTAACGCAACTGCGCTGTACTCCCTCTGACGCTGTACTCCCTCTGAAGCTGTATTCACTCGATTCCCCCGAGAGGACCCCACCACCCCATGACCTTCCGCGTCGCCATCGTCGGTATCGGCACCGAGTCCTCCACGTTCACCCCGCAGCTCACCGGTGACGACGACTTCCACGTCACGCACGGCATCGACTTGGCCGAGCGGTTCCCGTTCCTCACCGACTGGCGCTTCGACGCGCTGCCCGATGTGGAATTCATCCCGCTGATGGCGGCTCGCGCCATGCCCGGCGGCCCAGTGCTGCCGGAGACCTACGAGTCGCTCGTCGGATCGATGCTCGACCTCATCGACGCGGCGCACACCCAGGAGCCCTTCCAGGCCGTCTACCTCGACCTGCACGGGGCCATGAACGTCGTCGGCCGTTTCGACGCCGAGGTCGACTTCGTCGACCGCATCCGCTCGATCGTCGGGACGTCGAACGACGGCTCCGGGGTGATGCTGGCCGCTTCGATGGATCTCCACGGCCAGGTCTCACGCGACCTCGCGGAGAAGGTCGACGTGCTGTCCTGCTACCGCACGGCGCCACACGAGGACTACCTGGAGACGCGCGAACGGGTCTGCCGAGACCTTGCGGCCTACCTCAGCAGCGGGTCCCGACCGGTGCGGGCCTGGGTGCGGGTGCCGGTGATGCTGCCGGGTGAGATGACGAGCACCCGGATCGAGCCGGCCAGCTCGATCTACGCGACGCTCGCCGACGACCAGCACCCCGACGGCGTCACCGACGCCTCGCTGTGGGTCGGCTATGCCTGGGCGGACGAGGCGCGATCGGCTGCCGCCGTCGTCGCGCACGGCAGCGACGAGGCGGCCGTGGCCGCGGAGGCCGAGCGAGTGGCGACGGCCTGGTTCGGTGCCCGCGACGAGTTCGTGTTCTGCGCGCCGGCCGACGAGCCGGACGCCTGCATCGAACGCGCCCTCGCGAGCACGGCCCGCCCGTTCTTCGTGAGCGATTCGGGCGACAACCCGACCGGCGGCGGATCCGACGACGTCGCCTGGTTCCTCGGCCGGCTGCTCGCCCATCCCGACCTCGCATCCGGGGCGAAGACAGCGCTCTGGGCCAGCTGTGTGGCCACCGAGGCGGTCGCGCAGTGCGTGGCCGCGGGCGTCGGAGCGCACGTCGAGCTCGAGGTCGGCGGACAGTTCGGCGGCAGCGACCCGGTCGGGCTCTCCGGTGTCGTCGAGAGCATCACCGAGCACGAGCGCTCCGGCCCGATCGCCGTCGTCCGATCGGGCGGCGTGGCCGCGATCCTCACGACCCGGCGCGCGGCCTTCCACTACGTCAAGGACTTCCAGGTGCTCGGGCTCGAGCCGGCGGACGCCGACCTCGTCGCCGTGAAGATCGGCTACCTCCAGCCCGACCTCTACGCCGCGGCGGCCGACCACCTCCTGGCGCTGACGCCCGGCGGTGTCAACCAGGATCTGCTCGCCCTGGACTACGAACACGTCGTACGCCCGATCCACCCCCTCGACCGGTTCGACGCCGACGGCTCGGGTCACGGCGCGCCGATGCCGGACCTGTCGGCGACGATCTTCAGGTCCTGAACCCCGGCGGTGACCTTCCCGTGATCTCCGACACGACGGCCGATGCCCCGGGCTCCGGTCGTCCATAGCGTCGGCCGGATCACACGAATCGAGCTGGACATCGGTGGCGAGCGGTGAGTACCTTGATGAAACGAAACAGTTTCGTTTCATCGTTTTCCCCGCTCGCCACTTCTCCGAGGACGGTCCAGCTATGACCATCACGTCGACCGAACCCGTCGCGCGGCCGCGCGTCGAGGGCGATCGCGAGACGGAGATCTACGAGGCGGTGATCCGTCTCGTCGTCGAGGTCGGATACGACAAGCTCACCTTCGACGCCGTCGCCGCCGACGTCCGGGCCAGCAAGGCCACGCTCTACCGGAAGTGGTCGACGAAGGCCGCTCTCGTGGTCGACGCCGTGGCCAGCCGCTTCTGCAGCAATCCCGCGGCCGTCGCGGACACCGGCACCCTCCGCGGCGACCTCGTCACCGGAGCTTGCGAAGACCGTGGGCTCACCTCGGATCTCCCCACGCTCATCGGATCCCTCGTCACCGCACTGCACCGCGACGCCGATCTGAACGAGGCGTTCCGGACCCGCTATCTCGAACCGAGCCTCGAGCGCGGCTTCGAGATCTTCCGCCGGGCCCAGGAGCGGGGTGAGATCGGCGCCGATGCGAACCTGCGCCAGCTCTCGATGATCCTGCCGGCCATGTGTATCAACGAGGCCATCGTGTTCGGTCGCGAGATCGACCGGGCGGGTGTCCTCTCGATCGTCGACGACATCGTGATCCCCGCCTGCGCGGCCACTCTGTCCTGACGTAGCAGCGCCCCTCCGCCGACCGGCACGACGTCGTCCGGTCGCGGAATCTCCAAACCTGTACAGCCGATCGGGTGCTCTCGCACGCCCTGCGGCCCCCCGAGCACGTTCCCGCACCTCCCGAGAAAGGCACCACCGACATGTCAACCGTCGCCGACCTCACGGTCACCCCCGAGCCTGAGGACGTGAGCGAGCGCCCTCGCCGCCGCGGCCTCGGCCTCGCCCTCGCCATCATCGGTGGCGCCCAGTTGATGATCGTGCTCGACGGCACGATCGTGAACATCGCACTCCCCCACATCCAGACCGCGCTGGGCTTCTCGGAGTCCAACCTGTCCTGGGTCGTCAACGCGTACGCACTCGCGCTGGGCAGCCTGCTCCTCCTCGGCGGGCGCCTCGGCGACCTCCTGGGCCGGCGCAAGATGTTCGTCACCGGCGTGCTGCTCTTCGCCGCGGCCTCGCTCGCGGGCGGGCTGGCCGTCAACGAAGGCATGCTGATCACCTCCCGCATCGTCCAGGGCATGGGTGCCGCGTTGGCCTCCCCCGCGGCGCTGGCGCTGATCACCACGACCTTCCCGGCGGGCAAGGACCGCAACCGGGCCATGGGCGTCTACGCCGCCATGTCGGGTGTCGGTGCTGCCGTCGGCCTCATCCTGGGTGGCGCACTGACCGAGTACGACTGGCGCTGGACGTTCTTCATCAACGTGCCGATCGGCCTGCTGGTCGCCTTCCTGGCACCGCGCGTCCTCGTCGAGTCCGACCGGTCCGAGGGCAGCTTCGACCTCGTCGGCGCCATCACCGGGACGCTCGGCCTCGTGGGCATCGTCTACGGCCTGACCCACGCCGCGTCGCCCACCGGCGGGTGGACCTCGCCGATCACCATCGGCTCGCTCATCGGTGGCGTCATCCTGCTCGTCGGCTTCGTCGTCGTCGAGCGGCGCAACCCGCACGCCCTGCTGCCGATCCGCATCATCGCGGACCGCACCCGCGGCGTGAGCCTGTTCGTCATGCTCGTCGTCGGCGCCGGCATGTTCGCGATGTTCTACTTCCTCGGCCTCTACATCCAGCAGGTGCTCGGTTACGGCCCGCTGAAGGCCGGTCTCGCGTTCCTTCCGTTCTCTGCGGCCATGGTGCTGGGTGCCGGGATCGCGTCGTCGCTCGCCAGTCGGATCGACGCGCGGTGGATCTCCGGGCCGGGTGCGTTGCTCGCGGCGACCGGCATGTGGGGCTTCACCCACCTGACGATCGGCAGCAGCTACGCCTCCGATCTGCTTCCCTGGATCATCGTGCTGGCGGTCGGGATGGGCCTCACCTTCGTCCCGCTGACGCTCACCGCAGTGGCCGGGGTCGACGACGAGGACTCCGGGGCCGCCTCGGCAGCCCTCAACACGGCCCAGCAGATCGGTGGAGCCATCGGCCTCGCCGCGCTGACCACGGTGTTCTCGCACGCCTTCCGTAGCAGCGCCGCGGACCTCGGAGCCAGCCTCCAGGCGCACGCGTCGTCGATGACGCCGGACCAGCTGAAGCAGTCGTCCCAGCTGATCCCGCTGATCGCCCAGACCGACGCCTCCACGCGTGGCTTCCTCGTCGGTACCGGGATGCTCGTGGTGGCAGGCGTCGTGACGCTGCTGGCCCTCAACGTCAAGCACGAGGAGCTGGCGGCACGCGAGGAGCTGCAGGGCGTGCACATCGGCTGACGTCGGCGGACACCGGCTCTGCACGGACGCGCGGGCCGGTGGTCACCTCCTCTGAGGTGGCCACCGGCCCGTCACGCGTCGTAGCGCAGTGTCATCGACATGATCGATCCGTGACGCCGTAGCACGGACGACCTCCGCCGGAAACCTGCGCGCAATCGGCTCAGCGCACGCTGAGCGGCAACGTCGGCGGCCATCATCGGCCGGCCCATCCCGACGCCGTGGAGGCGCGCTGACGCGTCCATCAGCTCTGACCGTCGGAGGTTGCGCGTGCTCGCCCGTCTTCGCATCAGTCTGCCCGACCGGACCGGCTCGCTGGCCCGGATCGCGGCCGCCGTCGGAAACGTCAAAGCCGATGTCATCCAGGTCTCGGTCATGCAGAGTGAGGGTGGCCGGGCGCTCGACGAGCTCTACCTCGACGTCGTGGACGCCGCTCACGTCGGCCAGACGGTCGACTCACTGAATGCACTCCGCGGAGTCCGCGTCACCGGTGTCGCCTGCCCGGCCCCGCCGCTGACCGGGCACGGCGACCTCGACCTCGCCGCGCAACTCGTGGCCCGACCCCAGTCGCTCGCACACACCCTGGCCGACGCGATGCCGGCCGCCTTCGGCGGCGACTGGGCAGTCGTCGTCCGGTTCGACGACAGCGAGACGCCGACGGTGATCGCCACCAGCGTCGGCGCACCACCACCCGAGCACCTGCCGCGCGCACTCCCGCTCCGGCTCGCGAACTGGTCCGACGACGACGGGGCCATCGTCGTGCTCCCGCTCCACGGCACCGATCTCGCGGCGCTGCTCTATCGACGCGGCGGCCCGGAGTTCCATCAGTCCGAGACCTGGCGCCTCGAGCAGCTCGGACTCATCGCCGGCACGCTGCTGCGCCGGATGTCGGTGACGGCCGAGAGCGGCGTCTGACCGATCCGCACGCTTGCGACGGAAATCGGCGGCCACCCCGAGGGGTGACCGCCGATTGGCGTCGCGCCGGCCCAGCTTTCGAGCGGACGACCTAGTGGAAGCTGTCGCCGCAGGCGCAGGAGCCCGTGGCGTTGGGGTTGTCGATGGTGAAGCCCTGCTTCTCGATGGTGTCGACGAAGTCGATCGAGGCACCACCGAGGTACGGCGCGCTCATACGGTCGACGACGACCTCGACACCGTCGAAGTCGTGGACGACGTCGCCGTCGAGATGACGCTCGTCGAAGTAGAGCTGGTAGCGCAGGCCCGAGCACCCACCCGGCTGCACCTGGATGCGGAGCTGCAGGTCGTCGCGGCCCTCACCGGCGATCAGCGTGCGCACCTTCTCGGCGGCGGTCTCGGTGAGGATGACGCCGGTGGCCGGCGCCTCGGTCTGGATGGTCTCGCTCATGCGGTCTCCCGGGGATCGGGTATGGAGTCACACAGGGTCTGAAACGTGAACGGATACGACGACGGCCGCATTCCTGCGGGCATGTCATACCTGGTGTCCATGGTGCCACAGCCGGACACCCCCTTGCAGCCGGCGCCCTGGCCGAACCGGATCACCGTCGGGACCACGTCCGCGCCACCCGCGTGGCGGTCTCCGCCAGAGCCTCCGCGGGACGGCCGAACGCCCGGTCGCGACCGGCCACGTCGACCAGCGCATAGGCCGACGAGACGCCCATCGCGCGCATCTCGCGGTTGCCGACCTCGACGCGCCCGGCGATGACCACGCAGGGGATCAGGGCCGCCTCGGCCGCTCGAGCCACTCCGACGACCACCTTGCCGCCGGCCGACTGCGAGTCGAACGAGCCTTCCCCCGAGATCACCAGGTCGGCGTTGCGCACCGCCGCGGACAGACCGAGCGCCTCCGCGACCGTCCCGACGCCCGGGACCCGACGGGCGCCCAGCGCGAGCAGCGCCCAGCCCAGACCCCCGGCGGCACCGGCGCCCGCGTGCGTGATCTTGCCCACCCCGGACGTCTCGGCCAGCTTCTGGAGGGCGGCGTCGTACCGGGGTAGGTCAGGGTCGGCCACGCCCTTCTGCGGGCCGAACACGTTCGTCGCCCCGCGGAGGCCGAGGAGGGGGTTGTCGACATCGGAGGCGGCGAGGACCTCGACACCGACCAGTCGCTCGATCACCGGCGCCAGGTCGACGGCCGTGAGCGACTCCAGCCCGAGCGGGCCGGCACGCAGGGCGCCGGCCGGTTCCGCATCGGCGCCGAGAGCGAGCAGCATGCCGGCGCCGCCGTCGTTCGTCCCGCTGCCGCCGAGCCCGACGACCACCCGGCGAGCGCCCGCGTCGACCGCGGCGGCGATCAGCTCCCCGACGCCGAAGCTGGTGGCCGTGCCGGGATCGCGGGCGTCCTCGGCGATCAGATGCAGACCGCAGGCGTGCGAGGACTCGATGTAGGCGCTGACCAGCGTGCCGTCCGTCGCCGCTTCGTCGGCGCGCACCATGAGCACCGCGGCGGGGACCGGCGACCCGTCCGGACCGGACACCGTCACCGAGAGCAACTCGCCGCCCAGACCGGCGGCCAGCGAGTCGACGAAGCCGGGGCCGCCGTCGCTCATCGGCAGCTGGACGAGCTCGTCGACCGCGGCGTGAGCGGCCCACCCCTCGGCGATCGCCGCCGACGCCTCGACTGCCGTGAGGGTCCCGGCGAACTTGTCCGGGGCGATGACGATGCGCACGGGCGCCATTGTGGCCGACGCCGGGCCGATGCGGCCGGGCGGACCAGGAGCGGCGGTCGGGCGGCGTCGATCTACACTCGAAGGGTTGCTCACGCTCGTCGAAGGAGTTCCCTTGTCCACCAGCACGCTGTTGCTTCTCGGCCGACGGTCCGACCCGGATTCCGAACGTGGGGTCGAGTGCCCGGGTGCTCTCCCGCCGGCCAGCGACCCCGACCTGGTCGCCCGCGCCCGCGCGGCGAAGGAGGCACTCGGAGACCGGGTGTTCGTCCTGGGACACCACTACCAGCGCGACGAGGTGATCCAGTTCGCCGACGTCACCGGGGACTCGTTCAAGCTCGCCCGGGAAGCGGCCGCCCGGCCGGCGTCGCCCTACATCGTGTTCTGCGGCGTGCACTTCATGGCTGAGTCGGCCGACATCCTGACCAGCGATCAGCAGCAGGTCATCCTGCCCGACCTCGCCGCCGGCTGCTCGATGGCCGACATGGCAGCCATCAGCCAGGTGGAGAACGCGTGGGACGTCATCAGCGACGCCGGACTCGCCGATTCGACCATCCCCGTCACGTACATGAACTCCACCGCCGACATCAAGGCGTTCACCGGGCGCAACGGCGGCACCGTGTGCACGTCGTCGAACGCACGCAAGGCGCTCGAGTGGTCGTTCGAGCGCGGCGAGCGGGTGCTGTTCCTGCCCGATCAGCACCTCGGCCGCAACACGGCCGTGCGTGAACTCGGCTTGAGCCTGGACGACTGTGTGGTCTACGACCCGCACCGGCCCGGTGGTGGACTCACGACTCAGCAGCTCACGGACGCCAAGATGGTGCTCTGGCGCGGGCACTGCTCGGTGCACGGCCGGTTCACCGCCGCCCACGTCGCCGCGGCCCGGGCCCGGATCCCCGGCGTCACGGTGATGGTGCATCCCGAGTGCACCTACGACGTCGTCGAGAACTCCGACCTGGTGGGCTCGACCGAGAAGATCATCGCGACCGTCGAGGCCGCGCCGGCCGGGTCGGCCTGGGTACTCGGGACCGAGTTGAACCTCGTGCAGCGGCTCGCGAACGAGAACCCGGACAAGTCGATCTCCTTCCTCGAGCAGTCCGTCTGCTACTGCTCGACGATGAACCGGATCGATCTGCCGCACTTCGTGTGGGCCATGGAGAGCCTGGTGGCCGGCGAAGTCGTCAACCGGATCGTCGTGGACGAGGACACGTCGCACTGGGCTCGGGTCGCCCTCGACCGCATGCTGTCGTTGCCCGGCGACACCCGCAAGGACTGACGCGAGTCGGCCCGATGCGGTCGGCAGGTGCCGGTAGGAGCGGCCCGCCGTCGGTATGCGCGTCCGGGCGTCGGTATGGCCGTAGGCGGCACTACCAGCGCCTGAACCGCCATACCCACGACCGACGGTGCTACCTCGGATAGCTTTCGGAAGAGGCTCGTCGGCGCTACCAGCGCTCGACGAGGCGCTCCCGGCCGGTCGGCGGCTCGTACGGCTCCGGCCAGAAGTCGGTGACCTTCACGATCAACCCGTCCGCGAACTCGAAGAACACGATTCCCTGCGACTCCTCCTCGCCGAGCCGCCAGTCGAACAGCGCGCAGCCGTGGTGCTCGTCGGCCAGCACCACCCGCGGCTCGAGGTGCCAGTCGCCCGGGAACTCCTGGTTGAACTGCAGGTAGCGGTCGCGGCCACGGATCCGCTCACGCGACTGGGGCAGTTCGTAGACGACGTCGGCGGCCATCACCCTGGCGAGCGTCGTCCAGTCCCGCGCTTCCATCGAGCGCATGAAGCGGCGGACCAGCTCGGCGGCGCTCTCCGATTCGATGCTCTCCGATCCGGTGCTCACAGTCCCGGCGCTCCCCACACCGCAAGCCACCGCGACAGCTCGGGTTCCACGGGCAGGTCCTGCGCCAGCAGCGGCTTCACAGCCAGTTCGATCGCATTGTCGCGCTGGTTCGACGTACCCGGGCGGGGTGCGAACGGATAGAACGTGCCCTGCTTGTAGAGGTAGACGATCGCCAGCCGTTGGGCCGAACCCGGCGTCGCAGACGTGAACGTGATCAGCGAGCAGAGCAGCAGCGAACCGAACCCCGCTCCCTCCAGCGAGCTGTTCACCGCGTGCAGGTCGGTGATGACACTGGACGTCGGATCGGGATCATCGTCCGGCGCCTGCGCGGTGAGCCAGCTGAATCCGAACGCGTCCGTCGACTTCTGGACCTCCCGGCCACCGATCTCGACGAGATCCTCGGCGTCTCCGCTGACCTGGGTCATCGCGATGCCCTCGGCCGAGCGGAAGCACACCGCCCCCATGCCGGTCGGCGCCCAGCCGTTGAGCTGGAGCGTCACCGCCGCGGCCGGAACGCTGAACAGCTTGTCGAGGTCGGGCCGCACCGGTTTGGTGCGACCGAACAGGACGTCGAGGAGACCCATGCCGTCAGCCTACGGGCGGGCGCTTCACAGCCGCCCGCACGACGGCACCGCGGGTGACGAGGCCGGCGACCTGGACGTCAGATCTGCCGGCTGAGCTCGGCACTGATCTTCGAGAGCTGCTCGAGCCGCTGCTCGGTGGTCGGGTGCGTCGACAGGATCCGCGCGAATGCCGCACCCTTCGACCCGGACTTGAACGCGGGAGCGAACGCGAACGCGTTGGCGGCGGCCGTCTTGCGGATGTCGGCGTCGGGGATCTGGTTCATCCCGTCCGACAGCTTGACGAGAGCGGAAGCCAGCTCGGACGGGCGTCCCGTCAGGTATGCGGCGGCGCGGTCGGCGGCGAGCTCGCGATACCGGGACAACGCGCGGGTCAGGACGAAGCTCAACGCGTAGACGGCGAGGCTGACCACCCAGATGCCGAGCATGATGATCGCGGCGTTCTGGTCGCGGTTGTCGCGTCCGATGCCCGCGTACATGCCGTAGCGGGCGACCAGCCCGGCCAGGACGCCGAGGAACGACGCGATGGTCATGACGGCGACGTCCTTGTGCGCGATGTGCGACAGCTCGTGGCTGATGACGCCCTCGAGCTCCTCGGGGGTGAGCCGGTCGAGGATGCCGCGGGTCACGACGATGACCGCGTGCTTCTGCGACCGTCCGGTCGCGAACGCGTTCGGGACGGGCGACTCGGAGAACGCGATCCGCGGCTTGGGCGTGTTCGACAGCGCGCACAGCCGGTCGACGAGCCCGTGGAGTTCGGGGGCCTGCTCCGGCGTCACGTCGCGTGCACTCAGAGCGAGCAGCGCGACCTTGTCGGACAGGAACCACTGGCCGGCGGCGAACGCCAGCGCGATGACGATCGGGACGACGATGCTGCCGGTGAGGTAGATGACGACGCCCATGAACGCCACGTAGATCGCGCCCAGCAGGAACATCACCATCACCATGCGCCGCGTCAGGCCGTGATCGGCTCGGAACCGGGTTTCCATGGTGGTGATCTCCTTCGGACAGGCGGGAACGTGAGGCTCACGGTAGCCGCCTGCAGCCACTGTCGTCGCCTTCCAGCGGTCACGAACACGGACAGCTCCCACCATCGCAAGGACGGTGGGAGCTGTCGGTGTCGTCGTGCGGGGTGGTCAGGCCTTGTCGGCCGGCGGTGCGGTGCTCGCGCCGGCGTCCATGGCCGGGGCGATCGGCGTGGCGGCGGGCGGTTCGTCGGCCGCGTCGATCGCCTTCGGGGCCTCGCTGCCGCCGCCGAGCTGAGCCTTCATCGAGGCGAGCTCGGATTCGACGTCGGCACCCGAGGCGAGGCGATCGAGCTCGAGCGTGATGTCGTCCTTGCTCGTGCCGGTGACGTCGTCGAGAGCGCCGGACGCGAGCAGTTCGTCGAGGGCCGACGAGCGCGCCTGCAGCTCCGCGGTCTTGTCCTCGGCGCGCTGGACGGCCATGCCGACGTCCGACATCTCGTCGGAGATGCCCGAGAAGGCCTCGCCGATCCGCGTCTGGGCCTCGGCCGCGGTGTACGTCGCCTTGATCGTCTCCTTGCGGGTCCGGAACGACTCGACCTTCGCCTGCAGCCGCTGGGACGCCAGGGTCAGCTTCTCCTCTTCCCCCTGGAGGGCAGCGTGCTGAGTCGTCAGGTCGGCGATCTGACCGTCGATACCGGAGCGCCGGGTGAGCGCCTCACGAGCGAGGTCTTCCCGGCCCATCGACAAGGCCTTCTGGGCCTGGTCGCGCAGCTTCGTCGACTGGCCCTGGAGCTGGTTCAGCTGCAGTTCGAGCCGTTTGCGGCTGGTCGCGACGTCGGCGACACCGCGACGGACCTTGCTCAGCATCTCGAGCTGCTTCTGGTAGGAGTAGTCGAGCGTCTCCCGTGGGTCCTCCGCGTTGTCCATCACCTTGTTGGCCTTGGAACGGAAGATGGTCGCAAAGCGGTTGAAGATGCCCATCGAGGCGGCCGCCTCCTTCGTGTCTACTGTGGCTGGTGCCAGTCGGGGACTGGATGTCGTGTGCGATCGGGTGTTGCCGAGATCGGGTCCTGCCGAAGAAACTGGCCCTCCTGGCTGCCGTGCTGCGTGCACACCGAGCCTACGACCTGTGACCTACCCTACGGCGTCGGGACAGCAGCGCGGCAGGCCTGCGGCAGCGCGACCTGCGAACGGGGACACGCGAACCCGGAGCCGACGGAATCGGATCCGCCGATTCTCCCGGAGACGGCGCCGGTGCGTACTCTGACCGCGTGATCTTCGGACGGAAATCCAGCGACGCCGCGACGACCGCCGAGCCGGCCGCGCCGGCCGAGCCCGCAGCGCCGACGCGCGGCTACACGCCGCCGAAGGCGAAGCCCACCCCGAAGCGTTCGGAGTCCGAAGCGGCGCGCAAGACGCGGGTGTCCGCGCCGGCCGACCGCAAGTCCGCCGCCAAGGAGCAGCGGGAACAGCGCCGGATCGAGGGCATGAAGACACGGGAGGCCATGGCGACCGGCGACGACCGCTACCTGCCGGCCCGCGACAAGGGTCCGGTGCGCAAGGCCGTCCGCAACTACGTCGACTCGCGACTGATGTTCGCCGAACTCCTGATGCCGATCATGATCGTGATGCTGCTGGCGCTGCTGCTCGGCGTCCCCGGGGTCCAGCAGTTCGTCACGCTGGCCTGGGTCCTGATGATCACGCTCGTCATGATCGATCTGCTGCTGCTGTGGTGGCGCCTGCGTCGGATGCTCGCACGTGAGTTCCCCGGTATCGGCACGAAGGGCGCGACCACCTACGGGCTCCTGCGCGCGACTCAGCTGCGGGTCATGCGGATGCCCAAGCCGCAGGTGCGCATCGGCGGCGCTCCGAAGGCCGCCAAGCCGAAGTAGGCCGGCGACACCGACCATACGAACCACACCGGGTCGACCTCCGGGACGCTCAGGACGCCTCGAGGCTCATCGGCCCGTACACGAGCCGGCCGTCCTCGTAGAGGCTGACCGACCTGACGCCACCTTCCGCCAGCTCCCGCCACACCTGCCCGAGCCACGACTCCGCGTCGGCCTGACTCCCGAAACCCGCCGCCGGCGCACCGTGGGCCGGCACTCCCTCGGCCCCGTCCTGCGGCTCAGCTGGCCCGGCCGACCCAGCTGACCCAGTCCCCGGCTCCGGGGCCGACATCTCCCACGTCCACGCCATGCCCGGACCCTAGTCAGGAGCTCCGACGATCGGCCGACCGGCAGCGTGCCGACGGCCGCGGCTGCGACTTCGACGTCCGCGGCTGGACGTGTCAGCGTTCGACCCGTACCACGCCGACGGGCAGGGGAAGCCGGTGCGATTCCGGCGCTGACCCGCAACCGTGAGGCCGCCGACACGACGATCCGGGCACCGGTTCTCGAGTACGGCGGCACGAGCCGGAGCACCGGTCCGTCGGTGACGCTCCCCCACCCCTGTCGCGGATTGCAGGCCGGAGCCCGGTCTGCGGTCGTCTCTGCGGCGATCTCCGATCAGGTCGCCGTGCGCTGCCCCGACCGTCGAAAGGTCTCCATGGCCAGCGCGCGCCCCGCACGTCTCGTCCTCTTCCTCGTCACGGCTCTGCTCACCGCGGCGGCCGTCACCGTGCTCGTCGGTGGCCCGGCCAACGCGGCCGCCTACCGCTACTGGGGCTACTTCCACGGCGACGCCAAGGGTGCCTGGGCATTCGCGAGCACCGGCGGCGACGGGTACAAGCCGGCCGACGGAGCGGTGGAGGGCTGGCGCTACGCCGTCGCCGACGAGACCGCTGCCCGCTACCCGCGCGCCAAGGCGGACTTCGGCGTCGTGTGCGACGGCACGCCGGCCCAGGACGGGAAGAAGCGTGTCGCCGTCTACCTCGACTCCGGCGTCGCGGCCGAGGCGCCGGCAGGATCGACGCCGCCCGCTCCCGAAGCCGCCTGCGTCGTGCTCGCGAAGTCGGCCACCGGAGCGGATGCGTTGGCCGCGGCCGACTCGGTCCGAGCTCAGAAGGGCCTGGTCTGCGGGATCGGCGGCTACCCGGCGAGTGGATGCGGCGGCGAGGTGAAGAAGCCACCGGCCGTGCCAAGCCCCGAACCCAAGGTCGCCTTCGCGATCGCCGGCGCGACACCGACGCCGACGCCGACGCGGCGCCCAGCGCCACCCCGACGGCGACGCCGAGCTCGAACACGGCCACGTCCGACGTCCGACTCGTCCGACACCGGCTCGAACACCGTGACCTACGTCCTCATCGCCGTGGTCGTCGCGCTCGTACTGGCCGGCGGCGGATTCCTGCTCGCGCGCCGGAACCGCAGCTGAGCACCGTCCGGCCGGCCTCGATCCACCCCGTCGTCGCGTGGACATGGGCGGCCGGCGTGGCGATCGCCGCCTCGCGGACCTCGAACCCGGTGCTGCACGTGCTGCTGCTGGTCGCGCTGACCGCCACCGTCGCGTTGGCCCGCCGATACGGAAACGTCTCGGCGGCCACCCGGACGCTCTTCGTGGCCTTCCTGCGGATCGGGGTGGCCACCGTCGCCATCCGGATCGCGTTCGGGCTGGTCTTCGGTGAGGCGACCAGCGCCGGGCGGGTGATGTTCACCGTGCCGACGATTCCGCTGCCGCAGTGGACGGCCGGCGTCGCCATCGGCGGTCCGGTCACCACCGGTGGGCTCGTTGCCGCGCTCTGCGCGGGGCTGTGGTTGACGACGCTCCTCGCCACCGCGGCCGCCGCCAACATGCTCGCCGACCCGCGGGAACTGCTCCGCAGCGTGCCCGCCGCCTTGTACGAGGTGGGCGTGAGCATCGTCGTGGCACTCACGTTCGCACCCCAGCTGATCGCCGATGTACGCCGGGTCCGGGTGGCGCGACGACTACGCGGTCAGCGCGACGTCGGGGTGCGTGCGTTGGGCCGAACCGTGATCCCGGTCCTCGAGGGTGGCCTCGAGCAGGCACTCGCACTCGCCGCGTCGATGGACTCACGCGGCTACGGCCGACGCGGCACCCAGAGCGCGGCCGTCCGCCTGGTCGTCGCGGTGGCGATGCTGGCGTCGCTGGGTCTCCTCGGCTTCGGCCTGCTCGGACTGCTCGGTCTCGGTGCCACGCTGGGCCTGATCTGCCTCGGAGCCGGGATGATCGCGGCCGCCGTCGGTCTGGGGGTGGCCGGCCGGCGCGCCACCCGCACCCGCTTCCGGGTCGTCCCGTGGGGGCTCGGCGAGTCCGTCGTCCTGCTCACGACCGCCGTCCTCGTCGCGGTCGACGTCGCCGCGGCATCCGACGGCGCGGCGGGCATGCTGGTCGACGTGACCGATCCGGGCACGTGGTGGCCGCCGGCAGCACCGGTCTGGGCGACGTTGCTCGTGCTGGCTCCGGCGGGGGTCCTCTGGGCGCGCTCGCGACGGCCGCAGGCCTTGTCCGCGGGTGCGCCGCGCACAGCCGGGTCCTCGGTTGCGGGCACGAGCGTCAGCGGCCTCCGGTGATCCGGTTCGACGACGTCTCGTTCGCGTACGCCGATTCGGCCGTGCCGACGCTCGCGGGCGTCGATCTGCACGTCGACGAGGGCGAGTTCTGCCTGGTGGTCGGGGCGACCGGCGCAGGCAAGAGCACGCTCCTGCAGGCGGTCAACGGCCTGGTCCCCCACTTCACCGGCGGCACACTCGCCGGAACCGTCACTGTCGACGGCCGGGACACCCGAACGTCGGCACCCCGGGATCTTGCGGACACGGTGGGGTACGTGGGCCAGAACCCCGGCTCCACGTTCGTGACGACGGCGGTCGCTGACGAACTCGCCTACACGATGGAATCGCTCGGGCTGACCCGCCAGGCGATGCGCCGGCGCGTCGAGGACGTCCTCGACCTGCTCGGACTGGTCGACCTCCGCGACCGTGATCCCTCCGAGCTCTCCGGCGGTCAGCAACAGCGGGTGGCCATCGGTGCCGTACTGGCCGCGAACCCGGCCGCGCTGGTGCTCGACGAACCGACCTCGGCGCTGGACCCCCTCTCGGCCGAGGACGTGCTCGCCGCCCTCAACCGGCTGGTCGACGATCTCGGGATCACGGTGCTCGTCGCCGAACACCGGCTCGAACGCGTGCTCGGACATGCCGACACGATGATCTGGCTGCCGGGCGTGGCGACGCCACCGGTGACCGGCAGCGTGAGCGAGGTCGCGGCCTCCTGCCCGTTGATGCCACCCGTCGTGGACCTCGGCCGGCGCTTCGACTGGGTGCCCCCGCCGTTGACGGTCCGAGACGCCCGGGCACGCGCGGTCTCACTCCGAGCCGACCTGGCGGGCAGGACGCCGGAGCGGGTCGCCCGCACCCCTGGCCCGACGGTGGCCAGGACCCGCGCGCTCACCGTCGTGCGGGGCGACCGCCGATCGCCGGTGGTCGCGCTCGACGATGTCGATCTCGACCTGGTCGCCGGCACCGTCACCGCCGTGATGGGGCGCAACGGCTCCGGGAAGTCGACGTTGCTGAGCACGCTCGCCGGACTCCACGTGCCTGCCTCCGGTCAGGTGGAGCACACCTCGGCGGCGGCGGTCGACGTGGCGCGCGGCTCTCGCGGTCGCGGGCGGCGGTCGGGTCGAACCGGCCAGGGACCACACCTCTGGTCCCCGCAGGAGCTGGTGAGCCGGGTCGGGCTCGTCCCGCAGAATCCGGCCGACCTGCTCTACCTGCCGTCGGTGCGGGCCGAATGCGCGGCGGCCGACGCAGACACCGGCGCGCCGTCCGGCCGGTGCGTCGAGCTCCTCGACGAACTCACCGGCGGGCTGCCTCTCGATCGCCACCCACGGGACCTGTCCGAGGGTCAGCGGCTGGCCCTCACGCTGGCGGTCGTGCTCACGGCGGACCCTCCGCTGTTGCTGTGCGACGAACCCACGCGCGGCCTGGACTACCCGGCGAAGCATCGGCTGGCCCGGATCCTCGCCGCCCAGGCCGACGCCGGCCGCGCGGTGGTCTGCGCCACCCACGACGTGGAGTTCGTCGCCCAGCTCGCCGACACGGTCGTGCTGCTCGCGAACGGTGCGGTCGTCGACACCGGCCCCGCCGACGAGGTCCTCACGGCCTCCCCCACCTTCGCACCCCAGATGGCCAAGGTGTTCCGCCCGGCACCCGTGCTCACCGTGGACGATGTCGTGCGTGCCCTGGGCTCACGGGGATCGTCGTGACGGCGGGCGCGCCCACCCCGGCCCCGCCACCGCCGCCACCAGTGCCACCGGCGAGGTCGGAGGCCATGGCCGGCCTCCGCAGCCCGCGCCGGATCGCGATCCTCGCACTCACGTTCGCCCTGACGATCGTCGGCTTCGGCTGGCCGTTCTTCGTGGCGCGGCACGCCCAGCTCGCCGGTGACGCGTTCGCCCCGTTCGTCGTCGGGGCGTTGCTCGCCGTCGTCGTGGCGGTGGTCGTGGCCGAGCTCGGCGAGGGCGGGATGGACGCGCGCAGCGTGGCGATGCTCGGCTTGCTGGCCGGACTCGGGATCGGCCTGCGCGCACTCGGCCCGGCGACCGCGGGCATCGAACCGACGTTCGTGCTCGTCATCCTCGCGGCGCGGGTGTTCGGACCGGGGTTCGGTTTCACCTACGGCAGCGTCGTCATCGCGGCCAGCGCCGTCCTGACCGCAGGCGTCGGCCCGTGGCTGCCGTTCCAGATGCTCGCCACGGCCTGGCTGGGCCTGGCGTTCGGCCTGGTCCCACGCCGGCCGGTACGGACCGAGACGGCCAGGCGGCGGCGTGACCGGGCGGAGCCGCGCTGGCTCGCGCTCGCGAGCCTGCCCGCGGCACTGCTGTACGGCGCGATGCTCAACCTGTCGTTCTGGCCGCTGAGCACCGCACTCGCGCCGGGGGTCTCCTACGTGCCCGGGGCCGGCGCCGCCGCGAACCTCGGTCGGTACGCCGTCTTCTACGTGACCACGTCACTCGGCTGGGACCTCGCGCGCGGGCTGTTCACCGTGCTGATCCTGCTGTGGGTCGGCCGGCCCATCCTGACCACGCTGCGGCGGGCTGCGCGACGCGCCCGTTTCCTCGAGGCCGCCGATGTGAACCGGACGGCGATCCGTCGACGGACCTGTCGGCTCAGTCGTCGACGTCGGTGGTCACGAACGGCGGCCTGACCACCTCGTAGGGCTCGCGTCGGCCACGCAGGTCGAGCTCGACCACGGTCCCGGGCGCCGTATGGGCGCGGTCGAGGAGCGCCAGCCCGATCCCGACGCCGGCAGTCGGCCCGAAGGTCCCCGAGGTGACGACGCCGATCTGCTCGTCGCCGGCGTGCACGGTCATGCCAGGCCGCGGGATCCGGCGGCCGGTGTGCCGCAGCCCGACGAGCAGCCGCGCCGCTCCGGCCGCCTTCTCTGCGCGCAGGGGCTCGGCTCCCCAGAACGTGGGCTTCTTCCAGCCGACCGCCCAGCCGAGGCGGGCCTGGAGCGGGCTGATCGACGGCGAGATGTCCTGGCCGTGCAGGGGATAGCCCATCTCCGTCCGCAGGGTGTCGCGCGCACCGAGCCCGGCGGCCCGGATCTGCCACGGTTCACCGGCCTCCATGAGCGTCTCCCACACGTCCAGCGCGTCGGCCACCGGGACGACGAGCTCGTACCCATGCTCGCCCGTGTACCCGGTGCGGCAGACGGTCAACTCGACCTCACCCCACCGGGCCCGGGTGAAGGCGAAGTAGGCCAGGTCGGTGGGCAGCGCCATCGCGGCGAGGGTGTCCGCGCTGTTCGGGCCCTGGACGGCGATCACCGCGTAGTCGCGGTGGACGTTCGCCACCTCCACGCCGGCCGGCGCCGCCTCGGCGAGCAGCCGCGCCACCTCGGCGGTGTTCGCCGCATTCGGGATCAGGAAGAGGTCGTCGTCGGCGAACCGGTAGACGATGAGGTCGTCCACGACGCCACCGTCGGCGGTGCAGCAGAGGGTGTACTGCGCCTGCCCGGCGCCGATCCGGCCGAGATCGTTGCTCAGGCACGAGTCGATCAGTGCGACGGCTCCCTCCCCCGTCACCCGCACCTTGCCGAGGTGGGACACGTCGAACACTCCGACTCCCGTGCGGACGGCCTGGTGTTCGGCCACCACGCCGCCGCCGGCGTACTCGAGCGGCATCGACCAGCCTGCGAAGTCGCCGAACTTGGCTCCCGCACCGGCATGCCAGTCGTGCAGCACCGATCGCAACGGGGTCGCTGAGGAGGTGGTGTCGCCCATGGGCGGCAACCTACCGTCGTCACCTGCCGGAACGGTCGGGCATGCTGAGCCTGCCCGCCCCATCGCCGAGACCAGCCGACCGAGCGACCCAGGAGTCATCGACGTGAGCCCCAGCAAGGACCAGACCGCCCAGGCCCGGGCCGACCTCGTGCCCGCGGCACCGAGCGTGACCCTGACGGTCGAGTCGGCCACGAAGGTCAAGGCCGACGCGATCGTGGTCGGGCTGCGACCCGGTGAGGGCGGGCCGGTGGCCGCGTCCGGCGCAGCCGAGCTCGACGCCGCGTTCGACGGTGGCCTGGCCGCGGCGTTCGGTGCTCTCGGCGCCACGGGGGCCGCCGGGCAGGTCTACACGCTCCCGGCGCCACGCGACGTGACGTCGACCCTGGTCGTGACCGTCGGGCTCGGGGATCCGGGCACGGCCAACGGGCAGCCGGACGAGTCGATCCGGCGGGCGGTCGGCTCGGTGGTCCGCACGCTGGCCGGCACGGCCACCACAGTCGCGGTGAGCCTGGGTGGGGACCCGGCGGTGATCGCCGCTGCCTGCGAGGGTGCCGCGCTCGGCGGCTACGTGTTCGACCGTTACCGCACGTCCGGACCCAAGCACGCGCCGGTCGGCGCCGTGACGATCCTGGCCCCGAAGAAGGAGAAGGCCGCGACGGCAGCCGCGGATCGCGCCCGCATCGTCAGCGGCGCAGTGAACGTCGCCCGCGACCTCGTCAACACCCCGCCGAACGACCTGTTTCCGGAGACCTTCGCGCAGCGTGCCGTCGCCTTGGGCAAGGCACACGGCTGCACGGTCGACGTCCTCGACGAGAAGGCGCTCGCGGCCGGCTCCTACGGCGGCATCCTCGGTGTCGGCCAGGGCTCGGCCAACCCGCCCCGGCTCGTGCTGGTCAGCTACCGGCCGCGGCGCCCCGCCGCGCACCTGGCGCTCGTCGGCAAGGGCATCACCTTCGACACCGGCGGACTGTCGATCAAGCCCACCGCCGGGATGCTGACCATGAAGTGCGACATGGCCGGCGCCGCGGCCGTGCTCGCGACCACCCTCGCGGTCGCGCAGTTGAAGCTGCCGGTCCGGGTCGACGCCTGGCTGGCCATCGCGGAGAACATGCCCGGCGGCAATGCGCAGCGGCCGTCCGACGTCGTCACCATGCGCAACGGCAGCACCTGCGAGGTCTTCAACACCGACGCCGAGGGCCGCCTCGTGATGGCGGATGCCATCGCCCGGGCGAGCGAGGACTCGCCGGACGCCATCGTCGATGTGGCCACCCTGACCGGCGCCGCGATCGTCGCCCTCGGGCAGCGCACCTACGGGGTGATGGGCAACGACGACGACCTCCGCGACCGCATCGTCGCCGCCTCCAACCAAGTCGGTGAGCCCGCCTGGCCGCTGCCGCTCCTGGAGGAGTCCCGCGAGAAGATCGACTCGAAGGTGGCCGACATCGCCCACTGGGTCCCCGGTCCGGCCGGCGGCGCACTGACGGCAGCGACCTTCCTGTCGACCTTCGTCGGATCGGCCATCCCCTGGGCACACCTCGACATGGCCGGACCGGCGTTCAACGACGGCGCCCCGCGCGGCTACACCCCGTCCGGCGGCACCGGTTCCACGGTGCGCGCGCTGGTCCGCTTCATCGAGACGGCGTCGGCTCCCGGACTGAGCCGGCTCGGGCTCACGGCCCCCGGTCAGACCTCACCCTGGCGCTTGCGGGCCGTCCAGTCGCGCATCCGCGCGGGGTAGCCCACGACGGCGGCGTCGTAGCTGGGGATGCGGAGGTCGTTGCACAGGATGTGCGCGGCCTGAGCGCTGGGCACCCGTCGTCGCGTCCACTCCCCGTCCCGGGCGACCAGGACGACGGTGGTGTCGGTGACAGCCGTGCGTGGCTCGACGAACGCCTCGACGCCCACCCTGGTCGTGGCGAAGTCACGGATGTAGGCGACGTCGTCGGGCGCGACCTTGCGGTCGGACTTGCGGCCGCGCGCGGTGGACCTGCTCGACGCCAGCCGCCGGTCCGGCGCGCCCACCGCCGCGACCACCAGCCGCTACCCATCTCGCCGCTCCGTCATGCCGACCAGTGTCGGGCACACCGGCCAGTTCACGACATCATCCTCACGACATCACTCACGACATCCCGGCGGCCGACGGACTGACGCCACCCGACCTGGCAGCCCTCGACGGGATGCGCGACAGTACCGACGTGACCGCATCAGCAGAGTCAGCCGCCCCTGGGTCGTTCGACATCATCGTGATCGGCGCCGGCAGCGGCGGGTACGCCTGCGCCCTGCGGGCGGCCGAATTGGGGCTCCGGGTGGCCATGGTCGAGCGCGACCTCGTCGGCGGCACCTGCCTGCACCGGGGCTGCATCCCCACCAAGGCGTTGCTGCATGTCGCGGAGACCGCGGATGCCGTACGCGAGGCCGGCGACCTGGGGGTCCGGGCCGACCTGCACGGTGTCGACCTCGAGGCGGCCGCCGGATTCGCCGGGCGCACCGTCGACCGGCTGTACAAGGGGCTCCGGCAGCTCGTCGGGTCCCGCGGCATCCGCACACTCGTCGGTACCGCCCGACTCGACGGACCGCACGCGGTTCTCGTCGACGGGCCCGACGCCGGTCGGTACACCGCGACCGACGTGGTGATCGCCACCGGTTCGGCACCCCGCACGATTCCGGGTGTCACACCGGACGGGGAGCGGGTGCTGACCAGCGATCACGCGCTGCGGCTCACGGCACTTCCCGCCAGCGCGATCGTCCTCGGTGGCGGTGTCATCGGCGTCGAGTTCGCCAGCATGTGGCAGTCGATGGGCGTCGAGGTCACCATCCTGGAGGCGCTCGACCGGCTCCTGCCCACCGAGGACGCGGCCAGTTCGACGGCGCTCCAGCGAGCCTGGCGCAAGCGCGGGATCGACGTCCGCACTGGCGTCCGCGTGAGCGGGGTGGAGAGCCACGCCGGCGGCGTCACGGTACGGATCGAGGACGGCGACCCGCTCGAGGCGGAGTTGCTGCTGGTGGCGGTCGGCCGTGCCGCCGTGACCGACGGACTGGGTCTGGCGGAAGCCGGCATCGCCGTCGAACGAGGCTGCGTGAGCGTCGACGACACGTTGCGGGCGTCCGTTCCGGGCGTGTGGGCCGTCGGCGACGTGGTGGCCGGCCTGCAGTTGGCCCACCGCGGCTTCGCGCACGGGATCCACGTCGCCGAGCAGATCCACGCCGCCGCTACGAGCTCGGCGCCGCCCCCGCCGCTCCCGCCGGACGAGCACATCCCGCGCGTGACCTACAGCGACCCCGAGGTCGGATCGGTCGGGCTCAGCGAGGCGCACGCGCGCGAACGGTACGGAGACGACGCGGTCCAGGTGTTCAGCTACCCGCTCGCAGCGAACGGCCGGAGCCTCGTCCTCGGCACCGCCGGGCACGCCAAGATGATCCGGCTCGTCGACGGACCGATCGTCGGCGTGCACGTCGTCGCCCGTCGGGCGGGTGAGCTCATGGGCGAGGCCATGCTGATGGTCGGCTGGGAGGCGCACCCCGAGGACGTCGCCACTTACATCCATCCGCATCCGACCCAATCCGAGGCGCTCGGCGAGGCGGCGCTCGCCCTGGCCGGCAAGCCACTGCACGTCCACGGCTGATCCGAGCCGCGCGAACCGCTGGTCGCGGCAGGAGCCGGAACGCATAGGGTGGCGTTCGCGCGATCCATCTGTCCTGGCACGCGTTGCCCGTCCGTCTGCACGTCGTAGGAGGAGCCCCGATGCCGGTCTCAGTGACCCTGCCCGCCCTGGGCGAGAGCGTGACCGAAGGAACCGTCACCCGCTGGCTCAAGCAGGTCGGCGACACCGTGGCCGCGGACGAACCGTTGCTCGAGGTCTCCACCGACAAGGTCGACACGGAGATCCCGTCGCCGACGGCCGGTGTGCTGTTGGAGATCAAGGTCTCCGAGGACGAGACGGTCGAGGTGGGTGCCGAGCTGGCGATCATCGGATCCGAGGGCGAGGAGCCGGCTGCCGACAGCGGTTCCGACGACGCTCAGCCCGAGTCGGCGGAGGCCGAATCGGCGGACGAGTCGTCGACCGAGGCCGCGCCGGCCGAGGAGGACCCCGCACCGGTGGCCGAGGCCGACGCCCCGACGCCCGAGCCGGTCGCCGAGGCCACGCCGACGGACCAGGGCGACGCCGTGACCATCTCGCTGCCAGCGCTCGGCGAGAGCGTGACGGAGGGAACCGTCACCCGCTGGCTCAAGCAGGTCGGCGACGAGGTGGCGGCCGACGAGCCGCTGCTCGAGGTCTCCACGGACAAGGTCGACACCGAGGTGCCCTCACCCGTCGCGGGCACGCTGCTGGAGATCAAGGTCGCAGAGGACGAGACCGTGGAGGTCGGTGCGGCGCTGGCCGTGATCGGCTCCGGCACGTCCGCTCCGGCCGAGGGTTCGTCCGAGCCCGAGCACCGAAGCGACTCCCGAGCCCGAAGCGGCTCCAGAAGCCGAGCCGGCGGCGGCTGAGCCCGAGGCCGAGACTGACAGTGCACCCGCGCCGAGCCTGCAGGAAGCCGATCAGCCCTCGGCCGCTCCTGCCCCGCAGGCTGCCGGTTCCTCGTCTGCGGGTTCCTCGTCTGCGGGTTCCTCGTCCGCGGCGTCGGCATCGTCGGACGACGGCGCCTCCTACGTCACCCCCCTGGTCCGCAAGTTGGCGACCCAGCACGGCGTCGACCTGGCGTCGGTCACCGGCACCGGCGTCGGCGGCCGGATCCGTAAGCAGGACATCCTCGCCGCCGCGGACGCAGCGAAAGCGGCCGCCGAAGCGAAGGCTGCGGCCGACGCAGAGGCGGCGAAGGCACCGGCACCGGCCGCCGCGTCTGCTTCCCCTGCTCCGGCCACGAAGCCCGCCGAGAGCCCGCTGCGGGGCACGACCGAGAAGATGTCGCGGCTGCGTCAGACGATCGCCACCCGGATGGTCGCGTCGTTGCAGACCTCGGCCCAACTGACGACGGTCGTCGAGGTGGACGTCACCCGCATCGCTCGGCTGCGCAACCGGGCCAAGAACGACTTCCTGGCCCGAGAAGGCGTGAAGCTCTCCTTCCTGCCGTTCTTCGCGAAGGCCGTCGTGGAGGCCCTGAAGTCCCACCCGCGGCTCAACTCGCAGATCAACAGCGAGACGAACGAGGTCACCTACTTCGACTCGGAGAACCTGGCGATCGCCGTCGACACCGAGAAGGGCCTGATCGTCCCGGTCATCAAGGGCGCGGGCGACCTCTCCATCGCCGGCCTGGCGAAACGCATCGCGGACCTGGCCGCCCGCACCCGCAGCAACAAGATCGGCCCCGACGAACTCTCCGGCGGCACCTTCACGCTCACCAACACGGGTAGCCGCGGCGCGCTGTTCGACACTCCGATCATCAACCAGCCGCAGGTCGCGATCCTCGGTACCGGTGCGGTCGTCAAGCGCCCGGTCGTCATCGACGACCCGGACCTCGGCGAGACGATCGCCATCCGGCACATGGTCTACCTGGCCCTCACCTACGATCACCGCATCGTCGACGGCGCGGATGCCGCCCGCTTCCTCGTCGATGTCAAGACGCGGCTCGAGGACGGCTCCTTCGAAGGCGACCTCGGCTAGATGACGGCGGCCGAGGACGCGCCCGCAGCCGGCGAGCGATGGCTTCTCGCGGGTGCGTCGGGATTCCTCGGGACGGCGTTGACCGGCGATCTGCGAGCCGCCGGCATCGGCGTCACGCGGCTCGTCCGGTCCGCACCGTCAGGTCCAGACGAACGGCGCTGGGATCCCGTGCACGGCGAGCTCGATCCGGCCGCCCTCGACGGCGTGTCGGTGGTCGTCAACCTCGCGGGCGTCTCGGTGCAGAAGCGGTGGACCGCAGGTAACCGCAAGGCGATCCTGGACAGCCGGGTGCAGACGACCCGCACCCTCGCCGAAGGGCTCGCCGCGCTGCCCGACGCCGGTACCCGCCCCGTCTACCTGGCCCAGAGCGCGACCGGCTTCTATCCCAAGAACACCGGGACCCGGCTCAGCGAGGCCGACACGACACCGTCGACCGGATTCCTCGGCGAGGTGGTCAGCGCCTGGGAGGGTGCTGCCGAGCCCGCCAGGGCCGCCGGGATCCGGGTGGCGCATCTTCGAACCGGGGTCGTCCTCGACCGTTCCGGCGGGGCGCTCCCACCGCTCTCCCTCCCGTTCAAGGTCGGGCTCGGCGTACCGCTCGGCAGTGGCGAGCAGGTGATGCCGCTGATCGGTCTCCCCGACTGGCTCGCCGCCGTCCGGTTCGTCGCCGGCGACGCGTCGATCGCCGGCCCGGTGAACCTCGTCATCCCCGGAGCGCGTCACGAACCGGGCCTTCACCGACGCTCTGGCGGCCGCCCTGCACCGGCCGCGCGTGCCGGCCGTGCGGGTGCCGGCGGCGCCCATGCGCCTCGCCCTGGACGGGTTCTCGAGCGAACTACTCGACAGCGTCGAACTCGACCCGGCCGTCCTGCTCCGAGCCGGGTTCGGCTTCACCGCACCGACGCTGCCTCGACTCCTGGAGCGTGCGCTCGCCCGACGCTGACTGGGCTCGGGCTCACCAGCGATAGATCCGCCAGGTGCCGTCCGCCGCCTTCTGCAACACGATCGGCGCCGACTTCGGTGCCTGCGCGGCGTGGTGGCTGCGTGTTCCGTCGGCTTGAACGATGTCGTAGGCGTCCGCGCGGGTCGTCGCCGTCAGCGTCACCGAATCCCCGGTCGCGGAGCGTTGCGCGACCTTCGTCACGGCGATGTCCAGGTTCTCGGCGTGCGCACCGGCGGCGGTCAGCTTCGCCATCTCGGTCTGGTCGTAGCGCATGGCCGGCGAATCGTCGACGAACACGTCGCCGAGCGCGGTGCCGTCCGCTGATCCGAACGCCGCCGATCGGGCTGCCATCAGGCCGTGGAGCACACCCGTCCAGTCCGCCGGGGCGGCCGTCACCGCGGCCGGATCGGTCGTGGTACCCGGCGACGCGGCCGCGGTCGGGCCGACCGTCGCGGCCGCCGGCGTGCTGGGCGGCGCGTCGACCGTGGGAGTCCGCCCCGCGACCCGACCAAGTGCCACCCCACCCGACACGACGCCGACGGCGAGCACCAGCACGGCCCCGGCCACCAGGAGCGACTTCGTGGTGACCCGCCCGCCGAGCAGCCGGCCCACCTGGTGGCGCCGAGGTCCGGTGTCGATCCGGTGATCGGTGCCGCCCGCGCTGGGCTCCGCGGATCGACCCTCGGGGGTCGGTCCGGCGTCGACGCGGCTGGAGCGGTCGCCGCCGCCCGTCCCGGCCAGGGCGAGAGGTGGGTCGGACGCGGCCGGGTCGTCGAGCACGAGGCCGATCGGAAATCGCACCGCCACGGGCGCCGCCGCCGCGTAGATCATGTCGGCGAACTGCTCGGCGGCGGGCCTGAGGTCGGGGTCGGCCTGCAGTCCGGACTCGACGGCGTGCGCCAGCCCGGGCGGTATCCCCGGGTTGACCGACAACAGCGGCGGCCGTCGGTCGGTGACGGCGGTGCCGGTGAGCGCGGTCCACGCGGTCGCGGCGAGGCCGAAGACGTCGGACGGCGCGGTCGGTTCGGCGCCGGCGATCACCTGCGGGTCGGTCAGTCCGTGGGTCCCGGCCGTGCTGTCCGCCTCCGTGACCGACCACAGGCCGGTGTCCGCCAGCAGTGGCCGGCCGTCCTGGGTGAACAGGACGTTCTCGGGAGTCACGGCACCGTGCACGACCCCACGGCCATGCACCGCGGCGAGTGCCTCGGCGACCGGTCCGATCACCGTCACGACCTCGCCCGGGTCGAGCCGGTCGCGGGCCCGGAGCAGTTCGGCCAGGCTCCCGGATTCCGCGTAGTCACACACGAGCACCGGTTCGGTCGGTGCACCCTCGATACGACGTACGCGCACGAGATGCTGGTGATCAAGGGCATCCAGGGTCGCCGTCAGCCGCCGCACGGCATCGATGCCCACGGCAGGATCGAGGCGCAGCCGCTTCAACGCGACCTGCACCTGGGAGGACTCCTCGAGGGCCAGCCATACCTCGCCGGTCGCACCGGCGCCGAGTAGACCTTCGATCCGGTATCCGGTCAGGTCGAAGTCGCCGCGCATGCCCCCATCGTTCCAAGTTCGCCCGATTCGGCCCGGAAGTTGTCCACCGGCGCACCCGACCTAAGCTCCTGGCATGCAGCTCCGTCACGTCGGTTTCGCTCCCGACTACGTCGACTACGCCACCGGCTGGGCCATCCAACGACAGGTCCACGCGGACCGCGTGGCCCAGCAGGAACCCGACACCCTCCTCCTGCTCGAGCACGCCGCCGTCTACACGGCCGGCAAACGCACGTTGCCGATCGAACGCCCGCAGGACGGCACCCCGGTCATCGACGTCGACCGTGGCGGCAAGATCACCTGGCACGGCCCTGGGCAGCTCGTCGGATACCCGATCGTGAAACTCCCCGACCCGATCGACGTCGTCGCCTACGTCCGCAGCCTCGAACGAGCTCTGATGGCCGCGTGCGCCGATCTGGGCCTCGCGACCACGCAGGTGGAGGGGCGGAGCGGCGTGTGGGTCGTCGACGGCGTCGGGCCGGACCGCAAGATCGCCGCGATCGGCATCCGGGTCGCCCAGGGCGTGACGATGCACGGGTTCTCCCTCAACTGCGACTGTGACCTCTCGGTCTACGGCTCGTTCATCCCCTGCGGGCTCGCCGACGCGGGGGTCACGTCCCTGACGAAGGAACTGGGTCGCCACGTCACGGTCGCCGACGCGCTCGCGGTCGTCGAGGACCGCATGCTCGAGACGTTGGCGCCGGCCCACGCGGCCTGACGGGACCTTCTCGCACCGACCGGCGTCGGCGCGTCGCCGCGGTCACCCCCGGATCGAGCCATACCGTTCCGGCAGACGCTCCTCCGCCGACGGTGGTGCACTGTCCGAGGGGGACGCGTGGGTGCTGCGATGGCTGCCGGGACGCCGATCATCTCGACCCGACAACTCCGCAAGACGTTCCGCACGCGCCGGGGACGCCGGATCGTCGCCGTCGAGGGTCTCGACCTCGATGTCCACGCCGGCGGTGTGCACGGGTTCCTCGGACCGAACGGGTCCGGCAAGACCACCACGATCCGGTTGCTTCTCGGGCTGATGCACGCCGACTCCGGGTCCATGCACCTGTTCGGCGAACCCGTGCCCGAACGACTCGGGGCGGTGATCGGCCGGATCGGCGCGATCGTCGAACAACCTCGTCTGTTCCCCCGGATGTCGGGTCGCGAGAACCTCACGCTCCTGGCCCGCTCGATCGGCATCGACGCGGGGCGCATCGACGAGGTCCTCGACATCGTCGGACTGACCGGCCGAGGCGACGACACCTTCCGCAGCTACTCACTCGGGATGCGGCAACGGCTGGCCGTCGCGGCCGCGTTGCTCAAGGCGCCGGACCTGCTGATCCTCGACGAACCGACGAACGGCCTCGACCCCGCGGGCATCCGGGAGATCCGCGACCTGATGCGCGACCTCGCCCGTCAGGGTCTGACGATCCTGGTGTCGAGCCACATCCTCTCCGAACTCGAGCAGGTGGTCGACTCGGTGACGATCATCGCGAAGGGCAAGCTGCTGGCGTCGGGAACGCTTGCGGAGATCGCGGGCAACCGCGCGGCGTCGGTGCGGATCCGGGTGGACGACCCGCGGCGGGCCGAAGCCGCCTTGACGGCCGCGCAGCTCATCGTCGTCGCCGACGACACCGGCCTGATCGTCACCGGGGCCGCCGATCCCGCTGACATCACGAAGGCGCTCGCCGACATCGGGCTCTACGTCCGCGAGCTCACACCGACCGGCAGCGACCTGGAGAGCGTGTTCCTCGACATCACCGAAACCCGGCCGCCCGTCGACACAGCGGCCCATGCGCGACGGGAGTCCGACCGATGACGGTGGTCGAGGACGACACCCCTGGCCCGTCGGCTCGTTCGGCTGCGCCCTCGGACGGTGGCGCAGGCACCGGCACGTTCGCCGATCTCCTCGTCACCGAGCTGCGGCGGGTCTGGGTACGCCGGATCACCCGTTTCCTGCTGCTCGCGGTCGCGGCGGTCATCGTCGTCATCTGGATCGGCTACGCCTGGAACTCCCGGCCGCTCGCGACCTCCGAGCTGCAGCGGATGCAGTCCTTCTACCAGACCGATCTCGACTCGTGGCAGAAGGAGTGCAACGACGACGGGACGCTCAAGGACGGCGTCGATCCGCAGACCGCGGCGTGGGGCGACTGCAGCTTCAAGCCCGAACGGGACAATTACGTGTGGACCCGGTCGTCGCACTTCGCGGACCTGCCGGTGGCGTCACTCGGACTGATCGGCATCGCGAGCGCCGCCATGCTGGTGCTCGCCGCGAGTCTGGTCGGTGCCGACATCAACTCCGGCAATCTCGGCACCCAACTCCTCTTCGTCCCTCAACGCGGGCGCATCTTCGCAGCGCGGGCGATCGCGACGGCGGTGGCGGCCGCGGGCCTGGCGGTGGCGACGCTCGCCGTCGGCTCGCTCGGGATGTGGTTGCTCGTGCGGCACTTCGCCACGACCGACGCGGACACGCACGGCAACGCGAGGCTGTGGTGGGCGACCGGCGGCCGCGGCATCCTCGTGGTGATCGCCGTCGCCCTCACCGCCTACGCCGTGACGTGGGTCCTCGGCCACACGGCCGCGACGATCGGGGTCGCGGGCGCCTGGATGATCATCGTCGAGCAGTTCGTCAGCGGAGCCGACCAACTGGCCGGGCTACGACCGTTCGCGCCGGCCATGAACCTCGTGGCCATCGCTCAGGGTCGGGGCACCTATACCCAGAGCCTGTGCACGAACGTCCAGGGCGGCCGGTCGTGTGACTACGTGGAGAAGACCTATTCGTTGGCCCACGCGCTGACGTTGTGGGGCGTGCTCCTCGTGGTGCTGCTCGGCTTCGCCATGTGGTGGTTCCACCGCAAGGACGTCACCTGAGGCCGGCCTGAGCGTCACCCCGTACGCTGGTCGGGTGACGACGGTTCCCGACGGACGCAAGCTCCTCCGGCTCGAAGTACGCAACGCCGCAACACCCATCGAGAAGAAGCCCGCCTGGATCAAGACCCGCGCGACGATGGGTCCGGCGTACCGCGAGCTGCAGCAACTCGTGAAGGACGAGGGCCTCCACACGGTCTGTCAGGAGGCCGGCTGCCCCAACATCTTCGAGTGCTGGGAGGACCGCGAGGCCACGTTCCTCATCGGCGGCGACCAGTGCACCCGCCGCTGCGACTTCTGCCAGATCGACACCGGCAAGCCGGCCGAGCTGGACCGTGACGAACCGCGCCGGGTGGCCGAGAGCGTCACCACGATGGGCCTGCGCTACGCCACGGTCACCGGTGTCTGCCGGGACGACCAGCCCGACGGCGGGGCCTGGCTCTACGCCGAGACGATCCGGCTCATCCACGAACTCAACCCGGGCACCGGCGTGGAGATGCTGGCACCCGACTTCAACGCCGAGCCCGAGCAGCTGGCCGAGGTGTTCTCGTCCCGGCCGGAGGTCTTCGCCCACAACGTCGAGACGGTGCCGCGGATCTTCAAGCGCATCCGCCCGGGGTTCCGGTTCGAGCGGTCCCTGGACGTGCTGCGGGCTGCGCGGGCGGCCGGCCTCGTGACGAAGTCGAACCTCATCCTCGGGATGGGCGAGACGAACGACGAGATCCTCGACGCGCTCCAGCAGCTGCACGACGCCGGCACCGAGATCATCACGATCACCCAGTACCTGCGCCCCTCGCTGCGGCATCACCCGATCGAGCGGTGGGTGACCCCCGACGAGTTCACCGAGCTCGGTGCGGCGGCGGAGGCGATGGGGTACGCCGGGGTGATGAGCGGGCCGCTCGTGCGGTCGTCCTACCGCGCCGGCCGGTTGTACCGGCAGGCCGTCGAGCACCGGATGGCCGCGACCGGCTGATCGGTCGAGCGGTCGGAGCGGGTCGGAGGCGGTCGGAGGCAGCGCCGGAGTCGGATTACCATTCAGCCCATGGCCAGGAAGACCGCAGCTCCCCCACCAGCACCCCACAGTCGCGCCGCACGTCAGGCAGCGGCGGCCGCACCCGCACCGCGCACCAGCCGGCGGGCGCAGTTCAAGGAGAGCTACCAGCTCGTCCGCGAGGACGACCGGTGGATCGCGTACAAGCTGATCGGGGTCGCGCTGGCGGTGTTCGCCGTCGGCCTCGTGGTCGGTCTGCTCATCGGCCACTGGATCTACCTCGGCTTCATCGGCCTGCTCGGCGGTTTCATCCTCGCCTCGATCTACTACGGGCGGCGCGTGACGAAGGCGGTGAACCATCGACTCGAAGGCCGGGTCGGCGGGGCGGCCGGTGCGTTGATGGCGCTGCGCAAGGGATGGACGGTGGATTCCGGCATCGCCGCGACCCGCAACCAGGACCTCGTGCACCGCGTGGTCGGGCGGCCGGGCATCGTGCTGGTCGGTGAGGGCGCTCCGACCCGGTTGACGCACCTGATGGCGAACGAGAAGCGCAAGCACGCCCGCGTCTCGCCCGACACTCCGATCTACGAGGTGTTGGTCGGCGCCGGCGACGGCCAGGTCAGCATCGCGAAGCTGCCGCGGCACATCATGAAGCTGCCGAACAACCTGGACAAGAAGCAGATCGGCGAGCTGAAGCGCCGGCTGAAGGCTCTGGAGTCGACCCGCCAGCAGGTGCCGCTCCCGAAGGGCCCGCTGCCGAAGAACGTCAAGCTGCCGAAGACGAACGCCCAGCGCTGAGCCCGAGTGGGCGCGTCCTCCCGCAACACGCCGCACCAGCGGGAGCTGGCGACCACTCGAGAGCCCATGCGCCACGCCCAGCTCCGCAAAGTGGGCGCGTCCTCACGCAACAGGCCGCATGAGCGGGAGCTGCGACCACTCCGGGGCCCACGCCGCGCCCGCCCTCAAAGTGGGCGCGTCCTCCCGCAACACGCCGCACCAGCGGGAGTTCGCGACCACTCCAGCCGCCTGCGGCCACCGCCCCAACGCTCCGCAAAGTGGGCGCGTCCTCCCGCAACACGCCGCACCAGCGGGCGCTTGCGACCACTCGACGGGGTGCGCGCCCAGGCCCGAGGTTGCTCAGCTCCGCGGCGGCCGGCGGAAGAGGATCACCGTGCCGACCGCGACGTCGTGCAGGCCTCGGCCGTTCCGGATCACCAGCGGCGGGATGACGAAGAGGATGAGGATCGTGCGGATCAGCGCGCGCCACAGCCCGATCGGCTGACCATCCCGCTGCACCACGCCGATCCCGCGGATGAGCTGACCCACGCTGCTGCCGAACAGACCGGTGATCAGCCAGACCTCGAGGCCGAACACCAGGAGCGGAGCGAAGTCCAGTGGCGTCGTCGGCGCACCGAACATGCCGCCGTCACGGAAGATCGCGAACGCGACCACATTGGCGAGCAGCCAGTCGAGCAGGAGCGCCACGACCCTGGCGGCGAAGGTCGCCGTCACGGGTACTACCGTCGTCGTGGTTCCGGGCACCCGGGCACCTTAGCCGCCGTCGCACATGCGGCCACGGCGATGCGGCGGTGGTCCCAGATCCTGTGCATTGCCATGGAATGTCCCGATGCCGACAAGGGAGTCGCGCGTCACACCCGCCCGCTTAACACCGTCGAAACAATCGGGACACCGCCGGGTAACCGTCGGTTCCTAGGTTCAGGGCAGTTCGGCCCGGCAATGTCGCTCGGGCGCGGACACCGCGCGTCCGAAGCCGATCTACCTCCCAGAACAGGAGCAGCATGTTCGAAAACCCAGAGGATCTCGTCCGCTTCGTCCAAGACGAAGGGGTCGAGTTCGTCGACGTCCGCTTCTGCGACCTGCCGGGCGTCATGCAGCACTTCAACGTGCCCGCCTCGTCGGTCGGCGAGGACTTCTTCACCGAGGGCCAGATGTTCGACGGCTCGTCGATCCGCGGCTTCCAGGCGATCCACGAGTCGGACATGAAGCTGATCCCCGACTCGACCACCGCCTACATCGACCCGTTCCGCGCGGCGAAGACGCTCATCGTCAACATGGCGATCGTCGACCCGTTCACCGACGAGCCCTACAGCCGCGACCCGCGCCAGATCGCCGCGAAGGCCGAGGCGTACCTGAAGTCGACCGGCATCGCCGACACCGCGTTCTTCGCCCCCGAGGCCGAGTTCTACATCTTCGACGACGTCCGCTTCGAGACGAAGCAGAACTCGAGCTACTACTACATCGACTCCATCGAGGGCGCCTGGAACACCGGCCGCGAGGAGGAGGGCGGCAACCAGGGCCACAAGACGCCGTACAAGGGCGGCTACTTCCCCGTCCCGCCGGTCGACCACTTCGCCGACCTGCGCGACCAGATGTGCATCGCGCTCGACGACGCTCGGGCTCGCGTCGAGCGCTCGCACCACGAGGTCGGCACCGCCGGCCAGGCCGAGATCAACTACCGGTTCGACACGCTGCGCACGTCGGCCGACAAGGTCATGCTGTTCAAGTACATCGTCAAGAACGTCGCCCACGCGGCCGGCAAGACGGTCACGTTCATGCCGAAGCCGCTCTTCGGCGACAACGGCTCGGGCATGCACTGCACCAGTCGCTGTGGAAGGACGGCGAGCCGCTGTTCTACGACGAGCTCGGCTACGGCGGCCTGTCCGACATGGCCCGCTGGTACATCGGCGGCCTGCTCAAGCACGCGCCGTCGCTGCTGGCGTTCACCAACCCGACGGTGAACTCCTACCACCGCCTCGTGCCCGGGCTTCGAGGCGCCGGTCAACCTGGTCTACTCGGCCCGCAACCGCTCGGCCTGCGATCCGCATCCCGGTCACCGGCTCGAACCCGAAGGCCAAGCGCATCGAGTTCCGCGTGCCCGACCCGTCGAGCAACCCGTACCTCGCGTTCTCGGCGATGCTGATGGCCGGCCTCGACGGCATCAAGAACAAGATCGAGCCGCCGGAGCCCGTCGACAAGGACCTCTACGAGCTGCCGCCCGGAGGAGCACGCGAACATCCCAGCAGGTCCCCGGCTCGCTGCCGGAGGTGCTCGACGCGCTCGAGGCCGACCACGACTACCTCACCGAGGGCGACGTGTTCACCCCGGACCTGATCGAGACCTGGATCGACTACAAGCGCGAGCAACGAGATCGACCCGATCCGCCTGCGCCCGCACCCGCACGAGTTCGAGCTCTACTACGACATCTAGGCCGTAGCCGATCGACCCAGGAAGGCGAGCCCCGTCGGGGGCTCGCCTTCCTGCGTTGCGGGCCGGGGTGGCGCCGAGTGTGCGCGCATGAACCTTGCGACCGGCTCGAGACGTTCATCTGCGCACAGTCGGCCGCGCTCGATCCCCGATGTGCAGCTGTCCATCATCCCGGCCGCGGCTCACATGGTCACCGAGCAGCGACCGGCACTGGTCAACCTCGTTCTGCACGAGTTCCTCGTCACGGCGGCGCCGCGATCCGGCGAGTGATGGCAGCTGCACCTCAGACACCTGAAGAGGTCCATCTGCCATCAGTCGGCGGTGACGGGCTCGGCTACGCCGACGCGAGCACCTGCTCGGCGGGTGCCGTCGCCCGCTTCTGCCGCCGGGCCACGATCACCGCCGCCGCGATCAACCAGAACGGCAGCAGGATGTAGTTCACCAGGCCCCCAGGCGGGATGCCGGCGTTGCCCAGTGCGCCCAGCACGCCGAAGACGATCGTGACGATCGCGAACCATTTCGGGAGCACCGCACTTCGCAGACCTCCGAGGCCGGTGGCGATGAAGGCAGTGGCGAGGCCAATCCCCATTCCGGCCCACCCGAAGTAGCCGACGTAGCTCACGACGTGAAGTGCCGCGTCGTCCTTCGCATCGGTGGCCCCGTTGATCATTCCCCAACCCCACACGACCATCTGCGACAGACCGGCCGCGACGACGATCCAGCCCGCGTAGGCGACGCTCGAGTAGGTCGCCTCCCGCGCTTCACCGGAGCGCAGCAGGTTGCGGACGGCGGTCGCGAAGAACAGCAGGGAGATCCCCATCGCGACGAGACACGCCTGCGCGCCGAAGTTGAGGGCGAGATGGTCGTGGATCACCTGGGACGTCGCGGATCCGGGCGCGTCCTTGACGGACAGATTCTGCAGGAGGTCCTGGCCGATCCAGCACAAGCCTGCGATCGCACCACTCCACGGCAGGAACCTTTCGAACGGACTGAGCTTCATCACGTACTCCCTTCGACGTCGAGGGCCGGTTGCCCGCGCTGCTCCGACCGTCGCCTGCCGGCCGACCCGGCCGCCCGATCCGGCTGTCCCGGTTCGACCGGGAAGATGTCCCGGGCGCCTGTCACCAGGGCTGCGGAGACCTCACACTCGACTCATGAACCCGGTGCTCGCCCTGCCTGCAGCCGGTGTGTCCGTCGTCGTGGGGCTGCTCGTGCTGCGCGCGCGCCAAGGCCGCATCGGTGCGCTCCTGGTCGCCCACGGGTTGTGCTTCGGCGTCTTGCTGGTGACGTCCGCGCAGAGTGCGGGCGGCCCGGGCCTCGTCGTCGACCAACTCGCCGCGGGTTCCTGGGTGTTCCTCTTCTTCTGGTTGGTCCTGATCGCCTACCTGCTACCGGACGGGCACCCGGCATCCACGTTCTGGCGACGATGGGTGCAGGTGGGGGTGTTGGGCGTCGCGGCCTTCATGGTCGGGGCTGCGGGCGACGCCGACGCTTTCCGGGACGCCCACGACGGCATCGATCCACCGCTGCGGTGGCTTCCCGCGGTGGTGTCGGACGCGTTGGGCGTGCTCGGGCTGATCCTGACGATCCTGCTCTTCGGCGGCTGCGTCGTCGCCGTCCGAGCGAGACTGGTCCGCGCCTCGGGGGTGGTCCGGCTGCAGCTGCTCTGGCTGGTGTGGGGCGCCATCAGCCTCCCGGCGGCGCTGGTGTTGGCCTGGGTCGGGCACTTCCTGGCGAACGACAACACGGTCGTCGTGGACGCCGCCGTCCTCCTGGCCGGGGTCGGGCTGCCGATCGCGATCGGCGTGGCGGTGTTGCGCTTCCGCCTCTTCGACATCCAGGTCGTGCTCAGCCGGACTCTCACCTACGGCGTGCTCGTCGTCGCCGTGGTCGTGCTCTACGCCCTGCTCCTG
Source organism: uncultured Actinomycetota bacterium (assembly GCA_963708795.1). GTDB lineage: Bacteria > Actinomycetota > Actinomycetes > Propionibacteriales > DAIQRJ01 > DAIQRJ01. Next base: position 564,035 of record CAVPUH010000006.1, read on the forward strand.
CTCGGAGCAGACCGACTCCTCGGCGACAGCACCGTCGGTGGACTCGTGGCCGTGGGCATCGTCGCGGTCGCCGTGCATCCCGCTTACGCGTTCCTGCGCAAGAGGATCGAGCGGTGGGTCTACGGATACCGGTCCGATCCTGCGGTGGCGCTGCGACGGCTGGGCGCCAGCGTGGAGTCGGCCGATCCCCTCGATGTGGTCGACACGATCAGTGCGTCGGTGGCCGATGCGCTCAAAGTCGACCACGTGTGGGTCGAAGCACCCGGTACGACGCCGTCCGAGGTCGCGAGGGTGACCCGGGTACCCCTGGTTCAACGCGGCCAGCGGATCGGCGCCCTCGCGGTCGAGGTGCCGCCCGGCCGGACGCTGTCCGCTGCCGATCTGGCCCTGCTGCACGACCTCGCCGGCCAGGTCGCGGTGACCGTGCGCGCCGCCGAGCTCGCCGCCGAACTGCAGTCCTCGCGCCTGCGGATCGTGACCGCACGGGAGGAGGAGCGCAGGCGGTTGCGTCGCGACCTGCACGACGGCGTGGGGCCGTCGCTGGCCGCGATCCTGCTCAAGCTCCACGCTGCCCGGTCTCGAACGGACGACGCCGAACGCGATGCCCTGCTGGCGGAGATCGGCGACGAGACGAAGGCCGCGATCGTGGAAGTGCGCCGGGCCGTCGACGACCTCCGGCCGCCCGCCATCGACGAAGTCGGCCTGATGGGCGCGATCCGGCAACGAGCCGCAGCGCTCTCGACCGACCAGCTGACCATCCGCGTGTCCGGTCCGGACCGGCTGCCCCCACTGCCGGCCGCCGTGGAGGTCGCGGCGTTCCGGATCGTGTCCGAGGCGATGACGAACGCGGTCCGGCACTCACATGCACGCCGGTGCAACGTCGAACTGGAGTTGGCCGAGACGCTCCGGGTGACGGTGTCGGACGACGGCTCTGGCACCGCTGCTGCGTCGAGCGGGAACGGCGTCGGCTGGACTTCGATGGTCCAGCGCGCCGCCGAGCTCGACGGATCGTGCACCATCTCGGGCCGTGACGGCGGCGGCGTGGTCGTGAGCGCCGTGCTCCCGGTGCCCGAAACGGCCGACACCGACGCTGACCTCGACACCGACGTCAGGAGCCTGCGATGACGCGCGTGCTCGTGGTCGACGATCATCCGGCGTTCCGGAAGGGCCTCGAGCTGATGCTGCTCGACGTCGACGACATCGACGTCGTGGGCGTCGCCGAGACGGGCACCCGGGCCATCGAGCTGGCCGAATCGTTGGCACCCGAGGTGATCCTGATGGACCTCCGCATGCCCGACCTCGACGGGATCGAGGCCACCCGCAGGATCAGTCGCAGCGGACTGACGACGGCCGTCGTCGTGCTCACGATGTTCGAGGACGACGACTCGGTCTTCGCCGCGATGCGCGCCGGTGCCCACGGCTATCTCCTCAAGGGCGCGGACCAGGCCGAGATCGTCCGGGCGATCCGAGCAGCCGCCGCCGGTGAGGCGATCTTCGGACCCGAGATCGCCTCGCGGGTCATCCGGCACTTCGCCAGCGGATCGGGTTCGACGGCAGCCGCCTTCCCGTCCCTGACCGAACGTGAGCACGAGGTGCTGGAGATGATCGCGGCGGGCAAGGGGAATGCGACGATCGCGCACGAACTCGGGATCAGCCTGAAGACGGTGCGCAACCACGTCTCCAACGTCTTCACCAAGCTCCAGGTGTCCGACCGCTCGGCCGCGATCGTGAAGGCTCGTCGTGCCGGCCTCGGCGGCGCCGACTGACGGAGCTGCGCTCTCCGCCCCCGAGTGGTGGCAATTGGACCCTCCGATGGACCCTCCGAGAGCAGGGAACGGTTCCTTCGCGATCAGTCGGCGTGCTTCACGCACCGGCGGGCGGTCGGTCGGGCGTCCAGACGTTCCGGCGCGATCTCCTCCCCACAGATCTCGCAGCGCCCGTACGTCCCGTCGGCGATCCGGGCCAGCGCCTGGTCCAGCTCATCGAGCTGGTGCCGCAGCCGCTCCGCGAGCGCCTGCGCCTGGGCGCGCTCGAACGCAATCGTGGCGCCCTCCGGGTCGTGCTCGTCGTCGCCGGAGTCGAGGCGGGCGGCCGCGACGATCCGGGCGACGTCGCGCTCGGTCGCCGCCAGCATCACCGCAGTCGACTCCCGGCGCTCCACGATGCGTGCGGACCGTTCGTTCTCCACGACCCGATCCTTGCAGTGCCGGGCCGGCAGGAGAGAACAGCAGCCGATAGTAGTTGTGTTCACTACTACGCTTTGCTAGCGTCTTCCCATGTGATCGAGCGCTTGAGCGAACTGGGCTTCTCCACGCAGGAGGCCCGCGTCTACGTCGCCCTCCTGCGGCAGCCGTCCGCCACCGGGTACGAGATCGCGAAGACCGCCGGTCTCCAACGTGCGAACGTCTACCAGGTCCTCACCGTCCTCACCGAGCGCGGCGTCATCGACCGCGTCAGCACGGGCAGCCCGGCGCGGTTCGTCGCCCATCCCCCGGCCGAGGTGCTCGGGCGCATCAAACGCGACACGGCCGCCCGGGCCGACCGCCTGATCGCCGAACTCGCTGCCGTGACGGCACCGCACGAGCCCGCCGCGTTCTACTCCCTCCGCGATCGTGAGGCCGTGATCGACCGGACGGCGGCGCTCGTCGCCGACGCCCGGGAACGCATCGCCGTCTGCCTCTGGGCCACCGATCTCGACTGGCTGGCCGACCCCCTCCGGGTCGCGGCCCGGTCCGGCTGCCAGGTCGTCGTGAACGTCTTCGGCGAGGCGGAGCTGGACTTCGGCGAGGTGTACCGGCACGAGCCCCCGGCCCGAACGGTCGGCGGCCATCTGCTCACGCTCGCCGTGGACTACTCCACGGCGCTGGTCGCGTCGTTCGACGAACCGGCGGGTGCCGTGTTCACCGAGCACCCGGCGCTGGTGCGCGTCGTCGAGAAGCTGATCCGCGACGAGACCTACCTGGCGGCGATCTACGAGCGGTTCCCGGCCGAGCTCGACGCCGTGTTCGGACCGCATCTCGTCAACCTGCGCAGCCGATTGCTGCCGCCGGAGCAGGCGCGCGACCTGATCTCGATCGTCGGCTTCGGTGCCGCCGACCACGACGTGGACGTGCTTCGCGAGTAACGGCGCCATCGGTCGTCGACCGCGGCCGCACCGCTCACACCACACCGCTCCCCCATCCGAGCCGTCGCATCCCGACGCTCGGCGACCCCGCCTGCCCGATGAGAGGTCCCACCATGAACGCCATCGTGATCGTCGACGCCCTCTGGGGCGACTCCGGGAAGGGCAAAGCCTGCGCGCACTTGGCGCTCCGCCACGATGCCGCCCTGGCCGTGCGTGCCGGCGTCGGCACCAACGCCGGCGCCAGCGTCACCCTCGACGACGGCACCACCATCAAGGCGCGACAACTCCCGACCGGCTGGCTCAATCCCCGCACCCGGGTGGCGGTCGGCTCGGGCGTCCTCGTCGACCCGACCGTGCTGGCCGACGAGGTCGACCGCTTCGGGCTGGACGGCCGCGCGTTCGTCGACGGACGCTGTGCGGTGATCACGCCCGAGCACATCCGGGCCGAGCGGGCCGATCGTCATCTGACGGACACGGTCGGCAGCACCGGAGCCGGCACCGGACCCGCTCGGGCCGACTTCGTGCTGCGTCGAGCCATGCAGGCCAGAGACGTTCCCGCACTGGCTCCGTACGTGACCGACGTCGCGGTCGAGGTGAACGCGATCGCTGCCAGGACAGGGGAAACCGTGCTGGTCGAGGGATCGCAGGGCACCATGCTGTCGTTGGCGCTGAGCCCGGACTACCCCTACGTCACGTCCGACAACTGCACGTCCGTCGCCGCCATGGACGACGTCGGGCTCAACTGGCGGCTCGTGTCGGATGTCGTGATGGTGGTCAAGGCGATGCCGACGCGGGTCGGTGAGGGTCCGCTCCCGCACGAGATCCCTGCCGAACAGGCGATCGCGCGCGGTATCGCGGAGTTCGGCGTCGTGACCGGCCGCCCGCGACGGAAGGCCGAGCGGGTCGATCTCGAACTGCTCCGCTACGCCGCGATGCTCAACGGCCCGACGCAGATCGCGTTGACGTTCTGCGACCACTTCGAGCCGTCGATGCGCGGCGCCCGGTCGCTCGACCGGGTGACAGCGCGGGTTCGTCGGTTGATCGAGCAGGTCGAAGCCGCGACCGAAGCGCCCGTCACGATGCTGGACACCGGGCCACGGCTGCGCGACATGCTCGACCTGGGCTGACCACCGGCGACCTGGCCCGACCTCAGACGACCTCGCGCAGAGCGCCCGTCGTCACGTCGTAGACGAATCCGCGGACCGAGTCCTTGACCGGGATCGAGGGCTCGGCGTGGATGCGGGCGACGTTCTGGCGCACGTCGACGTCGAGGTCGGTGAACGCCTCTGCCGCCCAGGTGGGCTTGATGCCGGTGTCCTCCTGGATCTGCAGTCGGAACGCGTCGTCGGTGAACGTGAGCATGCCGCAATCCGTGTGGTGGATCAGGATGATCTCGGTGGTGCCGAGAAGTCGCTGGCTGATGGCGAGCGACCGGAGTTCGTCCTGCGTGACGATGCCGCCGGCGTTGCGGATGACGTGTGCGTCGCCCTCATGGAGGCCGAGCAGGCCGTACACGTTGAGGCGGGCGTCCATGCAGGCGACGATCGCCACGTGCATGCCGGGAGGCAGCGGGAGGTCGCCCTTGGCGAAGGTCGACGCGTAGGCGTCGGCATTGCGCAGGAGGTCGTCGGTGACGGTCATCGGGAGCCCTTTCGTCGGAGTACGGGTCGAACTGTCGAGCTTCCAACAGCCGTCGCATCACGACAACCTGCTTCGACAGCACCCCCCGCGCACGGCGACCATACCCCGGTATCCCTAGCGTGATCATCGACATCCGGCCCGCAGCAGCGGGCCCGGAGCGGGCCGTCGCCGACTCCTACGACACCAGTGGGTTCGGGCCTTCCATCCGGGTCGCGCTGCTGCGGCGCACCGCCGAGAGCGGCGATGCGACGTCCTCGAGGGCCATCCGCTCCGCGTTGACCCCGATGACGAGCGCGACGATCCCGCCGATCGCCATGACGGCCGCACCGATGAAGTACCCGATGGTCAGCGGGCCGCGGCTGGACCCGTCGCCGATGAGCGCGCCGTAGAGCGCCGGGGCCACGAGCCCCGCCATCTGGCCGATCGCGAAGAAGAAGGCGATCGCCTGCCCACGCAGTTCGAGCGGGAAGATCTCGCTGACGGTGAGATAGGCCGACGACGCCCCGGCCGAGGCGAAGAAGAAGCAGATGCACCACAGGATCGTCTGTGTGGTGGCGGTCAGCACGCCGGCGTGGAACAACACCGCACTGACGGCGAGGATCACGGCCGACAGCACATAGGTCGAGAAGATCATCTTGCGGCGGCCGACGGTGTCGAACAACGGTCCCAGGATCAGCGGGCCCAGGAGGTTCCCGATCGCAAAGGGGATGAAATAGAGCGACGCGTTCTGCACCCCGTAGAAGTTCTTCAGCACGAGGGCGTAGGTGAAGAAGATCGCGTTGTACAGGAACGACTGGGTGATCATCATCGTCGCGCCGAGAATCGCCCTCTTCGCGGTATTCCTGGAACATCACTTTCGCGAGCTTGATGTAGGACACCGGCGGATACGCCTTGACGCTCAGCGCTTTCGACTCATCGACGTCGGCCAATTCGACACCTTCGCGACGCACCCGCTCCTCGATGTCGTCCACCGTCGCCTCGGCCTCTTCCTCGCGACCGTGGGTCATCAACCAGCGCGGGCTCTCGGGGATGGTCCGGCGCAGGAAGATGATCGACAGGCCGAGGATCGGGCCGATGAGGAACGCAAGGCGCCAGCCCAGGTTGATCGGCACGATGTCGGGGTTCAGGAGGAACACGCCGCCGATGGCGCCGATGACCGCGCCGGCCCAGTACGTGCCGTTGATCGCGATGTCGACGCGACCGCGGTAGTGCGACGGGATGAGCTCGTCGATGGCCGAGTTGATCGCCGTGTACTCGCCGCCGATGCCGAGCCCCGCGACGAACCTGAAGAACAGCAACACCTCGAGGTTCCACGACAAGCCGGCCAGACCGCTGCCGATCAGATAGATCGCCAACGTGAGGATGAACAGCTTCTTTCGCCCGAGCCGGTCGGTGAGGTTGCCGAAGAACAACGCTCCGACCACTTGTCCGCCCAGGTAGAAGCTCGCCAGCAGCCCGACCTCGAAGGACGTCAGACCGAGTGTCGCCGGCTCGGTGAGCACCGACCCCACGTTGGACACCATCTGGATCTCGAGTCCGTCGAGGATCCATGAGACGCCGAGCCCGACGACCACCAACCAGTGGAAGTGGGTCCACGGAAGCCGGTCCAGCCGTGCCGGTACCAGGCTCTTGACGACTCCGGTGTCGTCGGTGGTCGAACTCATGCGGTCACCTCGAGAACGGTGGACGGTTCCTCGGACCGCCCGTGACTACCCGGTCGATAAGCCGCGTAATCTTCTCGCCGGTTCCTGATCCGACGGCCGGTTCCGGCCGGGCGGGCGCGTCGGTGGGTGAGCGGATTCAGCGGAGGCTCAGCGCCGGTGCTCGTCCAGGTCGCTGTCGTCGTCGCTGTCGTCGTCGGTTTCGTCGTCGCGATCGATCCCCGACACCTTCATGCCACGGCCGAATCCCACCCGCGCGCCGATCGCACCGCCGACTCCCAGCGCCAGCACGCCGACTGCCGCGAGGTCGAAACCGCTGAAGCCCAGCCATGACTGTTCCGGGTCTGTGTTCGTGAACGGGCTCGAGGGGGTCGGGCTCCAGATCACCTTGGTCGCGGTGCAGGCGTTGTCGCGGTAAGGGCTGGCATCGTTCACCGGCTCGAACTGGTAGACCGCGCCCACCACGAACGTGCGATCGTCCTCGCCGGTCGTGCCGGCTCGACCGGTGCCGCCCTGCACCTCGACCGTCGCTCCGTCCTTCCGGACGACGATCGCGTTCAAGGACCCGTTCGTCAGGGCCACGACACTGCCCTGGAATCGATACGGCGAGGGTGACGGCGTAGACACCGCGCACGACGCAGCCGCCGGGGACGACAACGGTCCGGCCAGCATCCCGGCCATCGTGAGCCCGATCGCCCCGACCGCGGCGACGAGCCGCCGGCGGCGTGCGCCGGCCGACCTCATCGCCGACCTCGCGAGCGTCGGCGCGGTCGACGCGGCGAGAACTGGGTCAGAACGGCGACGGCGATCCCGGCGAGACCGAAGAGGTCGGCGACCGTCAGTCCGTGGCCCTGCGAGACCTTCCACAGCACGTCACCTTCCACCGGGGCGTTCACGAGAATCCAGCCGACGCTGACGACCACCAGGACGATCCGCACCCAGACGGACGGCCAGATCAGCGTCAGCAGCACCATGACGCTGAGCAGAACCGCCCAGGCCAGTGCGAGCGTCACGTAGTCGCCACGAGGTCGACCTCGGAGCCGTGGGTGTCTGCGTGGTCCCAGAGTCCGAGGTGGTACTGCGGCCCGCGATTCACGCGGAGAGCCTACGGCCACACCGCGCGCGGCTCGTTAGTGTGCTGGTCATGCGCATCGTGGTCACCGGCGGGGCCGGGTACATCGGCAGTCACACCGTCGTCGAACTGATCGGGGCCGGTCACGAGGTCGTCGTGGTCGACAACTTCGTCAACGCCAAGCCGACGGTGCTCGACCGCATCGAGGAGGTCGCCGGATCGGCCCCCACGTTGGTCCGCGGTGACGTCCGCGATCCGCTTGTGCTCGCCGAGGCGTTCGCCGAGCCGACCGACGCCGTCATCCACTTCGCCGGGCTGAAGGCGGTCGGCGAGTCGGTGGCCCGCCCGCTCGACTACTACGCGAACAACCTCGACTCCACCCTCGCCCTCCTTGCGGCCATGACGCGGCACGACGTCCACGCGCTGGTCTTCTCGTCGTCGGCCACCGTCTACGGCGCCGCCGGGGTACCGCCGTTGCGGGAGGACGCGCCGACGGGTGCCACGAATCCGTACGGATGGACGAAGGTCATGATCGAGCAGATCCTCGCCGACGCGGCAGCAGCCGACGAGACCCTTCGCATCGCCGCCCTGAGGTACTTCAACCCGCTGGGCGCCCACCCAACGGGCCGCCTGGGTGAGGATCCCCAAGGCGTGCCGAACAACCTCGTCCCGTTCCTCGCCCAGGTGGCGGTCGGCCGTCGCGACGAGATCCTCGTGTTCGGCGACGACTACGACACTCCCGACGGCACGGGTGTCCGGGACTACATCCACGTCCTCGACCTCGCCAAGGGGCATCTCGCCGCGCTCGACCACCTCACCGGGCCGCGCGGCGGGGATGCTCCCGCCGGCCTCGGCATCTGGAACCTCGGCACCGGCACCGGCACCTCGGTGCTGGAGTTGATCGCCGACTTCTCGACCGCGGTGGGCCGCGAGCTTCCCCACCGGATCGTTCCCCGCCGGCCGGGTGACGTCGCCGCGTCGTACTGCGATCCGGGAAAGGCCGAGCGCGAACTGGGCTGGACGGCCGAGCTGACCGTGGCGCAGGGCTGCGTCGACTCGTGGCGCTGGCAACAGCAGAACCCGAGCGGCTATCCCGACTCCGACCCGGCCGGTGGCGACCGTCCCGAGACCGACTGAGGCGGCGTGTTCAAGCCGCGAAGAAGATCCGCTCCACCGCAGCGTGGGCGCGTCGGGTGATCCGGCGATAGTGCTCGACGAACGGTGCGGCGCCCTCGACACCGAGCAGGTGGGCCACGGCCGCGAGTTCGCGTGAATCGGTCGGCAGCGTGTCCGAGGGCCGACCGCGCACCAGCATGATCGCGTTGCGGGTTCGGGTGGCCAGCGTCCAGGCCAGCTCCAGCACGACGCGATCCGGCTCGACGATCAGACCGGCTTCGGTGGCCGCGGTCAGCGCGGCCAACGTCGAGGTCGTTCGCAGGTCCGGAACGCGGTGAGCATGCTGCATCTGGATCAACTGGACCGTCCACTCGACGTCGGCGAGCCCACCCCGGCCGAGTTTGGTGTGCGTCGTGCGGTCGGCCCCCCGCGGCAGCCGCTCGTTGTCCACCCGGGCCTTGATCCGGCGGATCTCCTGGACGTCTCGAGCGCTCAGCCCGGATCGTGGATAGCGCAGCGGCGCGATCAGGTCGACGAAGTCGCGGCCCAGCGCGCTGTCGGAGTCGATCGGCCGGGCGCGCAGCAGTGCTTGCGCCTCCCATGCCATCGACCACCGCGCGTAGTACGCCGCGTAGGAATCGAGCGTGCGGACCAGCGGACCGTTCCGGCCCTCCGGGCGAAGGTCGGCGTCGATCTGCAACGGCGGGTCGGCGAGCGGCAGCGCCAGCAGGCGACGCAGTTCGGACGCGACCGCGAGCGACCACTCGCTCGTCGCCGCCACCAGGTCGGGTGAGTGCGGCCGGCTCACGAACAGCACGTCGGCATCGCTTCCGTAGCCGGTGTCGGCGCCACCGAGGCGACCCATCGCGATGATCGTCAGCTCGCCCGGCTCGGGTCCTTCGCGCCGTTCCGCCACCGCACGACGGGCGACCTCGAGGCCGGCACAGACGGTGGCGTCGGCGGCAGCCGTGAGGCCGGCCGAGACCTGGTGGACCGGCGTGTCATCGGTCAGATCGGCGATCGCGATGCCGAGCAGATACCGCCTTCTGGTCGCGCGGACGGCGCCGATCGCCGCTTCCGGGGTGTCCTGCCGTGCTGCGCCGGCCAGCATCTGCGCGAGCGCCGTCGCCGGTTCCACCGCGACCAGGTCCGGCCGACCGAGCATCTGGACGGCTTCGGGCGCGCGCTCGAGCATGCTGGTGGCGTACCGGCTGGAGGCGAGCACGGTGGCCATGCGCTGCGCGGCCACGCCCTCGTCCCGGAGCAACCGCAGGTACCAGGGCGTGGAGCCGAGGGCCTGCGACAGGCTGCGGAACGCGAGCAGCCCGGCGTCGGGATTCGGCGAGTCGGCGAACCACGACAACATCGCGGGCAGCAACTGGCGCTGGATCAACGATCGGCGCGAGACGCCCTCGGTCAGCGCCTGGATGTGCCGGACCGCCGCCTTGGGATCGCCGAACCCGAGAGCTGTCAGGCGTTGCCCGGCCGCCTCCGGGCTCAGTCGGGACTCCTCCCCCGGAATCCGCGCCACCGCGGCCAACAGCGGCCGGTAGAAGAGCTTCTCGTGCAGCCGGCGAACTGTGCGGGCGGTATTGGCCCAGACCTCGCCGAGCTGTTCGACCGGCGAGGCGAGGAAGCCCATGCTGCGTCCGATGCGACGGAGCGAGACCTCGTCGGACGGCAGCGTATGAGTGCGCTGCAGGCGGTACAGCTGAAGCCGGTGCTCGAGCTCACGGAGGAACGTGTAGGTCTCGGTGAGGGCGGCGCCGTCCTCCCGCGCGATGTAGCCGCCGTCGGTCAAGGCACCGAGCGCGGTCAGCGTCGTCGGGCTGCGCAGGGTGTCGTCCGTCCGCCCGTGCACGAGCTGGAGCAGCTGGACCGCGAACTCCACGTCCCGGAGCCCGCCCGGACCGAGCTTGATCTCACGGGCCTGGTCGTCGCCGAGCTGGTCGATCACGCGGCGCCGCATCGCCTGCGCGTCCTCGACGAAGCCGGGCCGGTCGGCCGCGTGCCAAACCATCGGCTCGATCAGTTCCACCAGCCGCCCGGCCAGGTCGAGGTCGCCGGCCGCCGGCCGCGCCTTGAGCATCGCCTGGAACTCCCAGGTCTTCGCCCAGCGCTCGTAGTAGGTGCGGAACGAGTCGAGAGTGCGGACCAGCGGCCCGTTCTTCCCCTCCGGCCGCAGGGCCGCGTCGACGGGCCAGATCGTCCCCGCGGAGGTATGCCCCGAGATCGCCCGCATCGCCTGGGTCGCAAGGGCGGTGGCCGCCCGATTCGAGGCGTCCCCGCCCGGCTCGGCGACGAACACCACGTCCACGTCCGAGACGTAGTTCAGCTCGTGCCCGCCGCACTTGCCCATGGCGATGACGCCCAGGTCGGCACCGTCGGCCCGGGCACCGGCGAGCTCCCGGCCGATCGTCACCCCGGCGTCGAGCACGGCGACCGCCAGATCGGACAGGGCCGCGGCGACCTCCGGGTAGGCCGCGTCGCCGACCAGATCCCGGGCCGCGAGCTGGGCCAGCTGTCCCCGGTAGGTGAGCCGAAGCGCGTCCTGCGGCGTGCGTTCGGCCCCACCGAACGCCTGCGGCAGTCGTCCGCTCGCCGCATCCTCGAGCTCACCGCGGGCATGGACGAGCCAGCCGTCGATCGACAGGCCCTGCTCGACGGTGTCGAGCAGCTTCCACGAACCCGGGTTCGCGACCAGGAAGTCCCCGAGCGTCGCCGACGCACCGACCAGCCGCACGAGCTGCTCCGGGAACCGGCCGTTGTCCGGGCCGAGCCTCGTCAACCGGTCGAGCAGTTCGTCCGACGTTCCGGGGCGGACGCCGGCCGCCGAGCGGCCCGGACGTTCGGACTCGATCAGTCGGGTCAGCGTCCAGAGCGCCAGATCGGGCTCGGCCGCCCGGCTGAGCCTGGTGACGAGACTCTCGTGGAGTTCGGCCGGGAGCCGGCGCAGCACGGGCAACGCAGCGTCTGGGGCACTGAACCCGGCCCGGGCGAGCGAGCCCGGGGTCAGCGTCGCTTCACTCACCGGTCACCAGACCGGCAGCATGCGGTCCCGCTCGAACGCCGTGACGTGCGCCCGGTACTCCCGCCACTCCTCGCGCTTGTTCCGCAGGAAGTAGTCGTAGACGCCCTCACCGAGCGTCTCGGCCAGCAGCTCGGAGTCCTCCATGAGGCTGATCGCCTGATCGAGGCTCCGAGGCAGTGGCTCGATGCCCATCGCTTTGCGCTCCCCCTCGCTCAGCGCCCAGACGTTGTCCTCCGCGCCGGGCGGCAGCGGGTAGCCCTCCTCGATGCCTTTCAGCCCGGCCGCGAGCATCACCGAGAAGGCGAGGTAGGGGTTGCACGCCGAGTCCGGCGAGCGCATCTCGATCCGGGTAGACGCTCCCTTGAGCGGCTTGTACATCGGGACGCGGACGAGCGCCGACCGGTTGTTGTGACCCCAGCAGATGTAGCCCGGTGCCTCGCCGCCACCGACGATCCGCTTGTAGGAGTTGACCCACTGGTTCGTCACGGCGGTGATCTCGGCCGCGTGCTTGAGGAGGCCGGCGATGAAGCTCTGGCCCGTCTTGCTCAGGTGGTACTCGTTGCCGGCGTCGAAGAAGGCGTTCTGCTCGCCCTCGAAGAGACTCATGTGCGTGTGCATCCCGGAGCCAGCGTGCTCGGTGAACGGCTTCGGCATGAACGAGGCGTACGTCCCCTCGGTGAGCGCGACCTCCTTCACCACCACCCGAAAGGTCATGATGTTGTCCGCCGTGGCCAGCGCGTCGGCGTAGCGGAGGTCGATCTCCTGCTGACCGGGCGCGCCTTCGTGGTGACTGAACTCGACGGAGATCCCCATGGCCTCGAGCATCGTGATGGCGCTGCGCCGGAAGTCGTGGCTGACGTTGTTCGGCGTGTGGTCGAAGTAGCCGGACGAGTCGACCGGGATCGGCTCGTCGCCCTTCTCCGGACGGTCCCGGAACAGGAAGAACTCGATCTCCGGGTGTGTGTAGAACGTGAACCCGGCGTCCGCTGCCTTGGCCAGCGTGCGCTTGAGGACGAACCGCGGGTCGGCGTAGGACGGTGAGCCGTCGGGCATGAGGATGTCGCAGAACATCCGGGCCGTGCGAGGTGATTCGCCGCGCCACGGGAGGATCTGGAAGCTGCTGGGATCGGGCAGCGCGAGCATGTCGGCTTCCGAGACCCGGGTGAAGCCCTCGATGGCCGAGCCGTCGAAGCCGATGCCCTCGCTGAAGGCCGATTCGAGCTCGGCCGGCGCGATCGCCACCGACTTGAGGGACCCGAGGACGTCGGTGAACCACAACCGCACGAAGCGGACGTCGCGCTCCTCGACCGTGCGCAGAACGAACTCCTGCTGACGATCCATACCCTGTGCTCCGTCTCTGCGGGTGACCCATGCCCAGCTGTCCCGCCACAGTCTGCCCAACGACGGCCGTCCTCGTCGCCCCGACCCGTCGATAGGCTTTCCGCATGCCCGCGCTCCGGCTCGCACTCGCTCAGACCAACATGACCGTCGGCGACATCGCCGGGAACTGCGCGAAGGTCGTCGAGTCGGCTCGGTCGGCGGTGGCGGCGGGCGCGGACCTGCTGGCGCTGCCGGAGATGGCGGTCACCGGCTACCCGGTGGAGGACCTCGCGTTGCGCGGCACCTTCGTGGCGGCGTCGCGCACGGCGGTCGATGCGCTGGCCGGCACGCTGGCGGACGAGGGCCTCGGCGATCTCGTGGTCGTGGTCGGATACCTCGACGCCACCGACGGTGTGGTGGCCCAGCTCGGCGTCCCGAAAGGCTCCCCCCGCAACGCGCTCGCCGTCCTGCATCGTGGCGAGGTGCAGACCCGGTCGTTCAAGCACCACCTGCCGAACTACGGCGTCTTCGACGAGTTCCGCCACTTCGTTCCCGGACACCGGATGGCCGTCGTCACGGTCGGCGGGGTCGACGTGGCCATCTGCATCTGCGAGGACCTCTGGCAGGACGGGCCGTCGGCCGCCGCACGCGCCGCCGACGCCGGGCTGCTGCTGGTGATCAACGGATCGCCGTTCGAGGCGAACAAGGACGACACCCGGTTGGAGCTCTGCGCCCGACGCGCCCGTGAGGCAGGCTGCGCGCTGGCCTACGTCAACCTCGTCGGCGGCCAGGACGAGCTCGTGTTCGACGGGGATTCGCTCGTCGTCGGGGCCGACGGGGAGCTCGTCGCGAGGGCGGGGCAATTCGTCGAAGAGCTTCTCGTCGTCGACCTCGACCTCCCGTCCGCCAGCGAGCCGATGCCCGACGCCGACGAGGTGTTCGAGGGTCTGGCCGTCACCCGAACCCGCTTGACCGGTGCGGACGATGCCTCGGTCGGTACCCGCCCGGAGATGCCGGTGGCGCCGATCGCGCCGCGCTACGACGACATCGGCGAGATCTACACAGCGCTCGTCGTTGGCCTGCGCGACTACGTCGGCAAGAACCACATGCAGCGCGTCTATCTCGGGGTGTCGGGCGGCATCGACTCGACGCTGGTGGCGGCGATCGCGTGCGATGCGATCGGCGCCGAGAACGTCTACGGCATCTCGAACCCGAGCGTGTATTCGAGCCAGCACTCCCGCGACGACGCCGCCGAGTTGGCCCGCCGGACGGGCCTGAACCTGCAGACGGTCCCGATCGCCCCGATGGTCGACGCGTACGAGGGTGCGATCGACATCGACGGGCTGGCCGCGGAGAACCTGCAGGCGCGGGTACGTGCGGTGGTGTGGATGGCACTCTCCAACCAGAACGAGCCGTCGATCGTGCTGGCATGCGGCAACAAGAGCGAGCTGGCGGTCGGCTACTCGACGATCTACGGGGACGCGGTCGGCGGGTACGCCCCGATCAAGGACGTGCTGAAGACCCAGGTGTGGCAGCTCGCCCGGTGGCGGAACGCGCAGGCCGAGGCCAAGGGCGAGACTCCCCCGATCCCGGAGAACACGATCACCAAGGAGCCGAGCGCGGAACTGCGGCCGGGACAGAAGGACAGCGACTCCCTTCCGGACTATCACCTGCTGGACGACATCCTCGACGACTACATCGAGCGAGATGCGGGGTCGGCGGAGCTGGTGGCGGCGGGTTTCGAGCCGGAGGTGGTCGCCAAGGTCCTCCGGCTGGTCGACCGTGCCGAGTACAAGCGGCGCCAGTACCCGCCGGGGACGAAGATCAGCTCGCGGAACTTCGGGCGCGACCGGCGGCTGCCGATCACGAGCAGCTGGCGGGAGTAGGTCTCAGGTCCGGGGGTGCTCCGGCCCGCTTGCCACCTCGGCCCCTCGAGTGGGCGCGTCCGCACGCGACACGCCGCACCACCGTCAGCCCCGACCACTCTGCGCACGGTCCCAGCGGCCACCCCTCGAGTGGGCGCGTCCGCCACGCAACACGCCGCCACCGTCAGCCCCCGACCACTCTGCGCACGCTCGCGGCGGCCACCCTCGAGTGGGCGCGTCCCCACGCAACACGCCGCACCACCGTCGGCCTCCGACCACTTTGCGCACGGTCCTGGTGGACCCGAGTTGTCCACCGGGCCGGCCACGGCGCCGATGGCCCCATCTCCTGTGGACAAAGGACATTGCCGGCTCCGGGTGCTGGATCGTCGGTGCATGGACCTCGATCCCGGTGACCGGGCACGGCACGCGCTGCCCCTCACGACTGCTCAACATCGACGAGCCGGCGTGACGTCGCGCCGCCTCGCGTCCGCCGACTTCCGCCGTCTGCACCACGGCGTCCACGTCGACGCAGCAGCCGGCCACGACATCGCGACGATCATCCAGGCCGCTTCGCTCCTGCTGCCGCCCGACGGCGCGATCGGTGGCTGGGCGGCCGCGTGGTGGCACGGTGTCGATCGAATCGACGGAGCGCGCGGGCGACTGCCTGTCCTTCTCTGCCTCCCACAGCCCGGCCGGCGACGACGTGCCGGCGTGGCGAGTTTCCGATCTGCACTCGCTCCCGGTGACGTGGTCAGTGTCGATGGAATCCGCGTCACGTCTCCGCTGCGCACGTGCTTCGACCTCGTCCGGCGGTCCGTCGAACGCGACGACCGAGTCGCCGCCATCGACGCGTTCCGAGCGGCCGGTCTGGTCACGCGCGGCCGACCTCGTCTCCTACGCCAGCGAGCGCCCCGGGTGGCGCGGTGTCGGACGGGTGATGCCGGCCGCGCGCTTGAGTGCGGCCGGAACCGAATCGCTGCCGGAGACCTTGCTCCGGCTGGCCTGGGTCGCCGATGCCCGCCTGCCCGAGCCGTTGGTCAATCCGACGATCCTCGACATCCGCGGACGACTGGCCGGACGAGTGGACCTCTTCGATCCCCGATCCGCTCTCGTCCTCGAATACGACGGTGGCTACCACGGCCGCGATCGGCAGCGGGCTCCGGACAACATCCGGCAACAGCGTCTCGAGCAACTCGGCCTCACTGTGGTCAGATTCGCGCACGCCGACCTGACGGATGATCGACAACGGCTGGTCAGGCGTCTCGTCTCGGCTCGGCATCTCGCGACGGAGCGTAAGGCGGCGGTCCCGCGACGATGGAGGATCGCCGGTGAACCGCTGGCCGGGTGAGCCAGGCTCCATCCGGCGCGCGACCCTCGTACGAGCCGGGGTGCGACGATGGCTGGGTGACGACCGAATCGCCCGACCACGATCAGGAGCCGGCACCGTACGGCTCGGGTCCCTCCAGTCCTGCTTCGTCGCCGTCGACGCCCGCGGAACCGCGCCGACGCCGCACCCGGGTGCACCACCTGAGGCAGTTCAAGCAGGACGGCAAGCGCTGGGCGATGCTCACCGCTTACGACCAGTACGCGGCGGCGATCTTCGACCAAGCCGGTATCCCGGTCCTGCTCGTCGGCGACTCTGCGGGCAACAACGTGTTCGGCTACCCGACGACGCTGCCCGTGACGGTCGACCAGCTCATCCCTCTCGTCCGGGCCGTCAGCGGCGCAGCTCCGCATGCGCTCGTGATCGCCGACCTCCCATTCGGGTCGTACGAGCGGTCACCGGAACAGGCGTTCGACACGGCTGTCCGGTTCATGAAGGAAGGGCTCGCCCACGCCGTCAAGTTCGAAGGCGGCGTGGAGGTCAGCGACCAGGTCCGCAAGCTCACCGATGCCGGCATCCCGGTCGTCGGGCACATCGGTTTCACGCCGCAGAGCGAACACGCACTCGGCGGCTATCGCGTCCAGGGCCGGGGTGACGAGGCCGACCGGCTCCTCACCGACGCCGTCGCCCTCGAGGAGGCCGGCGCCGTGGCCGTCGTGCTCGAGATGGTGCCCGGCGAGTTGGCCCGGCACATCACGGAGAGGCTCGACATCCCGACGGTGGGCATCGGGGCCGGACCCGACTGCGACGCGCAGGTTCTCGTCTGGCAGGACATGGCCGGACTCCGGCAGGGCAAGGCCCCGCGGTTCGTGAAGCGATACGCCGATCTGGCTGGCGTGCTGGAGGCGGCCGCCCGGGCCTACGCAGCCGACGTCGAATCGGGTGCGTTCCCCACCGACGACCACACCTTCGAGGTCTGACGCCGACCCAGGCCACCCTTCGGGACACCCCGCCCCTCGAGTGGTCGCACACCCACGCCCACACGGCGCGTCCCGCAACAACACGCCCACTCCACCAGGCCCGAGCACCCCGCACCCTCGAGTGGTCACAGACCCACGCCCACACGGCGCGTCCCGCAACAACACGCCCACTCCACCAGGCCCGAGCACCCCGCACCCTCGAGTGGTCACAGACCCACGCCCACACGGCGCGCCCCGCAACAACACGCCCACTCCACCAGGCCCGAGGCCCAGCAGCCCCAGCAACCCAGCCTCAGCCGAACGTCGCCTTCAGCTTCGGCAGCACCTCGGCGGAGAACTCGCGGAGGAACCGGCCCTGATCCGGGCCCGGCGCATGGAACACCAACTCCGTGAACCCCAGGTCGACGTATCGCCGCACCCGCTCGACGATCTCGTCCGGGTCGTCTGTGACGATGAACCTCTTCGTGGCGATGCTCGGATCTGCGTCCGCTGCCTTCTCCAGCTCGATCGGGTCGTGCGTGCTCTGCTTCACCTCGGCCGGCAGACCCAGGGCCGCCCACCACGAGCAGTCGGCCGCAGCTCGGGCCTTGTCGTGGTCGTAGGACACCTTGATCTCGATCTGCTGAGGGAGCGGCACGCTCTTGCCGACCGCTGCGGCACCCTCGGCGACACCCGCGAGCACACCCCGGTAGTTCTCGTCGTCCTTGCCCGACGTGGCGATCAGTCCGTCACCGATCCGTCCCGTCAACTTGCCCGCGAGTGGTCCGGAAGCGGCGATGTAGATGGGTGGTGGGTTGTCAGGCCGTTCGTAGATCGTCGCCAGCGTCGTCTGGTAGTACTCGCCCTCGAACGTCACGCGCTCTTCGGTCCAGAGCTGGCGGATGAGCTTCACGGCCTCGGTCAGCCGGGCGCGACGCTCCTTGCCGGACGGCCACTCGGCGCCCGTGGCCGGGACCTCGTTCATCGCCTCACCCGAGCCCACCCCGAGGATGACCCGGTCGGGCGCGAGCTGCGCCAGGGTCGCGAATCCCTGGGCGACGACGGACGGGTGGTAACGCAACAGCGGCGTCAGGACCGAGGTGCCCAACGTGACCCGGCTCGTTTTCGCGGCCAGCGCGCCGAGCCAGGTGAAGACCAGCGGTGCGTGCCCGCCGTGGTGGCGCCACGGCTGGAAGTGGTCCGAGACCGCGACGATGTCGAACCCGAGTTCCTCAGCGGTGACGCCGAACCCGAGCAACTCGTTGGTGCCGAACTGTTCCGCCGACGCCTTGTAGCCGTACCGCATCCAAGAATCCTTCCGGTCTCGCGAAGAGTGCTTCCGAACTCGTGCCCTTCGAGGCTGCTGCCTCGTCGGACGGACCGATCGTGGCCGCCTGTGGCACCGTAGCCCCATGGACCGATCGCAGGCTCAGCTGCTGCGCGAGGTACTCGACGGCACCGGCGTTCTCGAGGAGACCGACGACTTCGCCGCCGCCCTGCGTCGGTCGACTCGTCTGCCGAACGGCCTGCTCGTCGCCGGGCCGGCGCACGACGAGCCCTGGCACCTGACGGCGCATCTGGACGACGAGGCGCGCTACTCGGGGGACGCGCGACTCCGACCTACCCTCCTGCGGTGGAACGTTGGCCCCGACGATCCGGCGCACCTGGCCCACGGCATGGATCGCCTCGTGGGTGCGCGACGCGGCGAGAGCGTCCTGGTCGTCGCCGAGACCCAGGCCGGCATCGACCTCGCGCCCCTGCTGGAGCGGCTGGACGACGCGCGCCACCGAGGTGCCGCCGTCTTCGCCTTGCAGGACGACGAGTCCGAGCTCACCGACGTCGCGTCACAGGCGATCACCTTGAACCGGTATCCGAGCGGACTGCTGACGTTCGACAACAGCCAGCACCTGCTCTCGCTCGCTGTCGGTCGGGCCGAGATCGCGGACGGCAGTCCCGGACTGCGGGCCCGGCTCGGACGCCTGCTCGACGCCTGGACCGCCCCAGACCCGTGAGGACCCGCACGGTCCGGCGGCCATTTGGCCCGTCAGTCTTCGAGTTCGTCGTTCCAGCGTGGGTCGTTGTCCCAGCTCTCGTTGCGCTTCGCGACCTTGTCGAGCGCCCGCTCGGCCTCAGCGCGCGTGGCGTAGGGGCCGAGTCGATCCTCGTTGCGGCAGCCTGAATCGGCCGGCTCGACCTGCGAGTGGACCAGGCAGTAGTAGTACTGCTCGTTCATTCGGCGCCTCCTGCTGGATCACGTGCACGAACAAGCACGACACGGGCCGCTCGACCCCGCGTCGAGGTCCGGTCGGCCCGGCGCCAGCCTACGACCGTCGGCGTCGGCGGCAGGTGGGCCGCCCTACAATCGGTGCCCGTGCCACCAGTGACCGCGTATCCGATCTCGCCGCGCCGAAGCGTCCCCGCCGGCATCGAACGACCCGAGTACGTCGACCAGCGCGGTCCCGCGCCGTTTCGCGGCAGCGAGGTCAAGGACGCCGACATGATCGCCCGCATGCGGGTGTCCTGCCGGCTCGCAGCGCAGGCCCTGGCCGAGGTCGGCAAGGCGATCGTTCCTGGGGTCACCACGGACGAGCTCGACCGCATCGGCCACGAGTTCCTGTGCGACCACGGCGCCTATCCGTCGACCCTGGGCTATCGCGCGTTTCCCAAGTCCCTGTGCACGAGCGTCGACGAGGTGATCTGCCACGGCATCCCGGACGCCCGGGTGCTGTCCGAGGGCGAGATCGTCAACATCGACATCACCGGCTACCTCGTGGTGGACGGCATCGGTGTGCACGGCGATACGAACGCGACGTTCCCGGTCGGTGCGATCGACGAGGAGTCGACCCTGCTGATCGAACGTGCGCGGGAGGCGACCGCCCGGGGCATCAAGGCCGCGCTCCCCGGTCGCCGCGTATCGGTGATCGGCCGGGTCATCGAGATGTACGCGCGCCGCTTCGGCTACGACACGGTCCGCGAGTTCACCGGCCACGGCATCGGGACGTCGTTCCACTCCGGGCTCGTGATCCCGCACTACGACGATCCGCGCTTCGACACCGTCATCGAGGCCGGGATGACCTTCACCGTCGAGCCGATGATCACCCTCGGGACCGCCACCTGGGACATGTGGCCAGACGGCTGGACCGTGCTGACCAAGGACCGTCGCCGGACTGCGCAGTTCGAGCACACGATCCTCATCACCCCGACCGGCCCGGAGATCCTGACGCTCCCGTGACTCCGGCGCCGCAACTGTGCCCAGGGCCGGAATGGGCGCGTGCGCGCGCGACACGCCGAAGCAGCGGGAGTGTGCGACCACTCGACCGGCGTTCACGCAGCAGGGCGAACGAGCCGGCCGGTAAGCCGGATCCTGTCGTGGACGATCATCCATCTCGGCACACCGTTGCCGGCATGCTCATGCGGCCTACCCGCAAGCTCGGACGGGCCGTCCTCGAGCGCTTGCGCAGACACCGGGAACCGATGCCCTCTTGGCCTTGCTTCGGGTGGGGTTTACCGAGCCGCACCGGTCACCCGGCACGCTGGTGGTCTCTTACGCCACCGTTTCACCCTTACCCGCACCTCGACGGATCGAGGCCGCTGGCGGTCTGTTCTCTGTGGCACTGTCCCGCGGGTCACCCCGGGTGGGCGTTACCCACCACCCTGCCCTGTGAAGTCCGGACTTTCCTCGGCGGCTCCGGTCGCCCGGAGCCGACGCGATCGTCTGGCCGACTCGTTCGCGGCGCCAGCCTAGTGCCTACGCGAGCTCGAACCGGACACGTCGCCTCGCCACGTCGGCCTCGACCAACCGCACCTTCGTGTACTCACCGAGCGGCAGGTCACGTCCGCTCACGGGGGCCATGACGGCCGGGTCGCTCAGCTGGATCGTGCCGTGATGTACCTCACCGGGCACGGCGGGCTTGCCGTTCTGGTCGAACTCGACGACGACACCCTCGAACAACTGGCCGATCGACCCGGCCAGCACCGCGGCCTCGACCGCGTCGACGCACGCGCGGTCGTACCGGCTGGCGAGCCGATCGCAGGTCACCATCGACGCGGCGACCGTGGGCAGCGCCGCCCTGGTCTCGGTGGGGACGGCGCGATCGGCACAGATCGCGACGCACACCTCCCCGGCGAAGCGGTCGACGAGCCGGCGGAGCGGCGCGGTCACGTGGGCGTACTCCGAGGCGAGCGCCGAATGCTCGGGCTGAGCCGGGACGTCGCCGTCGAACGCGGTGTAGCCCGCTCCGCGTAGCACCGAGGTCGACGCGCTGACGATCGCCGCGTGCTTCGGGTTCGCCGGGTCCAGCGTGTGGATGAAGTCGGGATACGTCATCTCCGCCGGCCACGCGACGTCCATGGCCTTCGCGACCCGATGCAGCAACCGCAGTGAGTGCGGGTCGGCCGGCGGGAGGGTCCGCAGCACGCCGATCTGCGCGTACATCATCAGCCCGGCCGCACCCATCCCGGTCATCAGGGAGATCTGGGCGTTCCAACCCTCGACCGGCAGTGGCGCGCGGAACTCGAGAGACAGCCGGTTCCCGTCCGGGGATGCGACGACGTCCTGCTCGGGCAACGGCAGGTTGACCCCGCCGCGGGCCCGTTCCCGCTTCTCGCGCAGGCGACCGACTTCGGCGAGCAGCTGGAGCGACTCACTCGCACGACCGGCGTCGAGGTCGGCCTGAACGTCGGCGTACGTGTACTGGGTGCGACTTCGGACTCGGGCTCGGACGACCTCGGCAGACGTCCCCTCGCCGGCGGCGTCGACCAGGATCGTCCACAGCAGCGCCGGACGCACCTGGTCGGGAAGCAGACTGGCCGCGCCCTCCGACAGAACGGCCGGGTAGAGCAGCTCGCGATGGTCGGGCCCGTAGTAGGTGACACCACGGGCGCGCGCGGCGGTGTCGATCGCATCGCCCACGGTGACGAAGGCGGCGACGTCGGCGATCGCGTACGAGACCCGATAGCCGTCCCCGTCCCGGGCGATGTGCAGGGCCTGGTCGAGGTCGCGGGAGCCGGGCGGGTCGATCGTGACGAACTCGATGTCGGTGCGATCGAGGTCAGGGAGCCGGGGGTGGGCGGCGGCCGCCTCGGCGGCGTCGAGCACGGGCTGGTCGAAGTCGCCGGGGATGCCGAGCTCTGCCCGGATCGCATCGAAACCGGCGCGCAGCGAGGTCGCGGACGCGTCGTGGAGCCTCAGTCGTCTCTTCGGCACGCCGACAGGGTAACCGGGCCTGACACCTTCACCGCTCGGCGCGATCGGCGCCGGCGCGCTCCGCCTCGCGAGCAGCATGAGCCCGGGCCAGGCTCGGTGGTGGGTCGTCCCGCAACCCGTCGAGAGCCGCGTTGACGAGCGTGTCCGCCGCCTTGTTCTGCTCGCGCGGGATCCACGTCCACGTCGTCACCCGGCGGGCGAGCGCCGTGGCCGCCACGGCCAGCGGTCGCATGGACGGATGCTTGATCCGCCAGCGGCCGGCCATCTGCTCGATGACCAGACGGGAGTCCATCCGCACTTCGACCGAAGCCTCCGGCGCGATCGCCCCGGCCAGCTGTAGGCCGGCGATCAGACCGCGGTACTCGGCCACGTTGTTCGACTCGACGCCGATCGTCTGGGCGGCCTCGCCGAGCACGTCACCGGTGACGGCGTCGCGGAGCACGGCCCCGTATGCGGCTGGTCCGGGGTTGCCCCGGGACCCGCCGTCGGCCTCGATGACCACGCGGGCCGGCTCGCCGGCCATCACGTGGCCGGACCGGCGCCTGCCGTGCCGGCGAGGTCCACCCGGACCAGGATGCGACGGCACTCCTCACAGCGGACCACGGCGTCGGCCGGCAGCACCCGCAGACGCTGCAGCTCCTGGGACGCCAGATCGACACGGCACCCGCTGCACCGCCCGTCCCGCAACGCGGCGGCGCCGACGCCGTCGAGGTTCGGACTGCTGCGAATGCGTTCGTAGAGGTCGAGCAGCGCACCGTCGACGCCGGCTGCCGCCTCGTCGCGCCGAGCGCGTTCCTTCACCTCGTCGGCGTCGAGGTCGGCGCCGACGTCGGCGAGGCGCTGGCGAGCCAGGGTCTCCCGCTCGGCGAGTTCGCGTACCTGCGTCTCGATCTGATCGGCACGGCCCGACGCCTCCTCGAGCTGCTCCATCACCTCGAGTTCGACGTCTTCGAGGTCGGACTGTCGACGGGCGAGCGACTCGAGCTCGTGACTGAGCCCTTCGAGCTCCTTCGGGCTCGCAGCCCCCGAGTCGAGCCGCTGCTGATCTCGGGCGCGACGGGTACGGACCTGCTCGACGTCGGCGTCCGCCTTCCGCTGGGCCCGGGCGAGGTCCGACACCTGGGTGCGAGCACGGACCCGCTCGGCGTTGCGTTCGGCCAGCTCGGCATGGACCGCCGCGACCTCCGCCGTCTCGGGGAGGTGCCGGCGGCGGTGGGCGATGCGATCGAGCGCGGTGTCGACCTCCTGCAAGTGCAGAAGGGCAAGCTGCGCAGTCAATGGCGCTGTGACCACACGTCCTCCGTCTGTCGTCCCCGCTCGGAACGCCAGCCTACGACAGCGTCCGGGCAGCCATCTCCGGTCGTCTCGGGCAGGTGCTGTCGAGACTGGCGTTCGGTGTTCCGGGCGCTGTCAGTTCGTGACGTCGGCCAGCCGGACGGGCTGGCCCGACTGCGCGGACGCGTACATGCCACGGATGACACGCAGCGCGCGGGTCGCGTCGGCGATACCGACCTTCGGGGCACGCCCGGTGGCGACGGCGTCCAGGAAGTCGAGGTACTGCGCCGCGTGCGCGCTGCCGAGAGCGGTCGGATCACTTGCCGCCCAGCCGGCCACGGCAGCTCCGGCCACGGCCTCGTCGCTCGTCGCGACCTCGGCATCGGCCGTGTTCCCTGGCCGGCCACCCTCGTGGGCGTCGGCCGCGCTGACGAACCACACCAGATTGTCGTTCTCGAGCGACGCCGTGCCGCCGTCGCCGTGGACGCTGACGCGCACGCCCGCGCCCGGGTTCGCTGCCGTCGTCGCGTGGATCGTGGCGAGGGCACCGTTGTCGAACTTCACGACGGCGGTGAGGACGTCCTCGACCTGGATGCGCTCGTGGGCGAGCGTCCCGGTCCAAGCGAACACCTCGACCGGTTCGCCCAGGAACCAGACGAGCAGGTCGACGGTGTGGACACCCTGGTTCATGACGGCGCCCCCACCGTCGAGCTCCCAGGTTCCGCGCCAATCCCCCGAGTCGTAGTAGGCCTGGCTGCGCCACCACGGCACGCTTGCGGTACCCGAGGTGATCGTTCCGAGCCGACCGGACTCGACCGCGTTGTGCAAGGCGACGCTGCCGGGGTCGAAGCGGTGCTGGCTGATCACCGTGACCGTCTTGCCGGCCTGCTCGGCCGCCTTGCGGATGCGGTCGGCGGCTTCGAGGTCGACATCGATCGGCTTCTCGACCACGACGTGCTTCCCGGCCTCGAGTGCCTCGACGGCGACATCGGCGTGGTAGCCGCTCGGCGTGCACACCGCCACCGCTTCGATATCGGTCGCGGCGAGCGCGGCAGCCAGCGAGTCGTAGCCGATCGACGGGTCGATTCCGTGCTTGCTCGCCAGCTTCTCGCGCTGCGAGGCGACCGGGTCGACGAGGGCGACGACCTCGAGATCGTCGAGGGAATCGGCGACGCCTGCGTGGAAGTCGCCGATGATTCCGCAACCCGCAATGGCCAAACGCATGTTTTCCTCCAGTGGATCGGTGGATCGGTGTCGGTGCTCGGTTCGGGTCGTTCGTCAGACGGGGATCGGGCAGCCAAGCGGTCAGTGGGCGCGGCTCAGCCGTAGGGAATGCCCGCGTCGTCGAGTAGGCCGGTGAACGCTCTTGTCGCGGCTCCGAACAACTCGGGCCCGGAGAACCCGCCGAGCCGGCCGGTCGCCGCGAGGTGCGGCTCCATCGAGAAGAAGCCGTCGAAACCGTCGTCAGCGAGCGCGGCGATCGTCTCGCGCAGCTCGCCGTCGCCGTCACCGGCCGGGACGACAGTGCCGTCGGCCAGCAGGGCGTCCTTGATCTGCACGTACACGACATGGGGGCGGAGCAGCGCGTAGCCGTCGCTGAACGGACGGACTCCCACCTGGACGAAGTTGGCCGGATCCCACGCCAGCCGCAGGTTCTCCGCTCCGACGGACTCGACGATGTCGAGGCACCGCGACGGGATGTCGCCGTAGATGCCCTTCTCGTTCTCATGCAGCAACGTGACGCCGAACGGAGCGGCCTCGGCGGCCAGCGCACTCATCCTGCGCAGCACCTCGTCGCGATGCTCGGCCACGTCGCCGCCCTCGGGTGGATAGAACGAGAAGAGCCGCAGATAGGGAGCGTGGAACGAGTCGGCCACCGCGAGGGCCCGACGGAATCGCGCCAGGTGGGCGTCGAAGTCCTCGTCCACCCGGATCTTGCCGATCGGTGAACCGACGCTGGACATCGAGATGCCGTGCGTGGCCAGCACGTCGCCGGCGTCGGCCAACTGCTCGTCGGTGAGGTCGCACACGTTCACCCCCCACGCGCTGCGGAACTCGATCTGGGTGATGCCGAGCTCGGTCAGCACCTCGCACTGGCGCGTGAGATCGGGGTCGATCTCGTCGGCGAACCCCGACAACGTCCACATGGCAGGCCTTCCGGTGACGACGACTGCGGGCTGCTCACGGGCCCCCGAAGGGCTGCCGCATGAGCTTTGGCAAGCGGTTGCCATCTAGCCTAGGGCACGAGACACTCGGAACCCCAAACACTGCGACACGGACCAGCCGCTCGATCGGCGGTTGTCCACCCGGCAGCCCATAGCGGCGTCACGACGATGTGAGGAGGAGCCGCGATGGCACGACCTACGCCGATTCCGGCGCGATATCCGACGATTCACGAAGTGGCGCGAGCCTGCGGTGTGGCCGCATCGACGGTCTCGCGAGCGTTCTCCTCGCCAACGCGAGTGAATGCCGTGACGCGTGAACGCATTCTGACCGTCGCGCAGCAGATGGGCTATCGGCCGAATCCGGCCGCCCGCGCGCTGCCGTCGGGTCGCTCGCTCACCCTGGGGCTGCTCGTGGCCGACATCACGAACCCCTTCTTCTTCGACATCATCCGCGGTGCCGAGAAGGCCGCCGACGCGGCCGGTTACACCCTGGTTCTCGCCGACACCGCCGAGGACGCCGAAACCGAGGCACGGCACCTCGCCCGGCTGGCCAGGTCCGTCGACGGGTTCCTCCTCGCGTCCAGCCGGATGTCGGACGCGCGTATCCGGGAAGCCGCGGAACGCGCACCGCTGGTTCTCATCAACCGGCACATGCGCGACGTGGCCGGAGTCGCGATCGACACCCACGACGGCATGCGGCAGGCCGTCGAGCATCTCGCCGCCCTGGGCCACCGCCAGGTGGCCTACCTCGGCGGCCCGGCGACGTCCTGGTCCAACCGCCGGCGCTGGACCGGGCTCACCGCGGCAGCGCGTCGTCACGACATCCAGCTCGTGCGACTCGGCCCGTACGTCCCGACGCTCGGCGGCGGCCACGTCGCCGCCGCCGAACTCGCCGCGACCGGCGCCACCGCCGCCATCGCGTTCAACGATCTGATCGCGATCGGCGCCCTGCTCAGTCTTCAGGAGCACGGGATCGACGTTCCCGGCCAGTTGAGCATCGTCGGATCGGACAACATCGACGGGGCGATGTACTGCCGACCGGCGCTCACCACGCTGCACAGCCTGGGTGACACCGTCGGCCGGCAAGCCGTCAGCACCCTGATAGAAGTGATCTCCGGTCGCGCCGGTTCCCCGGTGACCATGCTGCCGTCGGAGCTCATCGTTCGCTCGTCGACCGGTCCGGTGCCGACCTTCCGGCGGGCGCCTGGTCCGGTGCCGGCCTCCAGCCTGCTGTCCGGCTGAAAGCGCGGCAGGAAGCGACGACTGCCCGTCACCCCGACATCACCCGAGCATCCGCCACCCCGGAATCGAGAGGCCTGGTTGTGACTTCACCCGCCCCCACGTCCGCCGTCGAGTCGACTGCCACCGATCGGCCAGACCGTGCCACGCTCCGACTCGACCCCGATCGGCTGTTCCCGTCCGACCCCGGCGTCCGCTCGCTCGCGCGGCAGTTCTACGAATCCACGCGCTCGTTGCCGATCGTGTCGCCGCACGGTCACGTCGATGCGCGCATCCTCGCCGAGGACGTCGGCTTCGGCGACGCCGCCAACCTCCTCATCACGCCCGATCACTACGTCACGCGTTTGCTGCACGCACATGGTGTCCCGCTCACCGCGCTCGGCCATCGTGATCGGGTGAGCGGCACCCCGGCGGCCGACGGCCGCGCCATCTGGCGGGCGTTCTGTGAACGCTGGAAGGTGTTCCGGGGCACGCCGTCGAGGTTCTGGCTCGAGTCCGAACTCGTGGACGTGTTCGGGCTCGATGTCATCCCGGACGGGTCGACCGCGGACGAGCTGTACGACGCGATCACCGAACGGCTGGCCCGACCGGAGTTCAAGCCCCGCGCGTTGTTCGAGCGATTCCGCATCGACGTCCTGGCCACCACCGACGAACCTGCGGACGACCTGTCCGCACACGAGATCCTCGCGGCCGACCCCGATTTCCACGGCCGCGTCCTCCCGACGTTCCGCCCGGACCGGTATCTCGACGCCGGCGGGCCTACCTGGGCCGAGGCCCTCGATCGGCTCGCCGCGAGCACCGGTCGCGACACCCGGTCCTATCCGGGCTACCTGGCGGCGCTGGAGGACCGGCGCGAGTACTTCAAGCGGCACGGTGCGACGGCCACCGACCACGGGCACCCGGACGCATCCTGCGCACGACTTCCGCTCGACGAGGCGTCGGCCGTCTTCGATCAACTGGTGGCCGGGACCGGCGGTCCGGGCGCGGTCGCCGCGTTCCGCGGGCACATGCTCTTCGAGATGGCGCGGATGTCGAGTGAGGACGGCCTGGTCCTGCAACTCCACCCGGGCGTGCTCCGGAACTACGATCGCGCGGCGTTCGCTTCGTTCGGGGCCGACGTCGGGCACGACATCCCCGTGGCGATGGAGTACACCCGAGCGCTGCGACCCATTCTCGAGGCGTTCGGAAACCACCCGACATTCAGGATGGTCGCGTTCACCGTCGACGAGACGGTCTGGTCACGGGAGCTCGCCCCGCTGGCGGGATACTTCCCGGCCCTGTACGTCGGCGTGCCGTGGTGGTTCCTCGACACTCCCGACGCCATCGGGCGCTTCCGGGCCGCGGTCACCGACACGGTCGGGTTCTACAAGACGTCGGGCTTCATCGACGACACCCGCGCCTACTGTTCGATCCCGGCCCGGCACGACATGTCGCGGCGCCTGGAGGCCGGTCACCTGGCCCGACTCGTCAGCGAGGGGCGTCTCAGCGAGGAGGAAGGCGCGGAGACGGCCGTCGACCTCGTCCACGGCATCCCCCGCGAGGTGTTCCGACTGTGAGCGCCGGCACGGGCAAGGCCTTGACGAACGCGACGGCAGGAGCGGTCCGACCGGGCAAGGTGCGAGCCGCCCACCTCGGCCTCGGATCGTTCCACCGAGCCCACCAGGTCTGGGTCACGGAACTGACCAACCGGGCCTTACTGGCCGATGGAGCCGAACCCGCCGAGCTGGTCGGGTACGCCTCGTACACCGGCCGTCGGCCGACGGCTGCGGAGCGACTGGCCGCACAGGACGGGCTGTATCACCTGCTGGTGCGGGGAAAGGACAGGGATGCGGTCGAGCTCGTCAGCGCCCTGACATCACCGTTGGACGGTGCCGCGGTGGACGCCGCCGGGATCGCGGCGTCACCGGATATCGGTGTCATCACGCTGACGATCACCGAGGCGGGATACCGACGCAACCCGGATGGCGGTCTCGACACCGACCATCCCGACGTCCGACACGACATGGCCGCGCTGGCATCGGGTGGTTCGGGACTTCGAACAGCACCGGCGCGCGTGCTGGCGGCCATCCGGGGTCGAGCACACCGCGGACTCGCGCAGCTGGCCATCGTGAGTTGCGACAACCTGATGGGGAACGGCGACGCGCTACGTCGGGTGGTGGCCGAGCTCGCGGCAACCGCGCTGCCGGATCTCGTCACCACCGTGAGTTCGAGCTCGTTCGTCAACACGATGGTCGATCGGATCACGCCCCAGACCGTGGCGGCCGATCGCGACACGGTCCGGGACCTCACCGGAATCGCGGATGCCGACCCGGTGCCGTGCGAGCCGTTCACCGAGTGGTTGCTCGCCGGCGAGTTCCCCTCCGGTCGACCGGCCTGGGAACGCGGGGGCGCGAGATTCGTCGACGACGTCCGTCCCTTCGAGCATCGCAAGCTGTGGTTGCTCAACGGTGCGCACTCGCTGTTGGCGTACCTCGGCGGGCTGCGTGGACACGAGACTGTCGACGCCGCGATGGGCGACCCCGAGTGCGTGCGGCTGATGAACTCGTGGTGGGACGACGCGGCGGTCCGACTCGTCCTGCCGGGTGCGGAGATCCAGGACTATCGCGAAGCGCTCATCGAGCGGTTCACGAACCCCCGGATCAGGCATCTCCTGGCTCAGATCGCGGGCGACGGCTCACAGAAGCTGCCGGTACGGCTGGTGCCCGTGCTCACGGCGACCCGCGCTGCCGGCGGCGGCTGCGAGGCAGGAGTGGACGTGCTGGCCGCCTATGTGATCCACCTTCGCGGCAAGGGTCTCCCGGTGAAGGACGTCGATGCCGAACGCATGACCTCGGTGGCGTCCGGCCCGTTGCCGACGGCAGTGCCGGCCGTGATGGAGGAGTTGTCGCCGCGGCTGGCCGACGACGGTGCGTTGGTGACAGACGTCGTCGCTGCCGCCCGACGCCTCGAACGCTGACGAGGGCGAAGCGGAGGCCGACGCCGTCAAAGCTCCAGCCACGCCATCGCCGGGTACCAGTGGCCACCGGAGTCGAGATGATCCAGCAGCCCGCGTTGCAAGCTCGTGTCTCGAGGCAGCTGCTCGCGTGGGCGGGTGGAGTCCTCAAAGACGAACTGCAGAACGCCGGCGTCGTCGGCCTTGCCGTCGGAGTACGCGTGCCGCAGCCGCCGCTGGAACGCCAGGATGTTCGACCTGGCCGGCAGGTAGTCGGCGAACTGCGGATCGAGAAGCCAGGACTTGCACACGGCGTACCGGTACCGCTCGTCGGGGAAGTGCGCCGGGAAGAACTCCCGTGCCAGGTCGACCGCCGATTCGACCAGCGGCATCGTCATCGGTCCGTAGAACCGCGGGATGTGCAGGCTGAGTACGGGTTCGCCACGCCGGGCGTCGAACCCGGCCGCCACGATCGCCTCGGAGGTGCGCACGCCCAGCCGAGCCCTCTGGAACTGGAGTCGACCCAACGCGTACAGCGCACCGGCGTAGTGGATGCTCAGCCAGTGGTACTCGTCGAAGGCACCGACGCCGGGGTGTCTCAGCCGTGAGACCGCCATGTTGCGGCCCAGATCCGTGAACGTCGCCGCCGTCACCTCGGCCGGTACACCGTGCGCCCGGTGATAGCCCTCGACGACGTCGGCCGCGGCCAGGTAGACGAAGACGTAGAAGTACCTGGACAGGAGGTCGTCGGTGACTCGTAGCCGCGGCAGGGCCAGCATTCCCTCGACCGAGCCGATGCCGTCGATCACCGCGCCCAGACAGAGCCGGAGCAGCCACGACTCGCCAGGCTCGCTCATGCGCGGCAACAGCGTGCACAACGCATCGATGTCCTCGTGGGGGACCGCCAGCCTCATCAACGCGATCGGCAGCTCCTGCACGGTGGGCAGCACGGGTTCGGCGGCGCCGACTCGATCGTCGAACTCGGCCACCATCCGGCGAGTGTCGGCGTCGTCGTCGAGCGAGTGGCGGATGTCAGGCATCGGATCATCAGACCCGACTCACGCGGCTGTGCGCAACACCCAACCGAGCCTGAGGATTCCCGCCGCACCGAGGACTGCCGACATCGGCCGGGGCGCCGACGCCGGCTTCCAGCATTCAGCGAGTCGCGCGTAGGTTGGCCGGTATGGACTACACGCATCTCGGCCGCACCGGCCTTCAGGTCTCCCGCG
Organism: uncultured Actinomycetota bacterium; assembly: GCA_963708795.1. Classification (GTDB taxonomy): domain Bacteria; phylum Actinomycetota; class Actinomycetes; order Propionibacteriales; family DAIQRJ01; genus DAIQRJ01. The sequence continues at coordinate 595,194 of CAVPUH010000006.1, forward strand.
CTCTGCCTCGGCACGATGAACTTCGGACCGGAGACGACCGAAGCCGACAGTCACGCCATCATGGACCGCGCCCACGACCACGGCATCAACTTCTTCGACACCGCCAACGTCTACGGCTGGCAGCAAGGGCGAGGGCGTCACCGAGCAGATCATCGGCCGCTGGTTCGCCCAGGGCGGCGGCCGCCGCGAGAAGACGGTCCTCGCCACGAAGCTCTACGGCGACATGGGCGACTGGCCGAACGACGGCAAGCTGTCCGCGCTGAACATCCGCCGGGCCTGCGACGCGTCGCTGCAAGCGCCTGCAGACCGACTACATCGACCTCTACCAGATGCACCACGTCGACCGGAACACGCCGTGGGACGAGATCTGGGAGGCCATGGAGGTCCTCGCGCCAGCAGGGCAAGATCCTCTACGTCGGCTCGTCGAACTTCGCCGGCTGGCACATCGCCCAGGCCCAGGAGGCGGCCAGCGCCGGCACTTCCTCGGCCTGGTCAGCGAGCAGTCGATCTACAACCTGGCCTGGCGCGGGCGGAACTCGAGGTGCTGCCCGCGGCCGAGCACTACGGCCTCGGCGTCATCCCGTGGTCGCCCCTGCAGGGCGGTCTGCTCGGCGGCATCCTCGCAAGCAGAAGGCGGGGACCGCGTCCCGGGGCAACGGCGGTCGGTCCGCGCAGGCCCTCGAGAGCAGCCGTGACCAGATCGAGGCGTACGAGGAGTTCTGCGCCGAGCTCGGCGAGGAGCCCGCCAACGTCGCGCTCGCCTGGTTGCTGCACCAGCCCGCCGTGACCGCGCCGATCATCGGGCCGCGTACCGTCGAGCAGCTCACGAACTCCTTGCGGGCAGCGGAGATCACGCTCGACGCCGACGCGTTGGCCAAGCTGGACGAGATCTTCCCGGCGCCGTTCCCGAACGGCTCGAAGCCCTCCCCGAGGCCTACGCCTGGTAGGGCGACGCCGAGCCCAGTCGACGGGTCGTGCGCGGACTGGTCACCAGTTCGTGTACGACCCGTCGCGCTTGCGTAGGTGCGGTGATTCCGTCCAGTTGCTGGTGACCGTGAACCGCTCGAGCAGCGACTCGTCGACGTCGATGCCGAGGCCCGGTTCGGTCGGCAACGGGTAGTTCGGTCCGTCGAGGATCGGGCGGTTGACGTAGAGCGGTGTGTCGTAGAGGTCGGGGTTCTCCCCCGGTGTCTCCCGGCACTCCATCCACGACAGGTTCGCGACCGCACTGCACAGGTGGATCGTCGCCGCCGTGCACACCGGTCCGAGAGGGTTGTGCGGCATGAGATCGATGTAGTGGGCCTCGGCCCAGCCCGACACCTTCATGGCCTCGGTGAAACCGCCGATGTTGCAGATGTCCACTCGCGCGTACTGCGTCAAGCCGCCTTCCAGGTAAGGCAGGAACTGCCACTTCGACGCGAACTCCTCACCGATCGCGAACGGGATGTCCACCATCGACCGCAGCGCCTCGTAGGCCTGCGGCGTCTCGTCCCGGATCGGCTCCTCGAGGAAGTCGAGAGTGCCGCTGGGCATCTTCTGGCAGAACGACGCAGCCTCGGCCACCGAGAGCCGGTGGTGGTAGTCGATACCGAGAACGACGTCGGAGCCGAGCCGTTCGCGCGCCGCGGCAAGGTCGCGTGCGGTCTGTGGCACCGACCTCGCCGGCTCGAAGAGGCCGTCCGGCTCGGCTGAGGAGATGCCGAGCCGCATGCAGTTCCAGCCCAGCTCGATCAGCGACTCCGCCGTCTCGACCGAACCGGTGGTCGCGAACGTCGGCACGTACTCGCGGTGTGCACCGCCGAGCAACTGGTAGACGGGAACGCCGAGCGCCTTGCCCTTGATGTCGTACAGGGCGATGTCGATGGCCGAGATGGCGGCGGTGAGGACGCGGCCGCCCTCGAAGTACGCACCGCGGTACATCTCCTGCCAGAGCGCACCCGCTCGCATCGGATCCTTCCCGACGATGAACGCAGAGAAGTGCTCGACCGCCCCCATCACCGCGAGTTCGCGCCCGGACAGCCCGGACTCGCCCCACCCGTGGATGCCTTCGTCGGTGTCGACCCGCACGAGCAACTGCGGGCGGCCGGCGGTCTGGACGGGGAACGACGTGACGGCGGTGATCTTCACGCCTCCATCGTGGCCGCGCCGGCCGGCGGATGCCTACCGAAAGCCCGTTCTGCGGGGCCGGCCGCCGGAACCGGCCACCTGCCGGCTCGGACGGAAAGGAGTGGGCGCAGACGGGTTCGAACCGCCGACATCCTGCTTGTAAGGCAGGCGCTCTACCACTGAGCTATGCGCCCGTACGAGTGAGCGAGTGTAGCCGCCCGAGGGCTCAGGCTCGGTCGGCCAGTTCGAGGAGCTTGGCGACCGTGCGCCAGTTTCGCGCGGTCACGACGACCCCGAGCTTGGCCTTCCCCAAGGCTTTCGTCGCTGCCGAGTCGGCCTGACCGTTCGGGCACCACAGGTAGATCTCGCGTCCGTCGGCCACGACCTGATCGGGCCCGACGTCGAGGGTCAGCAACTCGCTCAGGGCGGCTGCATCCGGCTTGCCGGACAGGAAGGCCACCACCGAGCGGGCCGGATCGGTCGTCACCTCGGCCAGCGGGTTCGACGCCACCACAGCGGCGAGCTCGTCACGGGTCCGGACGACGACCGACACGGACATCGAGAACGTCGTGTCGATCGCCTCGGTCATCGCCGTCTCGATCGCGGCGGCGTCGTCGTCGGCGGTCAGGAGAACGTTCCCGCTGCGCAGGTGAGTCGCGACGTCGCCATAGCCCAGTCCCTCGACGGCCTTCTTCAGGTCGGCCATGCCGATCTGCTTCGCGGTGCCGACGTTGATGCCGCGGAGCAGGGCCACGTAACGCGTCATCCCTCGCCCCTCATGCTTCTCGAGCCTCGCCACCGAGCCGGCGCCACAGGAACTCCATGGCGAGCGCTCGGGAGAATGCCCGCTGTTCGTTGTCGGCCGCTCCGCCGTGTCCGCCTTCGATGTTCTCGTAGTACTCGACTTCGTGGCCGCGCTCCAGCAGCAGTGCCGCCATCTTGCGTGCGTGTCCGGGGTGCACGCGATCGTCTCGGGTCGACGTCGTGAACAGCACCGGCGGGAACGGGCCTTCGCCGACGTTCTGGTAGGGCGAGTACCGGCCGAGGAACTCCCAGTCGTCCGGATCGTCCGGGTTGCCGTACTCAGCCATCCAGGAGGCGCCCGCGAGGAGCAGGTGGTATCGCTGCATGTCCAGCAGCGGAACCTCGCAGACGATCGCCCCGAACAGGTCGGGATAGCGGGTGAGCATGACGCCCATCAGCAGCCCGCCGTTGCTGCCGCCGGTGATCCCCAACTGCTCCGGAGACGTCAGCCCTCGCCCGACCGCGTCCCGGGCCACCGACGCGAAGTCCTCGTAGGCACGGGGCCGATTCTCCCGGATCGCGGTCGTGTGCCACTCCGGCCCGTACTCGCCGCCACCACGGATGTTCGCGACGACGAAGGTCCCGCCGCGGGCGAGCCAACCCCGCCCGATCGCGCCGCTGTACGCCGGCGTGTACGCGATCTCGAAGCCGCCGTACCCGGTCATCATGGTCGGCCCGGCCAGCGCATCGTCGCGGCCGACCACGAAGTAGGGGATCCGTGTGCCGTCGTCCGACGTCGCGAAGAACTGGCGGGTGGTGAGCCCGGCCGCGTCGAAGAGCACCGGCGCCTGCTTGACGATCTCGGCGTCGCCCGCACCGACCACGCCGCGACGCAGTGTCGAGGGCTCGAGAAAGCCGCTGGAATCCACGAAGTACTCGTCGGTGTGGTCCGGATCGGTGTCGGCCACCGAGACAGTCGACAGGTCCTGCGCCGACGTCAGCACTGACGCCGACACCTCCCAGGCGGTCTCGGCCGATCCAGCCGCGGGCGGCGTGCGCAGCTCGAGTCGATTCGTCACATCGACCAGCACGTTGAGGATCAGGTGATGGCGCGTCCACGCCCAGGCGTCGAGGGAGCTGTGCGCATCCGGGGTGAACAGCACCGTCAGGGTGCGCGCTCCGCTCAGGTACTCGTCGAGCCGAGCGGCCAGCAACGACCCGGCCGGGTGCACACGGCCGTCGACGGTCCACGGGCTGCGCGGATTGATCAACAGCCATTCACGATGGACGTCGGTGCGCGCGTCCAGCGGCACGTCGATGCGGACGGGCGGGCCGTCCGGGACGACGACGAACTGCTCGGAGGTGAAGAAGTCGGGCGCCCGGACGAGGAGGTCGTGCTCGTGGCCCGGTGTCGGGTCGTGCGTCGCGAACGCGTAGACGTCGGACTCCTCGCCCTCGAAGACGGTGTCGGCTGCGTCGATGCTCGTCCCGCGCCGCCAGCGCTTCGCGACCCGCGGATAGCCCGAACTCGTCAGCGAACCGGCTCCGAAGTCGGTGCCGACGTAGACGGTGTCCCGATCGATCCAGTCCAGCTGGCTCTTCGCCTCAGGCAGGGCGAACCCGTCGGCCACGAAGGTCCGGCTCTCGAGATCGAACTCCCGGACGACCGCAGCGTCCGACCCGCCGCGGGACAGCTCCACGAGTGCCCGGTCCAGGGACGGTCGCACCAGTTCGGCTCCGGCCCACACCCAGTTGACCGACTCGGCGGCACCGAGTGCATCCACGTCGAGCAGCACGTCCCAGTCCGGCTGTGGCTCCCGGTAGCTCTCGAGGGTCGTACGTCGCCACAACCCGCGTGGATGCTCGGCGTCCTGCCAGAAGTTGTAGAGGTACCCACCCCGGCGTCGCACGTACGGAATGCGGTCGGCGGAGTCCAGCGCCTCGAGGATCTCGGTCCGCAACGCAGTGAAACGGTCACCCTGGGCCAACCGGCCGAGCGTCTCGGCATTGCGCGCCCGCACCCAGTCGAGGGCGACGTCGGCAGTGACGTCCTCGAGCCAGCGATAGGGATCGGCCGGCTCGGCGTCGGTGGCCGTCGTCATCCGCGCGCGTCCAACGCCGCGATCGCCGCCACGTAATCGTCGACGTCACGTGCGTACGGGATCTGGTTGATCACCCGCCACACGACCGTTCCCGAATCGTCGATGAGGAACGTGCCCCGCAGGGCACAGCCGCGGGTCTCCTCGAACACGCCGTAGGCCCGGGACACCTCGCCGTGCGGCCAGAAGTCCGACAGCACCGGGAAGCTCAGCTCTTCCCGTTCCGCGAAGACCCGCAGCGAGAACATCGAGTCACAGGACACGGCGAACAGGTCCGTCGTGGGGGTGCTCAACTCGGCGAGACGCTCCCGCATCGCACGCAACTCGCCGGTGCACGTACCGGTGAACGCGAACGGGTAGAAGACCAGGAGAACCGACCTCCCGGCTGCCGCGGACGCCGCCAGCGTCACCGTCTCCCCGTGTTGGTCGGCCAGCGAGAAATCCGGAGCGGTCGCACCGATCGGCAGGGCACCCGACGTGACCGCCGAGGCAGAGCCCGACGATGTCACTTCTTCGACCCGCGGGCCTTCGGCGCGACGAGCTTGGTGGCGGTCCAGTCCGCCCCGGCCGAGACGCTGCTCGTGGTGGCCAGGCCGGACGTCGGCGCCGCCTCGGCCACGTCACTGGCGTCCACGTAGCCCTCTCGTCCCACCTTCGGCGTCAGCAGCCAGATGACGCCGCCGTCGGCCAGGTCGGTCAACGCGTCGACGAGCGCATCCACGAGGTCGCCGTCCGCGTCGCGCCACCACAGCAGAACGGCATCGACGACATCGTCGTGCTGGTCGTCCACGAACTCGTGATCAGTGGCGTCCTCGATGGCTTCGCGCAGGTCCTGGTCGGTGTCTTCATCCCACCCCAGCTCCTGCACGACCATGCCCGGGCGCATGCCCAGTCGCTCGGCGGGCCCCGCGGGGCCAGCGGTCGCGTTCACGCGTCGTCCTCTCCGGTCCGGGTCGTCCGTCTGATCGGGTAAGTCGGGTTCACAGGCGTAGTCCAGCGTGCAATCGGTCCGCCACGCAAGTCGGCGGACCCGCCCGCCCGTACTGCGTCCGTGTCGTGCCCGTGGGTAAGGCTTCCTAAACTGGACCCGAGGTGACGCGGCAGTATCAAACGGGAGACAATGCCCAGGTCACCGAGCCGGTGGACCACCATCTCACCGGCCGTCCCGACCGAGCCTGCGCCGGCTACCCCGCGTGCAGCCTCGCCGTCCACGGAGAAGGAGCACCGATCCCCGTGTCCTCACCTGCTCAAGGCGACGGATCCGCGGCTGCCGCGGCCGGCGCGGCGACCGACGTCGATCCCGACGAGACCGCCGAATGGCTCGAGTCCTTCGATGCGGCGGTGGCCGCCGGCGGCACCGAACGCGGAGCCTTCCTCGTCCGCCAACTGGTCGAACGAGCGCAGCTCACCCAGCCGAGCGGATCTCCGGAGCTGGCGGCCAGCGTCACGCCGTTCGTCAACACCATCCCGGCCGACGAACAGCCGGCCGTGCCCGGTGACGAAGCGCTCCAGACCCGGCTCGAGAACGCGATCCGCTGGAACGCGGCCGTCATGGTCACCCGAGCGAACCGCAAGGGCCTCGAGGTCGGCGGCCACATCGCGACGTACCAGTCCGTCGCGACGCTCTACGAGGTCGGCCTCGATCACTTCTTCCGCGGCAAGGACCACCCCGGCGGCGGCGACCAGATCTTCTTCCAGGGCCACGCCTCCCCCGGCGTCTACGCCCGCGGTCTCATCGAGGGACGTCTGTCGACCGACCAGCTCGACGCGTTCCGCCAGGAGGCGTCGAAGGGTTGGGGCAACGGACTCTCGTCCTACCCGCACCCGCGGCTGATGCCCGAGCTGTGGGAGTTCCCGACGGTCTCGATGGGTCTTGCCTCCCTCAACTCGATCTACCAGGCACGCTTCAACCGCTACCTGCAGAACCGCGGCATCACCGATACGAGCGAGCAGCACGTCTGGACGTTCCTCGGCGACGGCGAGATGGGCGAACCCGAGTCCCTCGGTGCGATCACCGTCGCCGCCCGGGAGAACCTCGACAACCTCACGTTCGTCATCAACTGCAACCTCCAGCAGCTCGACGGCCCCGTCCGCGGCAACGGCAAGATCGTCCAGGAGTTCGAGTCGCTGTTCAGAGGCGCCGGGTGGAACGTCATCAAGGTCATCTGGGGCAGCGAGTGGGACGCGCTGCTCGCCAAGGACACCAGCGGTGAGCTGGTCCGTCGCCTGACCGAGGTACCCGACGGCCAGTTCCAGACCTTCTCCGTCGAGGACGGCGCCTACATGCGGCGTGTCCTGTTCAACACGCCCACGCTCGCGAAACTCGTCGAGGACGTCCCCGACGAGAAGCTGAGGGAGATGCGCCGGGGCGGCAACGACCGGGGCAAGGTGTACGCGGCGTATCAGGCGGCCATGGAGCACAAGGGCCAGCCGACGGTCATCCTGGCCCACACCGTCAAGGGTTACGGGATCGACGCGTTGGAGGGCCGCAACGCCACCCACCAGATGAAGAAGCTCACGAAGACCGACGTCGTGACGATGCGCGACCGGCTCGACATCCCGTTGAGCGACGACGACCTCGCGGACTACCTGCCGCCGTACTACCAGCCCGGCGTCCAGTCCGACATCGCCCGGTACGCCCTCGACTCGCGTCGGGAGCTCGGTGGCTTCGTCCCCGAGCGCCGCGCCGATCCGGTGAAGCTGGAGATCCCCGCCGACAAGGTGTTCGCCGACATCCGCAGGGGCTCGGGCAAGCAGAAGGTCGCCACGACCATGGCGCTCGTGCGGCTCCTGCGCGACCTCATGCGCACCCCCGAGCTGGGCAAGCGGTTCGTCCCGATCGCGCCCGACGAGTACCGCACGTTCGGCATGGACTCGATGTTCCCGTCGGCGAAGATCTACGACCCCCACGGCCAGAATTACGAGTCTGTCGATCGTGAGCAACTGCTGAAGTACAAGACCGCCGTCGACGGCCAACTGCTCCACGAGGGCATCAACGAGGCCGGTTGCCTGGCCTCGGTGATCGCGGCCGGGACGTCGTACGCCACGCATGGCGAGCCGATGATCCCGTTCTACATCTTCTACTCGATGTTCGGCTTCCAGCGCACCGGCGATTTCATGTGGGCGCTGTCGGACCAGATGGGTCGCGGTTTCGTGGTGGGTGCCACCGCCGGCCGGACCACGCTGACCGGCGAGGGGCTCCAGCACGCCGACGGGCATTCGCACCTGATCGCCTCGACCAACCCGGGTGTGGTCGCCTACGACCCCGCGTTCGCCTACGAGGTCAGCCACATCGTGAAGTCCGGACTCGAACGGATGTACGGCTCGACCGAAGCACACCCGCACGGTGAGGACGTCTGGTACTACCTGACCGTCTACAACGAGCCGATCGACCAGCCCGCGCAACCCGACGACCTCGATGTGGACGGCCTGCTCAAGGGCACGTACCGCTTCGTCGGCGCTCCCGAGGATGTCGGCGACGACGCCCCACGCGTGACGCTGATGGCGTCCGGCGTCGGCATGCCGTGGGCCCTGAAGGCGCGCGACATCCTGGCCCGGGAGTGGGACGTGGCCGCCTCGGTGTGGTCGGTCACGTCATGGAACGAGCTCCGCCGCGACGCCGTGGCCACCGAGCAGTGGAACCTCCTGCACCCCGAGGACACCCACGAGCCGTACGTCACCACGGCGTTGCGCACCGCTGAAGGCCCGTTCCTGGCGGTCAGCGACTGGATGCGCGCCGTGCCCGACCAGATCTCGCGCTGGGTACCCGGTGACTACACCTCGCTCGGCACGGACGGGTTCGGGTTCGCCGACACCCGGGCCGCCGCTCGCCGGCACTTCCAGGTCGACGCGGAGTCCATCGTGGTGGCGGCCCTGGCCGCCCTCGCCCGCCGCGACGAGGCGAAGATCGACCAGGTGAACGACGCGCTCGCGCGCTACCGGATCGACGACCCGCGCGCGGTGGCGGACGTCCAGCAGGAAGGCGCCGGGGCCTGAACGCCGAGGACGGGCCGAACGGCGTGGTCGAACCCGAACCGGACGACAAGGACTGGACCTGGGTCCTCGACGCCCCGTGTCCGGAGTGCGGGTTCGACGCCGCCGCCGTCCACGGCCGCGACGTCGCCGCGATGCTGCCCGCCCTGACGCGACGTTGGGTGACCGTGCTGTCGGTGCCCGATGCCGCGGGTCCGACCGGCGCCGGCGGTCTGGTCGCCGCTGGAGTACGGATGCCACGTCCGGGACGTGTTCACGATCTTCGGTGGCCGCGCCACTTCGATGCTCGTCGAGGACGACCCGCTGTTCGACAACTGGGACCAGGACGCCACCGCCCTGGAACAGCGTTACGCGGAACAGGTTCCCGGCCTCGTCAGCGCCGATCTGGTCGTCGCGGCCGAGAAGACGACGGCGGTGTTCGCGTCGGTCGCGGACGGCGACTGGACCCGACCGGGACGCCGCAGCAACGGCTCGGTGTTCACCGTCGACTCGCTCGGCCGCTACTTCCTGCACGACGTCGTCCATCACCTGCACGACGTCCAGGGCTGACAGCAGGCCGGCCGTTCTGGCTGTCGGGCCTTCTGGCCGGCCCCACCCTCAGGCGACCGGGTCGCCGAAGTCCGGGATCTCGAGCTGGGTGCCGCCCTGCAAGGCGGACTGGTGGGCGACGATCCCGGGCAGCGTGTACCGGGCCGCCACCCAGGCGTTCACCGGCGGGGTGGTCCCATCGAGGCAGGCGCGCACGAAGTCGTCGGCCAGGAACTGGTGCGATCCCTCGTGTCCGTTGGGCATCCCGGTGAACTCCTTCGGCAGCCGCGACCGGTCGTGGACCGAGGCGGTACCGGACACGAACGCGTCGCGAAGCGCCGGGTCGACGCCGTCCAGGCTGTCGTCGTCGAGGGCGATCGACTTGCCGGTCTTGAGTTCGGCGCTCACGTCGTATGCCGTCTCCTTGTCCTGCCACAGGCTCACGGTCGCCAACTGCTCGAAGCTGCCCTCGGTGCCGAAAACCCGCAGGCGTGACTCGCGCAGGTGGCTCGGGTAGCCGACTCGACGGAGTTCGTTCGTCCGCATCACCGAACCGTCGTCCATGCGGAACAGCGCGCTGGCGTTGGAGATGTCGTTGTCGAACTGGCTGATCTCCTTGTCGAACACGCCATCGCCCCGATCGTCGGGACACCCCGACACACGACACCGCAGTGGCGTGCCGGCCGGTCACCGAGAGGACGTTGCCCACCGCGTGCGTCGGGTAGTGCATCGGCGGGAACGACGCCGTCTCCTTCCACCGCTCGCCACCGCTGTACTGGTACGCCGCGTAGAAGCCGAGGTCCATGTCGTGGACATAGTCGCCCTCGGAGTAGAACACCCGCCCGAACTCGCCCGCGGCGAGCTTGTTCCGGCAGTACACCGACGACGGGTAGTAGTAGCTCGTCTCACCCATCATGTACGTCAGCGGTTTGTCAGTCTGCTGAGACTTGGTGACGAATTCCACGATCGCCTGGATCTCCTCGACCGTCATCCCCATCGGCACCGCGGAGTACACGTGCTTGCCCGCCTGCAGGGCCTTCAGGACCATCGGCCCGTGCAGCCAGCGCTGGGTGAAGATCGCGACCGCGTCGACGTCGGACTCCAGCATCTGCTCGAACGACTCGTAGGTCGTCGACAGGTCGTGCTTCGCGGCCTTCTCGGCGGTGCGCTCGGCGATGACGTCGGTGACACTGACGTCGGAGACGTCGGGGTGCGCCTGGAAGAGCGTGATGAAGCTGGGCGCGAACTGGCCGGCGCCGACGACGCCGATCGAGAGCGACATGAAGACGGGAACCCTTCGGTGGGAGGGAGATCGAACCACCAGCCTTGTGCGTTGCGCCCCGTCGGGCAAGCGCAGTCGTCCCCGTGACCACCGGCGTCCGGGAGCGGCCACGGGCTGGTCCGCGCGCACCTACGCGCGTCTCAGCGGTGCCGGCGCGTCCACTCGAGCAACTCCTCGGCCGGCCAGGTGTTGACCACCCGGTCGGCCGGCACCCCGCACTCCTCGGCACGCTCGCATCCGTAACCCTGCCAGGACAATTGACCGGGCGCGTGAGCGTCGGTGTCGATCGAGAACCGGCACCCGGTCTCGACCGCCAGGCGGAGCAGGTCCCGAGGCGGGTCGCGGCGCTCCGGACGGGAGTTGATCTCCACGGCCACGTCGAACTGTGAGCACGCCGCGAAGACGATGTCGGCGTCGAACGTGCTCGGCGGCCGCGTGCCCCGCTCGCCCATGACCAGCCGGCCCGTGCAGTGCCCGAGGACGTCGACGTGGGGATTGGCGATCGCGCGGACCATGCGCGGGGTCATCACGTCGGCCGGATCGCGCAGCCGCGAGTGCACCGACGCGACCACCACGTCGAGCTGGGCCAGCAGATCCTCCTCCTGGTCGAGCGTGCCGTCGGCGTTGATGTCGACCTCGATGCCGGTGAGGATGCGGAACGGTGCGAATTCGGCGTTGAGGTCCGCGATCATCGCGAGCTGGGCACGGAGCCGCTCCGGCGACAGACCGTTGGCAACCGTCAGTCGAGGCGAGTGGTCGGTGATCGTGAAGTACTCGTGCCCGAGGTCGGCCGCGGCCTCGGCCATCGTCCGGGCCGGGCTCCCGCCGTCCGAGGCGTCGGTGTGCGAATGCAGGTCGCCCTTCAGCGCGGCGCGAAGGGCCGAGTCCGCGCCCGGCAGGGGCGCCGCGGCGGCCCGACCTTCCAGTTCGGTCAGGTAGTCCGGCGTCGACCCCGTCGCCGCCTGGGTGATCACCGCTGCGGTGGTGTCACCGATGCCGGACAACTTCGTCAGCGAGCCGTCTCGGACACGGTCGGCGAGCTCGCCCGGCGGGAGGTCGCGCACCACCTGTGCCGCTCGTCGGAACGCGCGGACCCGGGGCGTCGCGGCTGCCGAGCGTTCGAGCAACAGAGCGATCCGGTCGAGCGAGCGGGCGGGGTCGGTGTCGGCCATCCTCCGATGCTCACGGTTCGACCGGCCAGGGGGCAAGCCGCCTACTGTTGGCGCCCGTGGTCTCCATCGCCCCCGGCACCGTCGACGACCTCGATCGCGCCCAAGGGGTCCTGGCCACGGCTGCTCTGACCCGCATGGACGAGCGGCTCCCCTGGTTCCGGGCCCTCGAGCCGGCCGACCGCAGTTGGATCGGCCTGGTCGCCCAGACCGGTATCGCGAGTTTCGTCCGCTGGCTACGCCGTCCGGAGGAGACGCTCCTCGACGAGGCGCCGGCCAACATCTTCGGGATCGCGCCGCGTCAGCTGACCCGGGTGATCAGCCTCCAACAGACGGTCGAGCTGATCCGCGCCTGCATCGACGTGGTCGAGGAACGGATCGACAGCATCGTGACGCCGCGAGACCAACCGCTCATCCTCGAGCAGGTCCTGCGCTTCAGCCGGGAGGTCGCCTTCGCCGCGGCGGCCGTCTACGCCCAGACGGCCGAGCTCCGCGGGGCATGGGATGCGCGACTCGAGGCACTGGTGGTCGACGCGGTGCTCAGAGGCGAGACCGACGAGGCCCAGGGTTCGCGCGCGGCTGCGCTCGGGTGGGACACCTCCGGGCCGGTCATCGTCGTCGTCGGCCATACCCCGGAATCGGTCGACGCCCGGCTGGTCGAGATCCTGCGGCAGCGCGCCGGCGCGGCCGGTCTCGACCTGCTCGCCAGCGTGCAGGGGGACCGGATCGTCGCCGTGCTCGGCGGCGTCGACGACCCCGAGAAGGCGGCGACGCTCGTGGCCCACAGCTGCGGTGAGGGACCGGTCGTGTACGGACCGGTCGTCCCCGACCTCCCGGCCGCCGCGGCATCGGCCCGCGCGGCCCTGGCCGGGCTGCGCGCCGCCGGCGGTTGGCCGCGAGCTCCCCGGCCGGTCAGCGCCGACGACCTCCTGCCCGAACGGGCGCTCTCCGGCGACGGCCACGCCCGCCGTCAACTCGTCGACGAGGTGTACCTCCCGCTCACCTCGGCCAGCGCGGTCCTGCTCGACACGGCCGACCGCATTCGTCGAGACCGGCGGAAGCGTCGAGGCCACCGCCCGGGAGTTGTTCGTGCATGCGAACACGGTGCGTTACCGGCTCCGGCAGATCGGCGACCTGACCGGCCGGTCGCCGACCGACGCCCGCGACGCCTACTTCCTCCGGATCGGCCTGACCCTCGGCCGGCTGCTGCGCCCTTGATGCCCGCGGCCATACTGTGCCGCGTGACCGATGATCGACCGACCGTGTTCATCCTCTACGGAGGAACGGGCGACCTGGCCAAGCGCATGGTCTTGCCGGCCTTCTACGACCTGTACCTCCGCGGCCTCCTGCCCGACCGCTGGAAGCTCGTCGGCAACGGTCGCGGCGACGTCGCCCACGAGGACTTCCAGGCTCACATCCACGACGTCCTCACCGAGTTCGCCCAGGCCCCGGATCCCGCCGAGTGGGCCGGCTTCGCCGCGAACGTCCTCTTCGCCGGCGGCGGCTTCCGCCACGACGACCCGGGCAGCCTGCTGGACGTCATCGGCGACGCCCACGCCGCACTGGGGACGACGGCGCAGCTCATCCACTACCTGGCCATCCCGCCGACCACGTTCGAGCCGACGACCGAGGCCATCAAGGCACACGGTCTCAACACCGGCTCGAAGGTCGTCTACGAGAAGCCCTACGGCACGTCACCGGAGAGCTTCGAGGAACTCGACACGCTGGTGCACACCGTGTTCGACGAGGAGCAGGTGTACCGGATCGACCACTTCCTCGGTAAGGAAGCGACCCAGAACCTGCACATGCTCCGGTTCGCCAACACACTGTTCGGCGACACCTGGAACCACGACCACATCGAGCAGGTGCAGATCGACGTCCCGGAGACGCTGGACATCGCCGATCGGGCCGCGTTCTACGACGAGACCGGCGCCGCTCTCGACATGCTCGTCACCCATCTCTTCCAGGTGGCCGCCGAAGTGGCGATGGAGCCGCCGACCTCGTTCGCCTCCGAGGATCTGCAGACCGCGCGGGAGTCCGTGATCGCCGCGTTCCGCCCGCTCGACCCCGACGAGAGCGTGCTCGGGCAGTACGCGAGCTTCCGGGCGACCGACGGGATCGCCGACGACTCCACCACGGACACGTTCGTCGCCGCCCGGCTCTGGATCGACACCGACCGCTGGCACGGCGTGCCGTTCCTCCTGCGGACCGGGAAGAAGATGGCCGCGAGTGCCCAGCGCGTGAGCCTCGTCTACCGGACGCCGGACGGACCGGTGCACTCGGCCGGGTCGCTGCCCGGAGTCGTGGCGTTCGATCTGGCCGGCAGTGGTGGCATCGAGATCCAGATGACGGTCAAGAAGCCGGGTCCCGGCTTCGAGCCCGCCGAGGCGTGCCAGACGTTGCGGCTGGATCAGGTGAGTGACGGGGCGATGGCGCCGTACACGTCGCTCCTGCACGACGTCGTCGCGGGCGACCGCTCGCTGTTCACCAGCGCACCCGGCCTTCGCGCTGCGTTCGCCGCCTTCGCGCCGCTGCTCGGGGACCGGCGGCCGGCTGTGGTTCCGTACGACGACGACAGCTGGGGTCCCGCCGAAGCGGACGCCCTGGCCGGGACCCGCGGCTGGATCGTCGGCTCATCCTGACCTCGCCGTTGTCCGGTTCCCACAACGACTCGCCATCGAATTCGTCTGTTCGTATGCCGTCATCGTCGCGTTCGACAGGACAGAGTTAGGGCCGTGCTTGCCGTCGTCGCGCCCGGACAGGGCGCCCAGGTCCCTGGATTCCTGTCCTCGTGGCTCGAAGACCCCGCGTTCGCCGATCGGCTGAACTGGTTGTCGGCTGTCGCCGACATCGACCTCGCCCACTTCGGGACCGTCGCCGATGCCGACACCATCCGCGACACCGCGATCGCCCAGCCGCTCCTCGTCGGCACCGCGCTCGTCGCGGCACTCCAGTTGTTCCCTCGCCCGGGCGACGCGTTCCAGTCCATCGGCATCGCCGCCGGGCACAGCGTCGGCGAGATCTCCGCAGCCGCGGGCATCGGCGTCCTCACGGCCGAACAGGCGATGGTGTTCGTGCGCGAGCGCGGCAAGGCGATGGCCACCTCCGCCGCCCAGACGGCCACCGGGATGACCGCCGTGCTCGGGGGGGACCGCGACGAGGTACTGGCCGCGCTGGCCGCGCACGACCTGACGGCGGCGAACCACAACGGACCCGGACAGATCGTCGCCGCCGGCACCACCGAGCAACTCGCAGCGCTCGCGGCCGCACCACCCGCGAAGGCCCGGCTCGTGCCGCTCAGCGTGGCCGGGGCGTTCCACACGCAGCACATGGCCGGCGCGGTCGCGACCCTGGGTCACTTCGCGCGGGCCATCAGCACGCACGACCCCCGCACCCGGCTGTTGTCGAACCGCGACGGCCAGGTCGTGCACGACGGCCGGGCCGTCCTCGAGCGGTTGGTGACCCAGGTGAGCACACCGGTGCGATGGGACCTCTGCATGCAGACGATGCTCGACCTGGGTGTCACCGGCGTCCTCGAGATGCCACCGGCCGGCACGCTCACGGGCATCGCGCGACGGGCGCTCCCCGGGGTGGCCACGTTCGCGCTCAAGACACCGGACCAACTCGACGACGCCCGGGCCTTCGTCGCCGAGCATGCCAGCGTCTCCCCCCTCGAGGGTCAGCCCTCGTGGCGCCTCCTGGTGGCGCCGGCGAAGGGGACGTTCGTGCGTGACGAAGCTCTCGTCGACTCCTCCACCGGCCATCACCTCGCGCCTGGGACGCCGATCGGTGTCGTCAAAAGTCTGCGCGACGCGACGACAGTGAATGCGGTGCACGGCGGAGTCGTGGTCGAATGGCTGGTCGAGGAGGGCGATCCGGTCGCACCGGGTCAACCTCTTCTGCGTGTCCACCCGGTCTCGGCCGTCGACTGACGACCTGGTCCGGGCCGGTCAGCCCGATCGGCCGGCAGCCGAACGCTCGTATCCGTACCCGTCGACACTCATGAAGTACCGGCGGTGGCATCAGCCGCCGCCGTTCACACGAAAGGGAATCCGTATGGCCAGCACCGAAGAGATCCGCACCGGACTCGCTGAGATCGTCAACGAGGTCGCCGGAGTCTCGGTCGAGGACGTCACCCTCGACAAGTCGTTCACCGACGACCTCGACGTCGACTCGCTGTCGATGGTCGAAGTGGTCGTCGAGGCCGAAGAGCGCTTCGGCGTGAAGATTCCCGACGACCAGGTGAAGAACCTCAAGACGGTCGGCGATGCGGTGGCGTACATCGAGCGCGAGCAGGGCTGAGCGAGCCGTCGCCCCGGGGCCGCGCCCGCACACCGGCGCGGCCCGTCGTCGCCCCACCCTGACCACTTTGTACGAGCCACCCCTGCACGAGGGAGTACCGCATGTCGCCCACGGTCGTCGTCACCGGACTCGGTGCCACCACTCCCCTGGGCGGTGACGTCGCGTCGACGTGGGAGGGCATGCTCGCCGGGCGGAGCGGCGTGCGGCTGCTCACGGGCGAGAAGTACGACGTCCTGCCGGTCCGGATCGCGGCCACCCTGGTCGTCGAGCCGACCGACGTCCTCAGCCGGGTCGAGTCCCGGCGGCTCGACCGCAACGAACAGGCCGGCCTCATCGCGGCCCGGGAGGCGTGGGCGGACTCCGGGCTCGCCGCCATCGACGACGACATCGACCGCACCCGGCTCGTCGTCTCGGTCGGGACGGGAATCGGCGGGCTCCACACCCTGCTCTCCTCCTACGACACGCTGAACAACGAAGGCGCGCGCAAGGTCTCCCCGTACACGATCCCGATGATCATGCCGAACGGCGCCGCCGGCTGGATCGGCGTCGAGTTCCGCGCCCGCGGTGGCGTGCACGCACCGGTCTCGGCCTGCGCGTCCGGCAACGAGGCGATCGCTCGAGGGTTCGATCTGATCCGCTCGGGGGCCGCCGACGTCGCCGTGGTCGGCGGCGCTGAGGCCGTCGTCCATCCGCTCCCGTTGGCGTCCTTCGCCGCCATGAAGGCACTGTCGGCTCGCAACGACGACCCGGCGACCGCGTCCCGGCCGTTCGACGCCGACCGGGACGGCTTCGTGCTCGGCGAGGGAGCGGGCATCCTCGTGCTGGAGTCGGCCGAGTTCGCCGCGGCTCGCGGCGCCCACGTCTACGCGACGGTTCTCGGCGCCGGGCTCTCGGGCGACGGGCACCACATCGCCCAGCCCGAGCCGAGCGGCCTCGGTGCGACGCTCGCGATGCGCCGGGCGCTGGAAGGTGCAGGCGTCGACCCGGGCGACGTCGTGCACGTGAACGCCCACTCGACCTCGACGCCGGTCGGCGACATCGCCGAGGCGAAGGCCATCCACGCCGCGCTCGGCTCCGAGCACGCACGGCGGGTGCTCGTCACGGCGCCGAAGTCGACGATGGGCCATCTCCTCGGTGCGGCGGGCGCGGTCGAGTCGATCCAGACCGTCCTCAGCCTGCACCACGGCAAGGTGCCGCCGACGATCAACCTCGACAAGCTCGACCCCGACATCGACCTCGATGTCGCGACGAGCGTCCGCGAACTCCCCTCCCCGGTGAACGAAGGCGCCACCCCCGTGGCCCTCAACAACTCCTTCGGCTTCGGCGGGGCGAACGCCGCGATCGTGTTCGGGAAAGCGTGAGCATGACCGCGCCCGCCAAGGTGAAGGTGCCTCGCGAGCAGGACTTCCGGTATCCGCCGACCCGGCTCGCCGCTCTCCTCGACGACGGGGTGTTCGACTACCTGACTCCACTCGACGAATCCGGCATGGTCGCCGTCACCGGCCGGATGAAGGGCGTCGAGATCGTGGCGTTCTGCAGCGACCCGACGATCATGGGCGGGGCCATGGGCGTCGACGGCTGCGCGGTCGTCGTCCAGGCCTACGAGGAAGCGCTGCGACGCGGTGTCCCGATCGTCGGCGTGTGGCACTCCGGCGGTGCCCGGCTCGCCGAAGGCGTCGTCTCCCTGCACGCGGTGGGCCTCATCTTCCACGCGATGACGCGGGCGTCGGGCAAGATCCCGCAACTCTCGGTGGTGCTCGGCGCGGCGGCCGGGGGCGCGGCCTACGGACCGGCGCTGACCGACGTCGTGATCCTGGGTCCGGAGGGGCGGATCTTCGTCACCGGCCCCGAGGTCGTGCGCTCGGTCACCGGCGAGGACGTCGACATGCTCCGGCTCGGCGGGCCCGAGCCGCACGGTCGGCGCTCCGGCGTCGTCCACGTCGTGACCGAGTCCGAGGCCGAGGCCATCGAGCGGGCCCGGTCGCTCATCTCGCTCCTCGCCGACGTCCGCACGGTCGACGCGGCGGACGTTCCCGACGTCGACCTGTCGGCGCTCCTCCCCGAGGCCGTCAACCGGGCCTACGACGTGCACCCGCTGCTGAAGAGCCTGCTCGACGAGGACTCGACCCTCGAGCTCCACCCGCGCTGGGCACCGAACGTCGTGACGACGCTCGGCCGGTTGGGCGGTGGGACGGTCGGCGTCATCGCGAACAACCCGCTCCGCCTCGGTGGCTGCCTCGATGCGACCTCGGCGGAGAAGGCGGCGCGGTTCGTCAGGATGTGCGACGCGTTCGGCATCCCGATGCTGGTCGTCGTCGATGTCCCCGGATATCTCCCCGGGGTCGGGCAGGAGTGGGACGGTGTCGTCCGTCGCGGCGCCAAGCTGCTGCACGCGTTCGGTGACGCTGTGGTGCCGCGCGTGACGCTCGTGACCCGCAAGGCCTACGGCGGCGCGTACATCGCGATGAACGCCAGATCCCTCGGCGCCACCAGGGTGTTCGCCTGGCCGGGAGCGCAGATCGCGGTGATGGGCGCTGTCGCGGCCGTCCGCATCCTGCACCGGCGACGCCTGGCCGATGTCGAACCCGAGCTCCGGCCGCAGATGGAGGCAGAGCTGGCGGTCGAACACGAGAAGATCGCCGGCGGCATCGACAAGGCGCGGGAGATCGGCGTCATCGACGACGTCGTCGAGCCGGTGGCCACGCGGTCCGTGCTCGCCGCCGCCCTGGCCAGCGCCCAGGCGGCGGATCCGGGCGCACGCGGACATCACGGGAACATCCCGCTCTAGTCGTCGGTCGCGAGATCCTCCGTGGCGCTGCGCCCGGCCGCGCCGGTCCGGGCGAGGAAGTCGGCGATCGTCGCGAGCTGGGCGTCGTCGTAGCCCGAACAGATCCGACCGAGCGACGCGTTCATCCCGGAGTACAGCGACAGCACCTCCGCGGCTCGATCGTCGACCGCCTTCACGACGACGGCGCGCCGGTCCGAGGGATCGCGCTCCCGAACCGCCCAACCGGCGCGCTCGAGCCGGTCGAGGACACCCGTGACGGTGGCCGGATGCAGCCCCATCCGCCGCGCGAGCTCTCCCGGACCCAGGGGGCCGTGCCGGTTGACGACGTCGAGCGTCTCGAGATCGACGTCCTTCAGTCGCAGCCGTGCCCCGACCTGCCGGTTCAGCAGCGAGAGCTGCAACCCGAGTTCTCGCATCGACGCCCTGATCGCCGCGGTCGACTGGCGTCGGCCGGGCGGTGGCCCGCTGGCATTTATTTTGAGATTCATATAATCTTCTTTCAGTACATTCAGCGTCCGCGATCATACGGTACCGACATCACGGTAGCGGAGTTCGCCGCGATTCGCTGTCCCACGCCGACACCACGGAGTCCGCCATGAAGCTCACCATCGTCGCCGCTACCGGCCGTATCGGCCGGATCCTCGTGGACCGCGCCGTCGCCGACGGTCACGAGGTCACCGCCGTGGCCAGGCGTCCTGTCGGCTTTCCGGCCGGCGTCCGCACGTTCGCCGCCGACCTCGGCACTGCCGCACCTGGGGACCTGGTGACGGCGATCGAGTCCGCCGACGCGGTGCTCTCCGGACTCGGACCACGCAAGGCGGCCGAGGCGGGCATCGCCTCCGCAGGAACCCGGACGATCGTCGACGCGATGGACCTGACCCTGGTGCGACGCCTGGTGGTCGTCAGTGCGGCCCCCATCGGCTCGATGCCGTCGCCCGACCGGCCGCACCCACCAGCCGACCCGGGCGACGGGTTCTTCGTCCGCCACCTCTTCAACCCGATGACGAAGGCGTTGCTGAAGCGACCGTTCGCCGACCTGGCCCTGATGGAGGACATGCTCCGGGCGAGCGACCTGGACTGGACCGCGGTACGACCGCCCCGCCTGAACGACAAACCGCTGAGCACGACCTATCGCACGGCGTACGGGCGAAGTGTCCGCCGCGGCATGCTGGCGTCCCGCGCCGACGTCGCCGACCTGATGCTGCGGCTCCTGGGGGATCCGGCGGCGAGCCGGCAGACCGTCGCGATCGCGAACTAGTCGTCGAACCCGAAGGTCAGGATCGCCGGCACCACGCCCGACCCGAGCGCACGCAACACGTCCAGCTCCGGCGGCACCACCGGGTCGGGCAGGTCGTCGAGGTCGAACCATCCGAGGTCGCTCGCCTTGTCCGGTTCTCGACGAACCGGGTCGACCTCCGGCGGGCAGTCGGCCTCGTAGTAGTAGTCCGCCCGCTGCTCGATCGGGCCGCCGGGCGCGGTCCGATGCTGGGCGCAGACCGGCCGAAGGGCATGGCGGTCGAGCACGACACCGGTCTCCTCGGCCAGTTCGCGCGCGGCCGCGGCCAGGCACGACTCGCCGGGTTCGACGTGACCGGCCGGAAGCGCCCAGTAGCCGTCCCGGTACCCGGTACCGGACCGCCGGAGGAGGACGACCTGCCGTCCTCGGCGGAGGACGACGAACGCGGCCGGCACGAGCGCGAACGGCATGTCAGCGCGGCAGTCGGTGCTGGCCGGCGGAACGGGCAACGGAGCGACGTCAGCCGACGCGGTGCAGCCAGCGGACACTGGCGTCCTCGCCGGCGTGCCGGAACGACTCGAGCTCGTCGTCCCAGGGTGAACCGAGGAGCTTGGCGATCTGGTCCTCCAGGGGTCCCTGGCCGAGCATCGCCGACACGATCGCGGCCTTCAGCCGCTCCTCCGGCACCATGACGTCGCCGTGCGGGCCGGTCACGGCGTGGTAGATGCCGAGGTCGGGCGTGTAGGCGTACCGGCTGCCTTCGCTGGTGCCGGCCGGGTCCTCGGTGATCTCGTACCGCACGTGCGACCAGCCCCGGAGGGCCGAGGCGAGCCGGGCTCCGGAGCCACGCTCACCGGCCCAGGACATCTCGGTGCGGTAGCTGCCGGGCTGAGCCGGCTGGGGAATCCACTCGAGCTGGGGTCGATCGGACAGCACCCCGGCGATGGCCCACTCGATGTGGGGGCACACGGCTGAGGGTGCGCTGTGGATGTAGATCACACCTCGGGTCTGCATACGGCACCTCGTCGGTCGTCGGGTCGGTCGTTGCCCTTCTCGGCAGATTTCGCCTTCCCCAGCGATCTGCCCGGCAACGTCAAGACCCGACTCGGGCCGTGGTGCTATGTGCTCTTCGGTTGTGACGTGACGGGTCGAGCTGTCACGTCAGCACCATTGTGCCCACGAATCACACCCGTGTCACCCTTCGACGGCGGCGACCGAGCGGGGTCAGGGCAGTCGGCCGAAGAACGCCAGCGAGAAGCCCATGGCGCAGATGGCCGCGAGCAACGCGATCCCGACGAACCGCGACGTGATCTCCTTCTTCTGGAACGTGTACCCGACGGAGGTGCCGATGTCGCGATACACCTCCTGCAGCTGGCCGAGTGACTGTGCGGTGTAGAACTTTCCGCCGGTTCCGCTCGCGATCTGGCGCATCGTGTCCTCGTCAGCGGGTACCGGCGCGGACACCCCGCCCTCGGAGACCGTTCCGTACGGCGTGCCGAACGAGATGGTGGAGACGGGAACGCCGGCCTCGTGGACCACCTCGATGGCGCTCGAGACCGAACGGCCCGCCGTTCTCGCGCCGTCGGAGAGCAGGACGATGCGCGCCGGGGCCGGGTCATTCGGGTGTGCCGGGTCGGCCGGAGCCAGCTTGATCGCGTCGAGCGCACTGATGAGGGCGTCGCCGGTCGCCGTCGCACCGCCGAGCTCCAGCCCCTGGACGCCGGTGACGACCTGGTCGTGGTCGGTCGTCGGCGGGACGACGAGCCGGGGGACGTCGTCGAACGCCACCAGCGCCACGTTGAAGCGCTCCGGCAGGCTCTGGGCGAACTCGCTGGCGGCGGTCTTGGCGGCGTCGAGCCGGGTCGGCTTGACGTCCTGCGCCGCCATGGAGCCCGACGTGTCGATGACGATGACGATGGTCGCCCGCTCCTGGGCCACCCGCACGCGTTTGGCGGGCTTGGCGAACGCCACGACGAGGAGCCCGACCATCGCCAGGGCGAGCAGCGCCGCCACGTGCCGGCGCCATCCGGGCTGTCGCGGCGCGACCTTGTCGAGCATGGCCACGCTGGCGAATCTCATGGCGTAACGGCGGCGGCGGCGCTGCATGACGAAGTAGCCGGCGGCGAAGAGCGGGACGAGGACCAGCAGCCAGAGCCGAGCACCGGCGAGGAAGGTCATGAGGCCTCCACCGGTGCGTTCGGGTGCAGCACGGCCGCGGCGCGGCGGTAGGTGAGGGCGAAACGTGCGATGTCGGCCACCCAGTCGCGGTCGGTCGACAGCGCCAACTGGGCGGCGCCGCAGCGGCGGAGAGTCGACGTCACCCGCTCGCGATGGGCTTCGGCCACTTCACCGAACCGCTTGCGGACCTCGCGCCGGGACGTGTCGATCTCGCGCGTCTCGCCCGTCTCCGGATCGCTGACGAGGATCACGCCGACGTTCGGCAGCGCCACCTCGGCCGGGTCGCTCACCGTCATCGCCAGCACCTGGTGGCGGACGCAGAGGCGCTTCATCGCCCGTTCCCACGGGAGCGGCTGGGACTCGGGCGTCAAGAGACCGTCGAGGAAGTCCGACACGACCAGCCGCAGGCCGCGACGCGGGTTGGCACGCGACATCTGCTCCAGGGCGACGGTGAGGTCGCTCTGCGCACCCTCGGGGTTGCGGGGCTCGTCGAACAGGCTGCGGAGCAGGCCGTGCAGCGCGAGCCGGCCCGAGCGGGCGGGCCAGCGGCGGATGTTCCCGCGCTCGAGGACGAAGCCGCCGAAACGGTCGCCCATCTTCATCGTGAGGTACCCGACCGTGGCCACCCCGGCGATCGCGAGATCACGCTTCTCCAGGTCGGTCGTCCCGAAGTCCATGGAGCCCGAGAGGTCGACCAGGGCCCAGGTCTCGAGTTCCCGGTCGGAGATCACGTCCCGGACGTGCGGCTGCGTGGTGCGCGCCGTCACCGCCCAGTCCATCCGGCGGACGTCGTCCTCCCCCGGACGGTAGAGCCGCGCCTCGGCCAGCTCGCTGCCGGGGCCCGGCAGGATGCCGAGGTGCTCGCCGTGGAGGAAGCCGTCCAGCCGGCGCACGATGGTCAGTTCCAGTCTCCGCAGGGCAGCCTCGGGCGACTGCCGCGCCTTCCGCTGCGCGTCGGTGAGTTCGCCGAGCGCCGGCGGCGCGCCGGCCGGGGCCCGGAACGGACCGGACGACGGTGCTCCCGAGCTCACCGGTACTCCGGCCGCTGAGCAGCGGGCTGCGCCTGCTGCTTACCCCGCCACACCGGTCGGGGCGGCGGGACCACCTGGAGGAGACGGTTGATCACGGCGGGCGTCTCGATGCCCTCGGCGACCGCGTCGAACGTGAGGATGAGCCGGTGCGGCAGCACGTTGTGCGCGATGTCCTGCACATCTTGGGGCAGCACGTAGTCGCGGCCGCGGACGAGCGCGATCGCCCGCGACGCCGCCATCAGGCCGAGACTGGCCCGCGGGGACGAACCGTTGGCGATGACGCCGTCGAGTTCGGACAGGCCGTATTCGGTGGGTCGCCTCGTCGCCATGACGATGCGGACGATGTAGTCCTGCACGAGCCCGTGGACGAACACCCGCTCCGACAGCACCTGCAGATCACGGACCTGGCCCGGGTCGAGCACCGGCCGCGCGTGCGGCGGGTCGACGGCCATCCGGTCGATGATCGTCTTCTCCTCGGCGGCATCCGGCAGGGGGACGTCGACCTTCATCAGGAACCGGTCGCGTTGGGCCTCCGGCAACGGATAGACACCCTCGGACTCGATCGGGTTCTGGGTGGCGATCACGATGAACGGGTCCGGCAGCGGGTGCGTCTCGCCACCGATCGACACCTGCTTCTCGGCCATCAGCTCGAGCATCGCCGACTGCACCTTCGCGGGAGCCCGGTTGATCTCATCGGCCAGCACGAAGTTCACGAAGACCGGGCCGAGCTCGGTGGAGAAGCCCTCCTGGCTCGGTCGGTAGATGCGCGTGCCGACGATGTCCGAGGGCACCAGGTCCGGGGTGAACTGCAACCGGGCGAACGAGCCTCCGACGACGGTCGCGAACGTGCGGACGGCCAGCGTCTTGGCGGTGCCGGGCACGCCTTCGAGCAGGCAGTGCCCGCGGGCGAGGAGCGACACCATCAGCTGGTCGACCATGTGCTGCTGCCCGACGATCACCCGGCGCACTTCGGTGATCGCGTGGCCCACCGCGTCCGGAGACGTCTCCACGGCGTCGCCGTGGGGCCGGATGGCGGCATCAGATCTCGACATGCAGCGAACTCCTCGACGGTGGCCGGCCAGCGGTGCACGCCCATTTCACCAGAATCAGGGTCAGGCTCGCAGACGCGGCCAAATCGCCAAGGCCGCGAAAACCCGTTGACCGCGCGATCGCGTGCCTGGGACCATTCCCCTGTTCCGTGAGTCACCAGGTGCCGAGAGCACCGTGTCAGGCAGGGAGGTCGACGTGATGATGACCATCGCCTCGGGCCGGCACGCCTCGACCCTGACACCCGGACTCGGACGCCCGACCTCCACGACCTGACTTCACCGGCTGACGACCACGCCTGCGAAGCCCATGCTCTGAAGGCCGCGTCACGGGTCCTCCTCACCTGGAGATTCCCGTGTACCCCAGCAATGCCTCGGCGCTCGATCAGTACGACGACGCCTACGAAGACACCACCCACCGACCATCCCGACGCACGCGCCGGGCAGACCCGACCGATCTCGAACCGCCCCATCGGGGGCTCCCGTCCACTCCCCCGGCCGACCTCGACCCCAACTGGCTGCCCGGGGCCGAGCCCGACCGACCCGACGAGGGCGATCGGTGGTCGAGCTTCACCTCCGTGCAACGGGGTCAGCGCGGCCCGGAGCCCTGGCCCGACTGGGTCGTCACCGAACGGGCCGCGGTCGACACCGATCTCGGGATCCTCAAGACCGGCAAGGAAGCCGACGTGTTCCTCGTCGACCGCTCGGTTCCCGGTACCGACCGGTCGAGCATCCTGGCGGTCAAGCGCTACCGCGACCTCGAGCACTCCCAGTTCACGCGTGACGCCGGGTACCTGGCCGGACGCCGAGTCCGCAAGAGCCGCGACCAGCGGGCGATGGACCACAAGACGTCGTTCGGCCGTCAACTGCTGGGCACCCAGTGGGCGAGCGCTGAGTGGGGTTACCTGTGCCAGCTCTGGACTGCTGGTGCGCCGGTCCCCTATCCGGTACAGATCGACGGCGCCGAACTCATGATGGAGTACATCACCGGACCTGACGGGCAGGCGGCGCCCCGGCTCGCCCAGACCCGACCGGAGCGCGATCTGCTCGTCGATCTGTGGGAGCAGCTCTACGACACGATGGTCGTGATCGCCGAACAGGGCTGGGCACACGGCGACCTGTCACCATTCAACCTGCTCCTCGCCGGCGAACGGCTGGTGTTGATCGACCTGCCACAGGTGATCGACGTGGTGGCCAATCCCGACGGCCCCGAGTTCCTCGCCCGTGACGTGCGCAACGTGTGCTCGTGGTTCCGGACTCAGGGCCTGACCGCTCTGGACGAACAGGAGATCACCGCCGATCTCCTGGGCGCGACCGGGATGCGGGTGCCCGTCTGAGCCATGCGAGCCCGTAGGTTGGGGCGCATGGCCAAGCAGCAGATCATCACCGACAAGGCGTTCACGCCGGTCTACTCCTACTCCCAGGGAATCGTCGCCAACGGCTTCGTCTACACCTCCG
Organism: uncultured Actinomycetota bacterium; assembly: GCA_963708795.1. GTDB lineage: Bacteria > Actinomycetota > Actinomycetes > Propionibacteriales > DAIQRJ01 > DAIQRJ01. Next base: position 621,155 of record CAVPUH010000006.1, read on the forward strand.
GGTTCGGTCCGCAGGATCCCGAGACCGGTGAACTCGTCGGGGACAGCATCGAGGAGCAGACGGTCGCCACCCTGCGCAACGTCGAGGCCGTCCTCGCGACGCAGGGGCTCGACCTGTCCGACGTCGTCAAGTCCACCGTGCACCTGCACGACCCGAAGTCCGACTTCGCAGGCTTCGACGTGGCGTACGGCGCCACGATGCCGCAGCCGTATCCGGTCCGCACCACCGTCGGCTCGGTGCTCTCCGGCATCAAGGTCGAGATCGACGTCGTCGCAGCACTGCGGCAGTAGGGCGCGTGCAGCTCATCGGTCATCGCGGGGCACGCGGCGAGGCCCCGGAGAACACGGTGGAGGGCTTTCGCTACGCGCACGAGCTGGGTCTGTCCGCGGTGGAGTTCGACGTCCGGCTGACCGTCGACGAGCAGGTCGTGGTCATGCATGACCGCGATGTCGACCGCACGACCGACGGTGCCGGCCTGGTGGCGGAGCTGACCTGGGCCGAGATCGCCGCGCTGGACGCCCGCGAACATCCTGACCGGTGGCCCTCCCGCTGTGCGGTGCCGACCTTCGAGGACGTGCTCGACGCCACCTCGGACTTCGATCAGCTCTGTGTCGAGGTGAAGCGGGATGCTCCCGCGAGGCTCGTCGTCCTCATCCCGAAGGTCGTCGAGGCGATCCGTCGTCACGGTGCGGGCGAGCGGGTCGTGCTGACATCGTTCGACATCACGGCGCTCGCCCTGGCCCGGGAGGTCGCGCCCGAACTGTCGCGCGGATTCATCGGTGACTGGGACAGCCCGGCCGCGCTCACCGTGGCGCGGCTGCTCGACTGTCAGCAGGCTGACGTTCGGGTGGCCACGACGTCCACGACGGTCGTCGACTCGATCACCGCAGCGGGCATGCGGGTGGTCGGCTGGCCGTGCAACACCGACGAGGAGTTCGAGAGCCTGACCGGCTGGGGCGCCGACGCCGCCACCACCGACTACCCGAGCAGGTTCCTGGCGTCAGTGCAGGACGGGTACCGGAGCGGCTGAGTCGAGATCGACCGGCAGGACGAGGCCGCGCGGCGTCACGACGACGAGGAGAACGGTCAGCGCGAGCCCGAAGCAGCTCGCCATGATGATCGCCATCGGCAGCGCGGTCGACGAGCCGACGAGGCCCACCAACGGAGCGGCGAGCGCACCGACGAGGCCCTGGGTAGCGCCCATGAACGCCGCGGCGGTGCCGGCCGCCTCGCCGTGCCTGGACAGCGCGATGGCCGGCGTGTTGGGGAATGTCAGCGCCATGCAGCCCATGGTCAGCCAGATCGGCACGAGCACGCCGAACAGCCCACCGAAGCCGGTCACCGAGGTGAGCACCAGCAGCAGGGTCGAAGAGAAGCAGCCGATCACGCCGGTCATCAGCATCGTGCCGGGCTGGAAGCGCCTGAGCAGCGGCACATTGACCTGCGTCATCACGATCATCCCGACGGCGCCGGCCGAGAATGCGAGACCGAACTGCTGCTCGGAGAGCCCGAACCCGTTCTGCAGCACGAAGGTGGAGCCCGAGACGTAGGTGAACAACGCGGCGAACGTCAGCCCGGACATGATGATGAGACCGACGTAGACGCGGTCGCGGAGCAGGCCGCCGACCGTCGCGGCGAGGGCCGACGGCGAGGCGGGACGGCGTCGGCTGGGTGGCAGCGTCTCGGGCAGGAAGCGCGCGGTTCCGATGATGACGAGCGTGCTGATGACCGCGAGGATGACGAAGATCGTGCGCCAGCCGCTGACGGTGAGGACGGCGCTGCCGAGCGAGGGCGCGAGGATCGGTGCGAGCCCCATCACGAGCATCGAGCCGCGAGAGCACCTGCGCGGCTCGGACGCCGGTGAACAGGTCGCGGACGACGGCCATGCCGATCGTGGCGGACGCCGCGGCTCCGAAGCCCTGCATGACCCGGAGAAGGCCGAGGACCTCGACCGTCGGTGCTGCCAGCACGGCCAGCGACGCGACGACGTGAGCGCTGACACCGATGAGCAGCGGCCGTCGCCGGCCCACCGAGTCCGACAGCGGCCCGATCACGAGCTGGCCGAGTGCCATGCCGACCATCGTCCCGGCGAGGGTGAGCTGGACGGCGGCTTCGGTCGAACCGAGCTCGGTGGCGATCCGGGGCAGCGCCGGGAGGTACATGTCGATCGTCGCCGGCCCGATGGCGATCATCGTGCCGAGGAGCAGCAGCAGCTTCACGCTCGGCTTCTTGTTGACCGGCGGTGCCGTGCGGATCGAACTGCGGAAAGCCGGCGGGCGGGGTGGCGCCGCGAGGCGGGAGGTGGTGGAGAGGGGACGGGAGACAGGGGCGACCACGTCGGTCACACGCATGGGGAGTGATTCCTCGAGACGATTCGGTAAGTCGAGCGGCGGGGCCAACGCGGGACGGCGCCATCGACGTCGAGGACGCGTCCGGTGCTCAGCGCTACCGCACGACACCATCGACCGGTCGACGGTCGTGGCAGGCAGCACGGTGGGGGGAGGCGCGAGCACTCGCACAGGTCGGGTTGGTGTTGCCAGGATGTCAGCCCCAAGGCTCCCGCGTCAGGAGGTATTCCCGATCCGCCCGTGTCGGCTCGGTCACATGTCGCGATCCGGCCCCTGCAACCTCGAGCCGACGACCGGGACCAGTCTCAGCAGAACGCCGCCCACGAGGACCGCAGCGATCGAGGCCGCGAAGATCCCGACCTTGGCGTCCGCCTCGGTGATCGGGTCGGCGAACGCGAGGTCGGCGATGAAGAGGGCGACGGTGAATCCGATGCCGCCCAAGGCCGCGACGGGGACGATCTCCGCCTTCCGCATGCCGGCGGGGAGGACCCCGGCGCGCAGGCGCAGCGCGAGGAACGTGGCCCCGGAGATGCCCACGAGCTTGCCGATCACGAGGCCGACGACGATCGCCCACGTCACCGGCCGGTCGAACGCGTCGCGGACGGCACCACCGCCGAGATCGACGCCGGCGTTGGCGAGAGCGAAGATCGGCACGACGACGAACACGCTGATCGGATGCAGGCGGTGCTCCAGACCTGCGAGGACCGGGCGGCCGTGGAACAGGCCCGCCGGGGTGAGCAGCCCGAGCGCGACGCCGGCCAGCGTGGCGTGCACGCCGGACTCGAAGGTGGCGAACCACAGCACGAACGCGGGGACGACGTACCACCAGGGCGAGGTGGCGAACCGGCGCATCGCGACGATCAACGCCACCGTGGCCACGGCCACGAGGAGCCAGGGCAGCGACAGGTGGGTGGAGTAGAAGATCGCGATCACGATGATCGCCAGCACGTCGTCGACCACCGCCACCGACAGCAGGTACAGCTTGCTCCCCGGGGTAGCCCGCCGGCCGATCAGGCTGAGCACACCGACCGCGAACGCGATGTCGGTCGCCATCGGCACGCCCCACCCGTGCGACGCGTCGCCGCCGCCGGCGATCGCCAGGAACAGCACGATCGGGACGAGCACACCACCGAGCGCGGCGATCGCCGGCAGGGCGCGCCGCGCGGACGCCGCGCAGCTCGCCGACCACCAGCTCGCGCTTGATCTCGATGCCGACGACGAAGAAGAAGATCGTCATCAGGCCGTCGTTCACCCAGTGCGCGGTAGTCCTCGTGGAGCGCCCACGGTCCCGAGCCGAGGGTGAGCTCGCGATGCCAGAACAACGCATAACCCGTACCGACGTTGGCCCAGGCGACGGCGACGACGGCGGCGACCACGAGGACGACTCCGCCGATCGCCTCGTCGTGCAGGAAATCGAGGACCGGGTCGACCACGCGTCGACGGGCGGCCGTCGACTCGCCGTCACTCATCTGGAGATCCCGGGCTCAGGCCCTCGACGTCGCCCAGGAGAGGGCATAGTCCGCGACGGCCTCCCAGCCGGGCTGGCCGAGCGTGAAGTGGGCACGGCCGGGGAACTCCTTGAAGTCGGTGACGGCGGTCGACTTGGCGTAGCGACGGAAGTTCTCCTCGTTGACCGACGCCGGTGCGGTGTGATCCTCGCCGCCGGCGATCAGGAGCAACGGGGACCGGTCATTGTTACCGAAGTTCACCTTCGTGGCGGCGTGGGGGTTGAAGGCGGCCGAAGCCGCCTGGAACAACGGACGGCCCGGCCCCGGGATCGCGTACCGCAGGCGTGCCTTCTCCGAGTCCTCGAACGAGAGGGTGTTGGCGAAGCCGTAGTGGAAGTCCTCGGGTGAGAGCGCGACTGTCCTGTTCCTGTTGGCCGGTTTGCGCAGCGCTATCGACGCCACCTTCAGGGCGGAGATCGGCAGCTTGCGCACACCCTTGACCGGAGCGGAGTCGATCGCGACGCCGGCGGCACCCAGTCCACGGTCGAGCAGGATCTGCGTGATCGCGCCACCGAAGGAGTGGCCCATGATCACCGGCGGGCTCGGCAACGCCCGGATGATCGCGTCGTAGTGATCGGCGATCTCGGCGACGCCGAGCTTGTTCATCGGCGACGGGTCCCGCCGCACGTCGTCGATGTCGCGATCCGCACCGGGCCACGCCGGAGCGATCACCGTGTAACCCGCGCCGGTATACCGCGACACCCAGTGCTCCCAGCAGAGCGGGGTCATCCAGAGGCCGTGGATGAGGACGATCGTGTCGGGGTTCGCGGGGGCGGCGGTCATGCGGTCATCGTGGCAGGTCGCTGTGTCGGCGAGCTACGACCGACGCCACGCCGAATCGGCAGATGCCGACACAACCGGATGGACCCGCCGTGTTTGCGGCTCTAGAGTCGCGTTCATGCCGCAATTCCGACTCCGCGAAGCCGCCGAGCTGCTCGGGGTCAGCGACGACACCGTCCGGCGGTGGGTCGACTCCGGCACGCTGACTGCCGGCACCGATCAGGCCGGCCGCAAGGTCGTCGACGGCGTCGTGCTGGCGGACTTCGCGCGCCGCCACGCCGCCGCATCGCCGCCGGACCCGTCGAACGTCCTCCGCTCGGCCCGCAATCGCTTCGTCGGTCTCGTCAGCAAGGTCGAGGCGGACGGCGTCATGGCGCAGGTCGAGATTCAGTGCGGACCACATACGGTCGTTTCCCTGATGAGCAGCGAGGCCGTGCGTGAACTCGGCCTCGAACCCGGCAGCGTGGCCGTGGCGGTCATCAAGGCGACGATGGTCATCGTCGAGACACCAGGAGAACACCCGTGATCAGACGCCCCGCGGGTCGCGCCGCTCTACTCGCCCTCGTCCCACTGGTTGCCTCGATGGTCCTCGCCGCCTGCGGGTCGGGCGACGACGCGCCCGCCGCCGGTTCGTCCGCCGGCGCCTCCACGACCCCCCAGGCCGGCACGCTGATCGTGTTCGCGGCCGCGTCGCTCAACGCCACCTTCACGCAGATCGGCGCCGACTTCTCGAAGGCCAACCCCGGAACGAAGGTCACGTTCAGCTTCGCGGGCTCCTCCGATCTGGTCGCGAACCTCGTCGGCGGCGCTCCGGCGGACGTGTTCGCCTCGGCCGACACCGCGACCATGACGAAGGCGACCGACGCAAACCTGGTCGACGGGAAGCCGGTCGACTTCGCGACGAACACGATGACGATCGTCACACCTCCCGACAATCCGGCCGGGATCGCGTCGTTCGCCGATCTGGCGAAGGCCGGCGTCGACGAAGTGATCTGCCAGGCACAGGTGCCGTGTGGCGCGGCGACGAAGAAGATCGAGGACACCACGGGCGTCACGCTCAGCCCCGTCAGCGAGGAGCTGTCGGTGACCGATGTGCTCGGCAAGGTCGAGAACGGGGCCGACGCCGGCGTCGTCTACGTGACCGACGCCAAGGGCGCCGGCGGCAGGGTCGCCACGGTGCCCATCCCGACCGCCGACAACGCGGTCAACACCTACCCGATCGCGACCCTCGAGGGTTCGACACAACCGGGTCTCGCCGCGAAGTTCGTCGCGTATGTGGCCGGTCCCGACGGTCAGAAGGTGCTGGCGGCGGCCGGGTTCGCCCCAGCGCCCTGACGATGCCCGGGACATCGACCTCCGCGCAGCGGCCAGGCGAGACACCGTACCCGCGCGCCGTGCAGCGGCGTGGCCGCGGTCGATCCGGGCTGCCGGGGTGGGTGTTCGTGCCCGCCGCCGTGGGTGCGCTGTTCGTCCTCCTCCCCCTCGTGGCCATGGCGACGAGGATCGACTGGGGTGAGTTCCTTTCGCTCATCACGTCCGAGTCGGCGCGGGCGGCCCTGGCCCTGAGCCTGCGAACCTCCCTCGCGAGCACGGTGTGCTGTGTCGTGCTCGGCGTGCCGATGGCGCTCGTGATCGCGAGGTCCCGGTTGCCGGGTCTTCGGGTCGCGCGCTCACTGGTCCTGCTGCCTCTCGTCCTGCCTCCGGTCGTGGGTGGCATCGCGCTGCTCTACACATTCGGCCGGCAAGGGCTGCTCGGCCGGTACTTGGAACTCGCAGGGCTCCGGATCGCGTTCTCCACCACTGCAGTGGTGATGGCGCAGACCTTCGTGGCGCTGCCGTTCCTGGTGCTCAGTCTGGAGGGCGCGTTGCGGACGGCGGGGCAACGCTACGAGTCGGTGGCCGCCACCCTCGGGGCATCGCCGACCACGGTGCTGCGGCGAGTGACACTGCCGCTCGTCCTCCCCGGGCTCGCCTCCGGCGCGGTGCTGGCCTTCGCACGCGCACTGGGCGAGTTCGGGGCGACGCTGACGTTCGCGGGCAGCCTGCAGGGGGTCACGCGAACGCTTCCGCTCGAGATCTACATCCAACGCGAGGTCGACCCCGATGCTGCCGTGGCGTTGTCGCTCGTGCTGGTGGTCGTCGCCGTGCTGATCGTGGTGGTCACGCGTGGTCGCGGGGCTGAGGGCTCGCTGTGAGCGGCGGCGCGGTGACGATCGTGGCCACGGTGGCCGAACGCGGGTTCGACGTGACGCTCGATCTCGAGGCGGGACAGGTGGTCGCCGTCCTGGGCGCCAACGGTGCCGGCAAATCCACGCTTCTGGCTTTGATCGCGGGCCTGCTCGCGCCGGACGAGGGGCGCATCGTCATCGATGGTCACGTCCTGGTCGACACGGCGAACGGCACGTGGACGCCGCCGCACCGGCGGGGAGTGGTCCTGCTCGCGCAGGACCCTCTGCTGTTCCCCCACATGACGGCCGCGACCAACGTCGCCTTCGGCCCGCGCAGCGCAGGAGCGCCGAGCCGAGCCGCTCGCACCGAAGCTGATCGCTGGTTGACGGCCGTGGACGCCGCCCAGTTCGCCGATCGTCGACCCGCCGAGCTCTCCGGCGGCCAGGCCCAGCGGATCGCCGTCGCTCGCGCCCTCGCGGCCGACCCCGCCCTGCTGCTGCTGGACGAACCGATGGCCGCTCTCGACGTCGCGGTCGCACCAGCGCTGCGTCAGCTCCTGCGACGCGTTCTGCGCGACGCTCGGCGGACCGCCCTGCTGGTGACCCACGACATCCTCGATGCGCTCTCGCTGGCCGACCGGGTCATCGTCCTCGAGGCCGGTCGGGTCGTCGAGGACGGGCCCACCCGGGCCGTGTTGACCAGTCCCCGGTCGGCGTTCGCTGCGCGGATCGCCGGCGTGAACCTCATCGGCGGGACGGCGACGGCCGACGGGCTCGTGACGGGAACCGGCACACACATTCGCGGGCGGCGAGACGCCGGGTCGGCCACGGGCGACCGCGTGGTGGCGATCTTTCGGCCGACGGCCGTGGCCGTGCACCTCGACGTTCCGACTGGGAGCCCGCGCAACGACATCCGGGTAACGGTCGCCGAACTCGAGCCGCTCGGGGACGTCATCCGGGTGCATGCCACGGATCGGGGCGATCCGTCGTCGGTCCTCATCGCCGACGTGACGGCGGCGGCGGCGGCCGACCTCGAACTGCTGCCCGGTCTCGACGCCCACTTCGCCGTGAAGGCGACCGAGGTGGCGATACACCCGGCCGGTGTGTGAGCCGTTGACCGATCAGGTGCTGCGTCAGTCCGGTGCCGGAACACCGGGCCTCGGACCACTCGCGAAGCTGACGATCTCGTCGAGGCCCGGGTGGTAGCCGTCGCTCGTGTCGACGCGCAGCGTCGGCACCGGCATCGAGATGTGCACGAAGCCCTGGTGCGTCTCGTGTCCACCGGACCGGTCCTGGAGCAGCGCGGCATCGGCATGGGCCGCACGCGAGACCGCACTCTCGGTCGATCGCTGAACGATGCGCTGGTGCGCGACCTCAGGGTCGACGGTGCACTGGACGACCCGGATGTCCGCGCGGACCGCCATGACCTCGAGCTTCGGCCGCCACAGCTTCTCCTGGAACGCCGCCTCGGCGACGACGGTCACGCCGTTGTCGAGCAGCAGGTCCAGCACCGCGAAGAAGGTGGCGAACGTCCGCATCGTCAAGGGGTCGCTGGGACTCGGGACGAAGCCGGGGGTCGCGTGCGCCATGCCTTCCTTGATCTCGTCACGACAGATCGCCGGGCACGAGACCGCGCGGGCCACCTCATGCGCGAGCGTGGTCTTTCCCGTACCCGGCGGTCCGCTGACGACGATGAGTGTCGGTGTGCTCACGGCTCGAGTGTGCCGGTTCCTCGGCGTCCGACGGCATATGGGGGCCGTGCCAGCGGGTACGCGCCCGGCAGCTCGAGGTCCGACGAAGTCCGGTCGCCGGCGGACGGCTTCGACCTATGATGACGACCGCTCCGACGATCGGTGGACGGGAGGGCGGCATGAGTGAGAACACCGTGTCCGACCCCGTCGGGGACAGCGGGTACGTCGTCGAATCCGACGGGCTGCCCGGCGGTGGCCTGCCGCCACGCGAGTCGACTCCGGGCGACGACACCTTCGTCGAGCGATGGCGGCTGCGTTCCGAGCGTGCCTCCGTCCGGTACCAGGCGATGGCCGTCGAGCAGCCCTTGTTCGGGCTGCCGCTCGCGTTCCTGGCCCGCTACACGGCCCGCCAGGGCATGCTGCTCGCGAGCGCGACCGCGTTTCGCCTGTTCCTGTGGCTGATGCCGCTGGCGTTGCTGTCGGCTGCTCTTCTCGCGGGGTTGACCAACGGCGACCCGTCGGGACTCAAGATGGTGTCCGAAGCGAACGGAATCACAGCAGCCACCCGTCAGGAGGTGGTCGTCGCGTTGCAGCAGGGTCAGCGGTCGTGGTGGCTCGCCGCGCTGATCGGTGGCGCGGCCTTCCTGTGGACGACGCGAACGTTGATGCGGAGTCTGCGGATCGTGAACGCCCACGTGTGGAGTGCGCCGCTCCCCCGCGCTCGGCAGAAGGACCTCCTGCTGACGACCCTGATGTTCGCCGGCTCATGGATCGTGATCTTCATCGCTGTCACCGCCGTGGCCGCCCTCGGCGACTACGTTCCGGGCGGCGTCCTGCTCGTCGGCCCGGTGCAGGCCATCCTCCTCGGTGGCGCCTGGCTGATGTTGTGCGCTCGGCTGCCCGATCGCCGAACCGGCTGGACCGATCTGCTTCCGGGCGCGGTGATCTTCGGGGTGTCGATCACGATCCTGCACCTCGTGAGTCGCGTCTACCTGCCGACGAAGTTCGAGCATTCATCCCAGCTCTACGGCTCGCTCGGTATCGCTGCGACGATCCTGGCCTGGCTGCTGCTCATCGGCCAGGTGATCGTGAGCGCAGGGCTGGCGAACGCGGTATGGGCGGAGTTCCGGGCGGATCGCGCGTCGGCTGACGGCGAGAGCGCTGACAAGGCCTGAATCGCCGGCCGGCCGTTCACCTCAGCTCGGATGGCCGGCGAGTGCGCCGGCCAGGCTGGCGGCTCGCTGGACGAACGGCAGCCATGGGGGTGGCGTGCGGCACACAAAGGCGTTCGCGGCGGGCTCGGAACATGGCTTCTGGGTCCATCGCCGGATCCTCCCGCCACGCAGTTCCAAGCCGACGAGAACGTCGCCGGCCCACCCGTACAGATCGGCGTCGATCGGTTCTGGTCGGGTGACCTTCTGTTCGGACACCACCCACGTGAGTCCTTCGAGTTCGTTCTGCACGGAGGCCGCGACTTCGAACGCGTCGTTGGCCGACGCCTCGTCCCGTAACCGGGCCAGCTGATTCCGGGCCGTCGCAACCGCAGCGGGATCCCGTTCAAGGACGCTGACCATGCGAGCCACGAACTCGTCACGATCGGCTTCGGTGACACGTCGCGCTGCGGCCATGTCACGGGCAGCGCCGACGAGACCTCGCGACGTGTAGCGGAGCGGGCAGAGACGATTGAGCGCTGCGGCCGCCAGCCGGATCTGGGTGCCGCTGAGATACGGCCCGAACGTGGTGGTGCCGTCGATCGGCTCGGCCGTGTGGACGTAGGAGAGCCCGCACGTTCGCTCTCGGAGGTCCAGGCGCAGATAGCCCGCAGCCTCCGCGCCGCCGCGCACCCTGTTGAAGCGCGGTTTCGCGGTCTCGAGGAGATTGCGCTCGAGCCACGCCGCCTCATGGCCGGAGTCACACGGCACGGCCTCGACCGCCGCGATCCGGGCGACCATCCGGGCCAGCCGCGGACGATCGCCGAGGTGGGTCCAGTACGAGAACACCCGCCGGCGGAGATCGACGGCTCGGCCGACGTACATGACGATGCCGCCCTCGTCTCGGAATCGATAGACGCCAGGGGCAGCAGGCAGCAGAGCGACCGACCCATGCGGGCCGGGCCGGGCCACCCGACCGGTCACGTCGATGCCTTCGCGGTCACAGGTCGAAGTGTGATGGTCGGCCGGTGCGTTCTCAACAGCTTGTCTGCTCGTGCGGTATCACGGGCGGCACGTCCGTCATCTCATGGTTGTCGAACGGCTGAGAGGCCGGCGTGGCGATCCCGGGCCGGCGTTCACGAAGGAGACCGTCATGAACGACCCGAACATGCCGGGTGTGCTGACCGACCTCGGTCCGATCCGCGACGACACGAAGAAGGTGGCGTACGAGGTCGTGAAGGCGGCCGCTGCTGCCGGCCACCAGCTCTTCTTCGTGTGGGGTACCGGTGACACCGGCGACCACAAGCACGGCATCGCCATCGACTTCATGGTCTACGACCGCGGTGACGGCGTGAAGCACCCCGGTCCCGAACGCCCTGCGGTCGGCACGTGGGTGGCGAACTACGTGTGGGACAACCGCGAACGGCTCGGCGTCCGGTACGAGATCTACAACCGGCGCATCCGATCGACGACGGGAACCCCGCCGAACGTGTGGCTCGACTATGACGCCACCGACGACCCGCACACCAATCACGTGCACGTGTCACGGCTGTCCAACGCACAGCCGTATCGCCTGAGACGCAGCCTCCTTCCCGACCCGCCGAAGGTGGGGACGAAGCTGTTCTGGCGTCATCTCAAGTGGCAGACGGAGAACCCCGACCGCATTGTGTACGGCGCCGAGATGATCGCGCTGAAGAAGGCGATCATGGCTCTGCGGTCACCTTCACTACCGACCGCACTGGAATTGGATGTGTCGAGCCCGGTCGCCGGCGCTAGGTTCGTCGAGGCGGTTCGTTGGGTGCAGGAGCAGAAGTTGCACGACTCACCCGACAAGGGCCCCTTCCCTTTCCTCGGTCCGATTCAACTCGACCTCTTCTGCCGGTTGCCGCGCCCGTCGATGCTGGTTCAGTTCGGCGGGGACGGCGACCTCGCCGCCACGCACGCCTGACGGTCGCGCGGGCGTCAACCGGCTCGTGGGAGTTGCCCAGCCGGTCTGTCCCGTCCGCGTAGTCGGGGTCCGAGTGCGGGTGGTGGTCGGGTGTCGTGACGATGCCCGGTCGGAGTGATCACGACCCGGTGTTTGGCGGTGCCGGTGGTGTCGCCAGCCGGGGACTCTGGTCGACCAGGTTGCCGCGTTGGCAGAGCCCGACCCCGTTGTCCGCGCTGGTGGCACCACCAGTCGCGTGGTCGTGGAGGTGGTCGAGGTCCCGGATCGGGGCGTTGCAGTAGGGGTCACGGCAGACCTGGTCGCGGGCGTTGATCAACACCGCCAACGCGCCGTCGAACCGGCGCCGTCTGGTGTCGATGGTGGCGACGGTGTCGTCGATCGGGTCGGTGAGCAACCGCCGCACCCACACCCGGGCTGCGGCCGCGTGCGGGTCGCGGGTGATGATCCGTCGGGCCAGGAACGCCGGCACCGGACCATGCCCCGGCAGTTGAGCGGGTTCCTCGGAGCGTCCCAGGAGGGCGTCGCTGGTCATCACCAACTGGACCTCCACCGGGATCGCGGTGGCCGTCGGCCTGCCCGGTGATCCGTGCGGTGAACGTGTCCGCCTTGATCTGGGCTTTCGTCCGCTCATCACCGGTCGCCGTTCGCGGTTTCCGCGACAGCTCGGAGAGACGCGAAACAGGCCACGGCTTGTTCCACCGGGAGGACCGCGGTGATCGTCGCCATGGTGTCCGGCAGCGGTCGAATGGACACGTACCGGTCCTCCCGGGCCCGTGCCGCCCGGCGTACCGCGGCGTCCTGGTCGAGTTCGATCACCCGCCGCCGCACCGCCTGGCTGATCTCGGGCACCGACATCGACCCCACCACCAGCGCCGAGCTCAGCATCGACCCGGCCACGGTCCTCCCGGGTCAGACACCGCGTCTCGGTGATCGCCGCCCGCACCCCCCGCTCGCGACACCCGCCCGGCCGCCAGCGCTGCGAGCGTGGCGGGCATCTCCGTCACCAACACCCGGGCATCCGCCAACCGGCGCGACGCCGACGCCGGGGACGTCTTGGTCGCGAAGCCGATCTGATCCGCGATCCCCAGCCCCCGCCGCCGCACCGGCACACCCTGCGACTCCTGCAGCTGCGAGTTGCGAGGTTTCGAACTCGACCGCTTCCAGCACTTGCGCGGCGGCCAACGCGGACTGCGCCCGAGCCAGCAACCCGATCCGATCGATCCGCTCCCCATCACCATCAGCGGGCGTCCGGACTACCGCGGCGGCGGCGTCAATCAGCGCACCGATCGATGCACGCAACACCGCGCCGATCAGACCCGAACTCGATTACTTCATGTCTTCGATATTAATCGCCAGCACCGACAATTCGCGGCTGTCCACGGGCAGACGTCCAGCGAGGCCGCCCATCGGCACCCGACAAATCGACCGGGGCCTCAGCCCGGGCCAGGCCACCCGACACGCGCGAAGATCCAGCGATCATCGACGAACCCGACGCGCCCTTCGTTGCAACCAGACGGTGAGCGTCCCGGCCACGAGCAGCACCAGCACGTTGGCGACGAGGACGGCGAGCCCGCTCCAGGCCCCGCGACCGTCGTGCAGGGCGATGGCACCGCCCATGAAGGCCACGGCCGGGATGGTCGTGATCGAGATCGCCACGCCCACCGCGGAACTCGACCGTGTCTCGAACGCGAGAACCCCGGCGACTCCGGCGACGAAGGCGACCGAGATGGTGGCGATGTTCACGGTGGGTAGTACACCGAGACCACCGTCCCCCAGCGGTGCGACCGCCGGCGGATAGTCCCCGAGGCGGAGCAGGGCCGCCACGACGAACGCGGCGACGCCGGCCACGACAAGGCCCGCGACGAGAGTGGTGAGCGCCCGTGCCGCGAGCCTCGGCCGCCGATCGGCGAGCCCGACGCAAGCGGCACACATCGGCAGGAGATCCGGGCTCACCGCCATGGCCCCGACCACCAGGATCGTGTTGCGCGACAAGACGCCGAACACCGCGATCACGCCCGCGCACATCATGATGAGGAGATACCTCGGGACGGCCCGCGCGTACTGTCGCGACGCCGTCGTCAACTCACTCCAGGCGATGCCCCCGCCCCAGGCGGGCGTGCCGCCGGCACCACGCCGCGTGGCCAACGGCCGGTTGCCCTGCCGGTGCACGAGCTCGATCTCTTCGCCGGAGACGCCGCACTGCGGACAGGTCCGCGAGCACGCCGTCGACCGCGTCCTCGGCGACGTCCGCCGTCACCAGAGTCATCTCTCCGTCCGGCGTGTCACCGACCTGGATGACGTGGGAGACCCCTGGTCGTTGCTCGAGTCTCGAGATGGCCGCCGGAAGTGTGGACCGCGGGACATAACTGTTGACGGCAAGCATGGTGCCTACCATCCCGGATCCGAGCCCTCGTGGCGACGACGCGGGTCGAGAGATGCCGCGGTGGACGCAGGCGATCACCCTGTTCGGGTGGGGACGTGGGGTTCGACGACGACGCAGGATGGTGGTCCGCGACGATGGACGGTGTCCGATGGGTAAGAAATCGAAGAAGACCAAGAAGCGCATGGCCGACGTCGACACTGGAGTCGACCCCGGCGTCATCGGCACGCCCGTGGACGAGACCGTGCCCACCCGCGCGAAGATGAAGACCAAGGACTACGAGCGGGAGATGACGATCCTGCAGGGCGAGATCGTCGCTCTGCAGGAGTGGGTCAAGGCCACCGGCGCGAAGGTCTGCATCGTGTTCGAGGGCCTGGACTCGGCCGGAAAGGGCGGGACGATCCGACGGATCACCGAGCGCGCGAGCCCCCGCGTGTTCAAGCACATCGCACTGCCCGCGCCGACCGAGCGCGAGAAGTCCCAGATGTACATCCAGCGTTACATGGCCCACTTCCCCGCGGCCGGGGAGGTCGCCATCTTCGACCGGAGCTGGTACAACCGCGCCGGCGTCGAACTGGTGATGGGCTACTGCACGCGGGAGCAGTCGGCGGCCTTCCTCGACCAGGTGCCCGCGGTGGAGAAGGCGATGGTCGACAACGGGATCATCCTGATCAAGTACTGGCTCAACGTGAGCGTCCACGAGCAGACCCGGAGGCTCGGCAACCGGATCGAGGATCCACGCAAGATCTGGAAGCTCTCCCCGACGGACCTGAGGTCCTACAGCCGGCACTTCGCCTACTGCCGGGCCAGAGACGCGATGCTGGCCGCCACCGACACCGAGTGGGCGCCGTGGTGGATCGCCGACAACGACAACAAGAAGCGCGGCCGGCTCAACATCATCACCCACCTACTCAGCCAGATTCCCTATACCCCGTTGCCGCCTCGCGATGTGAAGATGCCGAAGAAGCCGCTCCCCCGCGGTTACGTGGAACCGGACCTGCCGCGTCGCCACGTGCCGACGCCGTTCTGAGGACCATCCGACGCAACGCCAGTTCGCGATGGTCGACCGAGACGAAGGACCCGCAATGACAGACAAGGGAATGGCCCCGACCACCGCGACTCCGACCGACGGAGGCGGTACCGGCGAACGCTGGTATGCGATGTCGCCGGAGGACGTCGCCCACCGGTTCGGAGTCGATCCCGCCGTCGGCCTACCCACCGCCAGGTCGGCCGAGTTGTTGGCGGCGAACGGCCCCAACGCGCTGGCGGCGGAGCAGCCACCGCCCGCGTGGCGGCTGTTCCTGGGCCAGTACAAGTCCTACATGCAGATCATCCTCGTGGCAGCGGGCGTGGCCTCGATGCTGATCGGCGAGATCCCGACCGGCATCGTCGTCCTGCTGATCACTGCGCTGAACGCCTTGGGGGGCCTCCGGCAGCAGGGCAAGGCCGAGAGCGCGATGAATGCGTTGCAGTCGATGCTGAAGACCTCGGCCCGCGTCCGTCGCGACGGCACCGAGGTCAAGGTCGACGCCGACCAGGTGGTCGTCGGCGACGTCGTGCTCCTCGCCGCCGGTGACGACGTCTGCGCGGACGGTCGGCTGATCGCCGCCACGTCGTTGCAGATCGACGAGTCGGCGTTGACCGGCGAGAGTGTGCCGGCGTCGAAGAGCGTCGAGGTGATCACCGATGCCGAACCCATCCTGGGCGATCAGGTCAACATGGCGTTCATGAACACCCCGGTGACCCATGGCAGCGGCGTCATGATCGTGACCGGGACGGGCGCGAACACCGCGGTCGGCACCATCTCCGGGATGCTCAAGTCCACACCGACCCTGAAGACGTCGATGACGAAGCAGCTGGACACGCTGACCTTGTGGATCGCCGGCGCGGCCGGGTTGACGATCGCGATCATGTTCGCCTTGGGGATCTCCCGCGACCAGTCGGCGCAGCAGATCTTCACGACGGCGATCGCCCTGGCCCTGGCCGCCGTGCCGATGGCCATGCCGACCGTGCTGCAGGTGATCCTGTCCGGCGGATCCCGAGAACTCGCCGCGCACGGCGCCGTGGTGAAGAGCCTGGCTTCGGTCGAGACGCTCGGGTCCACGTCGGCGATCAACTCCGACAAGACCGGCACGCTGACGATGAAC
The DNA here is from genome assembly GCA_963708795.1 of uncultured Actinomycetota bacterium. GTDB lineage: Bacteria > Actinomycetota > Actinomycetes > Propionibacteriales > DAIQRJ01 > DAIQRJ01. The sequence goes on from CAVPUH010000006.1 coordinate 637,276, forward strand.
CAGGTGACGGTCACCGAAGTGATCGACCCCACCGACCGATACGCGATCACCGGGATCGGCTACGAGCTGGAAGGCGAGGTCAAGCACGTCGCCGGCAACACCAACACGATCGAGGCGGCGATCCTGCCGTTCCTGATCTGCAACGACGCGAAGCTGGTCGAGGGCAAGGTCGTGGGAGATCCCACGGAGGGCGCGCTGCTGGTCCTCGCGGCGAAGGTGAGCCTCGACATCGAGGGAACACAGGCCGACTACCCGCGCCTCGCGACGCTGCCGTTCGACCCCACGTACAAGCTGATGGCAGCCTTCTGCGAGACCAAGGACGAGACGGGGAGCCCGGTTGTCCGGGCTTTCGTGAAGGGTGCCGCACCGGCCGTCATCGGCCGCGCCACCACGGCTCTCGCCAAGGGCGCGTCGATCCCGTGGAACGAGGAGTTGAACACCCGGGCCACCCAACAGCAGGCCCGCCTCGGCGGCAACGGTCTGCGCATCATGGCCGCTGCCACCAAGGACATCGACCCTCGAGACTTCGATCCCGCCGGCGACCTGTTGTCGCTGGTACAGGGACTTCAGATGACCGCGATGGTCGGGATGGTCGACCCTCCTCGTCTCGAGTCACTCGACGCCGTCCGGGCTGCCCAGGACGCCAACATCCGGGTTCGCATGGTGACCGGCGACGACGTCGTCACGGGAGCGGCCATCGCCAAACAACTCGGCATCCCGGGCGAGGCCATCCTCGGAAACGACTTCGCGCACCTGTCGGAGGCCGAGCGTCTCGATCGAATCGACGCCATCGGGGTCGTCGGGCGGGTATCCCCTGAGCACAAGGTCCTGATGGTGAAGACCCTGCTCCAGAAGGGCGAAGTCGTGGCGATGACCGGCGACGGCGTGAACGACGCGCCCGCCATCAAGACCGCCGACATCGGCATCGCCATGGGCACCGGCACGCAGGTCGCGAAGAACGCCGGCAAGATGATCCTCACCGACGACAACTTCGCCACGATCGTGCGGGCGGTGTCGGTCGGACGCATGGTCTACGACAACATGCTGAAGTACATCCGGTTCATGCTCGTGGCGCTCGTGACGTACGTGGTGACGTTCCTCGCGGCGAGTCATTCTCAACATCGCCGGAGGCGAACCGTTCACCGCCGTCCAAATCCTCTGGATCAACTTCCTCATCACGGCACCCGTCGGCATCTCACTCGGCCTCGACAAGGCCACGCCAGGGCTGATGAAACGACAACCGCGCCCACGCGCCGCATCGATCATGAGCTCCGCCGTCATCATCACCGTTGCGACCGTCGGCCTGTTCATGTCGGTGGCGATCAACGTGCTCATCGTCTTCGGCAAGGATCACTACGACAGCACGGCCATCGGCAGCACGATGGGACTGGTCGCGTTCTCTCTCATGCTCGTCGTGGCCGCGTTCGAGACGCGTGACGAGAAGGCCTCGATCCTGACCTTCGACACCTTCGACAACCGCACCGTCAACATCACCGCACTCGTCGAGATCGCACTCGCCGTCCTCATCGCGAGCGGCGGCGAGATCACGAACCTGCTCGACACCCAGCACCTCACCGGCGACCCAGTGGATGTACGGCGCCGTTCCCGCCGCATTGCTCGTCATCCTATGGGAACTCGGGAAGGCCCTGGCACGACGGCGGGCACGAGCCGAGGCGCCGGCCCTCCATACCGTGCCGGTCGCGGCCTGAAGCCGTCGTCGAGTCCACGGCCCCGGTCGGCATCGGTCAGGCGGGTCCGACTCGATGACCGACCAGAGCGACCTGCGAGACTTCGGCCTGTGAGAGCCGACGGTGACGACCCGAGTCATGAGCGGTCTGGGCGAACCAGAAACAGAGCGGTTCATCGGCCGACGCGACCTCACCACGTGGTCGGCTCCGGCGCGCGGACTCGTCACACCGGTGTTGCACGCTTTCCGCAACGTGCCGGCACGGCGTGTCCTGCTCCTCACGTCCGCGATCGGCGCCGGCATCGCGATACTCCTCACCTGGGCCGCCGAACAGATCTACGACAGCGTCAAGGACGCCGACGGGCTCGCCCGACTGGACGAACCAGCGCTCGAGCTGGCCATCAGACTGCGCACACCCTCAGAACGTCGACGTCGCTCTGTTCATCACCAACCTCGGCGGAGCGATCGGGCTCACCATCATCTCGGTGCTGATCGTCGCCACCATGACCATCCGCTGGCGATCACGCACGCCGGCGGTGCTGCTGACGATCGGCACGGCCGGCGTCGCTTCTGATGACGTCAGTCGGCAAGGATCTGGTCGGGCGCGCCCGGCCACCGGTGGCGCAGGCGGTTCCTCCGTACGAGACCACGGCGGCGTTTCCCAGCGGCCACGCGCTCAACAACACGGTCGATCGCCTGTCTGGTCGCTTACCTCCTGCTGCTCCATCTGTCATCGCGGCTGTGGCGAATCGTGTCGGTGGTTATCGCCGTCGGCTGGTTCGTCACCATCGGCCTCACTCGCGTGTTCCTCGGCTATCACTGGCTGACCGACGTGTTGGCAGGTTGGCTGCTCGGACTGGCCTGGGCCGCGACGGTGATCACCTGCCACCGGCTCTACCTGACGGTCGAAGCGGCAGCGCAGCGAAGCGCCTGCGGCGACCGGTTCGGCCATGTAGGGAAACGTCCTCCCGAGACGCTGAGGTCCGACCCGGAGGGTGCTCGACTCCGATCCGACGGCAGCTGACCTGCTTTCCTCGCTTCACGTGCCGCACCCGCCCACCTGCCGTCCGTTCGGGTTCGGCCTGCCACTCGAACGGCAGAAACCGTCGGTCCGACCGGCCGACAACCGACGTCTTCTGCCCACTCAGTACTCCGGCCCCGACGCCCTTCGCCCAGCACCTGGCCAGGGTTCAGTAGCGGTCGGATTTCCGCAGCGTCGGTGGTCTGCCGTCGGGGTCCTGGATCAGGTCGAGCGGCAGCGACGCCCATCGCCGTTGACGCGGCGTGAGCTGCGGCAGTGGCAACCGGCGGAGTCGTCCCGGCGGTCGCGCGTCTCGCTGTCCCGGCCGCATGCCAGTCCTCGAGTCTTGTGGCGTGGGCGCGGTAGACCTCGAACATCTCCGCAGGATCGAGACAGTCGCTCATCGTCGCTTCGAGGCCACGTTCGCTCACCTCCTCGAGCCGGTCGAGGTGCTCAGCGGCGAGGGTGAGGCGCAGGTCGCGGGCGTACGACTCGTCGAGGACCACGGCCGTGAGCTCGGAATCATGGGTCCACGAGCGGCGGCTGAAGTTGTCCGAACCGGTGCTGGCCCAGATGTCGTCGACGAGGCAGACCTTGGCGTGGACGTACACGGGGACGCCGGCGTGGTTCTCCAAGCCGTACGCCGCCACCCGGTCTGGAGCCACGTCCATCAGCCGGCCGATCGCGCGCTGACGACCGAGCTGTTGGGGCAGCCGGTTCACCCCGTCGAGATCGGGCACCAGCGGCACGACGACGATCAGGTGAAGCTCGGGCCGCGCCCGCAACCGCTCCTCGAACATCCGCGCGACATCGTCGCCCCAGAAGTACTGATCCTCGACGTAGATGATCCGCTCCGCCCGTCGCACGGCCTTGCTGTAGCCGCGGGCCACGCTGCGCTCGCCGCCCTTGGCGAACGGGTAGCCGCGTCGGCGGCCCAGGTCGGGGTAGGTCGTCAGCAGTTGCACGGTGTGGGTGCCTGCGGGTGGCGGCGGGGGCGCTTGCTCGGGAAGGGGGTCGGGCGAGCTGTCCAGGCGCCGGAGCCTGTCGGCCGTGCGGCGCCACGCGGAGCGCGAGAGCGGCGCCGGATCGCTCCAACGCTCCCTGAAGACCGTCTCCACGTCGTAGACGGCCGGCCCCTGGATCGCGACCTGCACGTCATGCCACGGTGGGTGCGCGCCGTACTCCTCGGCGAGCGGGTCGGACTGCGGATCGCCCCGGTGCGCGGCGTCGTCCCGCCGGTTGTGGGCCAGGTCGATCCCGCCGACGAAGGCCACGTCGCGAGTGAGGTCGTCACGGTGCCGGATCACCACGAACTTCTGGTGGTGGGAGCCGCCGGCGCGCACGCGCATGTCGAGCAGCACCTCGGCGCCCCGCTTCTGCAGCTGTTCGCCGAGGTGACGGTTCTCGGTGGCGAAGAAGCCGGTCTGGTCGAGATGGGAACGCCAGACCAGTCCGCGGACGTCCGCGCCTCGCTGGTCCGCACGGGACAGCACCTCGACCACCTCGCTGCCGGGCTCCCCGATGAGCTGCTCGTCGGCGTCGCCCTGCCAGTCGGTGAAGAGGACCAGGTCGCCCGGCCCGGCCGCCTCCAGCGCGTCGTACAGGGCGCGGAAGTACGTCGATCCGTGGATCAGTGGACGTACGAGGTTGCCTTCCGACCAGCCCCGATCGCCGTGCGGGTCGTCCAGCCGGGTCCACGGATTCTCACGTTCTGCCCGGGTCAGTAACCAATCAGCCGGGTCGCCCATGCGCTGAGCATGCCGCACGCACAATGGGACGGGTAGCCGACTGCCGGCCGCGCTTCTCCGCGATCGGACTTCGGGGACGCTGAGCAGCCTTGGGTGCACGCGACCCGGTGTGACCTGGGTTTGCCTCTCGCCGTCCCTCGTGAAGCCGCGCTGGTTTCCGACCGAGTGCGGACCAGGTTGGACCTAGATCAGCTAGCTGATAACCTACTCTGAACGTGCCCCACGGGCTGCTCCTACCATGACGTCGGCCACCGCGCGGTTCATGATCGCCTGAGCGCGAGCCGGACGTTTCCTATGGCCGCGGCGGGGCTATTGCTCGTTGCTCAGGCTGGTTTGGCCGGGTCGACCGCCGACGAGGCTGACGTTGGGGTCGCCGGGCTCGAGGGCCTGCTCGCAGTCATCGAGCTTGTCGTCGCAGCGGATGGCGCCCAGGCCGGTGGACGTTGTGTAGCGGAGCAGGACGGTGTCCGGTGTCTCCCACAGGGGCTGGTCCAGGAGATGGCCACCGGCCGGAAGTCTGAACCTCCGTTGGCTGATCAGGTGCCCGTCGGCCGCCGCCAGGATTTCGATCGCCGGAAGACCGTCGACTCTGGCCGTCACCGCGACAGCAGACCCGGTGGCATTGAATCTGGCCGGATGGACCGCGTTCGACGCGAAACACGACCGCCATCGATGGACGATCGTGATCAACGTGTAGGCGTCGACGCAGGACGTCGACCCATCGCGACTTGCGATCAACACCAGCTGACTGGTCTCCTCGAAGTCGCTGATGTCAGACCTTGCCGGATAGGTGAGGTGCGGCAGAACCGGCTCCAGTGGCCCGCCGTCTGTCGACCAGCTATAAGCCACTTCGGCGTTGCCGGCCGATGCCAGTCGACGCACTCCTACGACGATCCAGTGGGTTCCGGTGAACCCGATCACTCGCGCAGATGATCCCGCTGGCAGCGTCGTGGTGGCCAGGGGATCGCCGGTCGTGGTGGAGGCCGCTCGAATCATCGTGCGTGTGCCGTGTCGCGTCGACCAGGCGATCGTCGATCCATCGGGCGACACAGCGGCGCCGGAGATGTCGTCATTCGGTCCGACCGTGCCGAGGACAAGGGTCCGACCACCGGCGCGGTGGAGCGTGAGTGTGCTCGTGCCGAGACCGCCGAGACCCAGCAGGGCAACGATCGACGAGTCGTCGATCTCCAGCAGAGGAAACGAGACGACCTGGCCCGGCGACCAGGCGAGACCCGAGAAGCGGACCGTGTCCCCCGGCGGGACGGCGTTCGCCGCCTCCACGTAGGACATCGTGGGTCCATCGGCCTGAGGAAGCGACGCTGCGGCTGTCGCCGGCGGATGCGCTTCGTGCCACTGCGGCGCGGTCGACGCCGCCGCCAGTCCAACGACCACCAGGACGACACCGACGACGCCGACGAGGCGAACGCGTCTGCTTGGCCAGCTGGCCACGGCGCACCCCGATCCCGTCGATCGGACGCCAATCGGCTAGCCCCCGGCCGTATCGGAGCGTAGAGGATCCGAACAGCTCCAGCGCCGTCAGGATGCGGGGCGCCTCGGGCTTCGTCGAGGCCACTGACGCCTGACTGCTGCGGACTTTTGCGGACTAAACGGCCTTCCGGGGCGGTAAGAAGTTTACCGGAGGGGTTGGACACCCCCTCTGACCTGGGCTTTTACGAGTGGGGCGGGCGGGGCTCGAACCCGCGACCGAGGGATTATGAGTCGGATGGGACGACCCGTGAGGGCTCCCGAATCACCTCTTACCTGGACGTTTGCCTCTCGGCGTACCTCGTGAACCGCGCTGTTTTCAGACGGAGTGCGGACTAGGTGCGGACTTTAGATCAGCTAACTGATAGCCGCCGCTCCTAGACGTGCCCACCACGGTTCCCCCGGCCGTGGTGGGCACTTTCACGTCGTCAGTTCCTCTGCGTTTAGCGACCGGAGCGGAAGCTCAGTGATGCGCCGAGCGAAGCCGGCGCCTTTGAACGAGAGAAATACCCAGTAACCCAGCACGCGAGTCCGTCGCAGATCACCTGGTATTGGACAATCAGGTGAAGCTCAGGCCGCGGCAGGCAGCGGCTCCATGAACATCCGCGCGACATCATCTCCCCAGAAGTGCCAGCCTGGGTGCCCATGAACCGTCGCCGTCGTACAACAGTTCCACGATGCCTCTCGACAGCGGCTTGAGACTGGAGAATCGCATGCCCGATTTCACCTGGCTGCCGGCCAACCGAGCAGCGGCCGAGGACGTCGAGGCGGTGTTCGCCACAGGGGGCGCCCGCAAGTGCCGTTGCCAGGCGCTGAAGGTGCCTGGCTGGATCTGGCGCGACACCACCCAGGAGCAGAGGGACGCCGCGCTGCTGGAGCAGACCGCCTGCGGCACGGCCGGACCGACGTCTGGGCTCATCGGGTACGTCGACGGCGAGGCGGCCGGCTGGGTCGCGGTCGAGCCGCGGGAGAACTACCCCCGGCTGTGGAGTCGGAAGCAGGCGTGGATGCGGATGGACCCGGAGCTCGAGGGCGTCTGGTCGGTCACCTGTTTCGTCGTGCGCAAGGGCCAGCGCCAGTCGGGGCTGACCTACGAGCTCGCCACCGCCACCGTCGAGTACGGCCAGCAGGTCGGCGCCCGCGTCCTGGAGGGCTACCCGATCAGAGCCGCCGCCCGGCAAGACCGTGATCTGGGACGAGGCGTCGGTCGGGCTGCTGCAGGTCTTCCTCGAGGCCGGTTACGAGGTGGTGGCCTCACCCACCGTGCGTCGGCGCGTGGTGCGTCGACGAGTGGGCAAGCACTCATGACACTCGCAGATGGCTCGGAGGTTCGACCGCGGCCGCCGCGGCCGTCGGTTTGAATGGTTTGACGCCTCATGATCTGCGGCATACAGCGGCGAGTTTGGCCGTTCAGGCTGGGGCAAACGTCGAAGGCTCGTGCAGCAGATGTTGGGGCACGCATCGGCGGCCATGACCCTCGATGTGTACGCCGGTCTATTTGGGGACGATCTGACACCGTGGCGGACAGTTTGGACGTCGCGGCGCTGGCTGCTGCGGACTCTTTGCGGACTAAACGGCCTTCCGGGGCGGTAAGAAGTTTACCGGAGGGGTTGGACACCCCCTCTGACCTGGGGTTTTACGAGTGGGGCGGGCGGGGCTCGAACCCGCGACCGAGGGATTATGAGTCCCCTGCTCTGACCGACTGAGCTACCGCCCCTCGGCCACCAAGGCCGGGAGGACAGATCCTATCCAGCCCCATCCGCTCGATCCGCACCCTCGAAACGCGGTCAGCCGGGCGGGGTCGGCCGCAGGAGGACGAGCGTCGACATGGACTCGCGGCCCGGCAGCGGGACACCCTCGGCCATCAACGTCGCCCCGTCGATCGAGCGCTCCGCTCCGTCGCCTGCGCCGTCGAGATCGAGCGATCTCACCTGGTAGCGCACATCCGGGTCGAGGTCGATCGGGTGAACGGGAGCCCACGGTTGCAGCGGGGGTAGTCGGAAGGCCGCGACGAGATGGTCGCGGCCCGAGGACAGCTGGAAGTTCGGACTCCGGTTCCCGCGTTCCTCTCGCAACGGCTGACCGTTCAACGGCACGAGTACGCCGCGTTCGAGCAGCGGGCGCACGAACTGCTTGTAGGCAACGAGATGCCGGGCCAGGCGATCACGAAGGTCGGTGCGCATCTCGGGCAGTCGAACGGAAACCCCGAACCGATGCAGCATCGCCGCCTGCACCTTCACGTCGAACTGCGGGAGCGTGATCAGCGTGCCGGAGTAGTCGACCTTCTGGAACCGGTGATCGGTCCTCCACTCGCTCTGCATCCAATGCAGGATCTGGCGTGGCGGCAGCATCTGGCTCGCCCCCCACAGACATCCCAGGTGGTGCTCGGTCCAGTCCGGATCGGAGAGGAACAGGCAGTCCACATGTTCCGCCAGCCCGGCGTCGATGCGCAGGCCGCCGCTCGAGCAGGCCTCGAACACCGTCGACGGATACGTCGCCCGGAGCTCGTCGAAGATCCGGTAGAGACCGGCGTAGTGCGCCATCAAGCCGTCTCCCGGCCCGTGTCCGTGATCGTCCCGGTCGCACCCTGAACCCGGGTCGAGGTTGAAGTCCCACTTGATCCATCGGGCACCGGTGTCGGCGATCAGCTGCCCCACCGTGGTCCTGATGTAGTCGCGGGCCGGCGGTGAACCCAGGCAGACATAGAGCGGATGACGCGCCGTCGACCGTCGACGACGTCGCCAGGAACTCCGGGTGCAGGACGGCGAGTTCGGCGCTGCCGCCGACTGCCTCCGGCTCCACCCACATGCCGAACTCGATCCCCAAGCGGCGCGTCTGATCCGCCAGCCAGGGCAAGCCGTGCGGGAAACGCGCCGTGTTCACCTTGTGCCAGTCGCCGCGCTGCTGAACCCAGTCCGAGTCTTCCGCGGCATCGCCGAACCAGCCCGCATCGAGGACGGCCACCTCGAGTCCCACACGTGCGGCGATCGCCGCGTTCTCGAGGAACACGTCCTCGTTGATGTCGCGATCCTCGTAAGGCCACCAATGGTTCCATTCCGTCAGCAACGACGGACCCGCCGGCGCCCGATCGAGTGCGGCCCGGGCCACGGCTCGTCCCGCCGACACCGTGCTCGACCCCCATCCGATCGTCACCGCCGGCGTGCTGGCCGACTCACCCGGGGCAAGCACGATGGCCTGCCCGGACGGAAGTCCAGCCGTCACGAGCAGTCGTCCGGCGACTGGAACGGTTTCGATCCGCCAGTTGCCGCTGACGTGGGGCGTCACGACGAGGCAGGAACCATCCGGTCCGAGCAACCTCACCAGCGGACTCGCACCCTGGGCCGACCGGCCTGCCGTGACCTCGATCGTGTGTGGCTGCAGCGGATCGTGTGCTGTCGGCCCGAACTCGAGGCCCCATCCGCTGCCGTAACCCTCGATGCCGGACGGCATGGTCGGAAGGTCGAGGACAAGCGGTTGCAGCGACGTCACCACGGTCGAGGCCGCACTGTCATTGGTGACCTCGATGGTCAGCGTGATCGAATCGTCGGCTCCGCCGATCGCCATGCGCAACGACGCGGCGCCGCACAACGCGGTGACCTCCGTGACGGTGTCGTGCCCCGCGATCGGCGGCTGCGTTGCGATGGCAGGATCCGTCCACTGCGCCAGGACACCGTCGATACGGACGCCGCCGCCGATCCGCAGTCGAGCCGCGCCGCCGGGCCACCCGTCGAACTCGATCGCCGAGGCGTCCCGGCTCAGGCGGATGCTGCGACTCTCCGAACTGTCGTCGGTCATTCGACGAACCTACGGGTGCGGTCGGCGGCGCGGCTACGATGCCGGATGCGAATCCTCTCGTCGAGCCCGGTACTGGCCGTGCACGACCTCGACCTCTCCGCGGCCTGGTACGCCGAGGTCCTCGGTGCCGAGGTCACCGAGCCGGACCCGGGCAACTGGACCTTCTGCCGCTGCGGGGACATCTCGTTCATGCTCGGCCGCTGCCCGGACGACGTGCCGGCGGCCGAGATCGGCAACCACAGCTACGTGGCGTACCTCCGTGTCGATGACGTCGACGCCTTCCACGAACGCGCCGTGGCGGCCGGCGCCGAGATTCTGGCGGCGCCCACCGATCGGCCGTGGGCCATGCGGGAGATGGGACTCCGATCACCCGACGGGCACCGGTTCATGCTCGGTCAACCCGTGGTGTCACCAACCTGATACCCGGCGTGACACTGCAGGCGCGGAGCCCCGATGCAACGGCGAAACGCTGTGTCCGCCGCCGATTCTCCTCCCCCACATCGTGTCCGCTCGCACGTCGTTGGCCTTACGCTGACGCCTGGTGAGAGCTACCGCACACACTGGTTCGAGGAGGCGCGCGTGAGCGATCGCGTCGACGGTCGGGTGGCGGCTGCTGCGTGGTCGCTGTCGTGGATCCCCTCGGAGTCGGTGTCCGGAGCGTTGAAGCGAGGCTTCGACGTGGGCCTCAGCCACTACGACCGGCCACCCGCGGATCAGATCGACGGAATCGACGATGTCCGCCGGCTTCGGGCCGAGGACGCGTTTCGTTTCGCCAATGTCATCGGCGGTTGGGCCGACGTGGTGGACGGACGTATCACCGACTCCGGGTTGTCCGACGACAGCGGTCTGCTCATGGGCTCGACGACTGTGCGGCTGGCGAGGCTGGGCGCGACCTTCCGCGGCTTCTCGCTGCCGGTTCTGACGACGCCACCGGAACGCTCGTCCGACGACTCCAGCGTCACGTTCGTCCAGACCGTCGGTGGTCGAACCGGCGTGCCGTTGCCCCGGCCGGTCCCGCATCCCCCGTTCGTGCGCTGGCAGGCGCCGATCGTGTGGACGACCCTGTCGTTGACGCTGCATGCCGACGGTTCGGCTCAGGTCGAACTCCGCGACGCCAGCGCGTTTCCACGGCACTGGCTCTACGGCACCGACCGGCGGCCTCGTCGCGAAGAGCGGCCTGACCGATCAGAGCACCTGGGTGGCGCACTCGTTCGGGTCCCGCACGCCGTGGGGCGACCGGACGTCGACCGCACTGGTCGCCACGGCGGAGAGCGCTCTCGAGCGGCAGCTGTCGCACGAGCTCATGAACGCGGGTCGGTCACCCGACGTGCGACGGGTCGCCGAGGGCACCGTCGTCACCCGGCAGGGCGAGCCGGGCGACGAGCTCTACCTCCTGCTCGACGGCATGCTCGCCGTGGAGGTAGACGGCACCGTGCTCACCGAGGTCGGGCCCGGCGCCGTCCTGGGCGAACGCGCCATCCTGGAACACGGACTACGGACGTCGACCCTCACAGCGATCACGCCCGTGCGGATCGCCGTCGCCCGGGCGGCCGACCTCGACATCGACCACCTGCGCGCCCTGGCCGCCCTCCATCGACGCGAGGCGGATCCGACCGCGTACCCACTCGAATGACCGAGCTGCCGACCGGCACCGTCACGTTGCTCTTCAGCGACATCGAGGGGTCGACCGCGCTGCTGAACCGGCTCGGCGACCGCTACGCCGACGTCCTCAGCGCACAGCGCCGCATTCTGCGTACGGCCTTCGCCGCGCACCACGGTCACGAGCTCGGGACCGAGGGCGACAGCTTCTTCGTCGCCTTCCCCACCGCTGCCGACGCGGTCGAGGCCGCACGGACCGGGCAGCGCGACCTGGCCACCCACCACTGGCCCGACGGCGTGCACGTGCGGGTGCGCATGGGCCTGCACACCGGCGAACCCATGCTCCACGAGGACGGGTATGTGGGGATGGACGTGCACCGGGCCGCTCGGATGGCGGCGAGTGCGCACGGTGGGCAGATCGTCGTATCCGCCACGACACAACGCCTGGTGTCGACTCCCCCGCCCGGTGTGTCGTTCATCGACCTCGGCCGGCACCGCCTCAAGGACATTCCCGACACCGAGCATCTGTACCAGGTCGCCGCCGACGGACTGGACGCCGACTTCCCAGCGCTGAAGAGCCTGGGGGCGGCGTCCACACTGCCCGTCCCGCCGTCTCCGATCGTCGGACGTGACGGCGAACTCCGTGACCTCACCGAACTCCTTCGCCGAGCCGACGTCCGACTGGTCACCCTGACCGGCCCGGGTGGCTCCGGCAAGACCCGGCTCGCTGTCGCCACGGCGGCCAGGCTCGAACCACACATGCCGGACGGGGTGTACTTCGTGTCCCTCGGCGACGCCACGTCCGCAGAGGTCATGTGGTCCGGAATCGCCGAGACCCTCGGCGCGACCGGAGCCCAGCGCGTCCAGGAGACCGTCCTCCTGCATCTCGCGACCCGCCGTTGCCTGCTGGTACTGGACAATCTCGAGCAGTTGGATCGAGCGCCCGATGTGGTCGCGACGCTGCTGTCGGCGGGTGCGGGTGTGCGCCTCCTCGCCACCTCTCGACGGCTCCTCCGGGTCGAGGGCGAGTACGAGCATGCGGTGCCGCCGCTCGAACTGCCGAAGACGCCGGACGCTCGACTCGTCGACGCGCAGGAGTCCGGCGCTGTCGTGCTGTTCGTCCAGCGCGCCACGATGGCACGGTCGGGGTTCACCTTGACCGACGACAACGTCGCCGATGTGGTGCAGATCTGCCGTCGGCTCGACGGGCTCCCGCTCGCCCTCGAACTGGCGGCGGCGAGGCTCAAGTTGATGAGCCCGGCGGGGCTGGTCCGACGTCTCGACACGATCCTCGGCGTGAACGTCAGGATGGTCGGCCGTCCAGCGCGGCAACAGACGCTCCGCAGCACCATCGAGTGGAGCTACTCCCTACTCGGCGCGGATCTCCAACGCGACTTCCGGCGACTCGGAGTCTTCGCCGGGCCGTTCGATCTGGCCGCAGCCGGAGCCGTGCTGGCCGGCGACGCAGCCGCGGACCCGTTCGACGCCATCAGCGATCTGGTCGACAGCAGCCTCGTCATGCTGGCTGACGGCGACGACTCCGAACCACGGTTCCGCCTGCTCCGGACGATCTCGGCGTTCGCCGCCGACGTCCTCGCCACCGCGGGCGACGACCGCGCCGATGCCCGAGCACGTCATGCCGAGCATTACCTCGCAGTCCTCGAAGCGCTTCCGACTCAGCGCGACGGCGCGGCACATCTCCTCGTGCGGGGACGCATCGAAGCCGAGTTGGGCAATCTGCGGGCGGCGCTGTCGTGGGCACTCGACGACTCGGAAGCCCCCGACGACCCCGAGCGGGTCGACATCGGATTGCGTCTGTGCCAGGCGCTGTCGTGGTTCTGGTACGTGTGCGGCTACCAGTCCGAAGGTCGGACCTGGCTCGCGCGTGCCGTCGACGCCGCCGGCGACGAGCACAGCGACCGGTTGATGGGCTCCATGCACATGCTCGGTGTTCTCCTGCAGCAGCAGGGTGAGTGGGACTCCAGCCGTACCGCACTCGAGCACTGCCTCGAGTACTGGCGTGAACGTGACGACCAGTCCCTCGTCGCTCGCGAGCTCAACAGTCTCGGGTGCGGCTACCGGGCGGTCGGCGACGCGGGAACGGCCAGGCGGCTCCTGATGGAGAGCATCGAGACCGCGCGTGCGTGCGGCGACGAGTCCCGGGGTGCGACGGCGATGTCGAACCTGGCCATCCTCGAGGTCGACGACGGCCGTGCCGCGGTCGCGATCGACCTCCTCCACGAAGTCCTCGAGATCGATCTGCGTAGCGGCGACGAGTGGGGTGTGGTCCACGACTGGTGCAACCTCGCGGCCGCCATGATGCAGGACGGACGCGTCGACGAGGCGTGGACGCTGCTCCGGCAACATGCCCGATCGGTGATCGACCTCGGTGACATCGAGCTCATGATCACGGTGATCGAGCTGTTCTGTCTGTGCTTGTCCGAACTCGGTGACGAGGTCGCCGCGGCCCATCTGCTCGGCGCGGCCCAGGAATGGCGGATACGAGCCGAGTTGCCGATCGCCGTGCCCGACGAGGCGATCCTCCATGTGGCCGTGGACAAGGTCCGTGACACACCGAGTCCGGCCGACTGGGCGGCGAACGTCGAAGCCGGCCGGGCCTACTCGACCGAGGACGCGATGACCGAGGCGATGCGGGAGCGCTGATGCTCAGGTCCGTCGACGCCGGACGGCCAGCGGGATGAGCAACCAGACAGTGAGGAAGAACGCCGCCTCCACGGCCACCACGACGATCGCGAGCTCAGGTCCGGCAACGAACTCGAAGACCAACAGGGTCACGGCGCAGATCGCCAGGGCCAGGAAGAACAGCCCGGCCTTCGCGAGGACGTCGGCGGCACCGACCAGCCGATCCTTCTCGTGGTAGCGGAAGAGCACCCGGTGATAGCTCACCGGAGCGACGAGGAGAAGCGTCGATGTCACGGCGCACAGGACGGCCACCAGGTACACGACGCGTTCGATGAGCGTCAGCTCGGCGAATCGCTGCTGGAACGGGAGAGTGAGCAGGAAGCCGGTGAGGATCTGCACGCCGGTCTCGGCGACCCGGAGCTCCTGGAGGAGTTCCCCCCAGTTGCGATCCATCCGCTCGGTCGGCGATTCGTCCCGGCCCGAGTCGTCGTCCGCGCCGTCGACTGGGCCTCTCCGTGCGGCATCCGGCATCGGAGTCAGCTCCTCAGCGGCGCGTCAGGCTTCGGCATGCGTCAACGCTACCCATCTGCTCGGCTCGGCAACCGACTGCGGCGCGCCGCTCGGTTGGCCTGCGGGGAGGGCAGGTACCACACTCGTGGCGTGACGATCGTCCATGCCCTGATTCGACGGAGGAACTGTGCCCACTGCAGCGAAAGTCGCGTACCAACCGTTCGGTCTGGTGGCGAGCATGGCCGGCGGTCTCGTCGCCGGACTCGTCTTCAAGCAGATCTGGCGGAAGGTGGCCGACGAGGACGATGCCCCTGATCCGCTGCAGTCGGAGTACGGCTGGCGCGAAATCCTGGTGGCCGCGGCGGTGCAGGGCGCCATCTACGGCTTGGTGAAGGCCGCGATCGACCGTGCCGGCGCCGAGACCTTCGCGCACTGGACGGGTGAGTGGCCCGGCGACTGACCGCCCCGACAGGCCCGGAGGTTGTCGTCGTGTGGGTGCGGCCGGTGGGCGTCAGGACCAGCGGCCGGTCTTGGGCTTGGAGCTGCGGGACCACTCGTGACGCCACCGCCGGTCGAGCTCATCCGCCCGCACCTCGGCCAGGGCGTCCAGTCGACCGAAGGTGAAGGTGTCCTCACCGGCCAGGTGGGCTTCACGGCCGACCCGGCGGAGTAGTTCACGTTCGACCACGGTGTCGTGATGGTCACCGAGGATCGTCTGGATTCGTTTCGCGGTCTTGACCAGGCGCCGGGCGCGCTTGCCGAAGATCGGCTCCGCCGACTCTGCCGCGTAGCGGACGCGTTTGGCCGCCTTTCGCGCTTCGTGTAGCTCGACATCGCGATCCGCCGCAGAGGCGGCGGCATCCGCGCGGCCGACCGCCTTCGTGAGTCGCCGCCAGTCGTGGTGGATCAGAGCAGGGACCACGTCGCGAGCCGGGAGCGTGCCGAGGTCGCTGACCGGCGGCGACGACGTGAGCTGGTCGATCGTGTCCAGCAGATCGATGTAGCGCTGGCCGTCGAGCACTGCCAGTGCCGCGCGCCGGCCCTCGCGGTACGCCGTGTCCAGGTCGTCGTCGAGCCGCGCGGCGATCGGACCGACCACCGAGTCGGCCGGCTCCCGACCGATGGCCCGCCGAACCTGAGCCTGCAGAACTTCGGCGTCGCGAGCCTCTCCGAGGGCGCCGCCGAGCCACCGGAGCTCGTGCCGCAGGTCGGTGACGACGTCCACGTCGAACAGCTTCCGATACGTGGCCAGGCATGACCGCAGCCGGCGAACCGCGACCCGCATGTCGTGTACCGCGTCGGCTTCCTCGGCTCGGAAGGCGGGATCGAGCCGCACGATCTCCTCGCGTTGGGTCCTGATGTAGGCGACCGCGACATCGACGGCAGGACCGCCGGCACTGGCCGTGGCCGGCGTCGGTTCCTCGGGCATGAGATGCGCGAGCACCCGACTGAGTTTCGAGCCGTGGTCGCCGCGTGCTGCACCCGCGGCGAGAACGACGGACTCGGCCGCGTCGAGGATCCCCGCGTCGGCGTCGACGACTTCGACCTCCCACTCGCGCCACGACTGTGGCTCGAGTCCCGCGCCCCCGAGTTCGCTGCCGACGTGGTCGTCGCAGAACTCCGCGGCTGTGCCGCCGTCCTCGGCGATGAGCGCTGTGACCAGCCTCCGCGTGCGAATCGTCGCGACGGGCCGGAGTGGTGCTCCCCGCGTGTAGATGCGAACTGCGCGGCGCAGAACCGCCGGCGGAGTCTTGACGGCCCGACCCAGCGGGACCCGGATCTCGCGGCGGTCCTGGCCGACCGGCAGCTTCAGGTGCCATCCGCTGTCGTCGTCTCCGGTCCGGCGGCGCAGGGTGATGCCGTAGGTCGCGAGGCTCAGTTCGGCGGTGTCGAAGTAGACCGCGTCGAGGTCGTACTCGGTCGGTCCGGCAGTCCGGACGATTCCCGGGATCACGGTCAGGTCCGGAATCGGGGTCTCGGCGTCGACGTCGTACTTGCGTTCGATCTCCAGGTGTTCGGTGACGCTCACGGTTCGTCCTCGCTTCGTCGGTCAGACCGGTGTGCCAGGCACGGCGCATCGGGGCTGTCGTCATCCTCGCAGTCCGGCAGCGAACCCGGCTATCCGGCGAGCGAGTCCGCCTTCACCGCTCCGCGGGTGCCCATCGGCGCGGGCGGCCCGGTCGTGGTGTCCGCCGCCGTCTGCTGTTCGGACTCCGCGTTGATCTCGGCGCCGAGCAGCACGGCGTAGGACGTGATCCACAGCCACAGGAGCAGGACGACCACGCTCGCGAGCGCACCGTAGGTCTTCGCATAGGAGCCGAAGTAGGTGACGTAGAGGGAGAAACCGATCGACGCCACCAACCACAGCACCGTGGCGACGATCGCGCCGATCGAGACCCAGCGCATCTGGGGGGCATCCCGACTCGGCGACACGCGGTACACGATCGCCAGGGCGACCGAGACGATGAGCACCAGAATGACGTAGCGGAGCAGCGAGATCGCGAGGCTCAACGGCGGCGACGACACCGCGGACGAGAGCACGGCGGGCACCACCGCGACGAGCACGATCACGACCAGCATGAAGACGATCGCCCCGATCGTCATCAGCAGCGCGAGACCCTTGCGTTTCACGAACCCGCGTTTCTCGTCCTCGTCGTAGGCGGTGTTGACGGCGGTCATCAGGTTTCCCATGCCACTGGACGCGCTCCACAGGGCCAGCGCCAGTGCGACGATCAACCCGACACCGAGATGCGACCGGCCACTCGCCATCGACTGCAACTGCGTCGTGATCAGCTGCTGGGCATCAGCGGGCAGCGCGCCGGTGGCGGACTTGACCTGGTCGGCGATCTGGGCCGGGTCGGCCACCAATCCGTACACGAGGATGAGGGCGATCATGGCGGGGAAGAGCGACATGAACGCGTAGAACGCGACCCCGGCACCCAGGAGCGGCACCTGGTCCGCCTTCGATTCCTTCCAGGCGCGGCGGAGGATCTGCCCCCATCCCCGGGCCGGGACCTCGGCGGGACGGTCGGCGTCGGCGCCCGGCACGTCGCCCTGCTCGTCGGTTGCCTCGCGCGTCTTGGTCGCCATCGTCCACCTCCGGATACGGCGGCGAACGATGGGTCATCGACGCTGCGTGGTAGTCGGGCACTGGTGCGCCCGCTGTTCAGGTACCCGGTGGCCGGAGGCCGAAACGGCGACCCGGTCGGCGAGACGTCGGGACTCAGGTCTTGGCCTTGCGGCCGAGCTTGTGCGTCCCGTCGCACCACGGGCTGCGCGACGACTTCCCACACGCGCACACCGCGACGACCGGCCGCGTTGCGTCGTGCTCGCGGTTGTCCGCCCCGACGACCGAGTCGGCGCCACGCACCAGGATCGGCCCGCCGGGGATCGGCGTCACCACCACGCGTCGGGTCATGCCACCAGCGCCGTGGCGTCGTCGACGACCCGCAGGGAGCTACGTCCGTCGGCCCAGGAGCCGAGTTGGTGACGCGCCGATCGGTCGTCGAGGAGTTGGCAGGCAGCCGCGCCGAACGCCACGTCCTCGAGCAGCGACGGCGCGTCGTGGACGAGGTTCGCGCAGATGTCGCGCACCGCGAGTTGCTCGTGCACGGCGTCTGCCTCCACGTGCTCGTCGAAGTACGCCGCCACGACCTCGGGGAACGCGAGTCGCCGCAAACCCATCGCGACTCGCCGTGCCGGAACGGAACTGGTCGCCTCGAACGCGGCGAGATGGCCCATCGCCGCGCCGCGGAGCCGGCGATGGAGGCCGAACATGCTGACGGCGTTGCTGATCGCGAGCGTCGACGCCGGAGCGACGTCGACGTATGCGCCGTAGTCCGCGTTCAGCCCGGCACCGGTGAGGGAGTCGGCGAACATCCGGGCATGAAGCCGTTCGTACCGACCGCCGCCGTACTCGTCGAACTGCAACTCGGTCAGCGACACCTTCGGCTGGCCGGTCAGGCGTGGCACCACCCAGGTGTGCGGATCCGCCTCCTTCAGCTGGTACACGCTGCGGTGGCGGAGGTACTCGAGCGCCTGCCGACGTGTCGCGTCGCGCTGGATGTACCCGGCGAGCGGAGCGGTCTCGGTACCGTCGATCAGGTCGAAGAGGCGGGTCGGAGACGTCGCCTTCTGACGTCATCAACGCGGCAACCGAGTCCGCCGCCGCGGCCCGCAGCGCCGCCTCGAACGGGTCTTCCAGTAGCGCACGCAGCCGGAGCGCGTCGGGCGACCATTCCCAGCGATCGTCGACGTCGTCGAATCCCGCGTAGTGCAGTTCGTAGAGCGACCACAGGGCGATGTGCCGGTCTTCGTCGTCGAGCGCGTTCGATGCGCGCGCAGCACCGGCCGAGAGGGCGCTCGCGAACGGCCGGCCGGGCTCGCGGCGCATCGCGGCGAACACGCTGGAACTGATCGGCCCCCGGGGGCGGGGTAGCTGCATGGGTCTGCTCTCCTCGTACCCGGTACCGGGCAGACGGTGGATACCCTCGCTGCACCCGGCGCGAAACACGCGAGAGTCGTCGCCGTCATCTCCTGTCCATACGCGGATCCCCAGCGAGTGGACGTTTCGGGCGCCGACGACCTGGGTACCGCACCTCGACGATGAGACGAGCGGTCGCATGATCCGGGTCGGCACCTCCGGCTGGAGCTATGACCACTGGCAGGACGTCCTGTACCCGGCCGGTCTGCCGAGCCCGCGACCGGCTCGCGATCTACTCGGACTCCTTCGACACGGTCGAACTCAACAGCAGCTTCTACCGTTGGCCCCGCCCGGACAGCTTTCGCCGCTGGCACGATCGATTGCCGGCCGGATTCCGGATGGCCGTGAAGGCACCGCGCGGGCTCACCCACGCCAAGCGGCTCTACGAACCCGAGGTGTGGATCGGACGCATCACCCAGTCTCTCCACGCTCTCGAGCCGGATCCGTTGCTCCTGGTGCAACTGGCGCCCGCGCATGAACGCGACGACGCCCGACTCGACTACTTCCTCTCCTGCCTGCCGAGGGAGCTCCGCGTCGCTGTCGAGTTCCGGCATCCCAGCTGGCACAGCGACGACGTCCTCGACCTGCTCGAACGCCACGGTGCGGCCTACTGCGTCATGAGCGGAGCGCGGCTGCCGTGCATCCTGCGCACGACAGCCACGTTCGCCTATCTCCGGTTGCACGGCCCGGACGACGACAACCTCTACGCCGGCTCGTACTCGGACACGGACCTGGCCTGGTGGGCCGATCGCATCCGTGAATGGGACGCCACCGGTCACGACGTGTTCGCGTACTTCAACAACGACGGTGACGGAAACGCCGTTCGCAACGCCAGGACCCTGCGGCAGATCCTTCAGGTGTGAGTCGTCGGGCGCTCCCGCCGATCAGGCGCTGTGCTGCTCCGGGTTGTCCCAGTAGTACGTGGCCGGGTCGTACACCGCCGGCGTGGGGTGGATCCAGGGATCGGCGAACCCACCGAGCGCGAGATTCTCCTTCATGGGAACGTTCTTGAGCTCGGTCTTCTTGACCACGATCTCGGGAATGTTCGCCACGGTGCCCTGGACGAACGGGCCGTACTTCACGTGGAGCTTGATCATCTCCCACACGGTGGCCGTCCGCTTCATGAAGTCGGGCTCGACCTTCGTCGTGTCGTACAGCTTCCACAACTGGTCGATGGAGCCGCCCTTCTCGGGCATGACCCGCGGAGGGTGCCGCTTCCAGGGGTCGACGTCGGCTTCGCTCGTGTACAGCTTCGTGCCACGGGTGTTGTACATGGCGCCCACGAGCGGTGACCAACGGGTCGACTCGATCGGGACGACCCACTGCGGGTACACGAGGTGGTTCGGGCCGTCGCCGATCCCCCACTCCGTGCGGATCATGTACTTCCCGGTCGTCCAGCTCGCGTCGAACGACGTCGGCGCCACCGGGTTGATCGTCAGCAGGATGCCGACGTCCTTGAAGTCACTGATCAGCTGGTTGTCCTTGGCCTTGACGTCGTCCCCGGTGTTGGCGGGACGGTCCGAGCGGAGCTTCAGCTTGGAACCGTCGGGGAACTCGCGATAGCCGTCGCCGTCGGTGTCTTTCAGGCCGAGCGCGTCGAGCATCGACTTCGCCTTGGCGGGGTCGTACTTCACCCACGAATCCCGCCACGACACGTAGGCGGCCTTTCCGGTGTCGTTGACGAGGTACTCGATCGCCTTCGGGCTCATGGTGCCGGTCGTCAGTTCGCCCTGCTCGAAGTAGACCGCCTTCTTGGCCAGGGTACGGTTCGAAGCAAGCGAGAGGGCCTGGCGGAATTCGGGCTTGCGGAACAGATCGCGGTACGGCTTCTCGTAGTAGTCGAGGGAGGCGATGAAGCAACCTGCCGCTCCGGCGCCGCCGTCCCAGAGGTAGATGTCGATGTCGGCCTTGGCCTTGTTCTTCATGAGGGTCGAGACGTCGGCGAGGATCAGGGCGTTCTGCGGCCCGTGGCTGATGTCGACCTTGCCCGCGGTGATCTGGACCTTGCCGACCTGCGGGTCCTGGACGACCGTCATCGTGATGCCGTCGACGTACGGGAGCTGGTCACCCTCTTTCGTCACCTCGTAGGCATACGGATTGCGTCCCCAGGTGAGCGAGCGACCCTCGTTGTACTTCGTCAGTTTGAACGGGAGCAGAGTGGGGCACTTGGTGCTCTTCCGGATCGAGACGTTCCGTTGCCACAAACCGCCGACCCCAGCCCAGCTGGCCGGGACCTTCGCGTACTTCGGGTGGAACTGCTTGGCGTAGTGGGCGGGAACGATCCAGGTCGGTCCGTTACCGCCCGGACCGTTCGTCCACATCGCCAACCGGTCGGCGGTGAGCGGCGCCGGTGCGTCGAAGCGCATCGTGAACGTGAGGTCGTCGGACGCCGTCAGCTTGCAGATCGTGCCCTTGCCCGACTTCGACTCGTCGGGTGCTGTCTCCGGGAGATAGTCGGCGTAGTTCGCCATGTCGTTCCACCAGAACAGGATGTCGGCCGTGGTCACCGGCTGCCCGTCCGACCACTTCAGTCCCTTGCGCAGGGTGAAGGTCCATTCCGAGGCATCGGCGTTCGACGTCCACTTCGTGATCACCCCGGGGCCGATCGTGTTCCCGTCGTTCAGGTACCGCAACATGCCGTGGCCGTAGAACCACTCGCCGACCCAGGAGTCGTCGGTGCTGTTGATGTTCATGTTGAGGTGGCCGCCGTATTTGCCCTTTTGGACCCAGTTGTGCGGGATCACGTAAGGCTCTTCGGCCATCCGGTCAGCGAGCTTCGGGATCGTGCCCGCCTCGGCTTGCTTCGTGAGCACAGGTGATTCCTGGAACTGCGCCGGCTTGGCCAGCGGCTCCTTGGCCGAGCCCTTTCCGGCTGTCGTCCCGTTGCTGGGGGCGGCCGAACCGGTGCCGGAGGAGTCGGACGACTTGGGTGAACTGCACGCGGCGAGGGCCAGGCCGCCGGCGGAGACAGCCGTGAGCTTGAGAAGGGTGCGACGAGACGTGGTCGATGGCACTGCTGACCTCCGGGAGGTGGGGACGGCGCTGCGCAGCGATCTGCGCGATCCCCCGGAATGAGACAACACTCACACCCGCAACCCGACAAGGGCGCGACGCACAATCGCCCCCATTCCGTTACCTGCCTATGGATTCTGTCCCAGCGCGGCCAGATTCTCTCAGCCCCACTGAGAGACTGAGCGGCCTGCCGTCGCCGCGAATCGCGGTGGCGGCTGTGGACGGGAGCCGACGGCCTAGGCTTCCGCTCGTGGCCCACGATGCCCTGTCCCAGCAGGTGGCCGACGCCGTGGCGCCGCTGCCCGCGGAGTACCGACCGTTGCTGACGTCGGTGACCGAGGTGCTCGGGAGCGAACCGCGGATCCTCGCGGTGTTTCTCGGCGGCTCGGTCGGTCGGATGGCCGCCGATGCCGGCTCCGACCTCGATCTCCTCGTCACGGTGTCGGAAGCGGACTTCGAAGCGGTGGCCACCGACCTCCCGATGATGCTGGCCGATGTGGTCGACCCGATCATCGCGCTGCCGGTCCCGGGCATGCCGGGCACCGTGGCGTACACGACCCGCCGCGGCCTCCGGCTCGATGTCGTGCTGGAGCGCATCGTCGATGTCCACCGATCGGGGGCGCGGCAGCGCATCGTGGTCTTCGACCGCGACCATGTCAGTGCGCTGGTCCCCTCTCCGATGGACCTCGACGGCGGCCCGGATCCTGTCGCGGTCGCCGCGACCGTGCAGGAGTTCTTCCGGCAGCAGGCGATGTTCCCGGCCGTCGTGGCGCGCGCGGACTGGTTGCTCGGTCAGGAAGGCGTCCACAACGCACGCACGATGCTCTACGACGTGTTCGTCCAGGCCAATCAGCCATTACCGGCCATGGGCGTCAAGCAGTGGAGCAGCCGGCTGACCCCCGACCAGCGTGAGGTCCTCGCACAGCTTCGTCTCCCGGCCGCGGACCGGTCGTCGGTGATCGACGCGATGATCGCCGTACGTCGCTCCTTCCGGCGCGAGGGTCGCGCGGCCGTGGCGAGTTGCGGCACCACGTGGCCGGTCGAGTTGGACGAGGCGGTCGCCGACCAGTGGCGGCGGGAGGGGTTCGACGCGTGACGGCGGCGCCGTACCCGGTAGCCCTCAGAGTGTCCGTTCGGTCCACGGCAAGACGGGAGGGATGTGCTCGGGCCGCTGTCCACGTCGTGGCCCGAATTCGTGCGCCAGATAGTCGAGCAGATCAACGCCCATCAGCGCTACGTCCCAGCCGTGGACCGACAGGACCGGCGCACCAGTCGCCGAGGGCGCCGCCGCGGTGAAGCGATGCCCGTAAACCGGTACCAAGGAGGTCCACCGGGCCGTCTCGGCCAGCGCGATCTCATGCGCTTCGTCAACGCCGGCCGGTCGCGGTCCCCAGCGCTCGCTCCAACCGAGACCGTCGTCGACGTCGGACATGATCGCGTCGATCGGTGCCGCGAGTCGTGTCCTGAGGTCGGACTCTGACCCGTTCCGCCAGTCCACCCACCGGTCGCCGATCGGGAGTCCTGCATGCAACATCGCGCGATGGTCGTCGCCGAATCGGAATGCGAAGATCGTCTCGATCCGCTGGAACTCCTCGTCGGTGAGACCCGGCACGATCTGGACGCCGAGGCGCCGCAGAACCTCGATCGCGGTCACGCCGACATCGGCGGTCGAGTCGATCGTCGGCCAGGACGACAGTCCGCGCGCCGTCCAGGTCGGCGTTCGTGGGAGCTTCGCCGTTCGCCGACGCTGACCTCGGTGCACCGCGCAGTCGTTCACCGCGCCGGCCAGTTCGTGGGCGACGAGAGGCCTCCGTGCCGGCGAAGTCGCCGAACATCAGCGACCCGTCCGCGAAGGTGATCGTGAGGTACGTCGTCGCGGGATCGAGCGGGGGCCGGCGCGATGCCGCGTCCTCGGCAGAGAGGATGTCGACCCGGGCGCTCGCTCCAGCCAGCGGCCAGGTGGTGTCACCGTGGGTGATGCGCGGACCGTCGGGGTGGCTGCGGATCGCAAACGCTCCGTAGCGCCCGACAAACTGCCGCTGCCAGTTCTCTCTTTCACCCGCGCGGCCGAATCGCACGACCTGCCCGCCGATCAAGCGCCGGAGAGGTCAGACCTCGTCCGGATCGGCGCCATAGGTGGCCAGCGCCCAGATCACGAGGATGTCGATGGCCAGCGTGAGCGTCGACCACAGCGGCGCATACGGAAGGCTGGCGAAGTTCGTCATCGCCGAGCCGAACACGATGAGGATGCCGAGGACGCGGCCGATGACCTTGCCGGCCACGACCAACAACCCGACGCCGATGAGAGCGAGGCCGATGACGAGGTGGATCCAACCCCAGGTCGTCGCGTTGAACGCGAAGAGATAGTCCGGCTTCGCCAGGACGTCGTTGCTGAAGAGGGCGACGAGGCCCCGGATGAGGTCGAACACGCCGACCGTGACCATCATGATGCCGGCGAAGAGCATCATGCCGAACTTCCACGTGCGTGGTTCGCGTGCGAGTTGGTCACTCATGGCTTGCTCCTCGGGACGGCTGTGCGGAGTCGATCAGGGCACTCGGGACGAGCGTCCCGAGTGCCCTGCCTTCGTCAGCCCGCGAGGGCCTTCTGCTTGAGCGCATCGAACTCGGTCTGGTTGATCGTGCCGGCGTCGAGCAGCGCCTTGGCCTGAGCGATCTGGTCCGAAGCAGACGAGGACGCCGACGTCGCGCGGACGCGTGCGTCGAACTGATCCTGCGCCGCCTGCGCTTCCTTCGCCGACCGGCCCGCCATTCCGTGCCCGCGGAAGATCAGGTACAGGAGCACGCCGATATAGGGGATGAGGATCACCAGGATGACCCAGAGTGCCTTCGCCCCGCCGCCGAGTTCCTGGTCCCGGAAGATGTCGCCGAAGACGACGATCAGGAGCCAGAACCAGATGATGAAGAGGAAGAGTTCGAGCATCCACCAGAAGACGTCGCCGCTTCCGAACGTGGTGTTCAGTGTGAACATCAGCCTTGTTCCTTGTCGTTGGTGTGCGCGGAACTACCTGTCGAGGCCGCCACCGCGATGGTAGCCACCGGTGATCCCCGGCGATCATCGGCCATTCGAGTCTTCCGGTAGGACGTTCCTACCGCGTCACCCCCATGTCACCCTGACCGGGGTGAATTGCCACGCCCTGTCATAGCAGATCACGCGAGTCGGCGGCGCTCATGGCCTCGGCGCGCGAATTGACGTTCAGCTTGAGATAGACGCTCTTCATGTGCGACTTGAGGGTGTTGGGCGAGATGAACAGTGTCTCGGCGATCTCCTGGGTGGTGAGCCGGCTCGACAGCAGTCGGAGCACGTCGATCTCCCGGCCGGTGAGCAGGGTGTGCGCGCGGGTGCGCTCCGCGATTCGCGGCAACACCTGGATCCGGTCGGCGGCCTTGACCAGGTCGTGCACGTAATCGCGCAGGCTCGCCGGTGTCGGCATCGATGCCAGCAGCGCGCGGATGCCGACGCCGGACCTGATGACGGTGGCCAGGTAGCCGTGCGGCTGCGCGAGCGTCAAGGTCTCGGCGAGCTGACGATGCGCGGCCGCGAGATCGCGCTCCTGCAGGCTCAAGCTCGTCAGGAGACCCCAGTCGATCTGCTCGCGGATGGTCCGCGGCACCACAAGGGCGAGAAGCGCCGTGGCAGCGGC
Organism: uncultured Actinomycetota bacterium; assembly: GCA_963708795.1. Lineage (GTDB taxonomy): Bacteria > Actinomycetota > Actinomycetes > Propionibacteriales > DAIQRJ01 > DAIQRJ01. The sequence goes on from CAVPUH010000006.1 coordinate 662,921, forward strand.
CCAGTCTCGTCTCCGCACGGCCAGCCGAGCCCGCAGCAGACGCGTGCCGTCGTCGTCGGGAAGCAGGGGCAGCATCGCATCGGCGTCGGCCGGGCTCAGCTCGACGGCGAGCCGGAACTCCTCCGCCGCGAGCTGGGCGCGCACGCTCTCGGTCGCACCACCCAGGACGACGCGTGCCTGTGCGATCGCGGCCGTGGCGCCGCTCTGATCACCCTTTGCGGTGGCCACTCGGGCGAGCCACCTGTCGGCCATCGTCAGGATGACCGGGCGTCCGTTCAGATCCGCGCCATGACGTGCACGCGCCAGCTCGTCGGTGGCGAGATCGAGTTCCTCGTGCTCGAGATGGAACCCCGCCTCGACCATGCCCGTGAAGATCAGCCCTACGCCGTTGCTGACGGCGTGGTGCTGAGTCGCCGCAGTCAGCAGCTGCCGGCGAAGACGGTGCGCTGCGACCAGGTCGCCCTGCAGGAACAGCACCCACTGGCGGAGGGCCGGCAAACGCACCTCGTCGATGAGAGGGGCCGACATCAGCGGCTGAGAGGCGGCGAGCGCGTCCTCGGCCCCCGCCAGGTCACCCATCAGCAGGAGGGCTGCCGCCGCCTGCATCGGCAGTTCGGCGAGCTTGGGAAAGAACTCGCCGACGCCTGTCACGCCGGCGGCGGCGGCCGCGGCCGCGGCGTTGTGCGCCAGCGCCGACTCGGCGTTGCCACGGTTCAGGTTCAGCGCGGCCCAGGTGGCTTCGGCCAACGCGGCGATCCGCGGCTCGGGTTCGGGGTGGGCGCCGCCGAACAGGAGCAACCACCGTTCGGCCTCGCGCTGCCCGCACGCGGCCAGCAGGTAGACGAACTGGAGGAACTGCTCGGGATCGTCGGCGAGCGCATCAGTGGCGAACCGCGCCAGCCACGCTCGTGCCACTCCGATCGTCTGCTGAGCGTCGTCGACTTCGAGGATGGTGCCGAACGACTGGGTCACCACCGACGCGGCCCGCGTGATGTCGCCGGCCACCATCGCGTGGCGCAGAGCTCCGGTTCGGTCACCTCGGGCCTGCAGGGCGTCGCCGGCCCGCTGGTGGGCTCGTTCGAACTCGCCGTCGCCCGATCGCTTCAACACGTTGCGCAGATAGGCGGCGAACATCTGATGGAAGCGGAACCGTTCGCCGGCCACATCGAGTTGATAGACGAAGAGATCGTTGGCTACCACGTGGTCGAGAACGGCGCCGGCATCCTCGTTCTCGGTGACCGCGCGGCACAGGTCGAGGTCGAACTCGTCGAGAACGCTGGTCCGCGCCATGAAGTCGACGAGCTCGGGCGGCAGCCGGGCGATCACCTCGTTCGCCAGGTAGTCGCTGGTCTCCTTCGTCGTCGAGGCGAATGCGTCCACGACTGCGCGCGGATCGACCGCCTCACGCATGGCCAGCAAGGCCATCTGCAACCCGGCCGGCCAGCCCTCGGTCAGGACGTGCAGGCGATGTCGATCCTCCGCGGCGAGGTCGACGCCGGCCAGCGCGAACAGCCGGTCGACCTCACTCGGGCTGAACGCGAGCTCGTCGATCCGCACCTCGCCCACCACACCGTCCAACCGCAGCCTCGTCGTCGAGAAGACCGGGTTGTGCTGGCTCGCCATGACGATGCGGACGTTCGACGGGAGCCGCCGCGCGAGGGCGGCCAGTGTCCGGTGGGCCGGTTCGGCGTGATGGCTGTCGTCCACCACGACCACCGCGCGCGACGGCACATCTGCGAGATCGCGCGCGAGAGCCGGCACGAGCGCCTCGTCCTCCCACGAGGGACGCCGCAGGATCAACGACGAATCGCTTCCGAAGGTTGGCCACCGATGACCGAGGGTGCCGATGAGGTGCTGCCAGAAGAACGAAGGCGCCTGATCGGCCTGGCGGCAGGTCAGCCACGCCACGTCCGCCGCCGTCGAGCCCGCCCAGGCGGCCATCGCATCGGTCTTCCCGAACCCGGAGGGCGCGGTGACGAGGGTCAGCGGATGCGTGGACGTCTCGAGCCGCCTCGTCAACTCGGGGCGACTGACCCGTCGACCGACTGGCGCAGGGATGCTGTCGTAGCCGAACGTGGGACTCACACTCAGCGTGGAATGCGGTACATCTCGCCCATCATGCGCATTTCCGGTGAAATCACCACCTTCGTACACACCACCGCTCACGCCTTCGAACACTAGCGGGGATTCGCACAAGTTCACCCGCGCAAGGGTGAGACGCGGGTGATCCCTCGCTGCCCTCGGCACGCGAAGGTGGCCCGAGGCGCTGAGCGCGCCACAGAGGGTGGGTGTGGCGTGACGAACGGTGCGCGCGTGTACGAGATCACCATCCGAGGAGCGGCGAGCGATCTCGTGCGGTTCGAATTCGAGGACGTCGAGCTCCTCGCCGCCGGCGGACGAACCTGCCTGCGCACCGGGCCAGTCGATCAGTCGACGTTGTTCGGGCTCCTCCGCCGGGTGGAGGACCTCGGTCTGGTGCTGCTCGAGATCGACACGATCGAGGCCGTCGAATGACCGGCTCCTCCGACCCGAACGCACGACCCGCAGCGATTCGAAAGGGACTACAGACGTGACCATCACCGAGACCGCCGAGACCGCGGCACTGCCGACCCACGAACAGCGGGTCGCCGCCGGGAAGGCCGCGCGATCGACAGCGCCCCTTGATTCGCATGCCCAGTTCAGCGCGCGGCCCGACCGCGACACCGTCGGCCTGCTCCTGGACCAGGCGATCTCCCGCGTACCCGAGCTCATTCCCGTCCGACACGGCCGGATGCTCGTCTCCCCGTTCACCTACTACCGGGGCGCAGCGCTGCCGATGGCCGCCGACCTGGCGACTACTCCGACCTCCGGCCTCCGCGCACAATTGTGCGGGGACGCTCACCTGTCCAACTTCGGCGCGTTCGCATCCCCCGAGCGCAAGCTCGTCTTCGACGTGAACGACTTCGACGAGACCCTGCCGGGCCCGTTCGAGTGGGATGTCAAGCGTTTCGCCGCCAGCCTGGTCGTGGCCGGTCGCGACAACGGGTTCAGCCGCAAGGAGAACCGTGCGACCGTCCTCACAGGCGTCGCGGCCTATCGCACCGCCATGCGGGAATTCGCCCGTCAATCGATGATGACTGTCTGGTACGCCCACCTCGACATCGAGGACACGGTTCGCAGCTTCAGCGCGCAACTCAAGGCCAGCAAGTTGAAACTCACCGAAGCGCTGCTGGCCAAGGCTCACACGCGTGACAGCCTCCAGGCCCTCAGCAAGCTCACGACCGTCGACGCCGATGGCAAGCGCCGCATCATCAACGACCCACCGCTGATCGTTCCCGTCGAGGATCTGTTCAGCGACCGGCAGTCGCACGAGATCTACGCCGAGCTCGGCGAACTCATCGAGAGGTATCGAAAGACCCTGCAGTCCGATCGTCAACACCTGGTCAAGCAGTTCGCTCTGAGCCAGGTGGCCCGGAAGGTCGTCGGGGTCGGAAGCGTCGGCACCCGCGCCTGGATCCTCCTCATGGAAGCCGGCGATGGCACCGACCCGCTCATCCTGCAGGCCAAAGAGGCGCAGCAGTCCGTCCTGAGCGACTTCGCCGGATCGACGGAATACGAGAACGAGGGCCAACGCGTGGTCGCCGGCCAGCACCTCATGCAGGCCACGAGCGACATCTTCCTCGGCTGGCAGCGCACGACCGGCCCCGACGGGATCGACCGCGACTTCTACGTGCGTCAGTTGCGGGACTGGAAGTTCTCCATGCCGATCGAGCAGATGCGCCCCACCGGGATGGGTCTCTACGCAGGCTTGTGCGCCTGGACGCTGGCTCGGGGCCACGCGTGTTCGGGCGACCGGGTCGCGATCGCGTCCTACCTGGGCAAGTCCGCGACGTTCGACAACGCGATCGCCGACTTCGCCGAGGCCTACGCCGACCAGAACGATCGTGACCACGCGGCGCTCGCCGCCGCGCTGGTGTCGGGTCGGATCGAGGCTCAATCCGGTCTCTGACGCCAGCGAAGCGATCACACCTGGGCCGCGGTTTCACCCCGATCCGGGTGATCACGGGGTGATGCCGATCCAAACATGACCGACGAAGCTCGGCGCACGAGCTACCCGCGGTGTGTGCCGGCCAGCCGTTCAGATTCCTGGGCCTGAAGCTCGGCGCACGAGTTACCCGCGGTATGTGTCGGCCAGCCGTCCAGATTCCTGGGCCCGGTCGACAGCACACGATCCCCTTCGGTGAAGAGGTACACCCCATGAGTGCTCCGGACGTGCGCAAGGACCTGCTCGCCCTGGCCGAGCAGAAGCGCTGGCTCGTCCTCAGCATGAAGGACGACTTCGTCGAGCTCTTCGCCGACGCTGCCGCCAGCGTCGGCTAGGGACGTGGGTCAGGTGGAGGCGCTCGAGTCCGCACCGTCCGCGGATCTCCCGGCCCTGTGCCCGTACTGCGATTCGCCCGAGCTCGACTACACGTACGTGCTGCCCCCTGAGCCTGACCTGCCCGCCACGCTCGTCTTCGCGTGCCGCTGCTGCAGATCCCACGTCGAGTCCTATGCAGACGAGTTCGACCCACCCGTGGACGACCCGAGATGGATCATCGCCGCGACACCTCCGGGCCGCACAGCCGTCTCCCGTCCGCGGGCCGACGCCACCTAGCCACACCGCGCCTGGCCACACCGCGCTCGAGGTGGATGTAGGGCTCAGTCGGTGGCCGGAACCGTCGCCTTCTCGACGGCCGGGGCGAGATCCTTGCGGTGACCGAGCCGTTCGAGCCACCGCACCAGTTGCTGGTGGACGAGTTCGGCCCCGACGAGCCGTCCGTCGTCGTCGAGCAGATCGGGGTCGAGATCGAACTCACTCGGGTACACGAGCATGGGGCGGGTCTGCCAGCCGCCCATCCCGCCGTGGCATCCGACGAGCTCCTCGAACGCCGCCACCTCGCCGAGCGCCGCGTCGTACAGCGAGTTGACGTAGATGTCCGGCGCGTTGTCGAACTCGGCGACGCGCTTGAAGTCTGCCCGCGCATCTGGTCCGAAGCCGGCGAGCGGGTCGGCACCCTCGACCGCGCCGGTCGTGAGGTCCATCGCTCCGGTCGCGCCGATCGCCACCGGTCCCCGCGGCCGTCATGATGACGACGAAGCCGATCCCCGGATGTGTCGCGAGCGCATCGACCAGACCGGGGTAGGCCGCTTCGATCTCCCCGAGGATCAGGTGCCCCGGACGCTTCGCGAACCAGATACCGCCCAGGTTCCCGGAGTTGATGACCACCACCTCGGGTCGACCCTTGACTTCGGGTCCCGGTTGGTCGACCGAGTCACCGGTGTCGGTCCCGCTCTCGCGTTTGGCGCTGGCGCGGTCGATCATCTGCTTCGTCTTCTCGTGTTTGCCGGCGAGCTGGCGGAGGAAGATGTTGACCGGCCCCCACGCTTCGGCGTCGGCATGGGTCGCCACCTGCGTCGAGTCGGCCGACGTGAGCGACACGACGAACGCCTCCAGCGACTGGCCGTATCGCTGCGCGAAGGTCGCGCCCTGGCTCTGACCGTGATCCGACAACGCCACGATCCGGTACGGCCGTGGCGTGGAGCCTGACGAGGCGAGCAGTTCGAGGGTGTGCAGCACCTCGTCTAGGCCGTACAGCGCCGCCAGCGACTCCGGCCGCGTCACCCCGGCATGGTGAGCGATCTCGTCGTAGTCGACGAAGTCGACGTACACAGACCTCGACCCGTTCATCATCGCCTCGACGACGAGAGCGAGGTTGAGGTCGCGCAGCAGCACGTTCGTCACTGCTCTGAGGAGGACGTAGGTCCCCGAGCGTTCGGTACGGGGCTGGACGTCGCGCGTCTTCTGTTGGCGTGCCTGGACGAACTCCTTCCCGATCTCGCCGATGCTCAAGATGACGGCACGGAAGAAGCCGGCGGGGTGCGTGAAGAACGCCGCGTACGACCGTGTCTGTCCGAGCCCGCGGCCGTGCTGGCGGAGCCCGCTCATGGTGAGGAGGGACTGGCTCGCGTCACCGGAGAACAGGTTGCTGATGCTCACCCCGTCGTCGGCGAGGAGCCCGCGGCCGTTCGTCAGTCTGGCCTCGACGATGGCGGCATCGCCCGGCCTGTTGGTCACGAGGAGACGCCCGAGCTCCTTCTCGTACCACCGGAACGCCGGGATGCCCTCGTTGACACCGTGCAGGATGCCGGCCTGGCTGACCGGGGTCGTCGACGGGATCCGCGCGACCCACTCGGTGAGGTCCGTGGGTTCCCGACCGGAGCCAGCGGGACAGCGTCGGCAGGTTCCCGGCGCGCATCTCGTACTCGAGCACCGGCGCGGGCATCCCGTCGAGCTGGACGAAGATCACGCCCGGCACCTCGGGATCCTCCACCGGTGGGTCCGACCGTTGAGCCGAACGGCGTGCACGACCAGATAGTCGAACGAGCGCGACGAGAACGCCCAGGTGATGAGCGTCATCACGAGGGCGTAGATCCAGGATGCGAGGACGGCCGAGAAGGCGTCGTCGATGACGATGCCTGGCGTCAACCACAGCGCCGCGCCGATGATGGCGGCGTTCGAGAACAACGCCAGCAACCCGGCACCCACCCAGCCGAACCGGCCGGCCGTCGCCACCAGCACCGGCCGCAGGATCCAGCCGACCACGGAGAGCAGGATCGTGGCGAGGACCAGTGACCACGCCGAGTCCACCGAGATGTCCGGGGTGGCGGCGATCGTCAGGCCCAGCGCGACGAGGCCGAGCCCGAAGTCCGACACCCAGGACACGAGCCGCCGACCGCGACGAGCCGGAAGGGTCTCGGTCATCGACTCGGTCAGGCGGCTCTCCCGGTGGCTCTCGAAGAAGCCGGTGCTGTTGGCCCGCCACAACAGCCACAAGGTCACGAACGCGAGGACCACCAAGGCGACGGCGCCGAGGATGCTGCCGCGATCGAACTCGAGTGCGACGACCGCGGCGAGCACGAGCCGCGCGACGGTCATCAACGTGACGACGAGCCGGGCGCTGTTGTGACCGCGCAGGAGATAGCCGGTGCACAGCCCGACGATGAGTCCGCCGACGATCAGGCAGATGGCGCCGGTGACGACTGCCTCGGGCGACGGGCCGGTGGAGTCGCTGCGGGTGGCGAGCAGCGCGATACCGACGACGACGTCCACGGCCCCGGAGATCGCGGTGATGACGGCGGCGACCGTGACGGATCTCGGACGCGCCGACGGGTTGCGGGACTCAGACACTCGGAGGTCCTGTCAGTCGTGGTGCGGCTGCTGGGCGACGCGGGGATCATCGCACCCTCGCGCGTCGCACGCATCGCTCCGGCGGCGACCTGAAGGCGACCGCTCGATCGTCGACGTGGCGCGGCCGACGGTTCTGGGGACTTCGGCGCTCGGGTCGATAGGGTGTCGCTCGCTGGTGATCGACGGTCCGAGACGAGGAGAGGCCCAGGCCTGATGTGGTCGGCACTGGGACACGTCCTCCCGATCGCTCTCGCCGTGGCGATGAGCACTGTGCCGATCACGGCCACCATCCTCATCCTGCTGTCACCGAATCGGAACCGTTCGGGCTTGGGCTTCCTGATCGGCTGGGTGCTCGGGATGGCGCTCGTCGTGGTGCTGGCCGTCCTCGGCGCCCGCACGCTGCCGGTGGTCGAGACCCGAACGCCGGGTGACGCCATCGGCATCGCGGAGATCATCGTCGGGGCCGGCATCCTCGTGTTCGGCATCATCGAGGCCCGGCGCGCGGCACACCGTCCCGAGACCGACGGTGCCACCTGGCTCGACCGTGTGGCTTCATTCGGCCCGTTCGCCTCCTTCGGTCTCGCGTTCGCCCTGAACTTCCGGCCGAAGGGCCTGCTGCTCGGCGTGGCCGCCGGCTTGTCCATCGCGGGCGATGTCAGAGCCTTCACCAGGACGGCGATCGCGGTCGCCTTCTACCTCGTCATCGCATCGAGCACGGTCGTGGTGCCGATTGTCGCGACGCTGGTCTCGCCCAAACGCATGCAACCGCGGCTCGTGGCAGCTCACGACTGGTTGGACCACAACAGTCAGACCGTGACGGCTGTCATCCTGCTCATCATCGGCGCCGTCATCGTCGGCGCCGGACTCAGCCGCCTGTAGTCGCCGGCACTGCTTCTTCCGGCTCCAGCCGCTGCTCTAGCGTGCCGACATGACCCGCTACGTCATCGATGCCCCCACTCTCCTGCTCGTCGCCGCCGACGATCTGCGCGTCAGCCCCGCTCACCAGATCGTGGCCCCCAGCCTGATCCGATCGCAGGCGCTCAGCCTCCTGCTCCAGGCCGTCCAGCGGGGCGAACTCTCCGAGCGCGATGCGCTTGCTCGCCACGATCGACTCACCGAGCTGAAGATGCGGCTGCTCGGTGACCGCGTCTCGCGCCGTACCGCGTGGAGGATCGCCCTCGAGCACGGCTGGGACACGACCTCCGACGCCGAGTACCTGGCCGTCACCCGGCTCCAGGCCGACGCGCTCGTCACGGTCAGCCCCGATCTCGCGGCGAAGGCCGACGGAATCGTGCCCGTGGCACCCCTCGACGTGCTCGGCGACGCCGACAGCTGACAGCACGGCGCCGCGATCGCCGCGCGGCCTCAGATTTCCCACTATCTGGATAGGAATTGACGGTATCGTCGCGCTGTTGGCACAGTGGACACCGGTCACGAGTCCCAGCGCACAGCCCCGGCTTGCTGGACGGCAACCCTCCACCGCGGTGGGGTGCCCCGGGTGAAGACCAGGCGATGAGCTTGTCGCAAGCGCGCCCGGCGACGGGCGGGACTCACCTTCCCCGGGAGTACACGGATGCCGAGCATCGAGCACAGCACCGATCGGCCGCCCCTGGTCGAACGGCGACACGTCGATCTCAAGCGCGTCGACAGCTCGCTCTGCCTCGCCGTCTGACCGACCTGCTCCTGGCGCGGTGCGGTGCGGTTGCCGACCCCACCCGCGCATCCCTTCCCGGCCCTCTTCCTGGAGACTCGCATGTCTGACGCCCCGCAGTCCGGACCCGAACGGCGTGAGGTCGTGTCCAGCCTGCTGCTCGGAAACCCTCGCCCTGGCTCGCGAACCGCGCTTCTCGCCGCCCGGGTGGCCGCGTCGGTGGGCGCCGTCGACCCGACGGTGATCGACCTCGCGACCTTCGGCGCGGCGGTGCTCGACGCCGACGCGCCGCTCACGCGGCAGGCGCGCCAGGTGCTGGACGAGAGCGAGTTGGTCGTCGTCGCCACACCGGCCTACAAGGGCGGCTACACCGGGCTCCTCAAGGTCTTCGCCGACACGATCCCGAACGCGTCGCTGCACACCGTCGCGATTCCGGTCGTGGTCGCCGGCTCACCGGCCCATGCCGCGCTGGTCGACCTGCAACTGCGGCTCCTCCTCACCGAACTCGGCGTCCGTCTGCCGACCGCGTCCGTCGTGGTCCTGGAGAGCCAGCTCGACGACCAGACCGGCGTCGTCGACCTGTGGGCACAGGCCAATCTCGCCGACCTCCACGCGGTGCTCGCGAGCCGTCGGGCGGTGATCGCCGCATGACCGCGCGGCATCAGCTCCCGTCGCCCGCCGAGTCGTCGGACGCCTTGCACTCCGACGATCTCAAGCGCGTGTTCCGGCGTCATCCGGCGGGTGTCGTCGTGATCACCGGGCACGGTCCGACCGGCCCGGCCGGTTTCACCGCCACATCGTTTGTGAGCCTGTCGCTCGAGCCCGCGCTTGTGTGCTTCTCGGTCCTGAGCACCGCATCGGCATGGCGGATCCTGCGCGGTGTCGACACCGTTCTCGTCCACCTCCTCGGCACCCACCAGGACGATGTCGCCGGCCGGTTCGCGACGAGCGGGATCGATCGGTTCGCCGAGCCCACGCGCTGGGTTCGACTGGCCACCGGCGAGCCGCTGCTCGACGGCACCGCGACCTGGATCCGCGGCGAGGTCGTGCAGCGCGTCTCCCTCGGCGATCACATCCTCGTGGTCGTCCGCCCTGTCCAGGCACAGGTCGACGAGAGCGTGGACCCGCTCGTCTATCACGACCGCTCGTACACCGCGCTGGCACCAACGCCCGTCGCTGCGCCGGCCGACCAATCCGACCCGACTTCGGCTCCCCCGGCCTCGGCTCCCCCGGCCTGATCAGCCCAGTCTGATCAGCCCAGCCACTCCTTCGCCAGGAGCTGATACGAGCGGACGCGGTCGGCGTGATCATGGGTGATCGTGGTGATCACGAGCTCGTCGGCGCCGGTGGCGTCCTGGAGCTGTTGCAGCCGCGCGGCCACGGTGGTGGGCGAACCGACGAACTGCGTGTCGATCCGATCTGCCACCAGTTCCGCGTCCTCGGCCGTCCACGGCAGGTCGGCTGCTTCTGCAGGCGTCGGGTACCGGATGGCCCCGGCCGCCGTGCGGATGCTGCGAACCCACGGGCCGTAGCCGGCGGCGAGCTCGCGTGCCGTCGCGTCGTCCTCGGCCACGACGACGTCTGCGGAAACGCTGACGTACGGGGCGACGAGGTCATCGGAAGGGACGAACGCGTCTCGATACGCCTCCACCGCCTCGAGGATGTTGCTCGGAGCGACGTGGTAGTTCGCCGCGAAGCGCAACCCGTTCGCACCTGCCACGGCCGCGCTCTCACCGGCGCTGCTGCCGAGGATCCACACCTGGACGTCCGCACCCTCTCCGGGGCTCGCTTCCCCGGGCACGCCGTCGAAGGAGTAGCGACCGGCCAACAGGGCGAGGATGTCGTCGACCTGTTCGGTGTAGTCCTGCGGCTCGGCCTTGGGGAGCAGCAGGAGATGCTTCTGGAGGGCGATGCGAGGTGAGCCGAGCAGCTTCTCGAAGGAGAAGCGCTGGGGCACGACCAATCCGTTCGATGCCGGCGTGGGGGCTGGTGCGGAGGCCGCATCCAGGCGGGGTGACGGGCGGGCGGCCACCGGAACGACCCAGCCCGAGGTCGAGCCGGCCAGGATGCAGCGCGTCCACCAGGCCGATCTCCTCCACCACCGACAAGGCGGTGCGGTGGCCGAGCTGGAAGCCGGCGGAACCCAGCCGGATGTGCGACGTCGCGCCGGCGACCAGGGCGATCACGACCGACGGGGACGCGCCGATGACTCCGGGATTGAGGTGGTGCTCGGCGAACCAGTACCGCCGGTAGCCGAACTGCTCGGTCTGCTGGGCGAGATCGATCGTGTTGCGCAGGGCGTCGGCGTTGGTCGAGCCGGACGACACCGGCACGAGGTCGAGTACTGCCAGGGGAACGCGTGCCATCGGTCGTCTCCAATGCCGGGAAGTGTCCGGCTGTCGCTGAATCAGTGGTGGCGGCCCGCAGCCTCGAGCACCTGCGGGGCCGACCCTCGACGCCGCGCCGGCCGCGGGTCCGGCCAGACCGGGTCGGGGATGTCACGTCGGAGTGTGGGGGCGATGTCGCTCTGGAACAGCTCCATGCTCGCCCGGTGCTGGGTGGGCGTGAGGCCACCGGCGTCGGCGTGCACGTGCATGACCGAGTGGCCGAACTGGTCGTGGTAGCGATGGACCTTCTCCACGACCTGTTGCGGACTGCCGATCAGCGCAGAACTCCGGTCGATGTAGTCCTCGAACGTCTCGAACACCGGAGTCATGCCCAGCCGGCGCTGGAAGCCCAGACCGGCTTCGAAGATCGGCCGGTAGGTGTTCAGGGCATCTTGTGATCGCTGCGTGGCGTAGTAGCCGGCCGTGCCCGCGCCGACGATGGCGGTCGCGGGGTCGTGACCGTAGTGCACCCGGCGTTCCCGGTAGTAGCGCACGAGCTCAGCGTACGGCTCGATCGGGTTCGTGACGTTTGCCGAGAACAGTGGGTCGCCGTACTTCGCAGCCAGGTCGACAGATTCTCGGCTGGTGGCGCTTCCGTGCCAGACCCGCACGGGTTGTTGTAAGGGCTTCGGCCAGACCTCCGCGTCGACGAGGTCCGGACGGAATCGTGCCCGTCCAGGTCACCTTGTCCTCGCGCCACAGCCGCCGGAACAACTCGTAACCCTCGATGTTGCGAGCCCACTGGTCCTCCGTGGTGACGTCGAACAGGTCACGCTGAGCCGAGCCGTTGCCCTTGCCGATGATGAGCTCGAGTCGGCCGTCGGACAGATTGTCGAGCGTCGCGTAGTCCTCGTAGGCGCGGACCGGATCGAGCAGACTCAGGGTCGTGACCGCGGTGAAGAGCCGGATCCGCTCGGTCAGCGCGGCGATGTGGCTGAGGACCACCGGCGGCGCCGAGGAGATGAACGGGCGCTCGTGCCGCTCCCCCACGCCGAAGCCGTCGAACCCGAGTTCTTCGGCCAGCAAGGCGTTCTCGACGACCTCGTCGAACCGATCCCGGGTGGATACCTGCACGCCGGTCACCGGGTCGGGCGCGTGCACGATCAACGTGATGGCGAGGAACTTCACGAGGCCACGCTGTCGTGCCTCGTCGAGGTGGGTGCTGCGGCCTGGTCCGTGCCGATCGCCGGAAGCCCCAGTCCGAGATTGTCGCGCAACGTCGTGCCCTCGTAGTCGATGCGATAGACACCCTTCTCCTGGAGGATCGGCACCACCGAATCGGCGAACTCGTCCAGGCCGCCGGGCGTGATGTGCGGCACCAGGATGAACCCGTCGGCCACGTCGTCCTGGACGTATCGGTCGATCTCGTCGGCGATCGAGGCCGCCGTCCCGACGAAGGAGTGCCGTGCGGTCACCGCGATGATCACCTCGCGGGTGGACAGATCGCCGGCAGCCGCGATTTCGCGCCATTCGTTCGCGATCGCGATCGGATCGCGATTCTGACGGACGCTGGCCCGGCCGCGAGCGATCGTGTTCTCACCGACGTTCGGGTCGATCGTCGGCAGCGGGCCGTCCGGATCGTGATCGCTCAGGTCGCGATTCCACAGCTGCTCGAGGAACTTGATGGCGGTCTGACCACTCACCTGCTGGTGCCGGATGACGTCGGCCTTCTCTTCGGCGTCCTCCTGGGTGTCACCGAGCACGAACGTGGCCGCCGGCAGGATCAGCAGCTGGTCGCGGGAGCGGCCGTATGCCGGCAGGCGTCGTTTGACGTCGGCATAGAACTGCCGACCCTCGTCGTACTGGCTGTACCTGCTGAAGATCGCGTCGGCCGAGGCTGCCGCGAACTCCCGGCCCTCGTCCGAGTCGCCGGCCTGGAAGATCACCGGGCGACCCTGCGGTGATCGCGGAACGTTGAACCGGCCGGAGATCGTGAAGTGCTCGTCGGCATGCTCGAACGTGCCCGCGAGTGGATCGCCGAGAAAGGTGCCGGACTCCCGGTCGGCCACGATCTCGTCGCCGTTCCAGGAATCCCACAGCTCGACTGCTGTCTGCAGGAAGGCCTGCGCCCGTGAGTATCGCTGACTCTGAGCGAGGAACCCGCCACGGCGGAAGTTCTCACCGGTGAACGCATCCCACGACGTCACGACGTTCCAGGCTGCCCGCCCACCGGATAGGTGGTCGAGACTGGCGAACTGCCGCGCGACCTCGTAGGGCTCGTTGAACGTGGAGTTGATCGTGCCTGCCAGGCCGAGGTGTTCCGTCACCGCCGCAAGCGCCGCGAGGACCGTGAACGTGTCGGGTCGCCCGACGACGTCGAGATCGTAGATCCGCCCGTTCTGTTCACGCAGACGCAGACCCTCCGCCAGGAAGAGGAAGTCGAACTTCGCTCGCTCGGCGGTGCGGGCGAAGTGGGCGAAGGAAGTGAACTCGACATGGCTCCCGGCCGCCGGATCGCTCCACACCGTCGTGTTGTTCACCCCGGGGAAGTGCGCGGCGAGATGGACCTGCTTCGTGGGCTTCGACATGTGTGCAGTCCTCTTCTCAGGCGGCTTCGTAGCGATTGCCCGGACGTGGCAGGCCGAGGTGTCCACGCAACGTCGTCGCGCGGTAGTTGTCGCGGTACAACCCGCGGCGCTGTAGCTCGGGCACCAACCGAGAGGTGATCGCGGACAGGTCGTGCGGGAGCGCACCCGGGCGGAGACGGACGCCTTGGTAGCCCGCGGCGTGCAGCCGGGTGATCTCCTCGGCCAGACCGGCGGAGGTACCGACGAACGTCCGGGCGTCCGAGTTGAACTCGGCCCCGTCGAGCTCGTCGAGTCGGTCCTTGCGTGCGGCAGCACGTGCCACGTCGTCGTCGAGGAACACGATGAGGTCGGCGAACACCTGAAGGGGGGCCGACCGGGTCGTGGTGGCCTCTACAGCACGTACCTCGGCCAGGACCGCATGCTTCTGCGCGTCGTCGAGCGGCGTCACGAACACCACATCGGCCTGCCGAGCGGCCAGCTGGTACGTCTCGGCCGAGTGCGCGAGGGCGGCGACGATCGGCTGTCCTTGTGGTGGCCGCGGGGTGATCGACGGACCGCGCACGGAGAAGTGCGGACCCTCGAAGTCGATGTAGTGCAGGCGATCACGGTCGATGAACCGGCCGGTTGCGGTGTCCCGGATCTCGGCATCGTCCTGCCAGCTGTCCCACAGCCGGCGGACCACCTCGACATAGTCGGCCGCCTCGTCGAGGCGTTCGGCGAGGATCGCGCGAACGTCGGGGTCGTCGACGTTCTGCGCGGTGACGTCGAGCCCGGGGCGACGGCCGAACAGCGCTGCCTCCCCGCCCAGACCGCCGACCCGTACCTGAACCCCGGCGCGTCCGGTGCTGACGAAGTCGAGTGTGGCGATCGCCTTCGAAATGTGGAACGGCTCGGTGTGAGCCGTCGTGATCGTCGGGATCACGCCGATGTTCGATGTCGTCGGTGCGATGCGCGCGGCGATCAGCACGGCGTCGAGGCGACCCCGGACCCGGTCGACCCGGCGATCGCCGGCGAACCGGTCGGCGGACTGGATCGTGAGCGCATCGTCGATGGTGACGAAGTCGAGAAGGCCACGCTCCGCCTCGGCCACGAGTTCCGACCAATAGCCGGCGGTGAGCAGGTCACCCGGACGAGCGTCGTCCGACCGCCAGGCGGCCGGGTGCCAGCCGGCGCCGTCCAGGGCGACGGCGAGACTGATGTGGTGCTGCGGTGACATGGCATCTTCCTGGTGCGGTTCGGCAGCACCGCGGGGATCCCGCCATGCCGGTCGAGACGTCGGCGAACGTGCGGTGCCGGGACTCGCAAGGGCTCATCGCGCTTACAGGATTGGGTACCTGTCCGGTCGTCACCTGGGGCACCCCACCGCTGCGCGAGGGTTGCCGGTCAGCAAGCCAGGGCATGACGCTGACACTCTTGACCTTCGACCGCCACGGTACGAGGCCTCTGCGTGGCGTGTCAATTCCTACAGGAACAGTATGCAATCACCGGCGCGCATCATGACCGGCCGGTCTGACCACTCGAAAGGGTCCGCGTCTGCCAGACGATGACGAGGGTCGTGCCGAGGATCACGAGGCCGTTGATCGCGTGCAGGCCGAAGAGGAGCGGGCCACCGGTGCGGGCATCGCCAGAGTCGTCCATCGCCTTCGCCGCGTTCGCGATGAGGACCTGCACCGCGGTCAGCCCGGCGACCAGGGCGAGCGGCCCGAAGAACCGTCGTGGCAGCCGGGCCAGGGCGGCGACCGCCATCATCAGGAGCGGCAGGACGAAGATGATGTACCCGAGCGCGTGATGCGGTCGGTAGGACTCCTCTCGAGGCGCGGTACTGAATCCCCCCACCGCGGCGAAGAAGAACTGTGCGACGACGATCGCCACGAGCAGGATCGACAGTCCGCTGAACGTCTTGCGCATCTGGCGACCCTTCGCGTCTCGGGGTGGACACCCAGCTCGGCCTCGGCGGCTAGATCGTCATCCGTGATCCCATCACCACCGTCCGGTCGGGTGGGAGGCCGAAGTAGCCCGCGGCGTCGGCGGTGATGTGGGACGTCCCGACGAACAGCCGCTTGCGCCAACGCGGCATGTCGGGGCCATCACCGACCTGGAGGTCGATCGTCGACAGGAAGTACGACGCGTCGTCCACATCGAGCGGGCACTCGACTCCGGCGTCGAGTGCCAGTTCGAGCAGCCGCGGGACGTGGGGGTTCTCCTTGTAGCCGATGCGGGCCGTCACGAACGTGATCCCGTCGTCGATGAACCCGAGGTCGTCGATGACGATCCGATCGCCGTCGTCGACACGCGGCACCGGCTGCGTCTCGATCGACAGGATGACCACGTGCTCGTGCAGCACGTGGTTGTGCTCGACGTTGGCGCGCATCGCGAGCGGGGTGGTCGCCTTGCCGCGGTTGAGGAAGACGGCCGTGCCCGGCACCCGAGCCAATGCCGGCTGCCGATCGTGGAGCTCGGCCACGAACTCACGCAGTGACCCCTCCTCACGCTCGCGGCGGGCGGTCACGAGCGTGCGACCACGCTGCCAGGTGGTGAGGACCGTGAACACTGTGAGGGCGATGAGCAGGGGCACCCACGCCCCGTGGAGGAGCTTCGTGAGGTTGGCCGCCAGGAAGAGGAGTTCGACGGTGAGGAACACCGCGGCCCCGAGGACCACGAGCCACAGCGGCTTCCGCCACTGATGGCGCACGAAGTAGAAGAACAGCAAGGTCGTGATCGTGATCGTGCCCGTTACCGCCATCCCGAACGCGTACGCCAGCGACGCGGACGAGCGGAACGCGAACACGAGCGTGAGCACCGCGACCATCAGCACCCAGTTGATCCACGGGACATAGATCTGTCCGACCGTCTCGTCGGAGGTGTGGGCGATCCGCAGCCGTGGCAGGTATCCGAGCTGAACGGCCTGGTGGGATACCGAGAACGCCCCGGTGATGACGGCTTGTGAGGCGATCACGGTCGCGGCCGTCGCCAGCAACACCATCGGAAGCCGTGCCCACCCCGGCACCAGCAGGAAGAACGGGCTGACGACGGACTTCTGGTCACCGAGGACGAGCGCTCCCTGACCCATGTAGCTGAGCACACAAGCCGGGAACACGAGGATGAGCCATGCCCGGGTGATCGGCGATCGACCGAAGTGGCCGAGGTCGGCGTACAGGGCCTCGGCGCCCGTGATCGCGAGCACGACCGCCGCGAGCGCGAAGAACGCGACGGAGAAGTGGCCGACCAGATAGCCGACCGCATACGTCGGGGACAGGGCTTTGAGGATGCTCGGGTGTTCGACGATGCCGACGATGCCACCGGCGCCGATCGCGGTGAACCAGACGATCATCACCGGCCCGAACAGCCGCCCGACCTTCGCAGTACCGACGCGCTGCGAGGCGAACAGACACACGATGATGACGGCCGTCACCGGTACGACCAGCCGCGCCAGCGAGGGTTCGACGACCTTCAGACCCTCCACTGCCGACAGCACGGAGATCGCTGGTGTGATCATGCTGTCGCCGAAGAACAGCGACGCCCCGAAGACGCCGAGTCCGGCCAGGATGAGCTTGGTCCGCCGATCGCCGGGCATCGCACGCCGGCGAATCAGCGTGATCAGTGCCATGATCCCGCCCTCGCCGTCGTTGTCGGCGCGCAGAACCAGGAGCACGTACTTGATCGTCACGATGATCGTCACCGACCAGACGATCAGCGAGATCAGTCCGTACACGCTCGCTTGCGAGACGGCCACCGGGTGCGGGTCCCCCGGGCTGAAGATGGTCTGCACCGTGTAGATGGGACTGGTGCCGATGTCGCCGAACACGACCCCGAGCGCGGCCACGGTGACCGCCGTGCGGGAGAGGCTGTGCGTCGAGCCGGCGCGGACGCCGGGCGCCACGTCGGCGACCGGCTCCAGCGCCGTCAGCGGGTCACCCTCATGATGGCCGACTGGCCGTTCGGGCAGGCGGCAGGCTGTTCACTCCCTCATTAACAACCTGCCACCAGTCCGTGTCAACGACCGTCGCGGTCACGGCTGGGTGGCACCGATCAGGCGCGTCCCCAGCGCGTGGACGACAGAGCGGAGTTCATCGCCACCCTCGACGGTGAACGAGACACGGGTCTCGGCGAGTGCCGTCGCCAGTTGACCGGCATACCAGTAGGGGTTGCCGGTCGTCCCACGAAGGCGGGTCGTCTCCTCGTCGACCCGCTCGAGGATGCCGAGCCCGCGACGTGGCAACCAGGTGAGATGGTCGAGCGGCGCCTGGAGGAGCACGACGGCGTCGAACTCCCAGCCGCTGGCGAGGTTCTGCTCGACCAAGGCGACCGGGTCCAGATCTCCGGGTGGATCGAAGGTCTCGGCCAACTCCTCCACGCGCTGAACGCGGTCGACCCGGTAGCTGCGGACGTCACCCGCCTCGGTTCGGCACAGCAGGTACCACCGTCCGTGGCGAACGACGACCGCCCAGGGATCCACGACCGTCGTCCACTCCCGGCCGGATTCGGCGCGATACTCGATGCGGACGCGATGCCGTCCTGCGGATGCGGTCACCAGGTTCGTGGTGGTGGCGGCATCCGGGCGGACGGCCCCGAGGTCCGGAGCAGCAGATGCGTGCTGGCGCACGGCGGCGGCCTGCGCGGCCACGTTCTCCGGCAACGCCCGCACGAGTTTGCCCAGGGCCCCACCGACGGGGTCGCCGACGTCCGCGGCCGCGTGGTGCCCGTCGAGGACGGCCATCACCAGCCCGAGCGCCTCCGCGGCGGTGAACACCAAGGGCGGCAGGCGCAGACCGCGGCCGAGCCGGTACCCGCCATAGGGTCCCCGCGTCGACTCCACCGGAATGCCGGCCTCCCGCAGCATGCCGACGTAGCGCCGAGCCGCGCGCTCGGACACGCCGAGGCGTTCCGCCAGCTCGCCGGCATGCAGGCGGCCGGCGCTCTGCAGGTACTCCAGGGTCAGCAGTGCTCGCGAGGTCGGGCTGCCGTCGGCGGTCACAGGCGACGATTATTCCGGAAGTCTTCCATCCGGAACCGGCTTTACCGTCGTCTCATGACGAGAACAGTTCCCCCGTGGGAGCCTCCCTACTCTGCCCCGCCCGCCGTGAGCCTGGTCGCCGCGCTGGACCGGATGCGCGTGACCTTCCGCTGGAAGGCCGACGGCCTGGACGTGGCCGGGCTCAACGCACGCATCGGTGTCTCCACTCTCACGATCGGCGGGCTCCTCAAGCACCTGACGAGGGTCGAGGACGTCCACTTCACGTGGGACGTCCTCGGCGCCCCGCCGTCGGAGCCGTGGCGCTCGCTCGACTGGGACGCGACACCCGACTGGGACTTCGAGTCGGCGGCCGACGACAGTCCCGACGACCTCTACGCGGCCTACGATGCGGCCGTCGCGCGATCACGGCAGATCCTGCGTGACCGGCTGGTCGAGGGGGACCTGGAACAGCCGACCGCGATGGGTGAACGCGCCGGCATCACGTTCAGCCTCGGTCGGCTCGTGGCCGACATGGTCGAGGAGTACGGACGACACACCGGGCAGGCGGACATGCTCCGCGAAGCCGTCGACGGCCGGGTAGGTGAGGATCCGCCGGCCGACTACCTGCCAGTGTTCTTCGCCGACTGAGCGACATCGACGATCCGGTCGCTCGCCTCTGGCCCGATGCGGGTCAGTGGTGGAAGAGCCGCAGCCCGGTCTGGGCCAGCACGACTCCCTGTTCCCGACAGGCCGTCTCCACGTCGCCGGACCGGATGGACCCACCGGGCTCGGCGATGCAGGACACACCGTGGCGGCAAGCGTGGGCGACGCGTGTGCCGACTGATGCGGGTTCGTGCCATAGCGCAGGTCCATCGGTTGTCTCCTCAGTCGAGTAAGTTCGGACTGAGGCACCCAGGCGGTCGGCGCTCGTTCGCTGTGTCGGCCGCTCCCCGGTGGTGATCCACCTTCGCCAGTCGCTGCCGACAGGAGGCTAGCAGCCGTTCATCGGGACCTCGATCGGCTGTCGGCACCTGCTCACTCGGGGTCGAGCGGTGCGCCGAGAAGCGCCATGATCCGGTTCGCCTCGGCGATCGAGGCGTCGAATCCGGCATCGGGATTCTCGATCAGACGCTCGGTGGCCATGGCATGCGCGCGCACCCCATCGTCGCGATCGGCCGTCGCGCTCAGGACCACGGACGATGCCGCCGAGCCCAGAACGACGAAGGCGCGGCTCAGACTCAACTGCACGTCTCGATCTCCTCGGCCGAACTGACTGGCGAGGATCGCAGCCAGATCGGCTTCGTGACCCGCTGGGACGAGTGCCGCAGCGGCGCGCCACGCCGACCTGGCCACCTCGTCGTCCTCGTCCCGCAGGAGGTCGGTGGTGATGTCGGGCCAGACGCTCGGATCACCGATCTTCGACAGCGTATGGAGAGCCTGGCTTCGAGCCTGCGGCGTTTCGGACCCCAATTCGACGAGCAGCCGATCGACCGTGAGCGCTTCGTCATGTCGCGTCAGTGCCCACGTCAGCATGTCGCGCACATAGAAGTCGGGCTCGGTTCTGCATTGCTCCACGAGCACTTCGATGTACTCGGGTACCGGCTGCACGCCCGCGGCCAGTGCCGCCTGCAGTCTCGCGGACGAGTCCGGCGAGTCGAGCGCAGATTGCAGTCGTGACGCCGCACGCTCGGCATCGTCCTGGTTCACGCCGCGTTCACCTCCACTGTCGATGTGCCACCTTCTCATCGGCCGGTAGCAGCCCGCATACGTCGGACCCATGGTCGAGCATGGTGCCAACGCACGTCCGCTGCGACCGACGTGCCATTCCCGACCGCAGGATTCGGGCCGCCAGACCGTCACTCGCCGGTTCGCTCGACCAGTTCCTGCAGGAATCGTGGGAGTCTTCCGGCGCCGAAGTCGTAGTAGCGCGCCCAGTGCGGCGTGATCGCGATGCGCGCCATCTGGTCGTAGAGCTCGCGGCAGTTCTGCTCGAACTGGGCCGCGGACTCAGCGTCCATGGACTTCCGGGCGCTGGCCAGGTATTCCTCGGTCACACCGTCGACGATCCGGATGCTCGCCCGGCCACGAATCGACAGTGCGCGCGCGTCGCCGGGTGTGTCACCACCGTCGATCGTGAGTGCGACGTCCGGCCGGACTGACAGCGCCGCGACCTTCGGTGCGGACGCGGCGGTGGAGACCACGATCTGGTCGCCCGTCCAGTAGAAGCCGATCGGGATCACCCGGGGCGTCGAATCCGCTCCCAGGTAAGCCAGGTGGGCCATCGAGCTGGACTCGAGCAGTCGCTGAGCGCCAGGGTTGGTGAGTTCGTCGTCCATGTCGCGCCGATCCATGCCGGTTCACCTTTCGTCGTGGCGTGGCCCGCATGGCCGCGCGCGCATCGGGGACGACGCCGGTAGACGGGGCTCGACATCGAGCCACGCCCGATCCCGCCTCACCCGCCGACCATCCCGTTCAGTCGAGCTGCCTGTCGGGTGAGGTGATCGCGTTCGGCGAGGTTGGCGGCAGCGCGGGCTGCCTCGGCGTACAGCCGAGCCGCCAGCCGGAGGTCACCGGCACGTTCGCGCAGATGAGCCTCGACGGCGGGGTATCGGGGAACGGTCCGGTCGACCTGTTCGAGTGCCGCCAGACCGGCCTGCGGACCGTCCGCCTCCCCTACCGCGACGGCCCGGTTCAACCGGACGACAGGACTGCCGCCCGTCAGGCGGTCGAGCTCGTCGTACCACTCCACGATCTGCACCCAGTCGGTCTCGTCCACCGCTGGCGCATCGGCATGCAGGGCAGCGATCGCAGCCTGTGCCTGATACTCGCCGAGCCGGTCGCGGGCGAGCGCCGCCTGCAGGATCGCGACGCCCTCGACGATCGACCCGGTGTCCCACGAGGATCGATCCTGATCCGCCAGCGGGACGAGGCTGCCGTCCGCGGTCGTCCGCGCAGCACGTCGTGCATGGTGCAACAGCATCAGCGCGAGCAGGCCGGACACCTCCTCGTCGTCGGTGATCGCTCGCACCTGGCGAGCCAGCCGGATCGCCTCGTCGGCAAGGTCGACATCACCGCTGTAGCCCTCGTTGAAGACCAGATACAGCACCTGCAGGACGGTGGCCACGTCTCCGGGTTCGTCGAAGCGCACGTCCGACACGGTGCGCTTGGCCCGGCTGATGCGCTGGGCCATCGTCGTCGCGGGCACCAGGTAGGCATCGGCGATCTGGCGCGTCGTGAGTCCCCCCACGGCCCGCAGCGTCAGCGCCACCGCAGAGGCGCGGGTGAGCGAGGGATGGGCACACAAGAAGTACAACTGCAGGGTGTCGGCGGTGTCCTCGGTCGGACCGGGCGCCGGTTCCGCTGCGACTCGTGCCTCACGGGCGACTCGAGAACTCTCCGAACGGGTCGCGTCGAGGAACTTGCGCCAGGCGGCCGTGATCAACCAGCCCTTCGGGTCCGCCGGCGGATCCGAAGGCCACGTAGCCAGGGCGCGCAAGAGCGCATCCTGCACGGCGTCCTCGGCCGTCGCGAAGTCGGCACCACGACGGACGAGGACACCGGTCACCGCAGGGATCAGCTGCCGGAGCAGGGCTTCGTTCACTCCGAGACGGTGGGTGCGGAACCGAGGAACGGACGCACCTCGAGCCATTCGTAGATCGGCTTGCCGTCCGGGCCCGGCGCGGCCGAGTACTCGCCCGCCACCTCGACCGCTCGCTCGTAGGTGTCCACGTCGATGATCAGCCAGCCGGCGATCAGGTCCTTGGTCTCCGCGAACGGGCCGTCGGTGACCGGTGGCCGCCCCTCTCCGCCGTACCGGACGAAGGTGCCGTCCGGCGAGAGCGCCTGGTGGCTGACGAACTCGCCCGTTTCCTCCAAGCCGGTGGCGAAGTCGCGCATCCATTGGATGTGCGCGTCGACCTCGGCCGGTCGCCATTGGTCCATCGGGTCGATGTCGGCGACGGGAGCCGGGCCGCCGCGGTAGTGCTTGAGCAGCAGGTACTTGGCCATGAATGTCTCCTCCGTTGGGGCGCGACCATTGTGGCCGCGTTCGCACCGGAGACGACGCTCGCCCGCTGTTCTCGACATCGTGTCGGCTCGTTGGTTTGGCCGGTCGCGGCCACCCGTCATCGCCCAGCCAGCTCCCTCGAGGAAGGCGCGCTTTCCTTACGAGGGCGCGTCCAACCATGGATCCTTGAGGTCGAGGTAGGTGGGCTCTCCGTCCGAGACGCTGGCGAGTTCGCGCATGATCTCCTGCACCTCCGGAGGCGGCTCGCGCTGCTCGGCCTCTCGCGCGGCAGCCTCCGACGTGAAGTAGATGGCCATCGTCCAGGCGCCGCCCTCATGCCCGATGGTCAACGTGCCGAGGATGTCTGGCCGGAGGGCGGCCCAGTCGGTCGGATCGCTTGCCATCAACTCGCGCGCACGCGCCTCGTCAGTCGTTCGTCCCTGCATGATCTGCACGAAGCCTGCCTGCGAGGGATCTCCCGGCGTGTCGACGTCGACCCAGGTGCTGTTGTGGAAGGCCGGCTCGTCGTCGAACAGGGACGCCATCCCCTGCCACCACGCACCCTGCTCCGGCCGGTCGCTGTTGTGTTGCGCTGCCTGCTCCGACACGAACCGGGCCAACGCGACCACTTTGCCGTCGTCGGTCACCCCCGACGTGCTGCCGAGCCATCCGTCGGCGCCTGGAGACAAGTCCGCCACCCACTCGTCCAGCTGCGCACGCACCCGCGACGAGTCCGAAACTCGGCCCTGGATCACCTGTACGAACATGCCGAACTCCCTTCGAGCCCACTCGGGCGCCATTGCCCGAGCAGTGTTGCGACGCTACGCCGAATGTTCAGTGCAGGCGAGGAAACGTGATGCGTAACGGAAAGGTGCAGTAGCGTCACAATTCGTAGCGCCACACGACTGGCGTGTCGAGAACGATGAGAGGAACCCGAATGTATGAGTACCGCGTCGTCGAGCTCCGCGAGAAGATGATCGGCGGCAAGATGTCCGGGGACAAACTGGAGAAGCTCCTGAATGAACACGCATCTCAAGGCTGGCAGTTGAAAACCATCACAGCCGTCGAGGTCAAGGGGCGCGTCGGACCGGGCGGCGTCGAGGGCCTGCTGGTGACGTTCGAGCGTCAAGTCTGATCACCGGCACCAGACGCGCGTCGCCGGCACCGCCGTGACTGCCATCGGTCACGCACTGTCGGGCGACACGATGTTCTTCTGCGTAGATGGTCCGACGGGTATTGACGGGTCGCGAGCGCGCGGGGACACTGCGAATTGCTCGGACCTGCGCTAACTCTGGGAGGCGCTACAAGGTGTAACCCTCGGCATTTGCGCCGAATGATGAGATTTCCCGTCAAATCCTGACGACTCTCTCATCTCGACGACGAGTCGACCTCAGCACAGGGCATGGCTGCGTCGTATGAGCTTTCTCGCGCCCGGCAATGCTGAGGATGTGGGGTCATCATGGCCAGTTCATTGACAACTCTGCCCGGTGGATCGGTGAACTTCGACGACGAATACCTCGCAGAACTCGGAACGGTCTTTCGTGGGCCGCTCGTCGGACCAGGAGACTCCGGCTACGACGAGACCCGGGTGGTCGAGAACCGCGCGATCGATCGACGGCCCGGATTGATCATCAGGTGTTCGGGGACTGCCGACGTCGTGGATGGCGTGAACCTGGCCCGGGAGCGCGAGCTTCTGCTCGCGGTCCGAGCCGGTGGCCACCACGTGGCGGGCCATGGAACCGTCGACGGCGGCCTGGTGCTCGACCTCCGAGACATGCACGGGGTGTGGGTCGACCCGATCCACCAGACGGTGAGAGTCCAGGGTGGGGCGACGTGGGGGCAGGTCGACCGGGAGACCCAGATGTTCGGACTGGCCGTCCCGGGGGGCGTGGTTTCCACCACTGGCGTCGGGGGCCTGACCCTCGGCGGTGGCATCGGTTGGCTCCACCGCAAGTGGGGCTTGGCCTGTGACAATCTGCTGGCCGCTCACATCGTCTTGGCGTCGGGCGAGCTCGTCAACGCCAGCGACGACGAGAACCCGGACTTGTTCTGGGCGATCCGGGGCGGTGGCGGCAACTTCGGCGTCGCGGTCGACTTCACCTTCCGGGCCCACGAGGTCGGACCGGAGGTCGCGCTCGCCGCGGTGTTCCACGAGGCATCCGCCGGTGCCGAGCTGATGCCGCAATGGCGGGACCTCGCCCTTCGCGCCGGTGACGAGGTCACCACTCGGGCCTTGTACTGGTCGCTGCCAGACGCCGAGGCGTTGCCCCCGCCGGTGCGAGGCAAGGACGTGTTCATCGTTGCCGCCCTCTATGCCGGGAAGAAGCAGCAGGGGCAGGAGATCATCGACGAGTTCCGACACTTGGGCAGCCCGCTGTTCGACATGAGCGACCTGATTCCGACCTATCGGGCGTTTCAGTCTGGTTTCGATGCATTGCTGACAGGTCTGCATTCCTATTGGAAGTCGATGTATCTAGCCGAGCTGAACGACGAAGCGCTGGCGTTCATCCACGAACGCGCGATGGCTCGACCCGACCCGAGCGTGCTCATCCATGTCCCGATCATGGGGGGCGCCACCGCCGCCGCGGCTTCAGACGAAACGGCGTTCGGTGATCGCAGTGCCCCGTTCATGATGAGTATCGACGGAGGAACCTACGACCCCGCCAAGTTCGATGAGGTGCGCGACTGGGTCCGGAGCTCGATCGAGGCGGCGCGCCGTCTCGACGGCGCCGGCGGTGCGTACCTGGGCTTCTCTGCCGATGCGGGAACCGACGAGCGAGTTCTGCAACAACAGTTCGGCGACAACCTCGGACGGCTCAGCGCGATCAAGGCGCAGTACGACCCGAACAACCTCTTCCGCGTCAACAACAACATCACGCCGAAGGTGTGAGCGTCAGATGGACCGAGGCGTCAGCGAAACAGCTGCACCCATGAGTGATGACGACTCGACGCCACCGACGAACGGGATCGAAGTGGAGGTGCTGGCCACCCTGGACCTCGGCCGGGAGATCCCCGGCATGCAGGGCCGCCAACTGCGGATGCGCATGATCACCATCCGACCCGGAGGCGTCTTCGGGCCGGTGCACGACCACCAGGGCAGACCGGGAACGGTCTACGTGCTGCAGGGAACCATCACCGACCACCGAGACGGCACCGCCACCGAGTACGGTCCAGGCCCAGGCTGGCCCGAGGACAAAGACACCATGCACTGGCTCGAGAACACCGGCACGGTCACGGCCACCGAGATTTCCGTCGACATCATCGAAGCCTGACCACACCCACCACCCGCAGCCTCACGAGCCAGTCATCGTGGCGTTGCAGCCGCCCGTCGGCCTCGGCGAAACCCAAGGCGGCCGGACGGGCAGAAACGGCTCGCTTCGCCGGGTCTCGGTGACCTCGCCCGAACAGGGATTCTCCGGCGGCCACTTGCCACTGCCACCGACGGGCGAAGGTACGGTCTTGCGGATCGAGTGATCGAGCGGAAGATGGTGGGATGGACGTTGTTGGTGTCAATGTCGACATACCCGTTCGTTCCCTAGATGACGCACGCGCGTTCTACGAGACCGTCATCGGGCGAGCTCCAGACTTGACTCCACCCTCGATGGTGGAGTGGATCTTGCGCCGAGACCCAGAAGTCGCCCTCCGCCTCGTCGATACCGACACTCCAGCACCGGGCAGCGCACGGTTCGGCATCGGCGTCGCCGACCTCGAAGCCGAACACACACGACTGCGAACTCTGCTGTCCGACACTCCGGAGGTCCAAACCAAGCCCGGCGTGATCGCCAAGCTCGACCTCAAGGACCCCAGCGACAACCACGTCACAATCTGGCAGGACCTCCTCCAGCGAACCCACGGCTAACGCTGGTCTCGAGCCAACGTGGCCAGTAGTGCGCGCGAACTCTGCTGATCGATGCCACCGAGATCCCTTGAGACCTCCACTACGGGAACGTGACCGACCGACCTCGATGTCGACATGTCCAGCAGTGCGTCCATGCCACGATTGCGTCGGCTGAGTCACGGTCATGCGTATCGATCCAGGAGGAGACATTGTGAAGGTCGCGGCGCTTGGCTTCTGGCACGTCCACGGCAACGACTATGCGCGAGACGCTGCGGCGCACCCTGACGTCGAACTGGTGGCCGTCTGGGACGACGTGCCCGAGCGCGCGAGCGCGGCCGCGGAGGAGCACCGCGTATCGCCAGCACCCTCGACGCGATTCTCGACGACCCCGCGATCGAGGGCGTGATCATCTGTAGCGCAACCGCGGCGCACGAAGACCTTGCGGTTCGGTCCGCCCGGGCGGGCAAGCACATCTTCATCGAGAAGGTTCTTGCGGCCACGGTTCCCGAAGCTCAGAGGATCCTCGAGGCTGTGCGAGGTGCCGGCGTCACCCTTGTCGTCTCCATGCGTCGCTCGGACAAGGGGTTCACCCGTCAAGTGTCGGCGCTGGTGAATGAGGGCGCGATCGGGGCGGTGACCGCGATGCATGTCCAGGACGGGCACCCCTTCGCTCTTCCCACCACGACCCACCCGTCGGGCTGGCTACCCGAAAGCTTCTATGACAAGGCCTCGGGTCAAGGCGGAGCGTTGATCGATCTATGTCACCCGCTCTACGTCATAGCCAAGGTCCTGGGAACACCAGCCCACGTATCGGCACACATCAGCCATGTGACCGGTCGTGCTGTCGAGGACAACGCAGCCGTCCTGATGAGCTTCGCCGGCGGTGCCATTGCCACCGCCACCATCTCCTATGTCACCAGGGCGAACCCGTTCGTCCTCGAAGTCCACGGCACCACAGGGTCGATCCTCTACAGCGAACCAGGCATCGGAGCCATGGTGCATGACCGCCAGTTCCCTCGGCCGGACTCCCTTCACTCCCAAGAAGACGAAGCCACGTTGCGAATCTGGTCACTCGAGGATGGTCCGACCACCTGGCAGGAACTCGAGATCGAGGCAGACGGCCCAGCCGCATTCGACCACTGGGTCGAACTGGCGAAGTCAGCGGCGACCGACGAGAAGAACATCGAACTCGCGCTCGCGCTCACACGCATCGTCGAGTCGGCCTACGAATCAGCCGACGCGACCGATGCTGGAGACTCCTGAACGGTCGCTGCCGATCCCGGCCGAGTGCCTGGACGAGCGCAAGGCGCGGATGCGTGCTGCACGTCGTGGGAAGGACGCCACGGGCACACGGTGTTACCCGAGGAGGTGTGATACCCAGCTTGTTCGGTCGGCGTGAGCGCGGAGGTTGCGGACGGGTCCCCACTGATGGATGTTGCGGCGCGCCGGAGCATGCACGATCCACTTGGAGACCGCCCAGGTGTCGCGCAGCACAGCGTACGCACGGAGCCGCAACGTGCCGCCCGGCGCGGCCAGTTGGTCGTGGACCAGCGGTGTGAGGAGGTCGAGCGCGTCCGGGGTGAGGTGGGCGAGGCTTCGGGCGAGGTTCTCGATTCGAGATCAGCCGGGGCGAGCGAGGCGAACTCGAAGTCGATGGGTATCGCACGCTCGCCGTCCCAGATGGTGTTGCCGGGACCGGCGTCGGTGTGACTGAGCACGACCGGTCGGCCGGTGATGGCGTCGAATCCGTCGGCGAGGATGCGTTGGAGAGTCGGCACGTGTCCTCGTCGAGAACGCCGAGACTGTGCAGGTCGCGCACCGCGGCGTCGCGGTCGAAGCGGTAGAACGGCGACGCGGCCAGCTCGTGAAGGCCGCGTGTGTCGGTCCGGTGGACGGCGCTGAGGCGGGTCCATAGGTCGGCGATGGCGCGTCGGCGTTCGGTGCCCGACATCGTCGGCCACGCCGCGGCGAGATTCTGGCCGGGGAGCCGGCGCATGGCCATCCACTCGTGGCCGTCGTATCGTCTGCGCCGAGCACGGTCGGGGAGCCGACGGCCGGGTCGAGTCGGCTTGCGGTATCGGCTTCGGCGAGCAAGTCCGAACTGCCGGGCTTCTTCGCGACGCGTAGCACGATGTCGTCAGCGGTCCAGACATCGTTGGACTCACCGTGCTCGAACCGGCCGAGAGCCGTTGTCCGGCCGAAGTGGGTGATCAGGATGGTCGCCGCACCTTCGGCCGCGACGTCGCTCGACACACCGATGACTCTATCGGCCGGCAAGACCACCGCAGGCTCGGCTGCCGACCACCATCCGGTCCGGTACACCCGCCGTCGGTGAGTGGGTGGTGGTCTGCTCTGGGGTCTGAATGGTTCGCTGATGGACCGGGTGCATGATCGGATCCAGTGAATGCTGGTTTCGTGATCTTGGGGAGATGCTCGTGGCGGTCCGCTCACCTGTTCGTTTTCGCTCGGCTTCGCTGGGTGAGGTGATGCCGACGGGGTGGATCCTGGAGTTTCTTCGTCGGCAGTGCGCGGGGATCACGGGGCATCCGGAGGCGAGTGGCTTCCCCTTCGATCACGCGTTCTGGGCCGACCCGAGCGAGCGCGCCGAGATTGCTGATGAGGCGATGGTGTGGTGGCCGTACGAGCAGACCGGGTACTGGGTCGACGCCGCCTTGAAGGCAGGACATCTGGCGGGCGACGCCAGGGTATACGAGCTGGCGCGGGCGCAGATCGATGCGGCGATCGACAACGCTGCCCCGGACGGTTTCATCGGTCCGGACATGTTCCGGACAAGGAACCGCTGGCCGCATCACATCTTCTTTCGAGCGGTCCTGGCGCAGTACGCCATCACCGGCGACGTGCGCTACCGCGACGCGCTGGTGCGGCACTACCGCTCCATGCCACATCCGATGGTCTCGAGTCGTGACGTGTCAGGAGTGGAGATCCTGCTGGCCCTCTACGCGGACGTCGGCGAGTCCGATCTGCTCGAGATGGCGAAGGACCTGTACGAACGTTTCAACGACCAGGTCAGCGATCGCGACATCGATTACTCACTGGCCGGGATGAGATCGGACCGGCCGGTCGCCGCTCACGGGGTGACCTTCAACGAGATCGCCAAGCTCGGTGCGATGGTGTTCGCGGCATCCGGTGATCGCGACAAGCTCGACGCCACCCTGCATGGATACGACAAGGTCGCCGAGGAACACACGCTGGCCGATGGCCTTCACAGTGGTGCCGAACGCATGTCGGGTCGCGACGCGCTGGCCTCACACGAGTCCTGCACGATCGCGGACCACACCTGGTCGCTCGGGATCCTGACCACGATCACCGGTACCGCGGCGTTCGCGGACCGCCTCGAGCACGTCATCTTCAACGCCCTGCCCGGCGCCATCATGAAGGACTTCTCAGCCCTGCAGTACTTCTCCTGCCCTAACCAGTTGCTCGCCACCGCCACCTCCAATCACAACGAGATGTCGCGCGGAGACAACCGGATGTCGTTCCGGCCGGGACATCCGGTCCAGTGCTGCACGGGCAACATCCAGCGCGCGATGCCCAACTACGTCGAACACATGTGGATGCGTGGTGCCGACGGAGACGACGAGGTCGTCGCCGCCATGTTCGGCCCCAGCACCTTCGAGGGCACGGTCGCCGGGACACGGGTACGCATCACCGAAGACACCGCCTACCCCTTCGAACAAGCGGTCACCTTCCACCTGGCCCTCGACGAACCGACCCAGTTCGGCTTCACCATCCGCATCCCGAGCTGGTGCCGTCAACCGACACTGACGATCAACCACACGCCCGGTCGACGAGAACGTCGAGCCCGGGACGTTCCACCGCATCGAACGCCGATGGAGCGACGGCGACCGTCTCGACCTAGGCCTGCCGTTCACGACTGAACTCACGAGGTGGCCAGACGCCGGTGTGAGCATCGAACTGGGCCCCCTCACGCTCAGCCTGCCCGTCGACGGAGACCCCCAGATCGACCCGATCGACGACTGGGAACAGACACCGGTCGAGTTCCGGCTCTCCGGGCCGCTCGAGCGGGTCGCCGGCTTCCCCGCCTACAGCGTTCAACCCACAGGGGACTGGGCCTATGCACTCGCCGTCGATGACGACACGCTTCCAGCCAACGCGCAGATCGAGTGGTCGACTCCGCCCGCATTCCCGTTCGACACGCACACCCCCGCCGTCCGCGTCCGCGTCCCCGCCCGCCGCGTGGCCGGCTGGGAACTCCAACGCACCGACGCGGTCACACGGTCACTCCCGTCGTTCGACGACGGTCGATTCCGCATGGTCGAGACGGTGGTGGCCGGCGACTACACCCTCACACCACCGCTACCGGACCCACGGACGCTCGCGACACGTCTCGGTGACGACATCGAATGGGTCACCCTCGTCCCCTACGGCAACACCCTCCTCCGCCTCACTGTGTTCCCGACGGCCGCCGCCGACCCGACCGAGCGAGCGAGTGTCGTCGCGGACGACCTTTGAGATCCATGGTCACTGCGGCTGGCGCATCGGATCGGTGAGGAGGTCGAGGTGTCCGACGTGGCACGCGGTCTCCTCGAGCATGTGGACCATGACCCAGCGCAGCGTCACAGGGCCCTTGCCGAACGACGGCCGGACAGCGATCGTGTCGAGGCTCGACAGCCGGCTGACGATGTCCTGGCTGCGGTCACAAGCAGTCCGGTAGAGCTCGGCGATCTGCTGAACGCTGTCGTCGGCGGCCGATTCGAAGTCCCATTGTGGTTGCCCGGACGGTGCCGACGCCCAAGGCTCCGGGAGCCCATCTGCTCCTAGATGTGCGCTGAACCAGTGGTCTTCCATATGCGCCAGGTGCTTCACGACTCCTCCCGGGGTCAGGTGTGTCGCCCATAGGCTCCTGGATCGGGCTTGGTCGTCAGTCAGTGTCGTGAGGCGGGTGAGGGCATGGCGTCTGTACAGGTCCAGGAATTGAGTGAGGGTGTCCCGCTCGTCCGCGTCCAGGTCGGGGTATAGCTCCGTGTCGTTCGGCGCCATGTCGTCGTCGGTCCTTCGTCATCGCGGTGGTGTGATCAGCGTGGCACAGCGCCCACTGCCGGCATCGATCGGCAACGAGCACAACGAGCACAACGAGATTCAACCAACCCCTTTCCACGTCTGCCGGTGGCCGTTCAAGCGATTCCGTAGTCTGCCTGAGGCCCTTCGGAAGTTCGGCGATCGCGCCCCCCTGCACGTGGCCGGCAGTTCATGTAAGAGGACACGAAGCGTCAACCCCCGGCCAGAAAGTACGGGCAGGAGTGGTGATCGGACGTGGTTAGGCCCGAGGAGCCGTCGTGGTGGCGGCAGGTCGTTCACCTGCGGTCTTGTGGCCGCCGCGACTCGACTCGCACCCTGGCCTCCCAAAGGCCGTTGGCGGGTCGGACCGTGCGCGGGCAGCGAGGACGTTCTGTTCGACCTCGTCACTGGTGCGAGTCGGCATCGAGTGTGGTCGCGATGACCTGGTCACCAGTCCGGCTTCGCCCTCGGCGGCGTAACGGTCGATCCAGGTCTTGACAGACTTACGGGATACCCCCATCGCCGCGGCGATATGGGCTTGGGGCCAGCCGGCCCGGTGGCGCTCAACAATCAGCAGTCGACCGTGCACGGTCAGCCGGGCAGTACCGTGGGACATGAGAACCTCCGGGTTGGAGTGGGCCTTCGACAAGCCACATCCCATTCGGAGGTTCTCCCTCGTTCAACCAGGCTCGCCGCTACCAACGTCCCGAACCACGAACAGCTAGTTGCCGCCTGCGGCGGGCGCAGGAGCCTCCACGCCGTGGCGGCAGTGCGGCTTCGTCGTGGCTTACGAGATCGGTGACCCGGCACACCCGCAGACGTTGTCAGTTCGACGGGGCGAGCTGAGGTCCGTCGGGTCCGGTCGCGCGACGCTGAACTCTGGGTTAGGTGAGGCAGCGGCGTGGTGGCGTGGCCGGGGTCGAGAGTTGAGCGGTTCCGGCTGGGACGAAGAAGGTGACCATGGTTTCAGTGGTGGTGGTGCTTGTGTTGAGAGCGGCGTGTCGGGCGCTGCCTGGTTCGACGAAGCTCTGGCCGGCTGTGTAGACGTGGCGAACGCAGTCACGATTGATCGTCGTGAGGGACCCGACTGTGACCGTGACGACTGTGGGTCCGGGGTGTCGGTGCCATCCCCCTGTCGCGCCCGGCGGGAATGTCAGGTGGGCGATGACCACGTCAATGGGCTGTCGTGCCTTGAGTCGGATCCCGTTGGTTGCCGCTGAGAAGGGTTGGGCGATCGAGCCTCGGGACACGACGGCGACGGTGACGGCTGGGGGCACCGACGTGGTCGCGGTGATCGGGGTGGTTGGACGCGGTAGGTGTGCTGGTCCCGCGGCGCTCGCACTGGGTGACGCGAGGAGCGCTGCCAGGCCGGCTGTCATGACCAGAACATTTCGGATCGTGTGCATGGTGGCCTCCAGTGGCCGGTCTGTCGCCGCTAAAGCGGTCAGAGTCGGAGTGGCGGTGCGGCCGAATGTCGAGGCGATCAACCTCGACTGCGCGGCCAGCGCTGCTCTCGCAGTTTGCTGGCGAACGTGGCGGCGGTCCATACGTAATTCGGCAGATGTCCGTCGATGTGCACCGTCTGAGTCGGTGGTCTTGCTGTACTTCTGTGCTGTACATCAGCCCATCGTGCAGGCGCGGAGGTTCTCCCTACTCAGCGAGGGTCGCGTCGACGCGAGCGCTCGCGCCTCCGCTCTCGTTCCGTTCAGATAGTCAACGTCGTCAAGGCTGTGCCACAGCTGGCTTCGAGTTCGGTCGGCAGTGGAAGATCCGATCACGGTTCTCGAAGCAGCGAAGGAAGACGCAGCGAATGGCGGTGGCTGTCGATAGTCAGGGTCAATGGCGGCCCATCGGGTCGGCAGTGAGGGGACGAGACCCGAGCCGGGTGTCCACTGGCCCCAGTCGCTGGTGAGGGGCCAGCCGCCCGAGCTGAAGTGGGCCTGGGCGCCGTGCCCGATCTCGCGGATCTTCGCGGCGTCTGCGGGCACGTCAACCTCGACGAGCAGCGTGGAGCGGATGAACGGCCTCTTGGACGAGGAGCCGGCATGACGCTGCTGTCAATTGGTGCTGTCACTGCGGGGCTCGTCGCCCGGGTCGGTTGCATCACTGCAGGTGAGAGTGGCCCCCGCGACTGGACTCGATCCAGTAACCGTCCGATCAACATTGCAGTCGGAGGGGCCGGCTGTGGTCGGCCTGGGCCCCCAGCTTTTGCGATCTAGCAGGTCAGAGGCCCCCTTCGTCCATCGTCGTCGTCGGGTGTCGGCTGGCGTTGGCAGGCGCTTGTGACGGGCGTGGACCACCATGGCGTCCATGTTCATCCAGGACCAGGGCACGTATTGTGAAAGGCTGAGGTGACACCATGGTCTTCATCATCATCGCTGGCATCGTCGTACTGCTCGTGGTAATCGGGATTGGGGCCGACGCCATCGCACGTCGACGCGGTGCCGGCTCGGCACGAACCTGGTCAGACTCGAACGCCGGTGCTGAGTATCGGGCCGACAAAGATCGCGGCGGGAAAGACGGCGCCACCGGCATCAGTCCGGGCATGTGATCTTCCATAGGGATGCCAGATCCTGGTGGCGTCCGGCAGATCGGGCCATCGATTACCGCTCCTCTGACAGCCGACGGCCAACAGTGAAATCCGCAAGCGGCGGCTGATGTGTATCGGGCCGAATGGGACGGGGTCGGAAACGAGAACACGTCGGGCATCTCCGACTTTTGACCGGAAGCGTGTGAGACTGGACTCGCTCACGCACGCTCTTGGCAGTAACGCACGACGGGCGCCGACATCAACGGCCCCTCACCGCGGATCGACGCCGGTGAATCGTCAGGCTCGCACCGCCCGGGGTTCGCTGGGAAGAATGACCTCAACATCAGCGTCAAGCCGGCTGGCGCATCGGCGAACGTCAGGCGGCTCCGCCGGCGTCAAGGCGCAGGATATGAGGACGCAGCGGCGTTGCTCGGGCAGCTATCGTGGACTAATGAATACGTTCCTGGAGCATAGACAATTGCGAGGTTCGGCCGTGCGGCTATTGGGGTTGAGTCTGGCAGCGGGGGCTCTCGTCCTGGGCGGGTGCGCAGGTGGTGGAGGTGTGGGCGCAACTCACGGGGTAGCACCATCGTCTGTGGCTACTTCGGGCGTTGGTCCAGCCCGGGCGGCAGAACCATCTCGTCCATCGAGCACGGATGGGACGTTGATAACCTTCGATGCTCTTGGTGGTTCGAAGGTTCATGTTTTTGATGGTTACGGCAAGAGTCGCGAGGATTACGTGACGAACTCATATTTCGAGGATGGTGACAACGTCTGGGGTCTGTGCAAGGTGTTCGGACGCGGCGTCCTGTCACACCCCGAGGATGGTGAGACGTCTGCTTTCAGTGAATACTGGATTGAGATCGACTTCAGGAACCCTGTCCAGCAGTACGCGTCCGCGACCTATATTGAAGCGCGCGACAAGATCCTCAACGGGCTCGACACCTGCTGAAGCATGGTGAGTCTCTTCAGTGCGGCATCGACCTCCTTGGAACCGCCTTTGACGTCTGCTCCTTCGCACCCCTCGACCATGGCAAGTAAGAGACGGGCGCTTGTCACCCCTCGTGTCGAACAGGTGACGCGTTGTCATTGCGACGAGTGGGGATTTTCCGCTGGGCATTTCGGGTCTGGGAAACTCACGCGAGTCGCGATCGCCGGGTGTATAACCGGATTGTTCGGCCCGGCCCAGGGCCGCGAGAAGGGTGAGTCATGATTGGGAAAGCATTGCGTCTCGGGGCCTTGGGGAGCATTGCCGTGGCGGCTGCGCTCGCGCTCTCGGCGCCCCCGGCGGTCGCGGCCGGACCCAGCACACCGACGGCGTACACCTGCACGGGTGGTGATATCCCGTCGGGCAACTACGCCAGCATCACCGTTACCGGTGGCTGCGGCATACAACCCGGTGCCGTGATCACCGTCAGCGGCAATATCAACGTCGCCGCCGGCGCCGGGCTCGACGCGCAATCAGCGCCATCGACGATCACCGTCGGGCACAACGTCACCGCCGGTGCAGGCTCGCTCTTAGGAATGGGCTGCCAGCCGTCCAACTTCATCGGCAGGTTCGCGGGAGTGCCGTGCGCCGCCGACCCGGACGGGCACACCGTCATCACCGTCCACGGGAACGTCACCGCCACCAACGCGAACACCGTTCTGTTGAGGAAGCTGACGATCGGCGGGAACGTCACGCTGACCGGAGGAGGCGGCGAGATCCCCTGGTCGATCAAGGGCAACACGATCGGCCGCAACCTCACGATCAGCGGGGTGACGGCTGAGTGGCTCGGCGTGCAGTTCAACCTGATCGCCGGCAACGCGACCCTGAGCAACATCACCGTGATCGACACAGAGCACCCAGGCGGAACCGCCGCGGTCGTCGAAAACACGGTCGGACGGAACCTCAACTGCACCGGAGTGGTGCCAGGCGTGTCCGGAGGCTTCATCCCCGGCGAGGTCAACCACGTCGCCGGCAAGGCCACCGGTCAGTGCGCAGCGCTGGTCTGATCTCCTTCGCACCCCGTCCGTCCGCCGCCATCGGTCCTGATGGGCAGCGGACGGACGGGATCAGGCGCCGGCTGATCCGGGGCCGGGTATCGGCCCGACACCGACGGAGCCCACACCCTGCCAGCCCAACGTAGACCGGCGGTCGACTCACGGCGTTGGGTAGACGGGCAGCCCGGCGCCAACGCTGGTGAGCACCGCGTGCCCGCGTTGCCCGGTGGAGTACACCTCGATGGCGGCGCGGCGCACGAAACTGCAAGACACCGGCGGTAGATGGGCGGCACAAGAGCTGTCTAGGCGCAAAGGTGCACGTGCCGGACGGCGAGGATGTGCCCAGCCGCGTTGATCAGGCGGGTCCGGGAGAGATGCCCGGAGGACACCTCCGAGACGATCCGTGCGGCGATGGCGTTCGTTTCCGCCTGGGCGTTGGACACCGGGCCGAATAGCACCAGGTCCGCCCCGCTGCGCAGCGCCTGGACCGCCGCTGCGGGCAGGCTCCAGCCCGCGGCCGAGATCGCCTTGGCCGTCAGCGAGTCGGTCAGCACCAACCCGTGGAAGCCCAGCTTCCCCCGAAGTTCGTAGGAGATCAGCGTGGGCGAGATGCTCCCCGGGTTCGTGGCCAGACCGGGAACGCTCGCGTTGGAGGTCATCACCGCCGGCGCGCCGGCCCCGATCGCCGCTTTGAACGGCGGGATGGCGACCGATCGCTCCGTCGACCAGGGCAGTGTGTGCGCCGGGCCGTCGTCGGTGTTGTAACTGGCGTGCCCCAGCCCGGGGAAGTGCTTGACCACGGGGATCACGCCGCCGCTGCGCAGCCCTTTCAGGTACGCCACCGTGTCCTTGGTAACCGTGGCCGTGCTGCCGCTGAAGGATCGCAGGCCGTCCGGGTTGCTCGCGCTCGGAACGACGGACCGGCCGTCCACGTCCGCGACCGGAGCGAGGTCCATGTTCACCCCGGCCGCGGCCATCTTCTGACAGCGACGGCGCGTACGGCGGCCTGGATCTGGGCGGTGGTCCAGTGCGTGGCCATGGTGCGCGCCCACGGCAGCGAGCCGACCAGGTTGGCCATCCGCTGGATGCCGCCGCCCTCCTCGTCGGTCATCACCAACAGGCCGATGCGGCCCGGGACATGACGGCGCAACGCGGCGAGTTGGGCACCCAGATTGCTCGGGGCTTTCGAGCCGAAGAGCAGCACGCCCCCGGCGCCCTGGGCCACCTCGTTCGTGACCTGGCCCGGTGACGTCTCGGACACGGGTACCGCGATCGTCAACATCGCCAGCCGCGTGGTGGACCATCCAGTCAGCTTGCTCGCATTGGTGCAGGCGGCCAGCGGTGCGATGGCCGGAGCGGCCGTCGGGACGGTCCGCGGTGCTGCGGAGGCGCCCGAGACAACCGTGACTGCGGACCAGACGATGAGCGCACCGAGCGCCGACCAGGAGCGAAAGCGATGGAAGGACTGCTGGCTCATCGGAATCGACCTCCTACCACCATCGTAGGCCGCTCTCCGCATCTTGGCCCGAGCCGAACCTGCCCACTGCCGCGGACTGGTCTTTGTGAGTGCGAAGACTCCGTCGCCCGGGGAACTCGTAGGCGACGACCGGATCGTTTGGCGCATACTCCCGATGAGCGTGTCTTCAAGTAGCGGCCGCCTGGTGCCGTACAGGAAGAGCACCGACGGGCTTTCTCGTCCCGTCCGACTTGGAGGACGACGGACCCACGGCGACGGACACCCGCTTCGGCATCGTCGGCGGGGTATCGACTCGGGAGGAGTGGGTGGCGCTCACGCGGAAGGCCGAATCGCTTGGCTACTCCACCCTGCTGGTCGGGGAGCACCCCGGCCTTGGCGGTACCGCTGGCTCAGGAGGCGGCGACCGTAGATGTGCTCCGGTGGTCGCCTGGAGCTGGAGATCGGGACACGCTGGCTGAACATCGACTACCAGGCGGTCGGCGTCCCGTACGAGCGGCCGGGTGTGCGGGTGGAGCGGATAGCCGGGGCGATTCCGCTCATCAAGCGTCTCCTCAGACCGCAGGCCGTGACGCATGCCGTGTGCCGTGTGCCGTGTGCGCATTACAGCGTCCGGGACCTTGACGTGATGCCGAAGACGCTCCAGCAACCCCACCCGCCCCTTTTCGTCGGAGGCGCAGGTCGACGCATGCTTACCCTCGCCGCGCGCGAGGCGACGGCTTCCCAACACCGCTGGTCGGTGCACCGGACTCAGCTACTCCACACGGATGGCATCAACATCACCTCAGGGAGCCTTTCGTGGTGTGTTTTCAGGTTTCGCATCACCACGGGCCGATGAGTCAGACGGACGGCGGCGGTCCACTCTGCGATCCCGAAGCGCAACGAGAACGGAGTTGACATGTCACACAGCGGCAGCCAGAACAGCGATCGTGGACCGGAGTTCGATGGCGTCAAGATCGGTCGCCCGGCCGCTGGCGGCCTGATCGACGCTGGCTACAAGTCACTGGCCGACCTTCCGAAGGACCTCGCTGACCTTCGCGACCTGCACGGGGTTGGCCCTCGGGCAATCAGGCTGCTGCAGGAGGCGCGCGGTCGATAGCGGATTCGCAAGCCGTCCCCGATCGAGGACTCCGGCCACGATGTCCTCGGTGTATGGACGGATCGGGTCGTTGAGTCAACGGGCGTCCGCGCACGTCTCCGTGTCGACCGCGCCATCTGCTGGAGGCAGTGTGCCTCGTCATGGAGGAGCTCGACGCCATCGAGCACGCGCCCCTCATCCTGGTCGTCGACGACCTGCATCGGATCGAAGGTGCGACAGAGGCCGAGCGTGCGATCGAGTCTTCGTCGACCTGCTACCCCGATGGCTCCATGTCGATGTCGACATCACGCAGAACGGACAGGCCGTCCGCCCCCTCCGGCTCGAGCGGCACCGAAGTGCCCTCGGGGGCAACGACCACAGCCACCAGGTCGAGGATCCGTATGTCCCCGGCCGCGACCAGCCACCTCAGCGCCCTCGCGACATCTCTACGGCTCGGCAGGTCCGGAAACGCGATGACGACGTACTCGACTAGGTCCGCATCTACCGGGTGCGCGGCGCTCACCTGTCGCTGAGTCATCATCTCAAGACCATTCCGAGTCCAGAAGGCAGTAGCACGGCCACCCACTTTCGCGCCCCGACGGAACAGAGACCACTGCCCACCGCCTGGCGGCCTACCCAGGATGTCCGCCATCCGGGTGGGATGACCCCACCCGGGCCGGGGTGGCCGATGGAACGACGCGAGCAGCACCCGGCGACGTCTTGGGTCGGACGGACCACCTGCACAAACCCGCCTGTTGATCGACCTGGAACGTCGCCGGAGCATGCAGGTGAGCCTTCAAGCCCCGGGAGCTCGGTATCGCTTCCGGCTCCGATCCGACGACGCCGTCGGCGGCGCGCGGATGGGGGTGACCGATGGTCTCGTGACCAGCGCATGATGTGCAGCAACGGCCGTGACGACCAACAGACATTCCGATCCGTCCGCGATCGGCCTGCCTGAATCGATCCATCGCCTTTCGCGATCAACGGCGTGTGAATTTCGCGTGAAGTCGATGACGTCGTCGACGAATTGATGTTCGACTATGTGTCCGCGACCCGAGGTCGCCGTCGCACATGCCGTAGGAAGGTGAGGTCACCTCACAATGGTCAGCGCAGTCCAGGGAGAATGTCCCGCTCGTCCACAGCGCAGTGGTTGACGGCAGTCCGTACCGGCGCGGGTCAGCGTCCCGCGACCACCCGCACCGAGACCGAAAGTGGTGCCCCGATGACTCAGACTGACATCCCCGGCCGACCGTCGACTGCGTTGCGTCGTGTGCTGGTGCCGCTGGCGCTCGCGCAGTTCATCTGCAGCTTCGCTGGTTCGAACATGAACGTGATGATCAACGACATCAGTGAGGACCTCGACACCACCGTGCAAGGGGTGCAGGTCGCGATCACGATCTTCTTGCTGGTGATGGCGGCACTGATGATCCCCGGCGGGAAGCTGACGGACCGTTACGGCCGGAAGCGTTGCTTCACGGTGGGCCTCGTGGTGTACGGGGTGGGGGCGCTGTTGAGTGCGGTCGCGCCTGGCCTGGGCGTGCTCATCATCGGGCAACTCGATCTTGGAGGGCATCGGGACCGCGCTGCTCATTCCGCCCGTCTACATCCTCGCCACCCTGCTGTTCACCGAGTTCACCTCTCGCGCACGTGCGTTCGGTGCGATCAGCGCGATGGGCGGTGTCGGTGCCGCAGCCGGCCCGCTGATCGGCGGCCTCATCACCTCCGCGATCAGCTGGCGGGCCGCGTTCGTCTTCCAAGCGGTGGTCATTGCCGTCATCGTCTGTCTGAGCCGGCGTATCGACGACCCGCTCCCCCCGGACCCGACCAGGCCGTTCGACACCGCTGGCGCTGTGCTGTCTGCGGTCGGTCTCGTCCTGGTGGTGACGGGCATTCTGGCGGCCGACAACAGCCTCTGGCTCATGCTGGGTCTGCTCGTGGCCGGCATTCTCGACGTTGGTGTGGTTCTTCCTCTCCATGCGCGCGAAGGAGCGTGCCGGTAAGGAGGTGCTGCTCTCGACCAGTCTGTTCCGCAATCGCGTGTCGAACCTCGGCCTCATCACGCAGAACGTCCAGTGGTTGCTGCTGCTCGGAGTGTCGTTCGTGGTCGCGGCCTATCTGCAGACGGTGCGCGGGTACGACGCCATCCAGACCGGCGTCATCTTCACGGCCGCCACTGCCGGGCTGCTCCTGTCCTCGCTGGCCGCCGAACGCTTCGCCAAACGACGGGCGCAACGAACGCTGATCATGCTGGGGTTCGTGATCACGATCGGTGGGGTGGGACTCCTGATCGCCATGGTCAGTGGCTCCCAGACCGCCTGGGCGTTCGCGCCCGGGCTCTTCCTCGTCGGATTCGGTCTCGGCGTGATGCTGACGCCGTCGGTGAATCTGGTCCAGTCCAGCTTCGACGAGGACGAGCAGGGCGAGATCTCCGGGCTGTCGCGCAGCGTGTCGAACCTCGGGTCCTGCCTCGGCACCGCCATCGCCGGCACCATCCTGGTGGCCAGCCCGGGCAACAGCGCCGAGGCCGCCGCTCTGCTGACCCTCGCGGCCATCGGCCTGGGCGGGTTCGCGGCGGCCACGCTCCTCCCCCGACACGTGGGTCCAGGCGTCGAGCCTGGAGTAGGCACGCCTGCCATCGGTTGACGTTCAGGGCCGGCTACCGCGCTGCCTGTGAGCGGTCGCGGGTTTCCGTTGAGGGGACAGCGACGGCGTCGTTGCCGAAGACTGCGAAGGGCGCACGATTGTTGCCGCTGACCGCTGAGCTAACTGCCGCGTTGCGGCGAGCACAGGCGCGTCAGGCAGCCGCGGCGGGCTTGGTGGGTGAGTCCTACATCGACAGCGGCTTCGTCGTGGTGAACGCGATCGGTGACCCGGTGCACCCGCAGACGCTGTCAGCTCGATGGGGCGTTCTGTTGGAACGAGCTGGGGTCCGCCGGGTGCGGCTCCACGATGCACGGCACACCTGCGGGACGCTCCTCCACCTCCAGGGCGTCCCTGTCGCGGTGATCGCCGCGTGGCTCGGGCATGCAGATGCGTCGTTCACGATGCGCACATACGTGCATTCCCAGGACGACGCGCTGAGGGCTGCCGCGGAGGCTCTGGCCAAGCGATTGTGACATTTCCGTGACACATCCGGCGTGGACGCCCGCCGGTCGAGGCGCCGGCAGGTCGTTGACCTGCGGCTTTTGTGGCTCCCGCGACTGGACTCGAACCAGTAACCGTCCGATTAACAGTCGGATGCTCTGCCAATTGAGCTACGCGGGACCGTGCGATCTGCCGCGCAAGGTTAGCAAACATCGGAGGTCCGCTGAACCGGGCGGGTACCGGTGGACCTAAGGTCGGCGCATGTCGCTCATGTGGGAACAGGTCGTCGTCGACTCGGCTGCTCCGTCTGCCCTCGGGCACTGGTGGGCCGATGCGCTCGGGTGGGTCATGATCTCCGACGAGCCGGACGAGGTCGAGATCCAGACCGAGCCGCGGGACGACGCCTGGGCTGATCTTCGCCCCGGTGGAGGAGGCCAAGGCGGGCAAGAATCGACTCCACCTCGACTTCCGTCCGATCGGACCGGACGCCGACCAGGCAGCCGAGGTCGACCGGTTCCTCGCGCTCGGTGCCACCAGAGCCGACGTCGGCCAGGGGGACGTCCCGTGGGTCGTGCTGGCCGACCCTGAGGGCAACGAGTTCTGCGTGCTCACCGCGCGCAAGACGGCCTGACCCAGCAGCACAGTGAGCCGGCCGGGCAGGCACCGGGTTCCGTCA
This sequence comes from uncultured Actinomycetota bacterium, assembly GCA_963708795.1. GTDB lineage: Bacteria > Actinomycetota > Actinomycetes > Propionibacteriales > DAIQRJ01 > DAIQRJ01. The sequence goes on from CAVPUH010000006.1 coordinate 705,360, forward strand.
GCCGAACGCGCCGTACCGCTGCATGACGGCGACCGCCGGTGCTGACCCCGAGTACGCCTTCTTCACGGCCGCAGGTGTCGCGATCTTGTTCGCATACGCCTTGATGTAGGCCTTCGTCAGCGCATCGAACTTGGCCTCACCGGCGGCCGCCCGCGCTTCGAGGAGCATCTTCGCGCCCTGGTCGTACACGCCCTCGGTGTAGAGGTCGGGGTCGCCCAACGAGCTGTACCAACTCATCGACTCGCCCACCTTGTCCTTCACCTTGCCGGGCGCCTGGGACGCGAGGTACTGCTGCTCGGAACCGAGTGCGACGGCCGTGGCGTAGGACGCGAATCCCTCGTCCAGCCAGGGACTCACGGCCTGGTTGTTACCGACGAGACCGTAGAACCACTGATGCGCAAGTTCGTGGGTGACGAGCGGCAGCAGGGCTTCGGGAGCGGTGTCGCCGTAGATCACCGAGCTCGGGAACTCGATCCCGCCACTGATGCCGGGCACGACCGAGAGCCACATCTCCTTGTAGGGGAACGGACCGAACTCGGCGGTCAGCGCGCGGATTCCTTGCGCGATCGCGCTGGTCCACTGCTGTGACGTCGCCTTCGCCCCCGACCGGGGGATCGCGAGGTGGACCTTCACGCCGTCGACATCCGTGTCCACGCTCGCGAACGAGCCGACCGTCACCGACACGTCGCGGACCGCGGGTGCGGAGAACGAGTGCACCTCGGTACCCGACTGCGACCCGGGCTCCGTCTTGCCGGGCGTGCCCTCCCCCATCACCGTGTCGCCGGTGTTGGTGATGACGAGCAACTCGGTCAGGTCGTAGGTCTCGCTCGTGGCGGTCTCGCCGTAGAGCTTCACGGCCGGCTGCGTCGCCCAGCCCTTTCCCGGAACCCAGGCGAGGAGTGGATACGCCGAGCCCGCCCAGGCCACGTCGGCATCCTCGTCGTAGCCGACCCGCTCGGGGGTGTCGTCGCCGAGCACGAGCGAGAACTCCAGCGTGGTCGAGATCTCGGTCCCGGCCGCCTGGCACGCCGGGAGTTTCAGCCGCGCCATCGTGCCGGGTGTTTTCGCCGAACCACCGGCCGATGTCATCGTCGGCTTGATCTCGGTCTTGCCGACGGTCGCCTTGGTGATCGTCAGCTCGCTGCCGTCGACACTCGTGTCCGGCTTGTTCGGCCACAGCCGGAACACCAGTTCGCACACCTTGAGATCGGGCGTGAACGTCACCTGTTCGCGCCCGCTGGCCTCCGTCCGGTCCGACGAGAACGCGAAGCAGAGCGTGACTTTGGGCGTTCCGGCGGTCGAGGGCGCCTGCGCCACCCGCCCGTCGTGCGCGGATGCCGGCTCGACGTGCAGCGAACCATCGGGCGCGGACAACTCGCTGCCCTCACCGCCGCCCTTGCCGTCGTCGTTGCCACCGCCACCCCCGCCGTCAGGTGGGCTCGGGCACTTCGGATTGGGAGTCGGGGTCGGCGTGGGCGTCGGAGTAGGAGTCGGGGTGAACGACGGAAACGGTTCCGGAGTCTGCGTTCCCAGGGCCCGCTCCGCGCTGGGCGCACACGCCGCCAGCACCAACAGGGCAGCCACCACGAGGAGACCCGCCCACCGCCGGGGCCCTCTCCACGACGCCGCCGACCGTCGCGGAGTGCCTCTCATGCCGCGCAGCCTACGTGGAGGGTCCCGGTCAGGCTCCGAGCTCCGACCGCACCACCGCCGCCGCAGCCTCAGCCGCCGCCTGCACGTCGGGTGCGGAGGCATCCAGCAATTCTGTGAACGCGACCTGGGTGAAGAGCGATCGATCGGCCGAACGGCGGCGAACAGTGACGATCGCATCCCCCGGTAGCACCGATCCGACCCGCTCGACGATGGCCGCCTCGTCGAGTGGAACGGTCCGCACCTCCACGATGCTGGTGGTCACCCGTTCACGCAGCACGGTCAGGAGGTCGTCGGCGTTGTCGAACCGGACGTGGATCGGACGACCGGCGCCGACGAGCACGAGGCTGAACCGGGACGTGTCGCGATCCCACTCCGCCTTGTCGATGTCCTCCCACGGCAGGCGCCGGTACGCCGGGTCGACCGCCGCCGACGCGTCGCCCGTCGCCGCGCCACTGGTCGCCGACCCATCGGGCATCAGCAGCGCGTCGCGGGTGGCCAGCCACCATCGCCCCGACCCGTCCTCGGCGGCCGCCAGCACGTGCTCGCCCCGGTTCAGACCGACCTGGGCGAGCACGGCAGGAGGCACCGCGTCGACCTCCTCGCGTCGATCACGTTCGCGACGATGCCAGGGAAGCCGCATGCGGATCGCGTCAGCCTCGGTGTCAGTCGCAGTCAGTCGCGCGACGACGAGAACGCCGCGTCGAACGCCTGCGCCGACGGCTCGATGAGCAGCAGCTTCCGCACGAATTCCAAGGCTTCGGGGGCACCGACGAGGCGGTCCATGCCGGCGTCTTCCCACTCGATCGAGATGGGTCCGTCGTACCCGATGGCGTTCAGTGCCCGGAAGCAGTTCTCCCACGGCACGTCCCCGTGACCGGTGGAGATGAAGTCCCAGCCGCGGCGCAGGTCGGCCCACGGCAGGTGCGAACTGAGCCGGCCGTTGCGGCCGTTGCCGATCCGGACCTTCGTGTCCTTGCAGTCGACGTGGTAGATCCGGTCGGAGAAGTCGAAGAGGAAGCCGACCGGGTCGAGCTCCTGCCAGACGAAGTGGCTCGGGTCGAAGTTCAGGCCGAAGCCGGGCCGGTGATCGATGGCCTCGAGGGTCTTCACCGTCGTCCAGTAGTCGTAGGCGATCTCGCTCGGGTGCACCTCGTGCGCGAACTTCACGCCGACCGAGTCGTACACGTCGATGATCGGGTTCCAGCGGTCCGCGAAGTCCTGGTAGCCCTCTTCCACCCAGGCGTCGGCCACCGGCGGGAACATCGCGACGTACTTCCAGATCGAGGACCCGGTGAAGCCGATGACGGTGTCGACGCCGAGCTCGGCGGCCACGCGGGCGGTGTTCTTGATCTCCTCGGCGGCGCGTTGGCGCACACCCTCTGGGTCGCCGTCGCCCCAGATGCGCTTGGGCAGGATGTCCTGGTGCCGCCGGTCGATCGGGTCGTCGCAGACGGCCTGGCCCACCAGGTGGTTCGAGATCGCCCAGACCTTCAGGTTGTACCGATCGAGGATCTCCTTGCGTCCCTTGAGATAACTCGGATCGGCGATGGCCTTGTCGATCTCGAGGTGATCTCCCCAGCAGGCGATCTCGAGGCCGTCGTAGCCCCATTCGCTGGTGAGACGGCAGACCTCCTCGAACGGCAGGTCGGCCCACTGGCCGGTGAACAGGGTGACGGGACGGGGCATGTTCGGCATCTCCTTGTCAGCGTGCTGATGATCTGAGGTGCAGGGCGAGGGAGCTGGCAGTGGTGGATCGGTCAGGTCGGGACGGCGGTCCAGTTCGAGCCGCCGGCGGCGCTCTCCTCGACGGCCTGGAGAACGAGCTGTACCTGGAGACCGTCGGCGAACGACGGCGCCGGATCCGTGCCGTTCTCGATGGCCGTCAGCAGGTCGAACGCCTCGTGGGTGAACGTGTGCTCCCAGCCGATGATGTGCCCGGCCGGCCACCAGGCCGACAGGTACGGGTGCTCGGGCTCGGTGACGATGACGGTCCGGAAGCCCTGCACGCCCGGCTCGTCGTCGGTGAAGTACACCTGCAGCTCGTTGAGCCGTTCGAGCTCGAATACCAGGGAGCCCTTCGACCCGTTGATCTCCAGCCGGAGGCCGTTTCGTCGTCCGGGCGCGAGCCGGCTCGCCTCGAACGTCGCGACGGCCCCGCCGGAGAGTCGCGCGATGAACAGCGCCGCGTCGTCCACGGTCACCTCTCCGCGCTCGGTCGAGCCGGTTCCGCGCAGGCCCTCGGTGGAGGCGACCAGCGGTCGTTCCTTGATGAAGGTCTCGAGCAGGCTGGAGACGCCGGTCACCGTCTGGTCGGTGATGAACTGAGCCAGGTCGACGATGTGGCTGGCGATGTCGCCCAGTGCGCCGGAGCCGGCTTCGTCCTTCTGGAGTCGCCACACCAGCGGGAACTCGGGATCGAGGATCCAATCCTGCAGGTACACGGCGCGGACATGCCGGATCTGACCCAGCTTGCCCGCGGCGACGAGTTGCCTGGCGTAGGCGGCGGCCGGAACCCGCCGGTAGTTGAAGCCGACCATCGAGCGGACGCCCTTGCCCGCCGCCGTCTCGGCAGCTGCGACCATCGCCCTGGCCTCGTCGACGCTGTTGGCCAGCGGCTTCTCACAGAGCACGTGCTTGCCGGCCTCGAGCGCGGCGATCGCCACCTCGGCGTGGTTGTTGCCCGGGCTGGCCACGTCCACCAGGCCGATGTCGTCACGAGCCACGAGCGTCCGCCAGTCCGTCTCGTACGACGCCCAGCCGAACTTCTGCGCGGCCGCGGACACGGCGCTCTCGGTACGCCCGCAGATGGCCGCCATGGTGGCCTGGAGGCCGATGTCGAAGAAGTTGTTCACCGTGCGCCAGGCCTGCGAATGCGAACCGCCCATGAAGGCGTATCCGACCAGGCCGACGCCGATGGTGGGCTTGCCGGACTCGGGGGTGACGGGGCTCATGCAGACTCCTGGCGACGGGGGCGGCGAGCAGTTCACGCGGGCCGGCGCATGTCCGCACCGACCCACACGACCCTAGTCAGGCCGGGTTCCCGACGACACCGGTGGTCGGTGCATCGCCCGTCCGCTTGCGGACGACGGCGGCCAGGTGCCGGCTCTGTACAGACGCAGCACCGGCGCGGCGGTGGCCTCAGGCGAAGCCGTTGGCACCCTGTCGGCGAAGCTGCTGGCGGCGCTGCTCCAGGCCGATGAGCAGACCGAACAGGCGGTTGTAGTCGTCGGGATGGGTGACCGGGTTCATCCGCTCGAGACTGCTCTTCACGGCGGTGATCTCGAGGCTCACGTGCAGTTCCTGGAGTCGGGCCACGAGCGTGGAGGCGTAGCGCCCGTCGGCCTCGCCCCCGGCCGGGACATGGACGTCCTCGACTGCGAGGCCGCCGATCAACGCGCCGGTGGCGTCGTCGGCAGCGGCCGCGACGACCTGCTGCACCCAGCGCTCTCCCCCGGCGGCGACGCCCACGCCACCGGCGGCGGCGATGGCCTCGGCCACCGCGCGGTACGCCGGTTCGGTGAAGGCGTCGATCGGGACGACGTCGAATTCCGGGCCGAGCAGGGCCGGCCGCTGGACGGCCAGCTTCAGGAGTTCCCGCTCCACCTGCAGCTGCCGGTCGTGACCGGGTGGTCGGCGCGGTGCCGACCGGCCGGAGGGACGGCCCCGGCCACCCACCTGCTCGACCTGTGCCCGGACGACCTCGACGTCGAGTCCGATCATCCGTGCGACCTCGCGCACGTACTCACCGATCTTCGCCTGGTCGCGCACCGACGCGACCAGCGGTGCGGCCGCACGCAGCGCATCGATGCGACCGTCGGCCCGGTCGAGGTCGTAGCGTCCGACCACGGACGCGAGGACGAACCGGTAGAGCGGGATCCGCCGCGCGACCAGCTCGCGGACCGCTTCGTCACCGGACTTCTGCCGGAGCTCACAGGGATCGAGCCCCGTCGGCTCCACGGCTACATAGGTCTGCGCGACGAACTGCTCGTCGCCGTTGAAGGTCCGTAGCGCCGCCTTCTGACCCGCTTCGTCGCCGTCGAAGGCGAAGATGACCTCGCCGCGCATCTGGGCGTCGTCGAGCAGGAGCCGGCGCAGGAGCTTCGCGTGGTCGGCACCGAACGCCGTCCCGCAGGTGGCGACGGCGGTACTGACACCGGCGAGGTGGCAGGCCATCACGTCGGTGTAGCCCTCGACGACGACGGCCTGGCTGGTGCGGGCGATCTCGCGGCGGGCCAGGTCGATCCCGTAGAGCACGGTGCTCTTGCGGTACAGCGGAGTCTCCGGGGTGTTGAGGTACTTCGCCTCGATCCGGTCGTCGTCGAACAGGCGCCGCGCGCCGAAGCCGAGCGACGTCGCCGCTCACGTCGCGGATCGGCCAGAGCAGCCGCCCGCGGAACCGGTCGTAGGGACCGCGCTGCCCGTGGCGGCAGGCCGGCCGTGATCAGCTCGTCGTCGGTGAATCCCATGGCCGCGGAGGTGTGTGAGCAGCGACTCGCCGTCCCGCGGTGCGAAGCCGCATGCCGAACTGCTCGGCTGCCTCGCGGTCGAAGCCGCGGTCGGTGAGGAACTGCCGGCCGATCTCGGCCGCGGCGCTGGTGTGCAGCTGCTCGCGGCGTAGAACTCGCCGCGGCTCGCGTTGCGCCGCGACCAGGCGAGCGCGCTGACCGACGGTCACGCTGGACGCTCGGGCCGCCCTCGTCGTAGGGGAGCGGGATGCCCGCACGGTCGGCGAGCCGCTCGACGGCCTCGACGAAGGTGAGCCCGTCGATCTTCTGGACGAACGTGATGACGTCCCCGCTCTCGCCGCAGCCGAAGCAGTGGAAGAAGCCGTGGCCGGACGCACGTTGAACGACGGCGACTTCTCGTCGTGGAACGGGCACAGGCCCTTCAGGGATCCGCCGCCGGCCGTGCTTGAGCGTGACGTATTGCCGATGACCTCGTCGATGCGGACGCTTCGCGGACCGCCGCGATGTCCTCGTCCCTGATCCGACCCGCCACGTCGCTGAATCTAGTAGCGCACGGCGATGACGCCGACCGCTGTGGACAGCCCGGTCCGACCGGTGGCCGCGAGCTCGGCGGTGGGCGTGGTCACGCGTTCAGGCGGGCATGGAGCAGTCGCGCCGACACGTCGGTGAGGCTCGCGACCTGGTCGATCACCACCCGAGCCGGTGGTCGTCGTCGGGGGCATCGCGATGGTCGTCGGCGAACTCGGGCTCGAGGTACGCGGGTCGCTCGGAGCGAGCCAGCACCTCGACGAGTCCGGGCAGCAGCTCCCGCTGCCGGCCGCTGCGGCCGCGGCGCTGGTCGTCGGCGCGCATGACGTAGTGGGCCGCGATCGACTTGAGCACCGTGATCTCGTCGCGGGTCCCTGCGGGACGACCAGGTCGGCGGCGAATCGGATCAGCGGGCCCTCCCCCACGGCGCTCGGCGCGTCGCGGTCGGGCGGCTGTGCGAACCGGCCGATCAGCGCGCTGGTCAGGCTCTTGAGCACGGCCCGCTCGGCGCCGGCTCCCGTCGAACGTCGCCGCCGGCCACTCGGGCATCTCCTGCAGGCGGCGAGTGCGGCGTCGAGGCGGTCGTCGGTCGCGTCGGCGTCGTACCAGTCGCGGCGCGATCGACGACACGGTCGCGCTCGGCCGCCGCGGTGGAGCGCGCGAGGCAACCCGCCAGAGACGAGGCCGTCCTCGACGTCGTGCACCGAGTACGCGATGTCGTCGGCGCAGTCCATGACCTGCGCCTCGAGGAACGACGCTCGGCCGGAGCACCCTCGCGCAGCCAGCTCGAACACCGGGCACGTCGTCGGCGTAGACGCCGAACTTCGCGCCGCCGTCGGGCCCGTCGCCGCGGCCCACGGGTACTTGCATCGCGGCGTCGAGAGCGTCGCGCGGGTCAGGTTGAGGCCGACGCTCCGACCCGCCGGGCGCGAACGTCTTGGACTCCAGCCGGGTGAGGATGCGCAGCGTCTGGGCATTGCCCTCGAACCCGCCGCACGGCTGGGCCGCCTCGTCGAGGGCGACGCTCGCCGTTGTGCCCGAACGGCGGGTGCCCGAGGTCGTGGGCCAGGCACGCGGAGTCGACGACGTCGGGATCGCACCCCAGCGCCTTGCCGAGCTCGCGACCGACCTGGGCGACCTCGTTCGAGTGGGTGAGCCTCGTCCGGACGAAGTCGTCGCTGCCCGGCCCGTGGATCTGGGTCTTGGCGCCCAGCCGTCGTAGCGCCGCGCTGTGGAGCACCCGCGCCCGGTCCCGCTCGAACGGCGTCCGGGTAGCGACCTTCGGCGGCTCCGGCACCCACCGGCTCACGTCGGACGGCCCGTAGCCCGGACCCCGCGCGCACGTCGCCGACGCGGTCGTCCTCGTCGGCCGGTACTGGCGACTCAGCCACCGCTGACGTCGGTCTCGGCATCGGCGAGGTCGAGGCCCAGACCGTCCGTGTCGTCGAGCCAGCCGTCGGGGAGCACCACCCGGCGAGGACTTCCCTGCCGACCGCGCGGCGCGCTGATCTCGGCCTCCGGATAGCCGAGGTGCAGGATCGAGGCGAGCGATCAGCGTGTCCAGCTCGGCGAGTGTCGAGACGAGTCCACCGGCTGCCCGGAGCTCGCCACCGACCGGGAAGCCCTTGAGGTACCAGGACACGTGCTTGCGGAAGTCCCGGCAGCCGCGCTCCTCCCCCATCAGGTCGCACAGGAGCTGGGCGTGCCGGGTCATCAGTGCGGCGCACCTCACCCAACCGCGGCAGCACCGGCCGGGCATCCGGCGAGGCCGCTGGGTGCAGCAGCCGGGCGAGGTCGCGGAAGAGCCAGGGCCGTCCGAGACAACCCCGGCCGACGACCACACCCGCGCACCCGGTGGCCGCCACCATCCCGGCCGCGTCCACCGCCGACCACACGTCGCCGTTGCCGAGGACCGGGATGTCGACCGCGTCGACCAGCGCGGCGATCGCGTCCCAACGGGCCATTCCGGAGTAGTGCTGCTCGGCCGTTCGCCCGTGCAGGGCGATGGCCGCGACACCGGAATCGGCGGCGATACGACCGGCGTCGAGGTAGGTGAGGTGCGCGTCGTCGATGCCCATCCGCGTCTTCATCGTGACCGGCACGTCGAACGGCCCGGCCGCGTCCACGACCGCGGAGAGGATGGCGCCGAGCAGCGTCCGCTTGTAGGGCAGGACCGCACCGCCACCCTTGCGGGTGACCTTCGGCACCGGGCAGCCGAAGTTCAGGTCGACGTGCTGGACGCCGTACTCCGCGCAGATGATCCTGGTCGCCGTGGCCAGCGTCGCGGGGTCGACGCCGTAGAGCTGGACCGACCGCGTGCGTTCGCCCGGGTCGAAAGCGAGCATCGACAGCGACTTCGGGTCTCGCTCGACGACGCCGCGAGACGTCACCATCTCGCAGACGAACAGACCGTCCGACGGCCGACCCGCATCGGTCGCAGGACCGGTCGTGCGAGCCGGGCCCTGCACGTCCGCGACCCCTGCTTCCGCCTGTTCCCGGCACAGCCGGCGGTAGGCGGCGTTGGTGATGCCCGCCATCGGCGCCAGGACCACCGGCAACGACGACGCCACCCGTCCGAGCCGCAGGGCGGGATCGGCGTGCGGGCGGGCGGTGAGGGGCGCGAAGGCGGTGGTGGTCATGGCGTGACCCATTGTTCCCCACCCGAGGCGGAGCGAGGAGTGCTCGGGCATCGGCGGGTCAGCTGCGGGTACCCGGACAACTAGTCCTTCGCGGGCACCGGCGACGGCGAGACCGAGGTGGTCGGGGTCGGCGTGTGCGTCGTCGGCTTCGGGGTCACGGGTCGGAAGGTGATGACGCCTGTCGCGTCCAGACCGCCCCGGTAGGCGACCGACGTGTTGTCCGTCTGAGCCACCCAGCACGTCACCGCCGTCGGCACGCCCACCGGCACGAGTTCGGTGCCGTCGACGTCGCAGGTGACCCGGGCCGGCTCGAAGGCCTGCCTGGCGGCCTCGTACTCGATCTTCTTCGTGGTCATCGGCAGCTTCTCGACCTTGAAGGTCCAGTCGATGCTGGTGGTCCCGGTCTTGGTCGTGACGACGAAGCGGGTCGTGACGCCGCGGGCCTTGACGTCGCAATGGAAGGTCAGGGCCGCCTTGACGGTGACCAGCTTGTCGTTCGTCGTGTCGCAGGCGACGTGCGTCTTGGGGTCGACCGTGCCGAGCGAGGCCCAGACCACGCGTTCGAGCCGATAGCCGAGCGTCTCGAGCTCGTCGGCCTTCTTGGGCGACGGCGGCATGTCGGGCAGCGGGTAAGGCTTGCGCGGCTGGGTCATCGGCTTCAGCGACGCTGCCGCCGACGGCGCCCGACTCTGAGCCGCGTTCGGGTCGGCCATCAGCTTCGCGCACGCCGTGAAGGCGAGGAGGACGACGACGATCAGCCCGACCAGGCCCACCGTCCCCCGACTACGCGCGCTCAACACCCGATCAGGTGGGTCGCGAGGTGGCCACGGACCCGGTCGAGCCCGATCCGCTCCTGCCTCATCGAGTCGCGCTCTCGAACCGTCACCGCGTCGTCGGTGAGCGAGTCGAAGTCGACCGTGATGCAGAACGGCGTGCCGATCTCGTCCTGGCGCCGATAACGACGGCCGATCGCACCCGCGTCGTCGAAGTCGACGTTCCAGACCTGGCGTAGATCGGCGGCCAACGCCTTGGCCTTCGGCGTGAGGTCGGCGTTGCGCGACAGCGGCAGCACCGCAGCCTTGACGGGTGCGAGCCGGGGGTCGAGACGCAGCACCGTGCGCTTGTCCACACCGCCCTTCGCGTTCGGCGCCTCGTCCTCCACATACGAGTCGAGCAGGAAGGCGAGGACCGAGCGGGTGAGTCCGGCCGCCGGTTCGATGACGTACGGCACCCAGCGCTCACCGGTGGCCTGGTCGAAGAAGCTCAGGTCGGTACCGGAGTGCTTCGCGTGCGTGGTCAGGTCGAAGTCGGTCCGGTTCGCGATGCCCTCGAGTTCGTCGAACTCCTTGGCGCCGAAGCCGAAGCGGTACTCGATGTCGACGGTGCGCGTCGAGTAGTGGCTCAGCTTCTCTTTCGGGTGCTCGAACAGCCGGAGGTTGTCCGGGTTCAACCCGAGCCCGGTGTAGAACGCCATCCGGGTGTCGATCCAGTACTGGTGCCACTTCTCGTCGGTGCCGGGCTCGACGAAGTACTCCATCTCCATCTGCTCGAACTCGCGGGTCCGGAAGATGAAGTTGCCGGGCGTGATCTCGTTGCGGAAGCTCTTCCCGGTCTGGGCGATGCCGAACGGGGGCTTGCGGCGCGAGGTGGTCTGCACGTTCGCGTAGTTGAGGAAGATGCCCTGGGCGGTCTCGGGCCGCAGGTAGTGCAGGCCTTCCTCGTTCTCGACCACGCCCAGGTAGGTCTTGAGCATGCCGTTGAACTGGCGTGGCTCGGTCCAGGCGCCCTTCGTGCCGCAGTTCGGGCAGGCGATCTCGGCGAGCCCACCCTGCGGTGCGCGACCCTTCCGCGCCTCGAAGTCCTCCTCGAGGTGGTCGGCCCGGAACCGCTTGTGGCAGCTCTGGCACTCGGTGAGCGGATCGGTGAACGTCTCCAGGTGCCCCGACGCCTCCCAGACCGCGGGCGGCAGTACGACGGCGGAGTCGAGGCCGACGATGTCGTCCCGGCTGGTCACCATGGCCTTCCACCACTGCCGGCGGATGTTCTCCTTCAGCTCGACCCCGAGGGGTCCGTAGTCCCAGGCCGATCGCGACCCGCCGTAGATCTCCGCCGACGGGAAGACGAAACCTCGACGCTTGGCCAGGCTGACCACGGCGTCGTTGCGGGCTCCCAGGGCGTTGGCAGGCACGCGATGACCTCTTCTCTACTCGCTGATCCCGTCGCTCACGAACGGGCTGATGGACTCGTCGGTGGCCCTGTCGGCGGACCGCCGGTCGAACCTCGCGGGCTCGAGACCGGGCTCCGCACGCAGGCGTAGCGCTCCCGAGGGTATCGCCGGGGCGGTTGCCCGAACGAATCCGCGGCGTCGGCGCCCTCAGCGCAGGGCATCGACGCCGAGTTCGGACTGGCCGCCGATCGCGAGTTCCTCGAAGATGCTGGGCTCGTCGAGCGCCCACCGCTGCAGACCCATCAACGCGTACCGCACCGGACCGGCTCCGAGCGCCCGCCGCAGCGCGCCGCCGTGCTCGAAGCGGGCCGTGAGAACCCAGGAACGGTGGTCGTCAACAGACCGCACGACTTCACCGCCGACCCACCCGGTCTGCGCGGCGAGGGATTCGGCGGCCTCATGTGCTTGACTGCGGAACCCAGCGGCGTGCTCGTCGGGCACCCGGAACCGGGTGATCATGATCATCACGGGATCATTGTCGGCGTTCACGCCCGACTGTCCCCGCCGGTTTCGGCCCGCATGCCCGCTGCGCTGCCCGGTTCGTCCCGCACACCCACTTCCAGGAGCTCGCCGTGTCCGCACCCGACGCCGGCGTGTCCGGCCTGCGTCACCGTGTGGTCCGCGCCAGCGCACCGCTTCTCGCCAGTCTCAGTCAGCTGCCCCGGTTCGTCCTGACGGCGGTGTTCGCGGTACTCATCCTGCTCGGTCTGTTCGGACCCCGGTGGGTGGCCACCGGCTGCCTCGCCGTGATCGTGCTGGTTCTCGGCTGGCTCGTCGTCCTGCTCGGAACGTCCGGCGGGCGCACCAGGGTCGCATTGCGGATCGGCTCCTTCGTCGTCCTCCTGGTCGTCCTGGTCGCCCGTGCAGCCGGAGCCGGCGCCGGTCTCTGATGGTCGTCCTCGTCGCGCTGGCCGCCGTCGTCTCGACGACTCTCGGGGGGCTCTTCGCGCTCAGACATCGCGACCGCCTCCATCTCATCCTCGGGTTCACCGCGGGGGTCCTCCTCGGGTTGGTGGCGTTCGACCTCCTACCGGAGGTGTTCGAGCTCGGCGGCGGTCTGACGTTGTTCGGCCTGCCGGCCGTGATGTTCGCGTTCGTGGTGGGCTTCCTGCTCCTCCACACGGTCGAGCGGACCATGGCGCTGCACGACGCGCACGAGGCGGAGTACGGGAGTCACCAGCATCCTCAGATCGGCATCGCGTCCGCGATCGCACTGATCGGGCACTCGTTCCTCGACGGGATCGGCATCGGGCTCGCGTTCCAGGTGAACAACAGCGTCGGCTTCACGGTGGCGATCGCCGTTGTCGCCCATGACTTCGCGGACGGCCTCAACACCGTCAGCCTGATGGTCGCGCACGGGAACTCGCCCCGTCGGGCCCGGGTGATGCTCATGCTGGACGCGCTCGCGCCGATCGCTGGTGCCGCCCTGACGTTGGTGGTCACGCTGCCGCACTCGGTGGAGGCGTTGTACCTCGGCTTCTTCGCCGGGTTCCTGCTGTATCTGGCGACCGGCGACATCCTGCCCGAGGCGCACAGTCGGCACCCGTCCCGGCTGACGCTGGTGCTGACGTTCGTGGGGGTGGCGTTCATCGCGGCCGTGGTGGCGCTGGCCGACCTCTGAGGGTGCGGGAGGAGTGAGACCAGCCCGCCGAGTGGGCGCGTCGTCACGCAACACGCCGCACGCCCGGGAGTTAGCGACCAGTCGAGCCCAGTCCCGGGGAGTTAGCGACCACTCGAGCCTGAACCCGGGGAGTTTGCGACCAGTCGAGCCCAGTCCCGGTAGCCGGAGCCATGGGTCGCCGAGACCCGGGCCCGCCGGAACTTCGAGTGGGCGCGTCGTCACGCAACACGCCGCGAGCCCGGGAGTTTGCGACCAGTCGGGCCTGATCCCGGGGAGTTAGCGACCAGTCGAGCCCAGTCCCGGCGAGTGCGGCACCGGTCGAGCCACCCGGTCAGCCCCCCCCGGGACAGGCTCAGTGGCCGCGCGCGATCCACTCGTCGAGGTGGGGAGCCTCCGCGCCGATCGACGTGTCGTCGCCGTGTCCGGTGTGGACGACCGTCTCGGGCGGCAGGGTCAGCAGCCGGTCGCGGATCGACGCGATGATCGTCGGGAAGTCGGAGTACGACCGCCCGGTCGCGCCGGGGCCGCCGGCGAACAAGGTGTCCCCGCTGAAGAGGACGCCGAGCGCCGGCACGTACAGACAGGTGCTCCCGGGCGAATGGCCTGGGGTGTGGAGCGAACGGACGACCACTCCCGCGACGTCGAGCTCCGTGCCGTCGACGAGGTCGCGGTCGGGCCCGACGGAGTAGAGGACGTCCCAGAGCATCCGGTCATCCGGGTGGAGCCAGCTGGTCGCGGGTCCCTGGCCGTCGTGGACGAGGTCGTGCAGGTCGCCGGCGGCATCGATGTGGTCGTCGTGCGCGTGCGTGAGGACGTTGGCGAGCACCCGGCGGGACCCGATGGCCGCCGCGATCGCCTCGGCGTCGTGCGCGGCGTCCACGACGATCACCTCGTCGTCGTCGCCGAGCAGCCAGACGTTGTTGTCGACGTCCCACGTCCCGCCGTCGAGGGAGAACGTGCCCGAGGTGACGACACGTTCGACCCGGACGTCGCCGCTCACAGCATCACCACGGACCGCAGGACCTCGCCGCCGTGCATCTTCTCGAACGCCGCCTCGACGTCGTCGAGGCCGACGAGCTCGGACACGAACGCGTCGAGGTCGAGCCGGCCCTGGAGGTAGAGGTCGATCAGCATCGGGAAGTCGCGGCTGGGCAGGCAGTCGCCGTACCAGGACGACTTGAGCGACCCGCCTCGGCCGAAGACGTCGAGCAGGGGAAGCTCCAGTGTCATCTCGGGGGTCGGAACGCCGACGAGGACGACCGTTCCGGCCAGGTCGCGACCGTAGAACGCCTGCTTCCAGGTCTCGGGTCGCCCGACGGCGTCGATCACCACGTCGGGCCCGAACCCGTTCGTCAGGGCCTGCATCGCGGCCACCGGGTCGCCGTCGCGGGAGTCGATCGTGTGGGTGGCGCCCAGCTTCGTGGCGTTGGCGAACTTCCTCGGGTCGACGTCGATCGGCGATGATCGTGGACGCGCCGGCCAGCCGTGCGCCCGCGATGGCAGCGCAACCGACTCCGCCGCGCTCCGATGACCGCGACAGTGTCGCCGCGGCCGACGTTGCCGGTGTTCATCGCCGCGCCCAGACCGGCCATGATCCCGCAGCCGAGCAGACCCGCGGCGGCGGGCGACGCGGCCGGATCGACCTTCGTGCACTGACCGGCGTGCACAAGCGTCTTCTCGGCGAACGCGCCGATGCCCAGGGCCGGCGACAGCTCGGTCCCGTCCGCCAGCGTCATCTTCTGCGTCGCGTTGTGGGTGTTGAAGCAGTACCAGGGCCGGCCGCGGAGACAGGCACGGCACTGACCGCAGACGGCGCGCCAGTTGAGGATCACGTAGTCGCCGGGAGCGACCTCGGTGACGCCGTCGCCGACCGCTTCGACCGTGCCGGCGGCCTCATGGCCGAGCAGGAACGGGTAGTCGTCGGAGATGCCGCCCTCGCGGTAGTGCAGGTCGGTGTGGCAGACGCCGCAGGCCGCGACCTTGACGAGCGCCTCGCCGGGGCCGGGATCGGGTACGTGGATCGTCTCGACCGTGACCGGCGCACCCTTGGCGCGCGCGACGACACCTCTGACCTCGTGCATGGACCCTCCAGGGTTCGGACTCTCGAGCCGGCCCTGGTCACGCTATCGGGCGACCACGTCCACGGCACCGCCGTACCGGCGGTCACGACCGGCGTAGGTCTCGATGGCACGCCACAGGTCGCGCCGGTCGACGTCGGGCCAGAGCACGTCGTCGAAGATCATCTCGGCGTACGCGGACTGCCACAGGAGGAAGTTCGACAGTCGCTGCTCACCTGAGGACCGCCAGAAGAGGTCGACGTCGGGCATGTCGGGCTCGTCGAGATAGCGCCGGAACAGTCGCTCGTCGACCTTCCCGGGCTTCACCTTGCCGGCGGCCACGTCGAGGGCGATCGCCCGGGCGGCGTCGGCGATCTCGGACCGGCCGCCGTAGTTCACGCACATCGTCAGGGTGAGCACCTTGTTGCCGGCGGTGAGTTCCTCGGCCTTCTCCAGTTCGCTGATGACGCTGCGCCACAACCGCGGCCGTCGTCCCGCCCACCGCACCCGCACGCCCCAGCTGTGCATCTCGTCCCGGCGACGCCGGATCACGTCCCGGTTGAAGCCCATCAACCAGCGGACCTCATCCGGTGAGCGGACCCAGTTCTCCGTCGAGAACGCGTACGCCGACAGGTGGGTGACGCCGATCTCGATGGCGCCGGCGACCACGTCGAGCAACACGGCCTCGCCGCGGGCGTGCCCCTCGGTGCGCGGCAGGTTGCGCGCGTTCGCCCACCGCCCGTTGCCGTCCATCACGACGGCGACATGGCGGGGGACGAGCTCGCGCGGGACTGACGGGGGCGTAGCGCCGGAGGGGTGCGGTGGCGGCGGGACCGGCGCCGGACTCGGGCTGCTGGGGCTGCGGGCTGCTGGGGCTCACGATCGACTCAGGCGCCGGCCGGCAGGCCACGGTCGAGTAGCGGCATCGAGCGGAGGCCGCGTTCGAGGTGCCACTGGAGGAACGCCGTGACCAGACCGTCGGCCTCCCGGCGCTGGCTCGGGGTGGCGAGTTCGGCCACCGCCCAGTCGCCGGTCAGCAACGAGGCGAGCAGCCGGACCGTGTCGCCCGCCGGCATCGCCACCCCGCCGGGCCGGCAGACCGAGCAGACCATGCCGCCGGCGCCGGGTGAGAACGCCGAGTGCGGACCAGGCGCACCGCACCGTGCGCACTCGGAGAAGGACGGGGCGTAACCCGCGACGGACAGCGCCCGGAGCAGGTAGGAGTCGAGGACCAGGCCGCGGTCGTGGGCGCCGGTGTCGAAGGCCCGGAGCGCGCCGACCAGCAGGAGGTACTGCTGAGTGGCGGGCTCACCGTCGGCGCCGCAGAGCCGCTCGGCCGTCTCGAGAGCGACGGTGGCGCTGGTGTAGGCCGGGTAGTCGGTGGTGAGCGATTCGGCGAAGGCGTCGACCGTCTCGACCTGGGTGACGATGTCGAGCGATCGGCCCTGGGCGAGCTGGAGGTCGACGTGCATGGCAGGTTCGAGCCTCGCGCCGAAGCGGCTGCTCGTTCGGCGGACTCCCTTGGCCACGGCTCGGACGACGCCGTGGTGGCGGGTGAGCAACGTGATGATGCGATCGGCCTCGCCGAGCTTGTACCGGCGCAGCACGACGGCTCGATCCCGGTAGAGGCCCACGGGCCCATTGTGCCCGGGTGCACCCCCGGCGCGGCTGACCCGGAGTGGGCGCGTCCGCGCGCGACACGCCGCACGGACGTGAGGACGCGACCAGTCGGGCGCGAAAGTCCGACGAGGGTGTGCGGTCTGACCTAGGCGGCTACGTCGACGTCGGACATGACGACGGGCGCCTCGCGTCCCGCGGTCTTGCCCACCTCGCGCAGGTGCTGCAGGCACTCGGCGTAGGAGCGGAAGAATCCGACGTTGCGGAACGGCAGTCCCTGGATCAGGCAGTAGTCGCGGATCATCGGCTGGGCGAGCCTCAGGTTCGGCCGGGCGATGCTCGGGAACAGGTGGTGCTCGATCTGGTAGTTGAGACCGCCGAGGTAGAAGTCGACCGGCCAGCCACCGCTCACGTCCCGCGAGGTGAGGACCTGCTTGTGCAGGTGGTCCAGCTTCACGCCGGGCTCGGGCATCAGCATGCCCTTGTGGTTCGGGGCGAACGCCATGCCCAGGTTGAGGCCGTACACCGCCTGGTGGATCAGGATGAACACGACGGCCTGGCCGGGGGTGAGGAAGACGAACAGGAACACCAGGCAGACCACGTGCCGCATCACGAGCAGCGAAGCCTCGAGCACGCGCTGACGCTTCGGCCTGCTTCGCAGCGACCGCATCCCGGCCACGGCCAGGTTCCATCCCTCGAACGTGAGCAGCGGGAAGAACAGCTGCGCCTGGTGCCGCGCCAGCCAGATACCGAAGCCGGTCCGCTTCGCCGCCTGGCGCTCGCTCCACACGATGATGCCCTCGGCCACGTCGGGGTCGAGTCCCTCGTGGTTCGGGTTGGCGTGGTGCCGCAGGTGCTTGTCCTGCCACCAGCCGTAGCTCAGCCCACCGAGCACGTTGCCGGCGATCAGGCCGATGACGCGGTTCGTCTTCTTGCTCGAACTGATCTGCTGATGACCCGCGTCGTGACCGTAGAAGCCCACCTGCGTCGACAGCAGCGCCGCCGGGATCGCCAGCAGCACCGCCCACCACGTGTGCGAGAGGAGCACGACAGCCGCAGCCGTCAACGCGATCCCACCGAGGATCAGGCACGCGAGCCGGACGTACCACCCGATACGCCGCTCGAGGAATCCGGCATTGCGGACGGCCGTGGCCAAGGGGCCGAACGTGCTCTGCCGACGGGGCGCCGAGGCGACCGGAGTCGGGCGGGGCGGATCGAAGGTTGCGGTCATGCAACCAAGGCTTCCTCGCGACGGGCGCGCCCGCACTGGTATCGGCACCCGGAGCAATGGTGGGGACAGCACCCCTGTCGTCGTGGGCACACCCAGCCACAATGGCCGGGTGAATCGGGTCATGCTCACGGTCGCTGCCTTCGTGCTGACCGTCGTGGCCGAGATCGGGCTCCTGTTCTTCGTCGGGTCCACCGTCGGTCTGAGCCTCATCATCGTCTGGATCGGCATCCCGGTCCTGATCGCGTCGACGGCTGCGCTGCGCTGGTGGGCCAACGGGTTCCGCCGCCTCGCGGGCCGCATCCTGGGCGCGCCGGTCGTCCGCCCCTACCGCGGCTTCACCGGGCAGGGCTGGTTCGCCCGCCTGCGCTGGGTGCTCACCGATGTGGCGACGTGGCGCGATCTCGCCTGGGTCCTGGTCCAGGCGACCGCCGGGCTCATCCTCACCACGCTCGTCGTCTCGATGGCCGCCGGGGCGATCTTCTACCTCGTCTATCCGTTCCTGCTCGCGGTCACCCCGGCCGGCGTCTTCGACGAGCCGTTCGGCTTCTTCACGTTGACCGACCCGGCCGAGGGCTTCGTGATGTGGCCGATCGCCATCCTGCTGTTCGGCTTGTGGTGGTCGTTCAGCCGGCCGCTGATGCTCGCGTGGGCCACGATGACGAAGAGCCTTCTCGGGCCGACCGAGGGCGCGATCCTCAAGGGTCGGGTCCAGGCCCTGCAGGTCAGCCGTTCGATCACCGTCGACGCCGCGGCGGCGGAGATCCGGCGGATCGAGCGCGACCTGCACGACGGCGCGCAGGCCAGGCTGGTCGCGCTCGGCATGAGTCTCGGGCTCGCGGACGAGCTGATCACGACCGATCCCGAACGTGCGCGCGCGCTCATCGGCGAGGCCCGCGAGGCGACGTCGACCGTGCTGGCCGAGCTCCGCGACCTGGTCCGCGGGATCTTCCCGCCGGTCCTCGCCGACCGCGGGCTCGTCGGTGCGGTCCGCGCGATCGCGTTGGACGCACCCATCCCGACCAGCGTCTACACGACGGGTTTCGGGCCGGCCGACAACGACCGCCTGCCTGCCCCGGTGGAGGCGTGCACCTACTTCGTCGTCTCCGAGACGATGGCCAACATCGGCAAGCACGCACACGCCGACCGTGCCTACATCCGCATGGCGCTCGCCGACGAGACGCTCATCGTGACGGTCGCGGACGACGGTGTGGGCGGTGCCGACCGCGGCGACGGATCCGGGCTCTCCGGGCTGGGCCGACGGCTCGCGGCATTCGATGGCACCCTGTCGGTGTCCAGCCCTCCCGGGGGCCCCACTCTGGTCACGATGGAGATCCCCACGTGCGAGCCGTTCTCGCCGAAGACCACGCCCTCCTCCGCGAGGGTCTGATCCGGCTGCTGGAAGCGCACGACATCGAGGTCGTCGACGCCGTCGCCGACGAGCCGTCGTTGGTCCGCGCGCTCACCCGCGAGGACATCGACGTCGCCGTGGTCGACGTCCGGCTCCCTCCGACCGGAACGGACGAGGGCCTACGCGCGGCGGTGGGAGCACGCAAGGAGCGGCCCGGATTTCCGGTGCTGGTCCTCTCCCAGTACGTCGAGCAGCTGCTATGCACGCGAGCTCCTCGCGAGCGCCCAGGGCGGGGTGGGCTATCTCCTCAAGGACCGGGTCAGCAACGTCGGCCAGTTCATCGACGCGGTGGAACGCGTGGCCGCGGGTGGAACCGTGATGGACCCCGAGGTGGTCTCCCACCTCCTGGCGCGCCGGGACGAGCCGCTGTCGCGGCTGACTCCGCGAGAGCGCGAGGTCCTCGGTCATATGGCGGAAGGTCGGTCGAACGCAGCGATCGCAGCGGCGATGGTGGTGACGGAGAAGGCCGTGGGCAAGCACATCGCCAACATCTTCGCGAAACTCGATCTCGCGCAGTCCGACGACGACAACCGCCGCGTACTGGCCGTGCTCGCCTACCTCCAGAGCTGACCAGTCACACCTGGTAGCGACGAACCGTGATCGACCGATCACGTACCGCCGAACTTCGGGACACCGTCGAGCGGTCGAGCACCGAAAATCGGCTCGTCCGGGAGAAATCCGGGGAAACACTGATGCGGTGGCGGTGACAGATCGTCATCATTGCGGCAAAGCCAGTCTGACCCCCGGAGCAGGAAGGCTCGCCATGAAGACTGTCTACAAGGTGTTCGCTTACCTCATCGCCGCCCTCGTCGTCGTCCAGGCCGCGGCAATCGCCTACGCCGTGTTCGGCCTCACGAAGTGGATCGAGGACGGCGCCACCCTCGACAAGGCGGCGATCGAGTCCGACACCACGAGCTTCCCCGGGCTGGTCGGGTTCGCCGTGCACGGCATCTTCGGCACGATGGTCATCCCCGTGGTCGCGCTGCTCTTCGTGATCCTCTCGTTCTTCGCAAAGATCCCGGGCGGGGTCATGTGGGCGCTCATCACCTTCGGCACTGTCGTCGTCCAGGTCGTGCTCGGCCTCGCCGCTCACAGCGTCCCCGGGCTGGGCATGCTCCACGGCCTCGTCGCGCTCGTGCTGTTCGGGGTCTCGATCACGGCCGCCATGCGCGTG
This sequence comes from uncultured Actinomycetota bacterium, assembly GCA_963708795.1. GTDB lineage: Bacteria > Actinomycetota > Actinomycetes > Propionibacteriales > DAIQRJ01 > DAIQRJ01. The sequence goes on from CAVPUH010000006.1 coordinate 725,981, forward strand.
GGCAAAGCCGTCGCGTCCAGATCGGACACCGCGACCACGCCGGCCGCGCCGGTGACCGATGCAACGGCCGCACCCAGCGCAGGCTGACGACGCGCGCACCGCGAAGAAGGCGCGTCGCCGCCGCCGGCTGCGGATCGCGGCCCCGGTCGTCGCTGCGCTCGTCATCGTCGTCCCGCTCGCCTGGATGTGGTTCGGCAGCCTGACTCCGGGGCGCTTCTCGGTGATGTCGATGGGGTACCTCGACTTCGGCGGCGGTCCGCGGGTCGAGGCGATGGGCGCGGCGCCCGGCCATGCGATGCCCGCCACCGGAGCGACCCGGGCGCCCCCGATGCGCAACGTCACGGACCTGGTCGCCGATCCGCGGCGTCCGGCGGACGTGACGGTCGATCTGGTGGCGCGACAGGAAAGCCTTCACATCGGTAACCGCACGCTTGCCGGCTACACGCTCAACGGGACGTCGCCCGGCCCGGAGATCCGGGCGGTCGTCGGGCAACTGGTCGAGGTCCACCTGACCAATGCGTCGGTCCGGGCCGGCATCACCCTGCACTGGCACGGGGTCGACGTGCCGAACGCCATGGACGGCGTGGCAGGCGTGACACAGGACCGGGTCCCGGTCGGCGGTGAGTTCACCTACCGCTTCGTCGTCGACCGGGCCGGAACGTACTGGTACCACTCCCACCAGGTGTCCGACACCCAGGTCGCCGGCGGCCTCATCGGGGCTCTCGTCGTCCTCCCCCGTCCGGACGCCGGCGACGACGGTGGCGGACGTGGCGGCAGTGGCGACGTGACCGCACTCGCCCACGTCTACGGCGGGGTGCGGACGATCAACGGGAAGCCGGGCGATCTGCGGGTCGCTGCCGCTCCCGGATCGGTCGTCCGGGTGCGTGTCGTCAACTCCGACAACGGGCCGATGGCCGTCTGGACCGACTGCCCGTTCCGGCTGGCGGCCATCGACGGCAACGACGTCAGCCACCCGACGCGAGTGGCCGGGCGCTCGGTCACCGTCACCGCCGGCGGTCGGGCCGACCTCGAGGTGACCGCGCCGGCCGACGGCACGGCGGTGCGGGTCCAGCTCTCGGCCAGCACGGCCGTCGTCGTCGGACCCGAGCTGGCGCCGACTCCACCGGCACCTGCGCAACCGACTGCCGAACTCGACCCGCTGTCGTACGGAAAACCCGCTCCGCTGGGCTTCGACCCGACCATAGCGACGCGCCGTTTCGACTACCGCATCGGCCGGCGGCCGGGCTTCGTGGAGGGCCGTCCGGGGATGTTCTGGTCGATCAACGGCCACCTGTACCCCGACGTGCCGATGTTCGTCGTCCGGCAGGGCGACATCGTCGTCATGCATCTGGCGAACCACAGCGGCGAGGTCCACCCGATGCACCTGCACGGGCACCGGGCCGTCGTGCTCTCCCGTGACGGCGTGGCGGCGACCGGCAGTCCGTGGTGGTTCGACTCGCTCGACGTGCGGGACGGCGAGAGCTTCGACATCGCGTTCGTCGCCGACAACCCCGGCATCTGGATGGACCACTGCCACAACCTCAAACACGCGGCTGTCGGGATGGTCGCGCATCTGATGTACGAGGGCGTCGACACGCCGTTCCGGTTGGGCTCGAAGAGCGGTAACGAACCGGAGTGAGGCGGCGCCGACCCGACGGGAGTTGGCGTCTGGTCGGTGCACTGTCTACCGTTCGCGATCCGTCGGCCATCGCACACCAGGGGGAACAGGGCGTGACCACGACCCGACTCACACGGACACTCCTGCTCGTGCTGACTCTGGTGGTCGTCGTCGCCGGCGTGTCCGCACCGCTGGTCGCGCATGCCGAGGACCCGGCGAAGGTCCTGCTGGTGCTGGACGTCTCCGGATCGATGAACGAGAAGCTCTCGTCCGGTGGCACCAAGTTCGCGGCCGCCAAGAACGCCCTGAAGGAGGTCGCCGACGCACTGCCGCCGGGCACCCAGGTGGGCCTGCGCGTCTACGGGTCGGAGATCGCCGAGCCCAAGGCGACCAACCCGAAAGCCTGCCGTGACACGAGGCTGGTGATGCCGATCGGCCCGCTCGACCGGACGAGCATGTACAAGGCCGTCGACACCTTCGAGGCGGTGGGCGAGACGCCGATCGCGTACTCCCTCGGCAAGGCCGTCGACGACCTCGGCGGGAAGGGCCGCCGCGTCGTCGTCCTCATCTCCGACGGCGAGGAGTCCTGCACCGGCGACCCCTGCCCGACCGCCCGCAAGCTCGCCGGCGCCGGGGTGGACCTGCAGTTCAACGCCATCGGCTTGAACGTCGGCGGCAAGGCACGCAAGCAGCTGCGGTGCATCGCGGCCGCCGGCGACGGTTCCTACTACGACGCCGACCAGGCCGATGACCTGTCGGAGGCCCTGCGCAAGATCACCCAGCGCGCGCTGCGGCCGTTCGCGATCACCGGTACGCCCGTCACCGGCACCGCCGATCCGGCGACGGCGCCTGGGCTCACGGTCGGCCAGTACCGCGATCGCTTTCGTGCCACCGGCGACCAACGGTTCTATCGCATCGAGCGGCGGCCCGGCGACACCGTGACCGCCTCGGTGAACAGCCTCGTCCCGCCGACCAGCCGCTACAACGCCGAGAACTGGTACCTGAAGCTCGCCACCGAAGACGGCGAGAGCTGCGACGAAGTCCAGACCCTGAGCGAGACTGCCGACGCCACGGTCGTCGTGTCGGGAGCGGTCGTGAGTGGAGCGAAGGTCCCGGCGTGCACGACCGACCCCCTGGTGCTGGCGGTCGAGCGCGCCTCGCGGAGCGGCAACACGAAGGTGGCGCCGGCCGAGATCCTCGTCTCGAGCGAGCCCGGGATCACCAACGCGGCCGCCCTTCCACGCCCCGTCTCGTCATACCGACTGACCGGACCCGTGGTCCCCGCCCGGGAGCCGGCGAAGCGGACCGTCGGCGGCACCTCGTTCACCGATGCTCCGTTGCTGACGCCCGGCACCTACCGCGACGCCCCTGCCGTCGGGGAGAGCGTGTTCTACCGGGTCCGGCTGGAGCCCGGGCAGCGGCTCCGGTCCACCGTGTCCGCGCCGGCGACGACCGGAGGGTGGGGTCTCAGCAACTTCGAGACCGTGACGGTCGCCTCGGTGGTCTACTCCTCCTCCCGGGTGCCGTTGTCCAAGCAGAGCGCAGTGCTGCAGGGCGACAATCGGGTCAAGCTGACGGCCTCCTCGCCGGAAGTGCGCGTCCGCAACCGGGAGATCGTGCACGGAAGTCTGGTCGCTCTCGAGGGAGACGCCCGGCCGAAGGCGTCCTACGCCTCCGTGGCCGGGGACTATTTCGTGTCGGTGCAGGTTCGGGCATCCACCGCGGCCACGGCCGGTCGGGTGCTGCCGATCACGCTCGCGCTCGCCGTCGAGGGGACGCCGAAGGGTCAGCCCGAGTATGCGACCACGACCGACGCGACCCCATCCGCCAGCCCTTCGGCGACGTCAACCACCGCCACGGCGACGCCGTCGGCGTCGGCGGACTCGAACAGCCCCCCGTCGGCGAGCGGCCCGGGCTGGGGACTCGTGGGGATCGCGGCCGGCGCAGGAGCCGCTGCCGCAGCCCTGATCGGCGTTGCCATCGCATTCGCGGTGCGTCGCTCCCGCCGATCCGGCGCCCGGTGAGTCAGGAAGGGCCGACCGTGAGGTAGCGGTACCGGTAGCGATCGACGAAACCGGCACGGTGATACACCTGCCTGGCCAGGAGATTGTCGTCGAGGACCTCGAGGAACGCCGTCGTCGCGTCGTGCCCTCGGCCCCATCCGACGAGCGTCGACAGGAGTCGCGAGCCGATGCCTTCACGCCGCCGGGACTCCGCCACCCAGAGGGCGGTCACCCCGACGTGTCCGTCGGCAACCGCGCCGCGACCGAGGCCGACAAGCTGACCGGCCGTGTCGCGCACGGATCCGAACACCACGTGGCCCGAACCCTCCAGCACGGCTCGTGCGCCGGGCGGCACGCCGTCCGGGAACCGAGTGGCCAACCACGCGCCGTCAAGTGGACCGAGCCGCACACCGTCCACCTCACCGCCGCCTCCGGCAAAGCCGGCCACCGGCCGACTCATCACCCAGCAGTCCGCCTCGGTCGGACGGGCGTCCGCCCAGCCTGCGCTGCGCAGCACTGCATCCTCCGGGGCCCCGATGACCACCTGGGCCAGCGGCGATTGCCCGTGCCGGCGGTAGAACGCGACGACGGCGTCAGCCGCGGCGGCGATCGGTAACCCCGGATCTCCGTTCACCAGCACGGAATTCGCCCGCCCGGTGTAGCCGTGACTCGATCTCAGCACCCAGTCACCCAGCGGCTCCACGACGATCGCCGGCCAGGTCGCCGCCGTGGCGCGCCGGAGTTCGTCGACCCCGCCCGTCACCGGGCGAGGCGCGCCCGGTGGACCGCCGAGAGAATGGCCCGGAACGACGCCCGCATGATGTTCGAGTCGGTGCCGACGCCCCAGAAGACGCCGTCGCCGATCGAGCACTCGACGTAGGCTGCCGCGGCCGCGTCGCCGCCTGAGGACAGTGCGTGCTCGGTGTAGTCGAGGACCTTCACGTGCACACCGACCTGGGAGAGTGCGTCGACGAACGCGGCGATCGGACCGTTGCCCTCGCCGGAGATGTGTCGCCGCGCGGCCGGTGCGCCCGCCTCGACGTCTCTCGAGTCGAGCAGCACGACGTCGAGTTGGTCGCGTCCGTCGCCGTCCTGGTCGCTGCGGACCGAACCGAGGATCAGGTCGTCGTAGCCCAGGTACTCCTCGATGAAGAGGTCGTGGATGGTCTGCGCGGACACCTCGCCACCGTCGGCGTCGGTCCGCGACTGGACCACCCGGCTGAACTCGACCTGCAGTCGCCGTGGGAGGTCGTAGTTGAACTCGGTCTTCAGCAGGTAGGCCATCCCACCCTTGCCTGATTGAGAGTTCACCCGGATGACGGCCTCGTAACTGCGGCCCAGCTCGAGCGGGTCGATCGGCAGGTAAGGGATCTGCCAGGGCATCTCCGAGACCGGCCGGCCCGCCGCGGCCGCGTCGCGTTCGAGCGCCTCGAAGCCCTTCTTGATCGCGTCCTGGTGCGATCCGGAGAACGCGGTGTAGACGAGGTCACCGACGTAGGGATGCCGGGGATGCACGTCGATCTGGTTGCAGTATTCGACGGTGCGACGGATGTCGTCGATGTCGGAGAAGTCCACCTGGGGGTCGATCCCCTGGCTGTACAGGTTCAGCCCCAGTGTCACCAGGTCGACGTTGCCGGTCCGTTCGCCGTTGCCGAACAGGCAGCCTTCGATGCGGTCGGCGCCGGCCATGACGGCCAGCTCGGCGTCGGCGACGGCGGTGCCACGGTCGTTGTGGGTGTGGACCGAGAGTGCGACGTGCTGGCGGCGGGAGAGGTTGCGGCTCATCCACTCGATCTGGTCGGCATAGACGTTGGGCGTGGATCGCTCGACAGTGCACGGGTAGTTCAGGATGATCTCGCGGCCGGGCTCGGGCTGCCAGACGTCCATCACGGCTTCGCTCAACTCCAGGGCGAAATCGAGCTCGGTGTCCATGAAGATCTCGGGCGAGTACTCGTAGCCGAAGTTCGTCCCACCCAGGTAGGACTCGGCGAACTTCACCACCGCCTGCGTGCCCTGGGTCGCGATCGCCCGGCACTGCTCGCGACCGTCACCGGGCCAGCCGAAGACGACCTTGCGGAACTCCGGAGCGGCCGCGTTGTACATGTGCACGGTGGCGTTCTTCGCGCCCACCAGCGATTGGACGGTGCGTTCGATCAGTTCCTCGCGAGCCTGGGTGAGCACGGAGATCCGCACGTCGTCGGGGATCCGGCCGGCCTCGATGAGGTCGCGGATGAAGTCGAACTCCGTCTGGCTGGCAGCCGGGAACCCGACCTCGATCTCCTTGTAGCCCATGCGGATCAGGAGCTCGAACATCCGGCGTTTGCGGGCCGGTGTCATCGGGTCGATCAGGGCCTGGTTGCCGTCACGCAGATCGGTGGTGAGCCAGCGCGGGGCTGCGTCGATGCGGGCGTCCGGCCACGTGCGGTCGGGAAGGCTGATGGGGTTTCGCTCGTGGAACGGCCGATACCTCGAGAAGGGCATCGGGCTCGGCTGCTGGGTGTTCGCGCGGCTGCCGGTGACGGCGCCGGTCGGGACGGCAGGGTTGGTGCTGGTGGCAGGTTCGGTGCTGGCGGACATCGGGCGCTCCTGGGGTGATCGAACTGGGTGCGCCGGGCAGGGGAAAGCCTCCGCGGTGGGGATTCCCGGCTTCTCAGCTGTCCCCAACGCGGCAGCCAAGGAGGAGACGCCGCATCGCCATGATGCGCCGACGCTACTCCGACGCGGCGGGCACCGACAAACCCGCCCGCCGCCCGGCCCGCACCGTGCCCGGAAAACCCTTGGCCGTCCGCGGCCACCAGGGTCATCATCAGCAGATGAGCAGCGCTGCTTTGGACCTGACCGGCTGGCCCGCGGGCCTCCCGCCCGTGACCCATCTCGACGCATCGACGTTGTCCGACACCGACGTCGACGCCATCGTCGCGATCAACGAGGCCAATCGGCTGACGTATGAGTTCCAGGGAACGCCGAGCGTGCCGCGGGTGACCCGGGCGAACCTCGAATACGGCTGGGACGGCGAGGCTCCGCTGACGTTCGTCGTCCGCGCCGGCCAGGATGCGCCGCCCGGCACCGACCCGGAGAAGATCATCGCCCTGCTGGAGATCTGGTACTCCACCTACGACAACCTGGGCAACGCGTACCTCGCGGTCATCGTGCATCCGGACTGGCGACGTCGCGGCATCGGGAGCGCCCTGCTGGGCGTCGGTGAGGCCTGGGCTCGTGCGAACGGCCGTATGACCGTGATGTCGGGTACCCGAGAGGGTGTGGAGCCTGAGGAGCGGTTCGCCGAGAAGCACGGCTATCACGGCGTCCTTCGTGAGGTGTTCCGTCGCCAGGTGCTGGCCGAGGTCGATCGCGAGGTGGTGGCCCGGGAGCTCGCCGCCGCACGCGTCGCGGCCGCCGACTACGAGCTCGTCCGGTTCAGCGACCGCATCCCCGACGATCTGATCGAGGCCATGGTCGAGATCGACGCGGCGATCAACGACGCCCCGCGCGACGACTCCGCCTGGGAGGACGAGGTCCCGTCGGTCGATCGGATGCGCGCCTCGGAGGAGGGTCAGGAGCGCCGTGGCGGCCGCAAGCACACGGTGATGGCCCGGCGCCGCAGCGACGGCGCGCCGGCCGGGCAGACGACGGTGAGCCTGCACCCGGAGGCCCCGACGTACGGCCACCAGTGGCTGACCGCCGTGGTCCGCGAGCACCGGGGTCATCGCCTCGGCATGCTGCTCAAGGCCGAGATGCTCGCGTGGCTCGCGGAGATCGAACCGCAGCTCGAGACGATCGACACCGACAACGCCGGATCGAACGACCACATGATCGCCATCAACGAGAAGCTGGGCTACCGCGTCGTCGGGGCAGTGATGCAGCAGCAGAAGGAGCTCGCTCCCGACGTGCACTGAGCCCGTCCGCTACGGTGCTCGCGTGTGCTCGACGACGCCGAGAGGTCGGGTGCGGCTCGGCCGGGCCGACCGCCCCCTTGCCGTCGCGCATCGGGGCGATCCGCGCGGGCATCGCGAGAACACGTTGCCCGCGGTGGCGGGTGCTCTGCGGGCCGGCGCCGACGTCGTGGAGATCGACGTCAAGCTCACGGCCGACCACGTGCCGGTGCTCCTGCACGACGACACGCTGACCCGGTTGTGGCGTCGGCCCGAACGGATCGGCGACCTCGACCACGCCGAGCTGGCGACTCTGACCTCGGTCGACGGCGGCATCCCGACCCTGCAGGACGCGCTCGCGATCGTCAGCGGCACCGGTACTCCCCTGCTGATCGACCTGGACTCCCCCACGCCGGCCGAGCGCAGCGTCGACGTCGTGCGATCCGCCCAGGAGGCCGGCTGGCTCGAGCCCGACGAGGTGCTCTGGTGCGGTCGTCCGGCTGCGCTCGGCGTGATCCGAGCGGCCGACCCGGACGCGCGGATCGTGCTCTCCTGGGACGTGGACACCGACGACGGCGCCTTGCCCGGCGACGACGTCGTCGAGCGGTTGCGGCCCGAGTCCTTCAACCCGTCGTGGTTGATGATGGACGCGGCTGCCGTCGCCTGGGCGCACGACCGTGGCCTGGCCGCGACCTGCTGGACGGTCGACGACGCAGCCCAGATGAAGGATCTGCTGACGCTCGGGGTCGACGGCATCACGAGCAATACCATCAGTGTGCTGAGAAGGGTGATCGACGACCATGTCCGCTGACCGGGGAACCACCGGCGTCGAGGTCGATCTCGACGAATCGCTCGCGGTCGCGCTGGACGCGGCCGCGCAGGCCATCCAACTGCTGGAGACGACCCCGCTGGGGATCATCGCGACGAAGAAGAACGCGGCCGACGTGGTGACCGACGTCGACACCGCCACCGAGCGCGCCGTTCGCGACCTGATCGCCGAGCGGCTCCCCGGCCACGTGGTGGTGGGCGAGGAGTACGGCGGAACCGCGGTCGACGGTCCGACCTGGTACTGCGATCCGGTCGACGGCACCACGAACCTGGCCGCCGGGCTGCCCTGGACGTCCTTCTCGCTCTCGCTGACTCTCGCCGGCCGGCCCGTCCTCGGCGTGGTCGCGGACCCGTGGCGGCACGAGGTGCTGCACGCGGTGCACGGTCGCGGAGCCTTTCGCAACGGCGAGCCGCTCGCTCGCCCGATCGGCGGGGAGCTGACCGGCGGGGTGGTGCTGACCGACTGGGCGGGGCATGTGCCGTGGCCGGGAATGGAGAACTTCCTGTCCGGTCTGGCCGATCGCCTGTGTACGTCGCGGATCATGGGGAGTTCGACGCTCACCCTGGCGCACATCGCGGCGGGCCGGTGCGCCGGTGCCGTCGTCGGTGAGTTCCACCCCGAGGACCACCTCGCGGCGGCGATCATCGCGGACGAGGCCGGCTACGTCGTGTTCGACGAGACCGGCGCACAACAGCCGTTCCCGACCGGTGGCGGCATCATGATCGCGCGACCGGCCGTCGCCAGCGAGCTGTTCTCCCTGTGGCGCGAGTCGATCGCACCGCACCGCTGACCCGGCGCACCGCTGACCCGGCGCACACCTGGATTTCAGCGCACTGGCTACCTCAGCGCACCCCTGACATCAGCCGGGTGATGAACGGCGACATGATCGCGCACCCGATCCGACTGTCACGCCGGCTCCATTGCCGTCGCCCGGCAGCGAGCCGAGGAAGCCGGGGTGTCCGGCCTGGTCGAGTTCGAGGTCGCGACCGCGGATCGGTCCACCGGTACCGGTTTCGATCTCGTGACCACGTTCGACGCGCTGCACGACATGGGCGACCAGTTGGCGGCCGCACGTCGGGTCGAAGCCGCATTGGCACCGGACGGCGTCTGGATGGTGGTGGAGCCGATAGCCGGCGATCGGGTGGAGGACAACCTCAATCCCGTCGGGCGCGCCTACTACGGGTTCTCGACACGGCTGTGCACGCCGGCCTCACTATCCCAACCCGGCGCGATGGCGCTGGGTACCCAGGCGGGACCCGCCAAGATCCGCGACCTGGTGGCGGAGGCCGGCTTCCACGAGGTGCGATCGACCGCGGAGACCCCGTTCAACCGGGTGCTGAAGATCCGGCGTGGCGCACCGGGACCATCGTGACGGCCGAGTCGGCAGTCGTCAGAAGCCGAGCCGGCGAAGGAACTTCGGGTTGCGCTGCCAGTCCTTCAGCACGCTGACATGCAAGTTGAGGAACACGCGCGCGCCCAGTAGGGCCTCGAACCAGCCGCATCTCGCCATACCTCCACTTTGGCCACATCGGCCCACTCACTATCGCGCACGCGGTGCAGGCAGCTTCGGCGCCGGCCGCCGCGAAACAGGCATTTCTAGAGCAATTGATAGTCCGACGGGAGCTATCGGTGAATTTCGTCCGCTACAACTCGTACTATGATTCCTTCGAATGCCTCGAGCCCTGGGCGAATCGTTCGTTCGCGCAGCACTCGGGCGACCGCCGTCCCATCATCTATCGCGAGGAGCAACTCGAGCAGGCTGAAACTCACGATCCACTGTGGAACGCGGCTCAGAAACAAATGGTCCTGACGGGCTGGATGCACAACTACATGCGGATGTACTGGGCCAAGAAAATCCTGGAGTGGAGTCCGTCGGTTGCTACCGCTTACCAACGTGCGGTTTGGCTCAATGACCGTTATGAACTCGACGGCCGCGACCCCAACGGTTACGCGGGCATTGCGTGGGCCATTGTAGGCAAGCACGATCGCCCTTGGTTCGAGCGTCCAGTGTTTGGACAGGTGCGATATATGTCGCTTGCCAGCACCGGACGGAAGTTCGACTCAAAGAGTTACATTGCACAGATCGGCAAGCAGGAGCGGGCACATGTCTAGGGACTGGATCGCGCTCCTGATCTTCTTCGGAATTTGTTTCGCGGTGGCTGCGAGCGGATCGGTATTCACGGCAAGTTCGGTGAAGACATGGTATCCCGGTCTGCTCAAGCCCCCGGGAACTCCGCCGCCGTGGGTCTTCGGTCCAGTCTGGTCAATTCTTTACCTGCTGATGGCGGCGGCTGCCTGGCTAGTGTGGCGGCAGCGGATTCACGAAGATGTGTGGCTGGCATTGGCCCTGTTCATGGTGCAATTGATCCTCAATGGACTTTGGTCTCTTGTCTTCTTCGGTCTGCGAAGGCCCGGAGCGGCCCTGGTCGAAGTCATCGTTTTGTTGGCCGCCATCGCCATGACCGCCATGCGATTCGCGGAATTCTCACGCTTGGCATTTTGGCTGATGACACCCTACGGCGCCTGGGTCCTATACGCTTCCTACCTGAACTTCGGAATCTGGCGCCTGAATAAAGGCACAGCATGAAGGTCCTGGTTACTGGTGCGTCCGGCTACATCGGCCGGCAACTGGCGGACAAACTTTCGGCGGCGGGTCACGACGTCACCTGTATGGTCCGTAATGCCGCGCGGCCTCCCCAACTTCACAGCCCGCAAATCAAGTTCGTCGAGGCGGATGCGTTGCAAGCCGAGACACTTCCGCCGGCGCTAAACGGAATCGATGTAGCCTACTACCTCATTCACTCGATGTCCGGGCGGGTTGAAGGGTTTGAATTGCGGGACCGCCAGGCCGCCCACAACTTCGCCATAGCAGCCAAGCAGTGCGGGGTGCGGCGTGTGATCTACCTCGGTGGACTGGCGGCGACTGGAGCCACGGTTTCAGCGCATCTCAAGAGCCGGCACGAAACGGGCGCGGTGTTGCGAAAATTTGGGCCGCCTCTCATCGAACTGCGGGCCGGCATCATCGTTGGTAATGGCAGTACGTCTTTCGAAATCATTCGCTGCCTGACAGAACGGCTGCCGGTCATGATCTGCCCTCGTTGGGTAGTGACAAGAACTCAACCGATAGCGGTCAGCGACGTACTCGAATACCTCGAAGCTGCGCTTGACCTGCGCGAGGCGGTGGAAGAACCCATCGAGGTCGGCGGTTCGACAATCGAGACCTATCGCAGCATGATGCTTGCGTATGCGCAGCATCGTGGGCTCCACCGATTGTTGATGCGCGTTCCGGTGCTGACCCCGCGGTTGTCGTCCTATTGGCTGGACTTTGTCACGCCGGTGCCGCCAGCCGTATCTCGCCCGCTCATCGAGGGTCTCCGAAGCGAATCCGTTTGCACCAATGCGCTGGCCGCCAGACTATTTCCTTCGATCCGTCCGATCTCGTACGCCGCCGCCGTCCAAAGAGCACTGGAGAGGCCCGCACCCTTGATGCCGCTGCCGAGCATGGGCGGAGCGTCGCACCGGACATTTCGCGCCGAGGGGATCATCTGCGACGTAAGGGAAACGATCGTCGACGCTCCACCCGAACGCGTGTTTGAGTTGATCGGGAACGTCGGAGGGAAGAACGGGTGGTTTCGTAGCCGCGATCAAGCGAATGTTCACTCGAATCGTCCGCACCCCGCCCAAACGCTCAAATTCCTGATCCTGCAAAACCCGCAATAACTTTGGCTGCAACTCCAGCGGAATGTCGCCCACCTCATCCAGGAACAGCGTGCCTTTATCAGCCAGTTCCAAACGCCCGATCTTGGCGCTGATGGCTCCTGTAAATGCGCCTTTCTCGTGCCCAAAGAGTTCGCTTTCCAGCAACCCGGTGGGAATCGCGGCGCAATTAAGCTTGATGAAACTGCCATCCTTCCGCGAACTCATCCGATGAATGGCACGAGCAATCAATTCCTTGCCAGTTCCCGTTTCCCCCAGAATAAGAACCGTGGCATCGAGAGGCGCCACGGTGTTGACCTGCGTCAGTACATCCTTGAGCGCGGTACTTTCGCCCACAATCTCTTCGAAGTTAAGCACGGAGCGGATTTCATCTTGCAGGTAGAGCTTTTCTTTTCTCAGCTTGTCCGTGAGTTCCGCGATCTCGCGGTATGCCCGGGCATTATCCAGGGCGATGGCCACCTGCGCCGCCACCTGCTTCAAAAAGCTGATGTCTTGCGGTCCAAAGGCGCGGTCCGTCGCGCTCCCCAGATTCAGCGTTCCTAACTTTCCTTTTCGAGTGATCAAAGGAATGGCGCAGAATGATTGAATTCCCAGCTCCAACATTCGCTTCACTACCGGAGAACCTACCGCCACCAAGTCCTCGCGGCTACACACTGTGGTCTCGCCCTTCAAAAAAACCCCTCCGCAGGCAGATTCCGCGATGGGTACTACCGTATCCGGACCGATCAACTCATCCGCGTGCGGGTAATCGAGGGCGTGCACTCGCAGGCACCGGCTCGCTTCTTCATAGAGCGACACGCTGGCATAGTCCTGCGGGATCACCCTTCGAATGAGACCTGAAATCGCCGGAAACAATTGCTGTACATCGAGGTTGGACATCAGCGTGGTGCTAACTTCCAGCAACGTTTCCAGGCGTTCCTTCTCGTGCAGGACGGCGGCTTGTGTCAGAGCGTTTTCCAATCCCAACGCCACCAGTTCCGCGACTCGCTGCAAAAGTTGCACATCTTCCTCGCAGTAGGCGTTGGGACGCGAACTGCCCAGTCCCAGTGTGCCGAATTTCTTTTCTCCTGTAGTGAGGGGCAGTCCGCAATAGGAACGAATTCCTTTCTCTACGAGAACACTGATGGCGCGCTGAAACCGGTTTTCCTGATGCAGATCGGGCCACACCATGGGCCGCTGCCTTTCCCACACCATTCCGCAAGCCGATTCTGCGACTGGGAGCTCTGCATCGGAGAGGCGTTCACTTCTATCCCAGAAGTGCATTCGCATTACATTTTTGTGGGGATCGTAAAGAGAGAAACTGGCAACTTCAAAAGAGGCAACTTTGTGTAAGCGCTGCGCGAGTTCGGGCAATAATTCAGGTACGCTTCCATGGTGAACCATAAGATCCGCCATTTGCAGCAACGCCTCGTAACGTCCAACATCTCCAACTTCGAGGTGGCAATCAGAGTCCATTGGCCCGAGTCTCAAAAGCGTTCCCATCGGAAGATCTCCCCGGTTGAAGTTGACCGCTTCGTTTTTGCTATACAGCCCCTTGCATGTCCTACTCCAATCTGGAGAATCCGCTAAACGATAGAAAAGGTTGGCCTGAAGATCTGGTGTCCTTGTGTCGAATCTGTTGTAAGACAGACGATTCGACACTTTCAGCCTTCAGTAGAGGTGACTCTCAGTAAACAAGCCGTTCGGTGCCGCGCACCGAGGCGTGTCATTTCGTGGGCGTGGGGATCGTCCCAGACTCCAGCTATTCCTTATCATTTCCCGGGCGGTGGGAATGGAGGTCAGCCCATGGCTGGGGCCACTCTCACGCGACCTTGGACAGTACTACCTATGCAGCCTTCACAGTGACTTCCCTAAAGGAGAAAAAGGAATGTCAAAAACTGACCAGGCAGCAACAAAAACCTGGGGGTGCGCCGAGAGGAGCCCCGGCGCACCGCTTTCAGGAGAGAGCGATTCCATACATGATCACGATGTTACAACCCAGTACATAAGAAAGCTTGTTCACAATTGACCATCGCCCAGACACTAAAGGCCGATTACTGGACCAGCGGTGATTGGGCCTGGTCATTGCGGGGCTGGTCACCACGCCGCTCCAGCGGATCCGCTGTCGTTGCCGAATCCTCATCGCCAATCTTCCTCGCGATACAGCCGATACACGCGCTTGTGGTTGGCCGCCATCCCTTCGCGCACTAGCATCGCCGTTAGCCGTCGATAACCGAACCGCATGCGCTTCGCCGCCAGCTCTTTCAGTCGCCTTCGCAGTGCCGCATCTCGCTCCGTTTTCCGTGTCCGATAGCGATGCGTCGATCGTCCCAATCCCAGCAGCCTGCAGGAGTGCCGTTTGCTCATGCGATACTCGACCTCGACATAGCTTACGGTGGCCCGAAGTCCCACAGGCGCTAGAAGCTTTTTGAGAGCACGTCCTTCAGCGCCCGGTTATCCAGCGTCAGCTCGGCCACCAGGTGCTTCAGCCTCCGGTTCTCGTCTTCCAACTGCCTCAGCTTCTTCGCATCCCCGCTGTCCATCCCGCCGTACTTCGACTTCCAACGGTAGTAGGTCGCTCCGTGGCCCCCTGCTGTCGGCATAACTCCGCCATCGTCAATCCTGCCTCGCCTTGCTTGAGGATCCCGATGATCTGTTCTTCACTGTGTCGCGTGCCTTTCATTGCGGTTCTCCTCCTCCGGGTTTGGGAGAACTCGCATTCTAGTGACCTGCCCCCGTTTTCCCGCGCACCGGATCATACGACATTTTTCAACTCCGGGCTTGCGACTGAGGACGGCGGAGCCATTAAGGCGGAGCCGGCCTCAGTCGCTCTCGTCGCAGCAGCAAACTCCTGCGGCGTCCGATATCCCAATCTGCTGTGCGGACGCTCCACGTTGTACTCCTGGCGCCACGCCGCGATCTTGCGCCGCGCATCGAACAAGTTCTGAAACCAGCTCACCGCCAAACACTCTTCTCGCAGCCGTCCGTGGAAGCTCTCGATGCGGGCGTTCTGCGTAGGCTTTCCTGGCTGAATATGGATCAACTCGATCTGTCGCTCCACACACCACGCCAGAAAATGCCGACTGGTCAGTTCCGGCCCGTTGTCGCAGCGGATCGCCATGGGTTGACCGCGCTCAGCCACGATCGCATCCAATACGCGCGTCACTCGCCGACTGGCGAAACTGGTGTCCACTTCCAAGGCCAAACATTCCCTCGTGTACGCATCCACTACACTCAGCACCCGTATCGCCCGCCCGCATTCCACGGCATCGTGCAGGAAATCCAGCGCCCACTCCTGGTTCGCCGCCGTCCGCGCCAGCAGCGGTTGTCCCACGCGCACGCAGTGTTTCCGCTTCTTCCGCCGGATCATCAGCCCCGCCTCCCGATACACCCGATGCAATCGCTTGTGGTTCACATGCTCCCCCGCACGGCTCAGCAAAACATGGAGCCGCCGATAACCGAAGCGCGGTTTCTCCCCCGCCAACTCCACCAGCCGCGTGCGTAGCGGCTCATCGCTGCGCCTGCTCTGGTAGCGGTAACTCGACACCGCCATCGTCATCAGACCGCACGCACGCCGCTCGCTGAAGGCATAGTCTTGCCCTATCTGCCCGATAGCTGCCTTCAGCGCTACGAGCTCCAACCGTTTTTTCGGATCACCGACTGCAACGCTTCTTTGTCCAGACTCAGATCCGCCACCAGCTTTCGCAGCTTCGTGTTCTCATCACGCAACTGCTTCGCTTCCTGCGCCTGGCTCACGTCCATCCCACCATACTTCGCTTTCCAGGCGTAGAGCGTGTGCTTGGACACGCCCACCTCTCGCGCCACATCTTCTGCTTTACGCCCCGCCTCCACTTGCTTCAGCGCCCCGATCATCTGCGCTTCCGTGTGCCTGCTCTTCGACATACCCTCTTCCCCTTTCTTTCGCACAAATCATACTCAGCTTTGCGCGGAAACAGGGGATCAGGTCACTAGCGGTCCAGTTTTCGGGGGCTAGGTCACCAGGTCAGAGAGGCTTCAAGAGGTAGCTGCTACTTTGGGGAACTATGGAAGTGATCGGTGGTGGGCTCGTGAGGTCTCCTCTGGCGTGATGACAACTAACGAGCGAGAGCGGATGAAGCCCCTTCCGGTATCAGGATTTGTAACCAGAATTTTGTGTAAGTATCAATGGCGCGGTCGACGCCCGTGTATAAGCCTAATCGGTTATGGACTACGTGATGAAGACCGTGTTGTGCCACCACGGAAGCGGCCAGTGTAAGGGCAACCGCCGAAGGTTCCAACTGACGAATGAGCCCTTTTCCTGCACATCTAGCAAAATATTCGCAAATCGGGCGAAATATTGGCGTGAGATGCTTTCGCACCAGGGCCTCTGCCATTTCCGCATGCTCCGTCTCAAAAAGAAGCAAGTAGAGAAAACGGAGCATCTCAGGGCGGTAGTAGATTGTTCCAAAGAAGAAGGTCACAAGTTGGGGTAAAACGATTCTTGGATCTTCATCACTTTCGAGTCTGACGCGAAGCTGACCGCTTATTCGCAACGGCCGGAAGCAGGATTCTGTCGCGGCCCAAAAGAGGTCTTCTTTATGAGGAAAATGGCGGAATAGAGTAATTTGATTGAACCCCGACGACCGGGCGATTTCGCCCGTGCTAGTTCGTGTGAATCCGTGACGCGAGAACAGTTTCACAGCCGCTTCAACAATACGGTCTTCGGTGGCCTTCTTGGCTTCAAGTTTATTGGTCGGCATCTATACTCAGGTGATGGTTTCGGAGTTGAAATAGATAGCATGAGCCTCCTCGCTCGCTGCGTTTTGCTATTTGCTCTTGCTCCTCTTTTGCTGTGTAGCTCTGATCTCCACACCCCATCATGGTGCTGTTAAATACGAATTTGCGCACGCGTGATCGCGCCGGGTGGCGAAGCTAACAGAAGGAGATCATCCTTCACATCCCAATTCTGTGCGAAGCCCTATATTTTCTGTACTCGGTCCACGTCACGTTGCCGTACCGCAATTGCTTTTCCGCCTTAAGTTTGGCAACAATTATTTCCTCGGTCGGAAACGGGATGGGCGACCTTGCTCCTTTTAACTCAACCCAGTCATAGTAAATGGCGGTCTGAAAGAACTCAGTTGAGCGCTCTTCGGGCGGGCGCAAGTCAGAGAATACGGACAATACATTGAAGTCCTTGTCTGTAAGAATTCGTTCAAAGCATGCTACCGAACCTTCCCAGGCTTGGTGTCGCCTGCCGAAAATCGGGATTGCCACGCCTGCCCACTCTTGGAGAACGCAGCGGTCGTCTTCGGGGGATGACATAAAACTGAATAGGTATCGGTCTTTAACTACTCCCTGGAATATCCAAATGTTCTCCGCTATTCCGCTGAGTGTGTATAACCATTCACCCTCTGTCCAGACGCGGCGCTCGGCCTTTGGGAACGCTGTCGTCGCGACGCCTAGTTCGCCGTTTCTTTTTATCTCCCGATAAATCTGTTGGTCTTGGACGATGCCTACCTCATGACATACAAACCTCTCGGTCCTCTCCGTAACGCATTGCTTTGCAAGAAAGTTCGTTAATAGATTGGCAGATACCGCGGCTTTGGCTCGCAGTTTAGCGACTGGGTCCGATACCTCGCTCGCAGCGGCGGTTAGCACGGGGAAAACTGATGTGTCATCCGGCGAATCATTGTCTTTATACACCTCGAAAGTCGATTGCAACGGCACCCGCTCCCCCTCGACTATGTTATCGAAGACCGACATACCGAGCGATGGATCTAGCCTCACCAAAGCCCTCGCAATAGTTCTAACTGGCAGAGCAACGCTGGCTGCAATGTCAGTGCCCTTAGTTTTGACCGCACCTGTAAGTACCAGCATGCCGATTAGCCGGCCTTGCTCGTCAAGCACGGCACTCCCACTCTGCCCTTGCTTTGCACCGATATCCAGTACTAGGTCGTCTCTCAACCGAGATGTCCCCATTTCTAGGAGCACGTCTGCGCCGATTATGTGTGCTTCTTCGGTCGTAAACTTCCTGTGGTAGTAGCCAGCAACCAGCACTTTCTGTCCAACGTGGTAGTGGTACGAATAGGAGACGCCTGACTTGTGGGGGACCTGCTCCTTTGTGTACACGAATGACACATCATTCGCTATGTTAAGGGAGAAGGCTCTCTCTCTCACGCTCACGTCGGTCTTGTTGCTGTCGCTTTTGTTTGCTAACGACAAAACCTTGCTGGTGTGACCGCCAGCGACCGCTAGATTTCCCCTCCCGGCTGCCATTTGGATGTGGCAGGCCGTGGCAATAACTGAACACTTCTGATCGATACAAATTCCGCTACCGTAAAGCGTTTCAACTTTTACCGGTACCGAGAAGCGAATCGTTTCGTGCTCAACGCCAACAAGGCTATCCTGAACGTTAGCGGCAACACACGCACTATTTAGCAAAATCACAAGTGTTAAAAGCCGGAGGTTGTGTTCCATGTCTTGCATGCCGTCTTCTAGGGGGAAAAACGGGCTCCCATCCGTGATGCCTCTCGATTTGGAAATTTTCATCCGGACAACGGAGCCCGCATGCGTTCGCTTGCCTCAGCTTTTATCGCATTGCTATTGCGATGTAGTCAGTGACGAATGAACCTAGATAACCTGTGGGAAAACTATTTTTATGAAATACACTGCAGAGACCGAGTGAAAACTGTCTCACCAGCGGACACGCATTTACTCTTCACGGGGAGGGCCGCTGATTACTTACGCGTAGCAGATGCACCTGCGCGCAGGCGCGGCTGCCCTCTGGAGCCTTCGTTTCTAGGACCTTCTTAGTCTAGTGCTGCGCTGATTTGCCGCGTTCGACGCGGATACCTGGTGGCGGCGAACAAATAATGGCACTGCGAAAAGAAAAAGCGCCAAGTCTCTATTTACTGTGGTTTCAACGAATTGGAGGAGAAGGAACCAGGCTGTAAAAATCCACATAGTCGCCCGGCTCGAGGGTGGCCATGTTTGAATACCTGCTGGTACTAGTTGCTCTCATCGTCATGGCTGTTGATTTTGTCGCCCGAAGCAAAACCAGGACCTAGAGCATTGCGATGGGTCAAGCGGCGAGGCGGGCGAAGATATTCACAACCAAAAACTCGATTCAATGTGATATCGGTCACTTCTGCCGACCCGCCCGACGTCTATACTCGCCGTCTACCGCGAGGAGCCGGGGAATGCTTACGATAGACAAGATCGAGCAAGAAATTAGGGGGCGAAGCACCGAGCGGGTTTTATTGCCAGCAGTCTTACGACCCGCCGACCTGCCCAGCCAGCGAATTGCTGACCTTCGACAGGAGGTGCAGGCCATCCAAGAGCTAAACGCGATTTTCCGCCGTCAGAAAGGTCGTGGGTTTCAGGATCACGCCGCCAACGACAGGAGGAAGGTCAGGCTCGAAGAAATTATTCAACAACTGAGTGCACTCCGTTGCAAAGTAAGCTTCTGATGTTCGAAAAGCCAGCTCAACGGGAGCGAGTTGCCAACGAGCGAGAACTGTCCAAAGGACGGTCGGTACATCCACATCTTCAGCATCGATCAGTCCGGTAAGGGACCCGATACTTTAGTGTCCGCCCCGATAACTAATATGAGCTTTATAGGTCAGAAGCTCGACTGCCAGCCGAGTACCCTAAGCCGCGCCTTTGTTTTCCTCTCGTTCCGCCTGGTGTCTTGCGATTGAGTCGGCCAATCTCTCGGCTTCGACGCGTCCGGAAGTCATGTCGAATGCATATTTTCCTAAGAATCTTTCTTTGTAATCCGCGTCCTAATGGTAATCCGCATCCTAGTGTGAGGCGCTCAAGAGATCCATGACATTGAACAAACCGACCCTCCAATTGACGCTGGCTGCATTTGGCGGTACCGTGCTTGCGGTCGCTGCCAGCTCTCAGGAATCGTCTTCAACAATTCCGGTTATGCGACACGATCGAGTGGGCAGCTTCAGGGCCCAAATTCCGTATGGGCGACGTTCGATTGGAGACGCTGGACGCAGACAACCCGGCGCCTTATGATGCGCCCGACACTTCAGCAGGCAGCCGACCCGCAGCAGCGGCTCGTGAAACGAAGTATCATACGGATTGGACAAGATCAGAAGCATCTCTATCAGAAGCATCTCTTCCGGGGTCGTTCAAAGCGCATAACCTCAAGTGGGACGTCACAATTCTGGTGGGCCCCGGCGCTTTTCTCGCCGCTGGCCGCCATATTGAGAACAATGTTTCGCACTCACGTTTCACGGTGTATCAAGCCATTTCCCGATACCGCCTTGGGGGGATTGGCCGGCTCGCTCGCCGGGATATACCTTAATTCGATCTGGCATCCAAGGCACAGGCCAGTGGTACGTCCGCCCAAGAAAGGTGCTAGCAAGATCGTTGCTAGGCCAAGAATCAGCGTTCCAGGAGTTTACGCCTGCCGAGCGTGCCGAAATCAAGGCACCGCTACCGGAACATCGGCAGCTAAAGTTTCTCCGAAACCGGTCGATGTCCTTATCTTAGGAGGGCACCATGGCTGTCAATCCGCTCATTCCCGCTGCTCAATACCTTCGTATGTCCACAGAACACCAGCAATATTCGCTGGAGAACCAGTCCGCGGCGATCCAGAGGAGGGCGGTGGCGGAGCCTGCTTCAGCTAGATGGTTTTCCTATTTCTGTGCGCATTGCTCGATCCGTCACGACGGCAACAGGCATTCTCAAATGGATTGTTGACGCGGCACCGAGAGATCGTGATTTCTTAACACTGCTGGCGAGGTTGACCCCGTCAAACGATGAAATCCTAGACCTTTACATGTTGCGTAACTTTAGAAAGTTGCGCTTCTCACTCAGACAAGAAGACAAATGGTTGACAAACGACACAAGGGTGACCGACCTAACCGAGTTCTGCGTAATCGCGCGGCGCTGTCAGACGTCGTTATGCTCCGGCGGTTGAAGTGCCTTTGCTACTTCGCAAAGCTCGGAAAGCAACCTAGTTCCCGTCGTCCACCATGGGTTGCTTTCCTTCAGCTTGCATTGCTTTAATTTGTCCATCTCCCTAAACACATAAAAACTGTGGAAATCAGTGTTTCCTCGGTTCAATCTACCCAGCAAGGAGATGTACCCCTGTTCAAAAGGTATCGGGTTTAGCTTCCACTCAAACTCTCCTTTTTTCGTTGGAAGACTAGGACAAATCAGCAGCGAGATGGATAAATAGTTGTCCAACCGGATGAGGGATCGCATCCGTCGGGGCAGGCGAAACAATGTCACCCTCTCAGGAAACAGCGCTGCGATCCGGGCTAGGAGTGCCGTACGAAGGCGCAACGTCACTGTGCGACTGTCAACTTTGCTGAAAGAGGCGGAGGGCGCGTCATAGCCAATCTGTTTATATAACTGGCGCCAGGTGCCAAAGCGCCAGCGGTACGTTGAGAGCGTTGGCATGTTTCGGGTATTCGCTATCAATTTTTCTGTCAGCTTGCCTTTGGTTCGTAGCAACACCTTCAGTCGGCGCAAGATTTCTTCGTCGGTTGGTTTCTCTAGCCGCTTCTTGCGGACGAACTGAACTCGATCAAACGTTCGCTGGTCAATGATGGGGGCAAAAGCACCTATTCGGACCACCCAGTCGCCCGAGGGCTGCGCGATAACTCTAGTATGTAGCCTGCAGGTCGTTTTACCCCAAATGTTGCACCCAACATATTTGGGATTTCTGAGCGTCCGACCAACCGATGCGTTTGCCCAAGGCCTACCTTCAATATAGGGAGTGCCTTGCAGATTCAGGTAACGGGCTATGTCGCTCATGCTCAAATCATTCCTCATAGCCAACGTATACATTGTTCGAACGCACTCGACCTCTTTCTTTGGACCCGGAACCAAGATGACGCGATCCGAGGCGAGGCCCTTATGGTCGCCGACACGTAGTTCTTGCTTGGGTAAGGTAAATCAACATGCGACGGAGACCGTACCCGGCGAACCCTCCCATTCTGAATCCAAGTTGGGCCAATCGTTTTTGAGCACTTAATACCTTCACTCCGAGTTCACGGCTGTACTCGGCTGCCATCGTTCTCTTCAGAGCTTTGAAAATTGCACTTGGTAAGGTCCCGTCGTTTGGAAACAGCTCAGCGCAGTAGTGAATGGGAATGCCTGCCCTTTTGCAGAGAAATTCGTAGTGCGCGGCCTCATCAGCATCTTGAAATCGCCCCCAGCGGCTCACGTCATAAACCAAAATTGCACTATAAACTGCACTGCCGTCTAGCACGTCCTTTAGCAATTCGGTGAGACCGCCCCTACGTTTAAGCACGACTCCGCTTCTTCCAGCATCAGAGTAAGTCTTAACCACAATGAAACCATGTTGTTGAGCATACTGCTGGATAGCAGCTTTCTGATACTCGATTGAATACTGCTGAAGGTCGGTGGACATCCGCACGTATTCGGCAGCGCGAATTGTGTCGCACACGGACGTCGGGACATTCTTACGCATGCCGTGCCCCTGGACTGGTGGTGGCTTAAACTTCCCGAAACGGATAGATCAACCTGGACCAAATCATACTCCCATCGCCCAGGGGTGTAATCAGCACGAAGGGGTCAGTCGGAATGGGTTTGGGGACCATTTTGCCGTCGCCCTGCGCAGGGGCTGAGGATACCGACCTTGGCCGCTTTGTCGCATTGGAGTTCTGCCCGAGGACGTAGCGCGTCGCGTTTGGGACGACCGTTCTCACAGCTTGCGACTTCACCGGGGTGTCGCCACTGTTCGGAATTGCTCACTCACGTTACCAACGGATGCAGGAAATATGTCGAAACTAACAGATGTCAGAAAGCTGGCGAAGGATTTCGAGACCACGCAGGTGAACGATTGCGAAACTGATGATTTGGACACCAACTTTGACATACCCGTTCACCTGGTTTAAGACGAAATCCGATGACTATGTCAGTCGCACAAAGCCGAGGTAGCTTTCGCAAACAAAAACAGGGCGAGACCATCGCAGTCCTCATTCTCGCCCAATTAGGCGGGAACGTAGCCAATTAGTGTTCAGTCTCCCATCGCGGCCAGCGCGTTCTCAGCCGCCTTGTCCAACATGTCTTGCTGCTTCGTCGTAAAGTGAGCGTAATATTTTTCAGTCACAGTGATTGACGAATGTCCCAGCGCCTTGCTGAGCAGCCGAATGTCGCCCCCGGCCTCCAAAAAGATCGCGGCGTACGTGTGCCGTAGGTCATGGGATGTATGCTCGACGGCCGCCTTCTTGAACACCTTCCGATACAATTTCTGAAAGTACGACGGCGCATCTTCGGGGAGAGTGTTGCCCGACGCAAAAAAATACTTTAGGTTGCCATTCTTGACCTTTAGGAGCAACCGGCCAAGTTCTTCCGTGATGGGATTGTTGACGGCGGTCCCAGTCTTCTGACGGCTGGTCTTGACGCGAAATCGGCCGGCCTGTTTTGTCAGCTCGTCTTTAGACAATCCAACGGCATCAACGATAGCCAATCCAGCCTCGCGCTGCAATCTCATACACGCCTTCACTCGCTCCCGGCTCTCAGGAGTCATCGGAACTTCGTCCACCGCCTTCATGATGCGAGCGTAGACCTTAGGGCGGATGATGCGGTCCTCGGAGACGTGAAGGTCGTTCGTGTTCAATTTTACGGAGATAAGTCAACAGCGATGTAAGTTATTGATTAATAGTATAGATTTGTGGTGGCCAGGGACGGAGTTGAACCGCCGACGCCAGCCTTTTCAGTGCGCACCCGAGCCACCATAGCCATGAACTGCCCCCAGCGTGTAAAGTAAGCGAGAAGGGTATGGAGACCGCTTTGCACAGCTGAGGGTGAGTTTTGCCGCCTGAGACTTTCCATGACATAAGCATTTGGGAAGAGATCAGATCCACTGTCTCGTGGAAAACTGTCCGGCTCGTGGAAAACATCAACCAAGAGATTCCGAAAGATGCTTCACTCGCAGAATTCCAAGGCAAGCACCCGGTTCCCTTTCAGCTTCAGCAAATAATGGAACAGCGCGCCAATGTTTGGGTTCAGCGCTTGTACGATATTTGTTGCGACGCCTACAAGAGTCGCGGCAAAAGCCTGTCAGCAGATTTCGACCGAGCAATATGGACATACCGAATCTATCCCTTCATCATGGGGGAGACCGATTCACAAATACACAGTGGCACAATGGGTGGTTTCTTGAATCTGCTACTGTGCGCGATAGGTTCGCCGCCGGAAAGGCGCCGGTCGCTCACAGTCGATCAGAAAGAGTGTTGCTTCGGTGCCAGAAGCAGGGTTTATGAAACTTGGCACGACAAACTTCTCCATCTGCCTCCGAGAATTAACGAGGCAGCCGCAGTGATGGCCCAAGCCCACGCAAGGGAGCGTCGTGCAGCGCGCATTTTCGCTGGGCTGCCCACAGACGATCCCCCACTGGCAACGACAGTTCATCCGTTAACGCAGCCTGAAGAATCACCGTCGCAAAGAGCATTCAGCACAGATCCTGATACCCCGCCATCGACAATAAAGAAAAAATCCCGGTTTCCGTTGCCGAGCGCAACGATAATTGGGGCATACATCGACGAATTTGTCGCCTGGGATGGTGAACAGTATGTATTGCGACCCACAAAAGAAAGTGTGCTCGCTGATGAGGGCTTAAAGTTGATTGGAAGTGTGAGAGAACTCAGCCGCGTGCGACGGTTCAGCCCAGGGTACGTTTTTGTGCAGAATCCATCGCAAGAGGCTCGATGTCCAGACTGTGCGCTCCAAGACCCGACACAACAACAGCCGCCAACGCAGCCTCCCTCATTGGCACAGCCAATCGCCCCAATGTCGGCTGACGCGTCACCGGCAGTCTCGGCGCCTCAGGGATCACTTTCCGCAAGAGCGAACAGACCGGTTACCCCAGGGTCGTCTGCACTGGAGCCGGAATTGCCTGCCTTGAGCCCGGCTCACGAGGGCCCTGAGAAAGAAGCGCGGGGAGTCAGCGGAGCTGCCATGCCAACGCACCCGGGGGGGATGGAGGCGGCCACCTGGGACGCCATCGAAATCTCATTCACGAGCGAGGAACGAGTTCAGATTCGTAATGGTGCCGCGACCGAAACTCGCAACTACACCGATTTTGGTTTCGAGGATTCTAGAAGCGGGAAACCCAATCGGGCTTGGGAAGCCCTGCGTGTGCTTGCAGAAGAAGGCGGCACTATCCGGGATTCTGCCAAAATATCCCGGGCATGGCCCAAGATTGAAAAGCGGATCCAAGAAGTACGGAAGGTACTGCGGAAGCACTTTGGCATCTCTGCGGATCCGATCCCGTTTGTCGCAGGCATAGGATACCAAGCGCGTTTTAAGATCGGTTGCCGTCCTTCATTTCACACGTAGCCAATTTTTCCAGCCGTAATCAAAAAATTATCTAAGTTCTTCTGCCTCCTTAGCATCAAGCACTTACGGACAATTTTCGACGAAAACTGTCTTCTACCATCGAATTTTCGCCCTTCTCTCATAGGCGCTCCACGGAAGCAGCGCCGGCAAGCGATTCCGTGCGCAGCGGATTGAATATCCGCCGCGGTAAAAATATGGCCGATAAGACTAATGGAAACAAGCAGGTAGAACGCCTGAAGGAAGACTGTAGCCGAACTGTAACTCTTAATGAGGCTTTGGAGAATGCAAAACCAAACCAATAGCCAGAGAAGCAAGCGACTTTTGCGCACGAGAGAAGCGGCGGACTACCTCTCTCTCAGCCCTTGGAAGATTCGGCGGCTGATACAAGATGGTCGCCTCCCCGTCGTCCAGGATGGTGAGGGAGCACCATTTCTACTCGACGTTCGCGACCTGGACGGGTACATCGAACGGAACAAGAAATTGTGCGGCCAATAATTTCTCTTCTATCTAGCATAGCGCTATGCTAGATTAGATTCCAATGCCGCGGAAAGGACGGCAGAAAGGATGGCACACAAGAAAAAGAACCCGCACGCCGTAGCTCTGGGTGGCTTAGGCGGCAAGGCTCGGGCGAAGAGTCTGTCCAATAACGAACGCTCTGAGATTGCCAGCAAGGCGGCGAAAGCAAGATCCGAAAAGCTGAGTGCATCAAGAAGGTCGGAAATTGCAAAGCGCGCAGTAGCAGCTCGGGAAGCGAAGAAAAAAGGGGGTAAACCATGAGCCGCCCGAAGGGTACAGGTTGTATCTACCAGCGAGCGGGAACGAGCGTCTGGTGGATAAAGTACAGCCGCAACGGCAAGCCGTTCTCCGAATCCTCACACACCGCCGATAGGCGGAAAGCTGAAAAAATGCTTAAGCACCGCTTGGCAGAAATTCAGACAGGTACTTTCATTGGACCTGAGACTGAGCGTGTCAGGTTAGACGAGTTGGCAGAGGATTTCTTGCGAGAGTATCGGATAAATGGTCGCAAATCTGCAGACGATGCCGAAGCGCGCTGGAAACTTCATCTTAAACCGTTCTTTGGAGTGCTGAGAGCAGTTGAGGTCAGCAGTCCGCTTCTGACGCGGTATATCGAATCTAGGCAGAATGAGGACGCAAAGAACGCCACAATCAACAGGGAACTTGCAGCCCTGAAGCGCATGTTCAACTTGGGGCGCGAGCACAGGAAAGTTCGCGATGTACCTATATTTCCCCACCTCAAAGAGAACAACGTGCGGAAGGGCTACCTGGAAGATGGGCAGTACAGAAAGCTGGTCGAATACTGCCCCGAGCTTTGGTTTCGCGCACTCGTAGAAGTGGGCCGGACCTACGGTTGGCGAGTGAGCGAATTGCTCAGTATGCGGGTGAGCCAGATAGACCTGTTTCCCCGCACTATCCGACTTGAACCAGGTACTACCAAGAACAACGACGGCCGCGAAGTGACAATGACGGATGCTGTTTACACACTGCTCGCAGAGTGTATCCACGGTAAGGCGCCGGATCAGTATGTTCTTACTCGCCCTTGCGGGAATCCTGTACGTGATTTCCGAGACACGTGGGCGAACGCCTGTAAACACGCGAACGTCGCCGGATTGCTGTTTCACGATCTCCGAAGAACCGCGGCGCGAAATCTTCGGAGGGCCGGAATCGCGGAGGGTGTCATTATGAAAATCGGAGGATGGCGAACGCGATCGGTGTTCGAGCGCTATGCTATCGTGGATCAGCACGACATCGCAGAGGCGATGAAAAAGCTCCAGGCAAGCGAGCAAGAAGTCGCTAACAGCTACAGTTCAGTTACAGTTGAGCCGAAATCAGCCACGGTTGCAAAGGCTCCGACGTGTAAATTAAGCTAGTTTTCTCTTCAGGCTTTAGAGCACTAAGCCGGGATGGCGGAACTGGCAGACGCAGCGGACTCAAAATCCGCCGGGCTTCGGCCCTTGGGGGTTCGACTCCCCCTCCCGGCACCAACAGTACTGGGCCCCTCAGATGTTGGGCAAAAGATCGAAGTATTCGTCATCCTCGTTCTTGCCACCTTCTCCCGCGCCCAACTGCTTCTCCGACTCGATAAATTCAATGCGTTCGATCCATTTCACCATCTTGTAGCCAAGTTGATTCTCGACGCGCAGCCGCAATGGAGCGCCATAGACTTGCGGAAGGGGTTGCCCATTCATTTGCCAGGCGAGCATGCATTCCGCTTTCAGCAAATTCTCCGTAGTCTGGGTATCGTAGTATGCGCCGCCGTAGAGCGCTTCACCAAAGGAAAAGAAGGCCACGACCTTGGCTTCCGGTTTCGGGCGCACTACTTCGAACAGTGTCTTCATCGGAATGCCACCCCACTTCGCGATGCCACTCCACCCCTGAATGCAATGATGCATGGTGATGTGCTCGACCTGTCCCATTTTCGCGATGTCGCGGAGTGAAAGCTCGATTGGGTTTTCGACCAATCCCCCTACCTTTAATCTGAAATCCCGGAACTCGTGCTCAGCCAGATGTTTCCAGTCCTCTCCCACCGGCACCTTTCCATTGGGCCAGAAATATGGCGAGATGTCCTGCTCGGAATAGTTCTGCTGCGGGATTAGTCGGTTCAACGTAAGGAGTTGCATTGGATAGGTTACGGATTTGAGGGCATGCTGCAGCGTGCGTGGGTGGTTCCATGAAATGTAGTGGGCCGCAAACCACGAGAGGACGACGACGCCTATGCCCAGGAACCCCAGAAACATGCCCAAATGCCTTTTGTCATCGGTACCCAGCACGATGTGGTTCATATTGCGCACAAATCCGGTCATCACGATCAGAGCGACGTGGACAACGATAAACGCAAAGAAACTGAGCATGGTGAGGAAATGGATGGACCTGGCTGACTGCCTACCGCCAAAGATCCGCGCGTACCAGGGAAAGCGGTTCACCACAGCCGGCGACATGGCGATGCCGGTGAGAATGGCCAAAGGGCCAAACACAAACACGACTGTAAAATATGCTATCTGCTGCAATGCGTTGTAGCCGTAAAACCCGTTGGGCTCCGCAGGTATATGAAAGGTTGCGTAGTGCACCCAGGTGTTCCAAGCCTGTAGGAGGACGAGCGGTGAAGTGGGTATAAGCCGCCGCCACTGCTCCGTGGCGAAGAGCATGATAATGAAGGAAGTACCCGTGAGGATGAAACCGTGAACGTTGATGAAGTGCCAGACTCGAGCAATGCCAATTGTGTGCCTATAACCGGGCGTGCCAAATATTGGCGAAATGTAACGGGCGTCATCCTTGGCCGTCCAGGTGCGATCACGAGGGACCTTGAGCGGCGTAAACCGGATCCATTCGCTCCCCGGCGTACAGCCATCATTGAAATACAGACGCGGATGATCCACCAGGATGGACAGACCGCTGCGAATCAGCATCATTAAAAAAAGAAAATTGAAGAAGTGGCAGTAACGCAGCCAGAGTGGAAACCCGTGCAGCCCCGCGAAATCGTTTGGATATATCTGGGGAACAGGGGGAATATGAGGCAGGCCGGCTACCGCAAACTCAATCCAGGATGCAAGAATCACCGATACAACCGCGACCGCGATGCCGATCAGAATGGATGGGCGAACCCAGATGCGGAATCGGCGGTCCTTCGGGAAGTGCACTGCGGCGTGCGCAGCATCGAAGGAAATCATGATTAAATTCTACGGCTATGCTCGACCGAAACGCACATTTTCTGTGAAGGAAGTGTCAATCCGCCATCAGATTGTTCCCTTTGAGTTTTCCTTTTACGGGCTCCGAACCTCGGGGTTCGACTCCCCTCGCGGCACCAGCATTCAAATAACTTGGATCGGTGGTGCTTCCGCCCTGCGACTGGCGCTCGGAATTTCGTGCTGGCGGCGCCCAACCCCAAAGGTTAAAGCGGCGAGAGCTCGTCTTGTTTCTCCTCTTGGTTTTCTTTGAGGAGTCTTCTCTCCAGAAATTGTTTTGCCAACCCCTGACCGCCGATGCCAAAGGCAATGGCCAGGCCAAGCATCAGCGCACCGAAGGCAATCGCGAATGCGACCACGATCGTTCTCTCGGCCAGGCCAAGCTGCTCAAACGCCATCGACACCGCAAACATGATGATGACAGTTCGAATCGCTGTTGCCAGCAACCGAGGGGAGGGGGAATCGGCATTCACCGCGGCCAGCAGAGCCGCCCGGGAAAAGAAGCTTGCCGCCGCCAATCCGAAAAAGACAATGAACAGGGCCACGAAGAGCCTTGGCAGATAAAGGAAGAATCTCGAGATGTGCTCCTGCAGGCCGACGATCCCGAGCACCTGCACTCCAAGCAGGATGAAGCCCAGCCACACGATCCAAAAGACGACCCGGGTCAATAGTTCGCTGGACGAGGGCAGAGCCAGTTTGTTCAGCAATTGAGTTGTGCCGGCATTGTCCGAGAGCCGGTCGAACTTCACAATCCGTAAAATGCCGCGCAGGGTGACCTTCAGAACATACGCCACCACCCATCCCAAAAGCGCAATGATCAGCATGGCCAGCAGACGGGGCAGAAGGTGCGCGAAACCCCGGGCAAAATCCTGCATCGCGTGGTCCAACTCTCCGATAATCATTTCCCACATAGCAGCCTCACTCTCTCGCAGTCCACAGATCGAGCAAATACGGTTTCAAGCGCTCGAATGTCAGGCACAGCTCTTCGACATTCGCCTCCACTTCCTCTCCTGAAGCATCGCGGTTTTCCACAAGAAACGTGTAAACTTTCCCGCGATAAAGGGGAGCCAAAGCCTGAATAATATGATCGCGATTGATTACCGATTTGTAATAGGAAGACGCAAACTCATAAGCCGTTCTGACCCACAGTTCGTGCGGATAATGGAAGTCTTCTTCCGGCAACTGGGCGATGCCTTGAATCTGTGCCAATGTTTGAGCCGACAGGATTGCTCTGAGAACCGGCTCAATTTCAGCGACGCCGGAACCGAATAGTTGATAAAGTCGCTTTCGGTTTACTCGAATCGGCTCGGTGGTTAAGTCGAATTCAGCGCCACAGGTGGGAATACTCTCGGTGTTGCGGTTTGCACTCCAGTATTGAAAGTTGCGTTCCAACGACCAGAAAAGGGTGCCAACAGTTTGTCGCATGGCAGGCACCAAGTCCGCCGAACCGTGATCCAGATGGGGTTTCATTCCCAGGAAGGTTTGATACAGCCGGAAGCCGCCCGTCATGGCAGCAATGGTCATGCGCATCTCTGTTCCAACGCCGCCCGCCTCGTGGTTCCAAACCTGCTGCTCTAAGAGATGACTGGCGAAGCGTCCGGAAAATGCGGATTCACCCGCGTAAGGCACTCGCAGACGCTTGCCATACAGCGCGCGCGTCATCGGGTAGATGAGATTGCGCAAGAGCAGTCCATCGAACTTATGCCTCCGGTAGACGGGCGTGACCAGATCGAAATTCTCGCGGTAAACCGGGCGAAGAAGGCGCTCCATCCAGTCAGGCGTGATGTTGGTCGATTCGGGCGCGACGATCGCGCATGCTTTAGCGCGCAATAGCTCCGCAGCCGCGAGAATCGTATGCAGAGCAACCTCGGTCGCGGGGTTGCTCCCGTAAACCGTACTAATGCAGGGAAGCGTACGCAGGGCATACAAATCGGATGAGCGCTGCACGTCATTAATCGAGGCTGCGGCGACTACCTCACCCGTACTGTCCTTCGATCCGCCATCCGCGTTGAGGATGACGGCACGCTCCCGGGGGAAATATTTCAGCAAACCAACCCGAATCCCCTGAATCGTTTCTCCAACCGTCTTGGCGTTGTTATGAGTGGGCACACCAACGAGCAGGTCAACCTCGCCAACGCTGATCAGTTGACGAATAAAATCATCCGTAAGAACGCTGCTCTCGTCCAGACCCAAACTCCTGTGCGTCGCTGAGATGTATTTACATCCTCAGCTGGTTATTGATTCATATCCGTCTTAAACGGAACCAGAAGAACTGGTAAGGTCCCATGGTCAGCAGGTAAGGCAAGTCCCCAATGCGGGGAAAAATGTTTCTGCCAAACATCTCCACCAGGATATTTCCCTTATAGCGGCGCAGGTCAAGCTCCACGGCCTGCGCGGAATTGGAAAGGTTATTCACCACCAGCACCGTTTCATTCTGCAGTTGCCTTACATACGCGAGCACGCGATGGTTCGCAGGATGCAGGAACTCGATGGAGCCTCGGCCAAAAACCTGTGTGGACTTGCGCGTCTCTATGATGCGTTTCATCCAGGCTAGGAGCGAATGTCCAGATCTCTTTTGCGAATAAACGTTGACCGCCGGATATCCATAGACGGGATCGACAATGAGTGGCGAGTACAGGTTCTCCGGATCGGCCGTGGAAAAGCCCGCGTTCCAACCTGCGTCCCATTGCATGGGCGTGCGCACGCCATTACGGTCTCCCAGGTGGACGTTGTCTCCCATCCCGATCTCATCGCCGTAGTAAATGATTGGAGTGCCGGGCATCGACATGAGCATGCCGTTCATGAGTTCCACCCGTCGCCGGTCGTTATCCAGAAGCGGAGCAAGCCGCCGCCGGATGCCGAGGTTCAACCGCATCTCCTTGTCCCCGGCGTAGGTATCGTACATGTAATCGCGCTCCAGGTCGGTTACCATTTCGAGCGTAAGTTCATCGTGATTGCGGAGGAACAGACACCATTGACAAGGCTCCGGGATCGCTGGAGTTTGCTGAAGAATGTCCATGATCGGCTTGCGATCTTCGAGTTTCAGGCCCATGAACATTCGCGGCATGAGGGGGAAATGAAACGCCATGTGGAACTCGTCGGCATCCCCAAAATAAGGTCGAAGATCGGCGGGCCATTGATTGGCCTCGGCCAGAAGCATTTTCCCGGGAAAATATTGGTCGAGCTTGGCCCGTAATTCTCGGAGCACAGCGTGAGTCTCAGGCAAGTTTTCGCAAGAGGTTCCTTCCCGTTCAACGAGGTAGGGAACCGCATCCAGCCGAAAGCCGTCCACTCCCATCTCCAGCCAGAATTTCATGAC
Organism: uncultured Actinomycetota bacterium; assembly: GCA_963708795.1. Taxonomy (GTDB): domain Bacteria; phylum Actinomycetota; class Actinomycetes; order Propionibacteriales; family DAIQRJ01; genus DAIQRJ01. The sequence continues at coordinate 758,330 of CAVPUH010000006.1, forward strand.
TTCCCACATCTCTTGCCGAACCGCTGGATTGTCATAGTTGAGGTCAGGCTGATGGCTGAAAAAACGATGCCAATAGTATTGCTTGGTGATCGGGTCGCGAGTCCAGTTCGACATTTCCGTGTCGATGAAAATAATTCTCGTACCGCGATAGCGATTATCCGTATCGCTCCACACATACCAATCCCGCCGCGGGTTGTCGATGGAGCTTCGTGATTCCTGAAACCAGGGATGTTGATCGGAGGTGTGGTTCAGAACCATCTCCATGATGACCCGAATGCCACGCTCGTGAGCCGCGCCCAGAAAGCTCTTGAAGTCGTCGAGCGTTCCGTAACTGGGGTGGACCGACCTGTGCCCGGAGATGTCGTATCCATCATCCCGCAGCGGTGAAGGGAAGAACGGCATCAGCCACATGGAATTGACGCCCAGTTCCTGCAGGTAGTCCAGCTTTTCCGCGAGACCGCGGAAGTCCCCGATGCCGTCGCCATTGCTGTCGCGAAAAGTCCGCACGTGGACCTGGTAAATAATCGCGTCTTTATACCAAAGCTCGTCCTTCGGCATCGTCACAATCTTTTCTCCGTCGCCATCCGGCGAATACTAATGAACGCGCGAAGCGGCTAAAGTTGCGCCTCGCTCCGCACTCAGATGCAAAAAATGCCGTGCGAATTGAGGTGACTCTAATTATGCACTTTTAGTCAGAAATGGTTCGGGCCTGGTCTCTTCTGCGTCGCCTTGCATTCTCGGCTACAATTAGCCGACTCTGAGGATATCCAATGCGCATCAGTCGCTTCCTAAGCTTATCGGTGCTCTTGCTTCTCTCTTTTTATACCAAAGGTCAGCAGACTGTTTCCTTGTCCCCGGCGGTGCAAAAATATGTGCGGGTGAATGCCCCGAGAGTCGTGCTCGAGCATGTGCGTGTGATCGATGGCACCGGGCGACCGCCCGTCGAAGATCAGAACGTTGTCATAGAGCAGGGAAAGATTACGGCAGTGCAAGCGGGATCGGACAATCCGGCAGGCGATGGAAGGACGATCCTCAACCTGCGCGGGTACACCGTGATGCCCGGAATCGTTGGCATGCACAATCACCTTTTTTATATCGCCCGGCCAGACGAAGATAGCCAATGGCACTCCGAACCGCCAGTGTTGGTGCCGCAGATGACATTTTCTGCGCCGCGACTCTATCTGGCCGCTGGCGTGACCACCATGCGCACCACGGGAAGCGTTGAGACTTATTCCGATCTGAACCTGAAGCGCGCGATCGACGAGGGCAAACTTCCCGGCCCGCACATCGATGTCACGGGGCCGTACCTGGAAGGCGCCAACAGTTACTTCCTGCAGATGCATCAGTTGAGCGGCCCCGACGAGGCGCGACAGATGGTCGACTACTGGGCAGACCGCGGGGTAACTTCGTTCAAGGCGTACATGAACATCACACGGGCTGAACTGAAAGCTGCGATTGAAGCTGCGCACAAGCGTGGCATCAAGGTCACCGGACATCTTTGCTCCGTGACTTACAAAGAAGCTGCGGAACTGGGCATTGATGACCTCGAGCACGGCTTTTTCGTGAACACGCAACTCGACCCGGACAAGAAGCCTGATGTCTGCAGTGAAAGCAGTGGTACCTACACGCTGGAACACATGCCGGCGAATGGGCCGGAAGCCAAAGATCTCATCGACACACTAATAAAACATCATGTGGCGATAACCTCGACGTTGCCCGTGTTTGAGAGCGGCACCATTCCGGGACGTCCTCCGCTGCGACAGCAAGCCCTCGACTCGATGACACCGCAAGCGCGCGAAGCTTATCTTTACAACCGCGAGCGGCCTGCAAGCGCGAAGCCGCCAAAAGAAGACTGGGCTATGCTTTTCAAGCGTGATATGGAACTGGAGCATGAATTCGCCGAGGCCGGAGGATTGTTGCTGGCGGGGCCGGATCCCACCGGCAACGGCGGTGTGGTCCCGGGATTCGGCGATCAGCGCGAAATCGAATTGCTGGTCGAAGCCGGATTCTCGCCCGTCGAGTCAATCAAAATTGCGACCCTAAACGGCGCCATCTATATGGGCAAGCAGGATCAGATCGGGAGCATCGCCCCAGGTAAAAACGCGGATCTCTTGGTGATCAAAGGCGACCCTGGGAGCCGCATCTCAGATGTGGAAAATGTGGAGATCGTTTTCAAAGACGGCGTAGGCTACGATTCGCAGAAGCTTTTGGATTCGGTGAAAGGCCGCTACGGACAGTACTAGCTTTTCGCAAGTCAGCTTTTTCCGCAGACAATTTGCGCGATGCGATCGGCCGCGTGGCCGTCCCAGAGAGGCGGCGTCGCACCCTTTTTGGGATGGCCGGAAACGATGCGTTCAAACTCGGCACGCACCCGGCACAAGTCGCGTCCCACCAGGACGTTCGTTCCCACGTCGACCGTGATCGGACGCTCCGTATTTTCCCGCACGGTCAAGCAGGGAATGCCCAAATAAGTAGATTCTTCCTGGATGCCGCCCGAGTCGGTGATCACCAAAGTAGCACGAGTTTGCAGAGCAAGAAAATCGAGATAAGGGAGCGGATCGAGCAGACGGAGATGGTTCGCAGGCAGGCGATTCGCGCCGGACTCGGCAAGTCGCTGACGGGTGCGCGGATGCACGGGAAATACCACCATCACGTCGCGACCGATCTGCTGGAGAGTCTCGAGCATCTGCGTCAGCCACGCGAGATCGTCGACATTCGCCGGCCGGTGCAGGGTAACCAGCGCGAATCGCGCCGGCAGCCACGACGGCACGCGTTCGGCCGCGCGTGGCAGCATGCGGATGAGCGTGTCGATCATCACATTTCCCACCAGGTGCACCCTGGAAGCATCGATGCCCTCGCGCACAAGATTGCGGTTGCCGTCGTCGGATGGGGTAAACAGCAGATCGGAGAGTTGGTCCGTTACCAGTCGATTGATTTCTTCAGGCATGGTGCGGTCGAAGGAACGCAGCCCTGCTTCTACGTGGCCCACCCTTATGAGCAGTTTGGAGCACACCAGCGCTGCCGCCACGGTTGAGTTTACGTCGCCGTAAACCAGAACCAGATCCGGCTTGCGTTCCAGCACTACCGCTTCGAAGCGCGCCATAATCTCGGCGGTCTGTTGCGCGTGCGAGCCCGAACCAACCTGCAGATTCACATCCGGAGCAGGCATCTCCAGTTCCTGGAAGAACACATCGGACATGTTGGCATCGTAGTGCTGTCCGGTGTGAACCAGAGTCTGGCGTAATTCGGGCACATGGGACAGGGCGCGCATGACCGGCGCGGCCTTCATAAAGTTTGGCCGCGCGCCGACCACGTGGAGAAGGTGCATAGGGACTAGATCCGAATCGCGTCAACTCGTAGACGATTAACCGTTCGCGGTGAAGTCGGCAATCGCATCCACCACTGAACCGAGTTGCGCATCTGTCAACTCGGGATAAATTGGCAACGACAGAACCTGCGCGCTGGCTTTCTCCGACTCCGGCATGCTGCCAGCCTCGTAGCCCAGGTAGGCGAATGCGGGCTGCAAATGCAGCGGGTGCGGGTAATAAAGTTCTGACGGAGTCCCACGCGAAGCCAGAAATTGCTTCAACGCGTCGCGCTCACGCATGCGGATCGTGAATTGGTTGTAAATATGTTCGTAGCCCGTCGGCGCGACAGGCGTCGCGATTCGCGCGCCCAGTCCCTTGCCGGCGAACAACGCACGATAGCGATCGGCATTGCGCTGGCGGCCTTTGGTCCAGGCATCCAAGTGGCGAAGCTTGACTCGTAGAATCGCGGCCTGCAACGCATCCAGACGGCTGTTGACGCCGATGATCTGGTAGTCGTACTTGGTTTGGCTGCCGTGCGCTCGTAATAATTTGAGCTTCGCCGCCAGCGCGAAATCATTCGTAGTAATCAGGCCGCCATCCCCGGCGCCGCCGAGATTCTTCGAGGGGAAAAAGCTGTAACACCCGAATGTGCCCATGCTGCCGACGAGTTTTCCTTTGTACCTGGCGCCGATGGCCTGTGCCGCATCCTCGATTACCGCGATGCCGTGTTTCTTGGCGATGTCCAAGATCGCATCCATGTCCGCCGGCAGCCCAAACAGGTGCACGGGAATAATCGCTTTGGTGCGAGGCGTGATGGCAGCTTCGATTTTCCGCGGATCGACATTGTAGGTATGCGGATCGATGTCGACAAAGACAGGGCGCGCGTGCAGCCGTGCAATGGATCCCGCAGTGGCCACAAAGGTGAAAGGGATGGTAATGACTTCGTCACCGGGACCGACTTCGAGCGCCATCAGCGCCAGCAGCAGCGCATCGGAGCCAGACGCGCAACCAAAGACATATTCGCATCCGGTGTGCGGTTGGATTTCCTGCTCCAGCGCGCTCACCTCCGGCCCCATGATGAAGTACTGCGACTCCATGACACGAGTTACCGCAGCCATGATTTCTTCCCGGATGGTCGCGAACTGCGCCTTCAGATCGAGGAAAGGAAATGCCATCTTGGCTGCCGCCGATGGCTCCGTATTCGCTCTGGTTGCTTCTGCCTGCATGCTTCTTCGTCACTCCGTCACAAAGTCACAATTTGATGGAGAAATTGTACACTGCTTGGTCCGGGCAATCCTGCGCGCCCCGCCGCCTGCCACTTCGCGTGGTTCCCAGGCCTCCCTGGGGCTGGGTTGGGCTTGCGGGACCTCAGAAAACTTTCAAATGGATGGTCAGATACTTCTTGGGATTTTGCCGTATGGCCTTAACCAGTTCCTGGGTTTCCTGCAATAACTTGTTGCTGTTGTCGTAGACGGACGGATCCTGCAGCAATTTCCCGATTGTACCCTCGCCTGAATTGAGACGATCGCTCAGATCCGAGAGTTTGGTCATGGTGTTTTGCAGTTTTTTGGCAAACTCCTGATCCTTAGCCAAGACTCCCAGAGCGCCTTTGCCCGCGTTCACGTCGTCGGTGAGTTTCTTTACATTGGCGATGGTGTCGTTGGCTGTATTGTAGAGAGCGGGGTCTTTCAAAAACTTACCGGCCGTGCCCTTGCCTGCATTCAGATCGTCAATGATCCCGTTTAACTTGTCGATGGTGGCATTGGCATTCCGATAAAGCTGATCGTCGACCAGCAACTTGCCCAGGCTCCCTTTGCCCGAGATCACGTCGTTGACTAAGCCCTGAAATTGGACCACGGTGGCGTTAAGCCGGTTGTAAAGGCTGGGATCATAGATAACTTTGCCAATGGAGCCCTGGCCGCTTTCAACAAAGGCGAGGATGCGGTCGACGCGTTTCTCGAGCGCATCGAGGTTTTGCAGTGTGCTTTGGCTGGCCCGCACCACGTCCTCGATCTGCGCCGTTTCGCGGGTGGAGAGCACATCCCCAGGTTGGACTTCCGGCCCGCTGGCCTGGGCACTGTCAATGTCAATGTAGGTTTCGCCTAGCACGCCGGCGGTGGAGAGCAAGGTAACTGAGTCCTTGTGCAAATTGGCGTGGTATTTTGTGTTCACCTTCAAGGTCACTTCAACTGGAGCAAGCCGTCGGCTGGGGTCGGATACAACCCGGATTCCCGTGACATTCCCGATATCGACGCCTTGCAGGCGCACCGGCGCTCCCTCGCGCAATCCGCCGGCATTGTCGAAATATGATTTCAGCGCAATTTTCTTGGTGAAGACTCCGCCCGTGCCGCTCATGAGTAAAATCAGAACGCCTAACGTGATGCTGGCAGCCAGTACCGTGAGCCCGACCTTCAGTTGAGACCACTTCAACTGTTTTTGGCTAGGCACTGATTCTCCCTAAGCGCGTCATGGCAACATTCTCCGTGGCGACCCGAACAACAGGTGAATGCCTGCATGATAGCAGACCATCGGGCTGGGCTTCACATCAGGAAAGGCGCGGATGCAAGGTTGTTAACAGCAGCATGGCCATCGCATAAGCCACGGCTCCGCAAGCCAGAGCGACATTCAGCCCAAACTGAATGGCGATGACCATCGCCAGGACGGAGCCCAGTACGCTCGAGCCCGCGTTCATTGCCCATGCCCACTCCACCGCGTTCTCCTGCAGTTTACTTTTATCCAGTGATAGAAACTCGGGTAGCGGAATGCTGGCCAGTGCGCGCAGACCGGTAGGGAACGGCATTCCCATGGCGAATCCCAACGGAACCAGCAGAACGGTGCTCACCATGAGTTTTGCCGGGAAGGGAAGACCTACTAGCGTGTTCAGGACCCCGGGCAAAATGAATACGTAAAGCAGAAGAACACTTGCGATAAAGGCTAGCGGAAGCCAGGCGCGGCGGGTGTGGGCCATCCATCTGCGCGAGGCCAGACTGCCGGCGCCGCTCGAAAGCAGAAGCAAAAACACGACTACGGTGAGAGCATAAGTTGGGTGGCCGAGAAACAATACAAAGCGTTGAATGAAGGCAATCTCAACCGTGATGTAGCCCAATCCCACCGCAACAAAATACAGTAGGCGAATCGGGTGTTCATGCCTGCTTCCACCGCGGACCGAGAGCGGGATCACCAGGAACGCCAGCACCGCAACCACAGAGATTACGAGCACCATGGCCAGTACGAGCACGCCTAAATTCACCTTCCAGTCGATGCCCTGGCTCAAATCCTCCGCATGCAGAAATTGGTTCAACTTCAAAGTGAAAAAGAAAAAGGGCGCATTGTCATTTACCGGCGCCACATTGTATGGGTAGCGTCGGGCAAAGGAATAAGGATCGTTACTCGCGATCAAGGCCGAAAACGGATTGTCGTTAGGATCAGAGGGGAGATATAGCGCAACCAACCCGGGATTGCTGGCCAAGTGAGTTCGAACCTCGTGCTCTTCATCGGCGGTGAATTCACTTTTCTTTGCCAGCACGACCACAGGAATTCCATCTTCATCCAGGTCGCCTTCAGAGACGACGATGAAATTCCTGGCCGGATTCCGAACTCCCTGCTGGTGAAGCGCTTGCATCGCAACCGAGACCACGCGCAAGGCTTCTCGTGGCTCACGAAACTCCCAGCGTGTGATGGCGATCATGCCGCCGGGTTTCAGGTGGTCGAAGTATTCTCGAAATGCCTCCACGGTATAAAGACTGTTTTCGCTGAGGGCGAAGGCTCCGGCGGCGGTGGAAGCCCAGGTATCCACCAGAGTCATTTGGACCACGTCGAAATTCTGCTTGGCATTACGAATAAAAGAGCGCCCATCGGTGACTTGAATGTGTACTTCAGGCCGTTCATACAAACGATACGAATAATCCGCGTAGCGCCCGCGCATCACGGTGTTGGCGATAATGGGATTGATTTCGATTCCCGTGACGCTCGGGCTGCCGTTGGCCACGGCGCGAAGTACATCGACTCCTCCGCCCGGGCCAATAATGGCATACTCTCCACGCGGCCTCAGAACGTTCGCCAGCGCCGGAGGAGCGGACATCAACGATCGCTGCCACTCCGAGCCCTGCCAATGCGTAAGGTCGGCGTTCATGATGTAGGTGGAAGCGTCGGCATCAATCACGACGGCTTTTGCCTCCCCCTGACGATCGACCTCCACGCGCGAGATGGCGTTCCAGCGCGCGAACTCTACCCAGGCTTTGTCACGAAAAATACCTTTTGCGTAGACGACATCGATCAGCCTTCCCGAATGGTTTGCGCCAATCACCAGCAGCAGAATTGAGGCCAGGCCCAGCGTGAGTTTGCGCAGGTAAACGCTCGTGGCCCACGCTGTTCCCGCGACGGCTGCCATCACGGCCGCGAACAGCAGTGTGTTTGGACCTCCCAGAAAATTGAGCAGGGGCACAACCCCCAAACACGCCAGCGCGCCGCCCATGAGGTCCGCCCCATAGAGCCGCGAAATGTGTCGTGATTCGCGGGCAAACAGGATTGAGAATTCGACGCCTGTTAGAAAAAATGGCACGGCGGAGGCCAGATAGATCGCCGTGAGCCGGAGAAAATTCGCTTGCGACAAATTCAGTGAAACCGGAACGTGCAGCACGACTTCTAAAACGATGGGCACGACCAGCGCATTGGCGAAACATAGCCAGGTAAGCAGCACGCGGGTAGGGAAGCGGCGCAACCAGCTTTTTCCCAGGTATGCGAAAACTCCGCCGGACCCGAGGCCAAGCAGCGCAATGGAAATCGCCAGAAAGGCGAAATGATAAAACAGCACCACCGAAAATAATCGGGTGAGCGCTAATTCCAGCAGCAGCGCCGCGAAGCTACTGATGGCGACGCCGGCCAGCAGGGAAAGCTCGCTAGTGGTTTCTCCCGGAGTCGTCCGGCTGATTGCAGGAGTTTCGTTTATGACGGGCATCCGAAGGTTCGCTTTGGAATGCGACAGTCTACCAGAAGCACTCAGCGTTCAGCCGTCAGCACTCAGTCCATTTCATTCTGTGGGGACGGTCGACTCACCCGTTGTCTGTTGGCCTTCGAGGATAACCTGCGCGATGGCGTACTCTTTCGTGTGGGAGAGTGAAAGCGCAGTATGGACTGCGCCGAGCTTAGCCGCGAACTCCGCCGCCTTGCCGTGGAACACGATGGTGGGACGGCCTCCGGGCTGGCGGCACACTTCCACATCGCGCCACGTGACTCCATGATTCCAGCCGGTGCCGATGGCCTTCATGGCAGCTTCCTTGGCGGCGAAGCGCGCCGCATAACGTTCGACGCGGTTGGCCTTCGAGTCGCAGTAGCGCCTCTCTGCCTCGGTGAAAATCCTATGAAGGAAGCGGTCGCCGAAGCGCGCAATGGATGCCTCGATGCGCGGTACTTCCGCAATGTCAATCCCCGTGCCGACAATCATGAAGGTTGGTTTCGGAGTCTTCTGGACCACCACGCATGCGAGTGCTACTTCCATTCGACTCCTGCGGGCCCCTTTACACGCGCCAATAGTCGGGCCGCCAGTTCTTAATCAATTTCTTGATATCCTTCCGCTCAAGATTCGCTGCCAGCGTCTGTTCGACCAGCGCGGATACTTCTTCGTCTGAGGCAAAGCGTAAGCCAATCAACTGAGCTTCGCTGAGCTTCACGATTTGGGAACGCTGCGAATCGGGCAGCAGCGTGGCCAGGCGCAACCTTTCTTCAAGCCTGATAACGCGATCCTGTACTTTGAGCGCGTATAGCCGAGCCTTCGTGACCGCAACGATTAACGCGGTGTTGAAGATCACGATCCAAATGTGCACGAAACCGGGATGGCGTACGGCAAAAACCACGCTCACGATCCAAGAAATTGCAAAAACTGGTAGCACGAAGTAGTGGAACGGAGGATCAAACCTCACATGATTGGAGAAAGTCTGTGGAGAACGTTCGGCCATATTCACCTCTTTATGAATCGCAATGAGAGTCTAACTCAGTCGGGCCTACCGCATCTGCTTAAAGCAGCCGGTCGCCGCGATAGATCACTTGGCCGTCGATCACCCGCGCCTCGGTCATAAGCCGATGTTTTCTCGCCGGCCCTGTCCCGTCGATATGGAGGACTTCACGCCCATGCGCTACCAGCCAATCAGAAACCAGCATGCGGTGGCAGCGAAAATATACTCGCTCGGCGCACATATAAGCAGTACGCGACTGCTCGGCCAGTTTGATCAGTTCCGCGATGCCGCGCGCGAAGTCCTCGGTAAGCATGTAGTCCGCGTAGTTGCGGAAGCTGTCGTTGCGCAGCGCTACGTTGGGCGAGTCATCACGGAGCTTCTTGCGTCGCCCGCCCAGTTCTTTGAGCCAGACGTAACGAATCCCAACCTCCGACAGCGTTTTCTCCAGCGCCTCTCGGTTGAAATGAGGCAGGCGGCGCGACATGGGAATCGAACGAATGTCGACCAGGGTCTGAATGGAGTGAGCTTGCAGCACCGCGATGAATTCATCCAGCGGGCGGGTGGAATGGCCAATGGTGTAAAGGGTCGCCACGATTTCATTCCCCGGACAGAGACCCGGCGCGTGCCTGAATCCAACTCCATTATTGTTCGACCAGGCGCATGAGAGCCTGCGCCACCGCCTCGTCCTGCTCCGGAAATACCGTCCGCAGATCTAGCAGCACCCGTCCGTCCTCAACCCGCGCAATGATCGGCGAATCATAAGCTCGGAGGCGTGCAGAAAGTTCGTCGGCGCTCAAGCCTTGGCAACTTATCGCCAGCAATCGCGTAGGCAGCACTGCTGAGGGCGCGGCGCCGCCGCCGATTATGGATTCGCCATTCAACACTTCCACCAGCATCTTCGACGATCGCGCCCTATCCGCAATAATTTCCGCGCGCCTTCCAATCTCTTCTTTCGATAACCGCATCATGCGCACAGCCGGAATCGCATCGTGTTCGCCCTTCACATACGCAAGCAACGTAGCTTCGAGCGCCGCGTAAGTTAATTTGTCGACCCGCAAAGCGCGGAACAACGAATTCGAGCGCATGCGGGCAATTAAGTCGCTGCGGCCGCTCAGTATGCCCGCCTGAGGTCCGCCCAGCAACTTGTCTCCGCTGTATGCGACCACGTCCACGCCTTGGCGAAGGCTGTCGAGCACGCTGGGCTCACCATTTACGCCCACCGAGCGCAGATCGAACAGCGCGCCGCTGCCCAGGTCTTCGAGCAGCGGAAGGTTGCGCTTGCGAGCCAGTCTAACTATCTCCTCGATGTGAGGTTGCTCGGTGAATCCGGTGATCTCGAAGTTAGAGCGATGCACGCGCAGCAGCAGTCGGGTTTTTTCCGTGATCGCTTTTTCGTAATCGCCGATGCGGGTGCGATTGGTTGTTCCCACTTCCCGCAGGACGGCATTCGACTTCGACATGACATCCGGGATGCGGAACGATCCGCCAATCTCGACCAGTTCGCCTCGCGAAACGATAACCTCGCCGTTCTCTGCCAGAGTGTTTAGCGCCAGAAGAACCGCTGCGGCATTATTGTTGACCACGATGGTCGAAATAGTTGGCTCGCCTGCACGGGCGCGCCCTGCCGCGTCTGCGTTTCCCACGTGTTCATCGAGAAGCTTGTGGAACAGGCGATCTACGTGTACATCGCGTTTACCGCGGTTTCCGGTTTCTGTGTCGAACTCGAGATTGGAATAGCCGCCTGCTATGTCGCGGATGTGCTCGAGCGCAGCCGCGGAAAGCGGAGCGCGCCCCAGGTTGGTGTGCAGAATGACTCCGGTGGCATTGATGACCGATCGCAAAGAATGCTTTAGCGCTTGCCGAAGCTGGCGGGCTACGGCGCCTTGAAGGCCCGAAACGGCGAGCCCGACTCCATTCGCGTCGAGCCGGCCCGCGGCAATTTCTTCTCGCAGAGATGCCAGCACCGTCCGGGCGGCGTCGGTCACCGCGGCTTGTCCTTCGCTTGACGCCAGCAGCGCCAACTCGCCCGCGCGCTGAAGTTCGTCCACCGACGGCAGTTTGCGGTATAGATCGGCATTGGTTTGGAGTTTCACCGATGACGATTATCCCACGCCATCCTGAAGATTGCCCGACCATACGCGAGACCGGCGAGGATGCCCGTCCTCCATCAAAATCCCTAACCTACTTCGACCAGACCGTAGCTTTTGTGCCAGCGGGTGCGCATGTGGCGCAAAGCCGTGTCGATTTCCGCCTGGGCGATTTCTGCGTTTGGACCCGCTAAAACCGCGGCGGCCTCGCGCTTCGCGGCCTCCAGCAACTGCCGGTCGCGGATCAGATTGGCCACTTGAAAACTGGGCATGCCGGCTTGACGGGTGCCGAAAAATTCTCCTGGGCCGCGGAGCTCCAGGTCGAGTTCTGCGATCTGAAATCCGTCGTTTGTGCGAACCATGGCATCGAGGCGGCGTTCGCCATCTTCGGAAATCTTGCCGCCAGTCATCAGCACGCAGTAAGACTTGGCCGCGCCGCGGCCAATGCGGCCGCGCAGTTGATGCAGTTGGGCCAGGCCGAAGCGCTCCGCATGTTCAATCACCATCATCGTCGCGTTAGCCACATCCACGCCAACTTCAATTACTGTCGTCGCAACCAGAATATCCAACTCGCCCTTTTGAAATAGCCGCATGACCTGCTCTTTCAAGCCGGGATCCATGCGCCCGTGCAGCACCGCAACCCGCAAGTCAGGAAAGATGCGCTTGCTCAGCTCTTTGTACATCTTCATGGCCGCTTTCAATTCAGTCTCTTCGTTTTCTTCGATCACCGGATACACGACGTAGACCTGGTGTCCCGCAGCCACCTGTTTGCGCACGAAATCCCAGACCTCAGGGGATCGCTCATCCGATACGCAGCGCGTGAGGATGGGAGTTCTGCCGGGTGGCATCTCGTCGATCACGCTTACGTCGAGGTCGCCGTAGAGTGTGAGAGCGAGCGTGCGCGGGATCGGAGTTGCGGTCATGACCAGGACATCCGGTTCCGCAGAGGCTGCCGGGCTTGGCTCGGCCTTAACCGTCGAGTCGCCCGTCCGCACACGGTCATCGCTTGATTTTTTCATTAGCTTGAAGCGCTGCAGCACTCCAAAGCGATGCTGCTCGTCGACGATGACCATCCCGAGTTTGGCGAACTCGACTTTTTGCTCGATCAGAGCATGCGTTCCAATGACCAGCTGCGCATTGCCTTGCGAAATGTGGCGGCGGACTTCGCGCTTACGGTCGTCTTCCATCGAGCCGGTGAGGAGTACGATCCGGTACCCGGCGCTTTCGAGAATGCGGCGCGCAGAAAAGTAATGCTGCTGCGCGAGGATTTCCGTGGGCGCCATCAGCGCTACCTGGTAGCCGTTTTCCATGGCGATAATGGCGGCTTCGAAGGCCACGATCGTCTTGCCCGAGCCCACGTCCCCCTGCAACAAACGGCGCATCGGGGACGGTTTTTCCATGTCGGAAGCGATCTCCTTCAACACCCGTTTCTGTGCGCCTGTGGGATGAAAGGGAAGAATCTTTTTGATGGCGGCGCGGGCGCGATCGTCCAACTTGAATGCGATGCCGGTTTGAGCCTTCTGTTCGCGACGCTTCAGCTCGAGACCAAGCTCCACAAAAAACAGCTCTTCGAAGATGAGCCGAACGTGAGCCGGCGTGCGGGAAGATTGCAGGTCTTGGATACTTTCGCCGGCCTCGGGCCAGTGAACCTTTTGCAGCGCTTCCCGAGGCGAAATCAAGCTCAGATGACGGCGCACCACTTCCGGGATAGGATCGGGCAAATCCGGTGTGAGGTTTTCCAGTGCGGTATGGATGATGCGACGAAACCAGCGAGCGGTAAGCCGTCCCTGTCCGGCCGATTCGTAAATGGGTACGATGCGACCAATTTCGAGCGATGCCGCCAGCTTCTGCTCGGCCGTGTCGGCGCTGCCATCGTCGGTAGCCTCCCCGATGATCTCGAATTGCGGCTGGGTGAGTTGCAGTTCGCCGCCCCGGTAATCCTGTTCGACTTTGCCGTATAGCGCCACGATCTGTCCGGGCTTGAACCTGTCGCGAAGATAAGCCGCATTGAACCAGATACACTTCAGCCGCGTCCTACCTTGCCCCGCCGTCATCTGAAAGATGGGCATGCGGCGGGTACGGAAAAGACCCGAGGTGCGAACTTCAGCAATCACGGTTGCCATTTCGCCCGCCCGCAGCTCCGCAATGCCCCTGGGGTTGAGCCGGTCCTCATAGCGAAATGGAAGGTAATGCAGCAGGTCGTCGACGGTCTGAATGCCCTTCGCGTCCAGCAGTTCGGCCAGACGGGGGCCAATTCCCTTGACATATTTAACGGAGGTGCCCGGTTCCAGCATCTCAAGGGATGTTAGCAGGAGGCTGCGTGAGTGCTATAGTCCGCGAAACGTTTCGGCCTTAGATAGCGTCTTAGAACCGGGCTTAGATAATGTCCAACGGAGTAACCAACTTCGTCCACGCCTTAGCGGCGGTCCTCGCCGGAAACGTGGTCTATTTCTTACTGGCGAAACATTTGCCGCTGGCGGCTCGCCACGATCCCTTCCGCATGGATCTGGGCATGGTTGTGGATTTCTCGATCTGCCTGCTGGTGTTCGGATTAATTAAAAGTCTAGCTGGTCGGAATCGCGGTTCTGACCAATCCGAGGACTAAAACCGTCCCTCTTCTAAACCACTTCATATTCTGTTACTTACGAGTGTCCTCACGCCTCGCCTTGCCACCCTCTTTGTGGACAAAGGTATCTGAGACTTTCACTCACGCGCGGTTACTTTCGGAACCTCCGTAACTGCCGATGCAGAAGCTAGAATTTGCCCAGCACCCATGCAGAAGATCTCGATCCTTTACGACGCGAGCCAGGCTGTCCTGTCTACATTTGATCTGGATGAAGTCCTGCAGCAAATCCTGACTATCGCACGCGATTATTTCCATTTGCAGAACGTCGCCATCCTTTTGCGAGATAAAGACGAACTTTACGTGCGCTGCCAGGTTGGCTGGGACGCCGGGCACGACAAAGTCCGGCTCCCGATTGGAACCGGCATTACCGGTGCGGCGGCTCACCAGAAACGCCCTATCTACGCCTCCGACGTTGCCAAAGACGCACGCTACATCTTGTCCGCAAAAAACACACGCTCGGAGCTGGCCGTCCCGCTCATGGTGCGCGACCACGTGGTCGGCGTGCTGGACTGCCAGAGCGAAAACCTTTACCACTTCGATTCCGAGACTATCGACCTGCTGACCTTGTTTTCCACCCAGGCGTCCATGGCCCTGCAGAATGCCCGCCTGTACTCGCTGGAGCGGCGTCGCGCTTCTCAACTGGAAGCCATCAATGCCATCGCGCAGCAGATGACAGCGGTGCTGGACTTGAAAGAGTTGCTTTCCAAGGTGTGTTTACTCATTCAGCAGGCCTTTCAAGTTTGCCACGTTTCGGTATTGTTGAAGGATGAAGACGATCTGGTGTTGCGGGCACAGCCACGGAAAGCTGACGGAGCGCACTCCACAGGATGGGCTGCCGGCTGGAGAAGGGCTCTGGCAACGCGCCTTGGCGGCGGGAAAGACCCTCATCGAAAATGACATAAGGATGGTTTCAGACGTTGCTCTACACGTCGAGACCGGATCGAGCATGTGTATTCCACTGGTCTCGTTCGGACAAACCCTCGGTGTCCTTGTGCTCGACAAAGAAGACACCGGCGCCTTCAACCCCAACGACACTCAGCCCCTGGAGTCGGTGGCAGACATTTGTGCTACCGCCATCCAGAACGCTCATTACGTCGAGCGCGTAAAGCAGTTGGCGTATCTGGATGGCCTGACCGGGATTTTCAATCGCCGGTTTTTCGAATTGCGAATTATGGAAGAAATCGATCGTGCCCGGCGCTACGGCACAGGGATGGCCGTACTCATGGTCGACATCGATCAATTCAAGCGCTTGAACGATGAATTCGGGCACTTGCTCGGAGACGAAGTACTGCGCCAGGTGTCTTCAATCTTTCATCAACAACTGCGGAAGGTCGACGTTCTGTGCCGCTATGGAGGAGAAGAATTCGCCATTCTGCTCTCTCAAACCAATGCGGTGCATGCCTTGGGAGTCGCTGAGAAATTGCGCAAGACAGTGGAAGCCTGGCAGTTCCCCGGCGTTCCCCGCCCGGTTACCATCAGTGCGGGAACCGCGAACTATTCCGAACACGGTAGCACGCGCGATGAGTTGGTGAAAGCCGCCGACGCGGGATTGTATGCCGCTAAACAGGCGGGCCGCAATCGGGTTTGCCTTGCTCCGGTCCCGCGCGGCTTGGCTCAGGGCTCGGGCCAGTAAGAAAAATGCGCAGGATCAACCACGTCGGATAGAAGTCTCCCCGCCCTGCATCAGAATGGACCGATCGACCCCTCGAATTCGTCCCTCAGTTCTCTCTCGATCTCCCGCTGGTGGTCCCGCCATTCTCGTTGCACATCGCGCATTTGTCGCGTGAGCTCTTGGCTGCGTTTTCGGGCTTCCCGGGTTTGGCGTTCAATTTCCGGCTTGACCGACTCCAGGTCCCGATTGATGGCCTCTTCCATCTCCGGCTTGAGATGGGCCATTTCCGATTGGAGTTTGCTCAGTTCCTCACGGGTCTTAGCATCGATCTCCGGAACTTCCACGTCCCAGCTCTGGCGGAAAATGTCCGATTGCTTGCGTTCCGGCAAGCTGATGGTGATGGTTTGTTCCTTCTTGTCACGAATCACGCTGACGCTGGCAGTATTGTCCTTGCGCGAGCGCAAAGCGTGACTGAAGTCGCCGCTGTCACGAATTGGTTCACCATTGATCTTGACGATCACGTCCCCGGCGTGAAAACCGGCCTTGTCCGCGCTGCTGCCCTTCTCGACCGAACGTACCAGAACTCCCTGGCCATTCTTAGACCCGAAGAACTCTCCCAGTTGCGGCGTAAGGTTCTCCACCATCAAACCACTGCGCGCGGACGAGTGCACTACCACGATAGAGACCGGCAGATCCATGTCGGGAAGGACCGGCATCGTGGGCATCGTCGGCATGGTGAACTTGAAATCCTTGCCGTCAGGACCAAAGTGATACGCGTAGTTCTTCTTGCGATCGCCCAGTTCCACCTTGATCGTCATCGGCTGTCCCGAACGGCTGAGGCCCAGAGTCACGGTTCGTCCCGGCGGGGTTTCACGGATCATTCGGCGAAGCTGTTCGACACTCTGCACGTCGCTGCCATTCAAAGTCAGAATCACGTCCTGCTCTTTGAGCCCAGCCTTGCCCGCCGGAGCATCCTGATCCACCATGGTCACTTCCACGCCGCGCTCGTCTTTCAAGTGAAGCGTCGCCAGACGGTCGGGAGTGATGTCGCGCGTGTCCACGCCAAGATAGGATCCGCTGCCCCAATCCTCGCTGGAAAAGCCATAAGCTTCGTTGCTATCGAAAGTCAACTGATCGGCCGCGTATGTGGCCATTGCCATCGCCGGCACCATAATCAGTGTCATCAGGATTGAGCGTCGCATGTTCCCTCCCCACTCCGTAAACCGCTATTGGCTAGCCCTGCGGAAACAGATGTCGCCAGTAGTCGTTCGCACCTTAAGCACTGGACCGCCGCCATTCAGATTTCCCTTCCGCCGTGACCGTCTTCGGGCCGTAGTCGCCACCCTCCGAGGTCACCCGGATATCCGGAAAATCCGAACGAATATTGTGGCCATTCGCAACTTCAATCGAGGCGCGAACGCTGATGTTTATATTGGGCCCCAGATAAACCGTGATGTCGCCCGCAGCAGTCTCCAGTTCGGAATCGCTGTGTTCGCCATTCGACGCGACGAACTTCGCCACGATGGCCCCCGCGCTCGGTTTCCGCTCGCGCCGATGGCACCCCGTTCAACATCGATGCTCCCACCGCCAGTCTCCGCGTGCACCGCCCCTTTCGCCGAATTCAGACGGATGCTGCCGCCGCCGGTTTCCATTTCGGCTGCCCCGCCAATATCCCCCAGATCGATGCTGCCCCCACCCGTACTCGCCTTAACTTTCCCCGCGCAGCGTTCCACGTGGATGCTGCCGCCCCCGGTCTCAAGCACCGCGCCTTGCGAGCCGGAAATGATGGTCACGCTGCCGCCTCCGCTCTCAGCTTCGATCTTGCCCTTCGCCGCATTCACCTTAATGTACCCGCCGCCGGTGTGCAGGCTGACATCGGAAGCTACATTGCCTACATCAATGCTGCCGCCACCGGTTTCGGCGCTGACCGTACCGCCAATGTCATCGACGTGAATGCTGCCGCCCCCACTCTCTGCCTCAACCCGCCCGCTAATCCCGGTCGCCGCGACGTTGCCGCCTTCGGTCTCGATTTTGACTTCACCCATCTCGCGCGGAACATTGACCACGAAGTCCCCGGAAAACTTGCGCGGCTTGCCCGCCTTGCCAATCCCCCACAATCCACGCCGTGTCTCCGTGCACGTACGCGCTGATCTTGTAGTTATCAAATTCACGCCGCGCTTTGTCTTCCGATCCGCTGTACGAATGAGTGCGAATGACGTAGTTGATGCCCGGTTGCGCACCGCCTTCCACCCGCACCGAGCCCACATCGATCTTGATTTTGAGGTTCTTGACCATGGCAAGAGATCCCGTGATCTCCTGCGTCCAGTTCCCGCCGTCACCGTAGACGCGGGTTTGTTGCGCGCTGGCCAGCGGCAGGATCAGCAACATCACCGCGACGAATTTAGAGAACTGCTTCAACATGCACCTTCCATTCTCGTTCCTGCATCTACCCGCCTGCGCACTTCGCCCAGCCTCAATCAAACTCCGGCATCTGCGCCAGCATCGTACGCGCCTGCGACCGGATGTATTGGTTCTGATCGTTCTGCGCCAGCTTTTGCAGCACCGACCGCACGCTGCCGTCCGCCCGCACCGGTTCCAGCAGATGCAGAGCTTCGGTGCGAGCCCCGGGATTCGAATCCTGCACCAAAGCCTCCAGCAGCGCATCCCGCACTCGCGCATCGCTCTTCACGTACGGACCCAGGCCATCCAGCGCCTTCAGCCGCACTCCCGGATTCGAGTCATAGCGCAGCGCATACATCAGCGCCTCGCGAACGTGCATGTTATTCGGTTCCTGGGTCAGCAGATCCACCGAATCCATTCGCACCCCGGAGTTGTAGTTGTTGCGCGCTGCGAAAAGCAGCAGTTGCTGGATACGCTGATCGTTCAGCGAGCCTTGCGCTTCCTGCGTCGAAACCGTGTCGTATTTAATGCTGATGTGGTTCGATCCCGGATCCTGCGAGATGGACTGAATGCCGGTAATAGAGGATTCCGCGGGTGCGCCCGCGGCGCCGGAGGCAATCGAAACCGCCCCGCCATTGCCCCTTACGACCTTGTACGTGGTGCCAATCCCGCCGGCAAAGCCAACCATGAAGATCGCCGCAGCCAGAGCGGGAGCAAAACGAATCTGACGAAACCAGACCGCGGGCTCGAAGATAAGCCGATGCCAGAGCCCGCCCTGTTGCGCGGTCTCAAGCCCTTCCTGCAGCCGCATGCGAGAAGCAGCAACCAGGTTGGGCGATGGCTCTTCCAGCGGCAACTCGGAGAGCATGGCGTGGAATTTGCGCGTCGTCTTGAGCTCGGCTGTGCAGTCCGCACAGCGTGCCAGATGTTGCTCCAGTTCGTAACGTGCGTCATCGGCCAGTTCGTTGTAGACATACAGCAGAACGTTTTCTTTAACCCACGCGCATTTCATAAGTGCACCCCCTCGGGGGAAGTTTCTTGCTTGTGTCCCGGGTCTTTGACCCGACACCGACCGAGCTTCGCTCGACCGCTCGGGCGACACGCCCGCGCCTATACCTTCATCTCATATCCGCCAATGCGCCCCGCAATTTCTGCGTCGCGCGAAACAATGTGTTCTTGGCGGTTTCTTCGGTCGTATTCAGCACTTCACCCACCGTCCGCAACTTCAGCCCATGATAATGCTTCAACTCAAAAACCATGCGCTCCCGGGGCGTCAACTTCTCCAGAGCATGGCCAATGCGCTTGCCCAACTCACGGCGCATCAGGTCGCGCTCGGGGTTCGCGCCGGATCGAGCGTCCGCAACCTGATCGAGTACATCGTACTGCTCCCCGGAGGCGTCGGTGGCAACTGGCGCATCCTCTTTGCGCACCTGCCGCTTGCGCAAATGATCCAGGCAAAGATTGGTCACGATGCGATAAATCCAGGTGTAAAACGAGCACTCAAAGCGAAAATTGCCGATGCTCTTGTACGCCTTCAGAAAAGCTTCCTGGTAAACATCCTGGGCTTCGTGTTCCGAGCCGGTAAGATGCAGAGCCAGCCGGAGCACCGCCTGGTCATAGTTCCGCACCAGGTCCTCGAAGGCCGCGCGATTGCCGCGCTGCGCTTCGCGAACCAGTAAGGTGTCATCGATACGCCCTGAAGCCTGCCCAGTCATATGGCCCCGAAATCGGGGGTCCTGGATTCCGCCTGCTTCGTCCCGTCTCACCACCGGATGCGGACACTCGCCAACTGCAAATGGTACAGCCCATGCATCGGCCGGCATATTTTCTTTGTCCTCGAATGCACCGGGACGCCATTGCCGTTCTTCCCAGTCGCATAGCTATGGACGGGCGAAGAACTCAACCGTAAGCAGGAATTATAGGAGTGTGGGGAGATTTTTACCGGCAAAGAATTGACGCAACAGCATAGAAGCACAATGGTTTGTGGTTGAAACCCGCGGCTGGTGACGATAGTGCTGCGGTCGCGGGATGGCGCCGGGCGGCGCTGCCGGCCGCCCGGCACGCGCTTACTCCGCCGCTTCCTTCTCGATCACCACCTTCAGGTGCGCGGTCACGTCCTTGTGCAGCTTGATGGGAATCGTGAACTCGCCCAACGTCTTCAGCGGCTCGTGCAGCTGAATCTTGCGGCGATCCACGTTGAATCCCTTTTTCTCCAACGCGTCCGCGATGTCACTGGACGTGACAGATCCGAATAGCTGATCGTGTTCTCCCGTGCGCCGCTGGAATGAAACCGACACGCCGTCGAACTGCTTGGCCAGTTCTTCCGCCTGCGTTTTCTCCTTGGCCGAGCGGCGCACCGAGGCCGCCTTCATCTGCTCGATGACGGCTTTGTTTCCTGTGGACGCTTCAATGGCCAGCTTGCGCGGCAGCAGGTAGTTGCGGCCATAGCCTTCGGCCACTTTCACCACGTCTCCGCGTGAGCCCAGCTTGGCGACATCTTCTTTCAGTATGACTTCCATAGATGACTCCCGTTCAGAATTCTGCCAGGATGCGCGATGTCACGGACAACCTGAAAAATGCGGGCAGATCCGTCGCAAATCGCGTGCGTCTGTCTTTACGACGCGCGTCCGGCAGAACGGCAGCAGAGCGATGTTGCGCGCCTGCTTGATCGCCACCGACAAACGCCGCTGGTGCGGAGTGCACACGCCGGTCAGGCGCCGCGGCACAATCTTGCCGCTCTCCGCGACGAACTGCGCCAGCAGGCGAATGTCTTTGTAGTTGATCGCTTCGATCTTCTCGACGCAGAACTTGCAAACTTTCTTGCGCCGGAAATACTTGCGTCCGCCCCGACCGCCTTCGCGGCCTCCGCCCGGTCCACCGGGACGCGGAACGCGTGGGACGGACGCTCGCCGCGATCGGGACGGTCTCCGCCCGACAGATGATTGCTGATCGTAGGTCTAGTTTCGTCAGCCATGATGCTCCTTAAAATCAGTCGTTGCTCGGTCGTTTGTCGTTAGCGTTCTCGTCAGTTCGTCTGGCCCTTGTCGTTTTTGTCTGGCCAACGACCAGACGAGCCAACGACCAAAGACCAGCGATTGCCACGGTTGTTACGCTGTAGCCGCTGGCGCTTCCCCAGCACTCTCAGCCGCTGGCGCGGGCGCTGCGCGCCTTGCGCTTCGCGTCCTTGATCGCCTTGATCTTGTCGAGGCGCTTCTGCTCTTCGTCGATGCGCACGGTGAGGAACTTGATCACCGGCTCGGTCACGCGCAGCCGCCGTTCCAGTTCGTGAATCAACCCGCCGCTGCCTTCGACGGTCAGCAGCACGTAAATCGCCGTCGTGAAAACGGCGCACCATGTAAGCCAGCCGCCGCTTGCCCATGCGTTCGACGCTCTTCACCGTGCCGCCGGACGATGACGTCACCGCAGTCTCCAGCGTGGAAATCAGCTTGTCCTGGTCTTCTTCCGCCATGTCCGGCCGGACGATGAACATCAGTTCGTAAGTACGATTCATTCATTCTCTCCAAATCTGGCCGCGAATCACTACGGCTGTTCTTCCGCGTTCGCCCTTGCGGTTAAAGCGGTTCATCGCCGCCGCCGGGCCTTCGTTCAAAATCACCTTCACCGCTTCGGCCGCCGTCTCGAGCATCTCGTCCACCATCTTGAGCTGCGCCTTGCGAAACGGCGTCAGCAAATAATTCACGCCGTCTTCGATCTTGCGTTCCGGCGCAATCCCCATCCGTATCCGCAAAAACTCCTGCGTGCCCAGCGCGCCGATGATCGATTCCATTCCGTTGTGTCCCGCCGAACTGCCGCGCTGCGGATGCGAATCGTCCCCAGCGGAAAATCCAGTTCGTCGTAAATCACGATCAGGTCTGTCTTCCGGCCTGACCTCGTGCTTGCTCACCAGTTCCCGAACCGAAATCCCGCTCAGGTTCATGAAGGTCTCTGGCTTGGCCAGCAGAACCGTCTCCGAACCAATCACCACCCGCGCCGTCAACGCCCGGCACTGCCGGTTTCTCACTTCCACCCCGTACTCGTTCGCAATCCGATCGATCGCGAGAAATCCCAGGTTGTGCGGCGTGAACTGGTATTCCATTCCCGGATTGCCCAGCCCAACAATCAGTTTCACGCCGATCGCTCACCACAGGACAGACTCACAGAGAAATCCTGAACATTTCACTTTTCTCGTTTGCAAACTTCCGCCTGCTCTGTGTCTCTGTGACTCAGCGGTGAATGCCGTTACTTCTTTTCTTTCTTCTCGCCCTTCTCGGCTTTGTCCGGCTTCTCGGGCAGCTTCCGCGCCTTCTTCGCCAGCCTCCTGTTTGCCCTTCTTGATGACCTCGGGCTCGGCAGGAGTAGCTCCCGCTTCGGCCGCAACCGCTTCCGGCGTCGCCACCACTTCTTCCTTGACCGTGATCACCGTGAGCCACCGGCTGATTTTCATCGGTCAGGAACTTCAGCTTGTCACTGTGCGGCAGGTCTGACACGCGCAGCACCTTGCCGAAGACCAGGTCGCTGAAACATCCGCTTCAATCGATGCCGGAATGTCGCTCGGCAAGCACTCGATTTCCACTTCGCGCAGAATCTGCTCAAGGATGCCACCTTGCTGCTTCACCCCGGCCGCTTCGCCCTTCAGCACGATCGGCACTTCGACCGTCAGCGTCTTGTCCATGGCGATGCGCTTCAGGTCGATGTGCAGCAGCGCCCCTTTGATGGGCTCATACTGCCAGTCCACGATCATGGCCTTGGTGCGCTCTCCACCATCGAGCGCCAGATCGAAAATCGTGTTGTAGCCGGTCTCCGAGTTCAGAATGCGCGAAACCTGGCGCGGATCGAGGCCACCGACAAGGCGTCTTTGCCGGCGCCATACAGTACTGCCGGAACTTTGCCGCCGCGGCGCACCCGGCGCGCATCGTTCTTTTGCCGGGAGTTCGCGGTTGCGCTTCCAGAAACGTTGTTTTCCGTTGCAGTTGCCATAATTTGATTCCTGTTCTACAAAAATAATTTGCTGACCGACGTTTCTTCGTGAATCGACTGAATCGCACGCCCGATCAATCCGGCGATGGATAAAACTCTGATCTTCGGTTCTTTTCGCGCCTCTTCGCTCAGCGGAATGGTGTTGGTGACCACCACTTCCGTGATGCAAGACTGCGAAATATTCTCTACCGCCTGCTCCGGAAAGCACCGGATGCGAAGCGCACGCGTACACCTGCTCGCTCCATTCTCCATCAGTGCGCTGGCGGTTTTTACCAGAGTGCCCGCGGTGTCGATCAAATCGTCGATGACCAGGCAAGTCCGGCCGTTGACATCGCCGATCACGTGCATGACTTCCGCCACATTCATCTCCACGCGGCGCTTATCGACGATGGCCAGCGCCGAGTCCATCTTCTTGGCGAAAAAGCGCGCCCGCTCCACGCCGCCGGCATCCGGCGAAACCACCGTCAGATTCGGCAGGCTCAGCTTCCTGAAGTGATCCACCAGCACCGGCGAGGCGAACAGATGATCGACCGGAATGTTAAAGAACCCCTGAATCTGCGGCGCATGCGGATCGATCAATCAATGCCCGATCCGCTCCCGCGGTGGTCAGCAGATCGGCCACCAGCTTCGCCGAAATCGGCGCCCGCGGCTTATCCTTGCGATCCTGCCGCGCGTATCCGTAATACGGAATCACCGCCGTGATGCGCCGCGCCGACGCCCGCTTCAGCGCGTCGATCATTAGCAGCAATTCCATCAGGTGCTCGTCCACCGGACGGCAGGTGGGCTGCATGACGAACACATCGGCGCCGCGCACATTCTCCTGGATCTGCACGTAGGCTTCGCCGTCGCTGAAGCGCGTGACCATGCGCTTGCCCGCGAGTCAGTCCGAGAAAGGCGCAGACCTCATCGGCCAAAGCCTCATTCGCCGTCCCGCTGAAGATCTTGAACTTGTCGTCCACCGCGGCTCCGTTGCGGCTTGTCGCTCCGCCTTTTCGTCGGCGCCCATCTGAGCCTTCTTTTCCGTCGCTGTCGCAAGAGTGGCCATAAGAGCTTCTCGCCCCTGAGCTGTCGAGCCTCTGGTATTCCAGCCCGCAAAAGCAGTTTTCTGGCTGGGCCGCTAGGATTCGAACCTAGACAAAGTGCTCCAAAGGCACTTGACCTACCATTAGTCGACGGCCCAGTACTCCCGATAATAGATTTCAATTTTCGGTTGACGATCGGCTGGCTTCTGTAGTGTAACCCGCCGCAATTAGAAACCATCAATCGAAAATCTTTTTCCAGTACTGCGGGCGCGTCAGCGTGGTCGTCGCCGTCGCCGGAATTCCGTCCTTGCGCAACCGGGCCGCGGCTTTCTCCGCCGCCTGCCGGGACGCAAACAGCCCATAAATCGCAGAACCGGAACCGGACAGCGAGGCATAGACTGCGCCTGCGCCTTCGAGCACACGCTTCACCTCACGCAATTCGGGATATTTAGGAAAGACGACTTGTTCAAAGTCGTTTTCGATCCCGGTACGGACGAGGTCGAGAAGCAGGGTCTCGGCCCGGCCCCTGCCTTGGCTCACAGGGACACCGGATGAAGCCCTCCCAGAATTATGCTTATCGTGCCTATATTTGCTCTGGGACAGACCGCCCAGCCACGCCGAAAGCACGCGACTGAACACATTCATTCTATCGGACGCCGTAGGAAGCGTCAATTTGCCCGGACTCTGAGGCCCACGCGAGACCAGCAAATCCCAATCCGCAAAAGCCTGGGGAGTCGAAACTCCAATCTGGGGCGTCGCCACCACACAAGCCATCGCCGGCAAATCCGGCAAGGGATAGACCTCTTCCCCGCGTCCAACCCCGAGCACCGTTCCGCCGACCAGGAACAAAGGCAAATCCGATCCAACCTCAGCCGCGATCCGCAATCGTTCAGGCCCGGACAGCTCTTTCTTCAACGCCCGCTCCAGCCCCAACAGCGTAGCCACAGCATTCGCCGACGCCCCACCCAGTCCGCCTTGCACCGGCAACCACTTCTCGATGTCGATCACCACGCGCCCACGAGCCTTGAGCGCCGACAGAGCAAGCTCGACAATCCGCTAGCAAGTATTCGATTGGTCCCGAGGCACGCGAGAATCGTCACAACGAATCTCAATGCCCGATCCGCGCCCGACCGACACGCGAATAACATCGTGCAACGCGATGGTCTGGTACACCGTGCGCAGCTCGTGAAAGCCATCAGCCCGAAGCGCACCAATCCCCAAGCCGAGATTGATCTTGGCGAACGATCGAACGGTCACAGGCATGGACGGATGATTCTAACTAGAGACGATGGCAAATGCGGGGAAAACTTTCCACCGCTTGCTTGATGAATCGTTTGCGATAGCCGAGACTTGACCTTGCGTGCCATCCCGTAGAATGGGGTTCGCTTCCGTCAAGCAGACCTTGGGACCGATGTTCAGCGCAGAGGGCGAAGAAACGGCGCAAACTTGTGCTAAGGCCTGATCACGTCCGACTGGAAAGGCTCGGATCATCGAGTCAGGCTCGGGTGAAAATCGTGGTACAGTTCCTGTCCGTGGACGAATTGGACCGTCTTCCCGGTCCTTGGTTCGCGACGAGGTAGATTGCCATGCTGCGAAAGTGGTTTCCCTTCCTGCAAGGTCCATCTTCTTTTCTGAGCCAGCGCTTTCTGCGCCGAGGCTCGACGATTCTGGCGCTGGCGGTGGTGTTGATGCCTACAGTTTGGGCGCAGCCCATATTCAAGATTCTGCATGGTGTGCCCGGAGGGCTGTTCAACGGCGTTACCCTGGACGCGAAGGGAAATCTCTACAGTGTGACCAACGGGGGCGGCGACCACAACGATGGCACCATCTTCGAGCTGACGCCCGGCACCGGCGGCTGGACCTTGACCACGTTGCACAGCTTCAGTGGCGAAGACGGCGTGACTCCTAACGGCGGCCTTATCTTCGACGCTGCCGGTAATCTGTATGGCACAACCCCGAAAGGGGGGGCAGGGTTCGACGGTGGCGTGGTGTTCGAGATGAGCCCAAGCTTGGATGGCTGGGGCTTGCATGTCCTCTACAACTTCTGTCCCGTCTATCACTGTCCCGACGGAGCGGGGCCTGATTCTGGTGTGATCCTGGATGCCTCGGGCAACTTGTACGGAACCACCGGTGGAGGGGGCGCGTACGGCGGCGGTACGGTCTTCAAACTTACTCCCGATTCGGGCGGCTGGGACGAGACTTTGCTTCGTAGCTTCGACGGCACTGACGGGTCCCATCCCTTTGCCGGGGTAATCCGCGACAAGGCGGGCAATTTCTACGGCACGACCTTTGTCGGCGGTGCCTATGGGGGAGGAACGGTCTTCAAGCTCAGGCAGGCTGCCGACGGTCTGTGGAAAGAGCGCGTGCTATACAGCTTTTGCTCGGCAGGGCCTCCTTCCTGCAAGGACGGCGTGGGAGCTTACGCTGGGGTGGTCTTCGACGGTCTGGGGAATCTTTACGGCACGACGACGCAGGGCGGAGGCAACACCTGCGGCGAGACCACTTGCGGCACGATTTACAAGCTGACTCCAACACAGAGCGGACATTGGAAGCACACAGTGCTGTATGCTTTTCCAAATCCAGGGAATGGCAGCTTCCCCACGGGGGGTGTGATCATCGACAAGGCCGGTAATCTCTACGGTGCGACCGTTGCGGGCGGTATCGGCGGATGCTCGGGAGGCTGTGGCGTGGCATACAAGCTGGCGCCCCTGGCCGACGGCAAGTGGAAGTACACGGTCCTCCACAAGTTCGACGGGTCAGACGGGGGCCAGCCTCTTGGAGGATTGATTTTCGATGGCAAGGGCGACCTGTACGGCACGGCCTACGACGTCGTGTACGAGATCACGCCGTAGCGAGTACTGGCCGATACGGGCAGCCAAGGACCAGAATCCGGGAACAGCAGCAGCCGCCGCTACGGCGTGATTTCGAACACTACGCCGACGCTGGTTCCGCCGCCGCCCAGTTCCGTCGTGCCGTAGAGGTTGCCTTTGCCGTCGAAGACTACGCTGGCGTTGGGATAGGCTCCGTCGTTGCCGGTGAATTGGTGGACCACGCTGTAGGTCCACTTTCCGTCGGAGCCGGGCGTCATCTTGAAAACTACGCCGCAGCCGCCATTGCACGGGCCCGTCCCGCCCGCAGCCGTTCCCCAGAGATTGCCAAACGCGTCGAAGGTCAGCGAGCTGCTAGGACCAGCGCCGTTCTTAGGATTGGCGAAATTGTAGAGCACGGTTTCCTTCCAGCCTTTCGCCGTATGCGTCAGCTTGTAGACCGTGCCGCAACCGGTGCCCTCGCCGCAGCCCTTGCCGCCGCCTTGCAGCGTGGTCCCGTAAAGATTTCCCGACTTGTCCAGGATCAAGCCGCCGAGGGGCAGGCTGCCGTCATTTGCATTGGAGGGGAAGATATGCAGGACCCGCTCCCCCCAGGAGCCATCCTGGGAGGGCGTCAGGTTGAAGACAACGCCGCACCCGATGGCACCGCCGTGGCAGTAGGTGGAGTGCCCGCCGTACTCAGTCGTGCCATAAAGATTTCCTGCCTTGCCGAAAGTGACGCCGGCGATGGGGGTAGTCCCGTCGGCGCAATAGAGCTTGCTGCAGAAGCTGTAAAGCACGCTCTCCGTCCAGCCATTGGAACCCCGCACCAACTCGGTTACGGCACCGTCGCCGTATTTGCCCGGACCTATATTGCCGTAGAGATTGCCTGCTTCATCCAGAATCAAACCCGCGTTTGAGCCGTAGTCGTCGAGCACGGTCAGGGCCCAGCCACTCGATCGGGGACTAAGCTCGAAGACTATGCCCACCGAGTTTGTTCCGCCACCTCTCGTCGCGCCGTAAAGGTTGCCTGAACTGTCGAAGACGAGGCCACCCGAGGGGAAATCTCCGTCTATTCGCGGATTGAAGCTATGCAGTACTATCGTTTTCCAGCGTCCACTCGCGGAAGGACTCAGTTCGAAGATAGTGCCGTAGCCGTACAGGCCTCCGCCCCAAGTCATCCCGTAGAGGTTGCCTTTCGCGTCGAGAACGAGAGCGCCATAGAGCCCGCCGTTGTTGTTATTGCCCGCGTAGAAGCGGTGCAGCAGACTGAATTTAGCAGCGCCCCAAGCATCTGACACCGGCGAAGCGACAACCAGGATGATAAGGGCGAGGGTTAGAGTGCACAATCGATTCGATTTCATCGCATACCGCCAACGGGTCTTGGGAGCGAGCGCGTGTCAAGCAGGCTTGAGCCCTGTGCGGCTCGGCCAGAGTATACCACGGAACCTCTGTGGTGCTGCGGCCGCTTACCCGTTCGAATTGTGCTGTCGCAGCACGGCAGAGGAGGCTTTCACTCACGCTTACCTAGTCGCTGTCGTCGGCGTCTGGCCCGTCCGGTGTTTCGCCGCGGTTGTTGAGGAAATAGTTTTGGAAATAGCTTGCGTCGTACCCGGCAGGCACCCAGATCCCCGTAAAACTTCGATAAGGAAACTGGAAGAAGTCAGCGAGGGGCACCACTCCGGCTGCGAGTTCCGGAGCGAACGCGTCAGCAAAGGGGTACTGTAAAGGCCCAATGGTCCCGATAGGGATGCTGAAATTGTTTTCGATAAATGCCAGGATGCTGCCGAAGTCGTGGGTAAATTTGGGAGGCGGGGGATATGTGGGCGGGCCGAATCCGCGTAAATCCGTGGCTAAGCTTTTAGCTTCTGCGCTTGTAGTAGATGGCGAACTCGAACCCGGGATTTGCGGGAAACAGCTCGGCCACTTTCCGCAGGCGCTCCGCCATCTGAGCCGGAGCCAGCAGGGGATAGTCGCGCTCCCGCAGATCGTAATAATCGACATCAATAAACAAAGACAGCAGGTAGATCGAAATCGCGTCGGAGAAAGTCGCCATCAGATATTCGTTTTTATGCTTTTCCGCATCGAGGGCATGCGAAGTGGCCGCTTTGCGCGACTCCCAGGCATCCAGCGAAGTCTCGCCGCGGACGCCGGCCTCGACCTGCTTCCACGCCAGATCGGCAAAGTCCTGCGAGACTCCGACCTTTTCGACGATGGCGTGTCCTACATTAATGTAGAACTCGAAGGCGACGGAAAACTTGTCGTCCATGAGGCGGGTGGAGATGAAGACGCACTGCGAATCGCCGAGTTCGATATTGCGATGACAAACCGCATTGTCGCTCAGCGCAACGTCGTAGCGGTCAGCGATCACGGTGCCGTCGCCCTGGTTCACGGTGAGCGGGACAAAGTAAAAAGCCTTGCGTTGCAAGGCAGCGGCAGCGGAGTCGGGAACAGCCGCGACCATGCGCTCCAGATCAGAAGATGCCACGCTGACCTCGCCCACGATGGCATAGCAAATCCCATTGGGCGCTTGCGAGACCGGGCTTTGACGAACTACCTCGTCGGGAGAACGCGTGATTGCGGAGGCAGCTTGCGACATAGCAAGTATTCTAGCGCATTCACCTAGCGGCTCTCACTGCGGGGCCGTGGGCAGCGCTTCTTGTTATGATCCCGGCGTTACAATCAAAATCGATGCGCGCAGCCAAAAGCCCCGCCAGCAAGCTCGGATGGTACTTGATCCCGGTGCGGATTTTGTTGGTGACGTTCCTGCTTACTCTACTCACTTTTGCGGTCAGCCTGCTGCTCGGCATTCTCGGACTCGTGATTACCGGCCGGTTGCGCGGCTTCCATCCAAATATGGCGTCGGCCTACCGGCACATCGCGCTGCCCGCCGCTGTCTTCGTAGCCGTGGTGGTTTTGATCTTGGTCAGCGCGCTCGAGATCCGCCACTACCGGCAAACGAAAGCCCTGGCAGAAATCGAGCGCATGAGTTCCTAATGCAGACGCGTCCCCGCCCGTGCCGAAAAAAAACGTCCAAGGTGGTGCTTTCAATACGCCCGCACAAAGAAATAAACCGTCATCCCGGCTCCCACCAGGATGACAAACCAGCGCACCCACGCTTGCGGCAGCTTCTGAGCATAGTGCGCGCCGAAGTATCCACCCACCACCGCTCCGCCGGTCATCACGACCGCCTGAGTCCAGTAAATAACGTGGGCGACAATGAATGCCACTAGGGCAAATGTGTTGATGGCAATTCCCAGCACGCTGTTTAGCGCGTTCATGGCGTGGATGTCCGTCATGCCCAAGGCAGTCAGCATAGCAAGGTTCACAATGCCGACGCCGCCACCGAAGTAGCCGCCGTACACCGCGACCAGGAATTCGAAGATTGACGCGCTCGCGATGGCAGTGGTCGTGGCTTGATGGCCGACGCTGGAGGCGCGTCCGCGGGCCAATCGCCCGCCAAACACGAACAGCAAAGTCGCTCCCAGCATGAGCCAGGGCAGCACGCGCATGAAGGTGTGGGCTGGCGTCTTTAAAAGTAGAAGCGCACCCACCAGGCCGCCAATGAGGCTCGCCACGAGCAGCGGGACCAGCACCCGGGCGGGCACGTCGAGCCGTTTGCGATAGGCTCCGCCGCTGGCCGTTGTCCCCGTCCACAGGGCGACGGTGTTGGTGGCATTGGCGGGAATAGGAGGAACGCCGGTAAACAGCAGGGCGGGAAAAGCTACGAAACTGCCTCCGCCCGCCACGGCATTCAAGGCGCCGCCGAGAACACCAGCAAGGAAAAGAAAGGTACCCGTTTCGAGGGTCAAGGATAGAGGTTTATCACAACCTGCCGTGCGCGCCCAATCATCCGGCAGAATCTCACTTCAATCCCTCCACCAGATACAAATCGGCAAGCATGCGATGGTATCCGAAGACGCAGGTTTTGGCATCGGGTGTCATAAGAATCGGACCAATCGTCTCCACTCCGGCGGGATCAGACGGCATGAGCTGCTTCCACAAAGTACGCTTCCCGCTTTGCAGATCGAGGCGATTGACCAGCGCGGGCAGTTCGCCGGGCTGGTAAACGTAGAGAGAATGGCTGTCGGAACTGAAGGTGATGGGTTGTTCTCCAGGATTAAATCCCGGAATAAGCCGCGGCTCGCCTCCGGCAACCGGATAAAGGTATCCCTTCTGATCGGGACCAATGCCGGCCACCCATTGCGAATCGGGAGAAATCACGAACGCGGTTCCGTTCACGCCTTCCTGGGTGATGGGCTCGCTTTTGCCCGAAGCGAGATCGCGGACATAGAGCCTCACGCCCTTGCCCGGCTCGTTACCAGAAAATAGAATGCGCTTGCCGTCGGGAAACCAATGCGACCAGGAATGGTTGATGTTGTCCTTGGTCAGGTCCTTCGCTTCTCCGGCGCCCGTAGTCAGCAGCTTGAGTTGCGAAGGCGAATCCTGGGTCTGCGCGATCACCGATTTTCCGTCCGGCGACAAGGCCACCGCTCCGCCTTCACCCAGCAGCACCGCCGGCGCGCCGTCTGTCTTGCGAATGTAGACGGCGTAGGAGAGGCCGCCGGATTTCGAGTAGTCAAGCGAGCCGCCGCCGCCTTCTTCGTCGAATAGCAGGGTTTTGCCATCACCCGACAAGTCTGCGGGATAGGTGTAGTCGAGCCAGGACAGATCATGCTGCTTGGCATCGTCGGCGGTCATGCCGATCAAGTTCGCGCCGCCAACTGGCGCGCATCAGCAGGACTCGCCCGTCCTTAAAGATGTCGAAAATCATGACGGCGCCGGGGAGTCGCAGCACCATGCGCTCTTTGCCATCCATCGAGACCGCGTACAGGGTGCGGTCGACGCCTGATTTGCTGGCGGTGAACCAGATCTCTTTGCCATCGGGAGACCAGGCAAGGCCTTGAATGGTGAACCATTCGCCGGACAAAGACTTCTTGTTACCCTTGAGATCGACCAGCGCCAGCGAACCGCTGTCATCGCCCTGAACCGGGTGGTCGATGAATGCGATCTGATCTCCTTTGGGGGAAACACGCGGATGGCCGATCCAGCCTCCGGTTTCGTAGAACGGTTTGCCGATAGGAAATTCAAGCCGGTTGCGTCCGCCGAAATCACGCACCACGGCGAGGCTGCTTCCATCGGCCGACCAGTCGGCCCACTGCACTTGCTCGAGCACTTCGCGCGGAGCGCCTCCGACCAACGGTGCGCGCGCCAGCGTGCCCATGTTCACCCAGGTTCCGATGGCTTTGCTGTTCAGGAGAACGGCCATCTCGGAGGCCGACGAGACGGACACGAGCTGAGTGCGAGTCAGGCCCATGGAACGCGCTTCAGGAGCTTCGGGACGCGCCGTGAAGACATCCACCGGACTGCCTTGCCAAGCGGCGCTGTAGAGAATGGTCTGGCCATCCGGGGCGAAGCGTGCCGAGCGAATGCTGCCGCGGCGGAAGGTTAGCTGGCGATAGATGGGAGGCGGCAGAGCCGCCGTGGTGAAAAGCAGCTTCCCGGCATAGAGGCCCGCCGCCAGCGCAAGCAGGGTACAAACCGCGAGCAGCGGCGCCAGCCGGCGGCTCGGGCGACGGCACCGTCGCAGTTTGCGTGACCGCGCTGACTGCTGCGGATCCCGATCCACCCGTTTCCGTAACTGTCGAGGTGCGCGACGAATCGATCGAACGCTTCAGTCGCTTCAGATCCGCGCGCATTTCGGCCGCGGTCTGGCAGCGCATGTCGCGATCTTTCTCCAGCGCCTTGCTGATGATCTCTTCCAGCTTCGACGGGAAGTTCAGGATTCAGCCGGGTGGGAGCGAGTCGGCGCTCGATTCAGAATGGCCTCGGTGATGACCGCGGAAGTTTCTCCGCGAAAGGGCAGAATGCCGGTCGCCATTTCGTACAGCACAACGCCGAACGAGAACAGATCGGTGCGCCCGTCCAGTTCTTTGCCGCGCAACTGCTCGGGCGACATGTAGGCCACGGTGCCGACGGCCGTTCCGGGGCTGGTCAAGTCGAGCGCGCTGGCGTCGGCGCGGGTTTGGGACTCGCCGCTGGTAGGCTTGGCCGCATCGAGCGATTTTTGCCAGTCCGAAGTCGAGAATCTTGGCGTGCCCGCGATCGGTCACGAAAATGTTTGCTGGCTTGATGTCGCGGTGCACGATGCCCTTGGCGTGCGCGGCTTCGAGCGCGTCGGCTACTTCGATGCCAATGTTCAGCAGTCGCTCCAGTTCGAACGGGCTGCCTTGAATCAGGTGCTTCAGTGTTTCGCCGCTGAGGCATTCCATGACGATGAAGAGATGTCCATCGTGCTCACCAATTTCGTGGACGGTGCAGATGTTGGGATGGTTGAGCGCCGAGGCGGCGCGCGCCTCGCGGCGAAAGCGCTCCAGGGCCTGGGGATCGTCCGAGGCTTCGTCGGGCAGAAACTTCAAGGCGACGAATCGGCCGAGCGCCGTGTCTTCCGCTTTGTACACCACTCCCATGCCACCGCCGCCCAGCAATTCCACTATGCGGTAGTGGGAGATCGTCTTTCCAATCATCGTTGGATAATGGCCTGAGCCCGCGCGTTTGGGGGAACGCGGGCGCAGTAATCTTAGGAGGGATTTCGCGCGCCGTCAATGTAGAACGTAGCGGCCACGGTTGGTTCTCGCATCCTGCAATGCAAATTTGCCATTTATTTTGAGGTTCCGAACCCCAACTTCAACCCCAACATTGGCGGACAGGAGTGTCCGCCTCACGTGTTCGTTTGCCACTCATTCCTCGCGCAGCAAATGCCACGCCTCCTTGTAGCAAGCGTGTGGGGAGAGCGGGTTGTGAGGCGACAAACCAATGACATACTTTACTCGGCTGGCGACTTCAATGGGGATGATGTACCAGGTGTCGGCTGGGATCACATAGATGGCGAAAAAATCTATCTCGGCGGCGGTGTAGGGTCTTCGCGCAGTGCCCTGAATTGCGCAGGCATACAGCTTGCGTCGGCGGTTACTGGTGGACTTTACCTGGACGCGGAGAAAGCGGCCTCCGGTTTCGACGACGAAGTCGTAGCGGCTGCTGTCTCCCCAAGGCTTAATTACGCGGAGGCCATGCTCGGCAGCGCGCGTCATGAAAAGCAGTTCTGCCCATTCTCCGCGCAGCTTGAACCCGCCGCGGCCGGTACCGCGTTTGTTGAACATTGAATTGTCCTGGGAATAGAAAACGCGGCCGGGAAGGGCCGCGTCTGAGAATTGATCTCTAGTTCAATGCTAGCAGTTTGGAGGGGTAAAGTGAGACATGCCGGGCAACTTTATATTTCACGTGGGCTCATCGAGTTAGACGTGATCGTGTAATTTCGCCATATTGACAGACCTTTTCCCAAAACGGGAAACAGCAATCGTGAGGGACGGATACTCCGGTCCGCCGTCGTTGATGTTTGATTTTGATTTTCGCCAACCCCTCGCAAAAGCGAAAAACTGGCGGAGAGAGTGGGATTCGAACCCACGTTAGAGTTTCCCCTAAACACGCTTTCCAAGCGTGCGCCTTCAGCCACTCGGCCATCTCTCCCGCGGACAATTTATTGCCAAGTTATCTTTTGCAGATAATGACTAGGAAGCGATGCGGGCGCGCCTTAATCGGCAACCGAAAACACCGCGATCAACTCCGCTTTAGATTCTATGGCCCTCGCGCCTCGCGCCGCAAGGCCAAGCAGCGGAGCCAAGAGGCTCAGGGGCCAATGCGGCTCGGGGCGTCCCCTGTTCGTGCGGGGTTCATTAAAAACTCAGTTTGGATCACATCCCGTATCGCGTGATGGCAAACATTCCGCAACCGCTTATCGTTTCTCCGAACCCTCCGTATCTCCGTGTTAGATTTGGTGAAGCATTATGAAAGATATTTCCTCCTGGGCTCTCGACATCGCCATGCAACGCGGCGCGTCCTACGCCGACGCCCGCATTGCGGACGACCGCAGTCGGGCGCTTTCGACCAAGAACGGCAAAGTCGGCGGGGCGTCCGATTCGGAATCGTTTGGGATTGGTATTCGCGTGGTCGCGGATGGGGCGTGGGGATTTGCCGCCTCCGACAATCTGAACCGGGCCGCCGTCGAAGCTACTGCCGCGCAGGCGGTTGACATCGCCAAAGCATCGTCGCGAGTGAAACAGCGCGACATCGAATTGGCTGCGGAAAAAACCGTCAGCGCCGAGTGGACCACGCCTTTCCAGATCGATCCATTCGCCACTTCGGTCGAACAGAACATTGATCTGCTGCTGAAGATTGATGCCGAATTGCGCTCGGTCGCGGGTGTGACCCTGGCCGAGACCAACATGAATTTCCGCCGCGAGGAACAATGGTTTGTATCGTCGGAAAACACCAGCATTCATCAGACGAAGTACACCACAGGCGTAGGCTACGCCGCGTATGCCTTTGCGGGAAGCGAGATTCAGAAACGCTCTTACCCCAATTCCTACGGCGGACAGTGGCAGAATAAAGGATACGAACTGATTGGCGAGCTGAAGCTATTGGAAAACGCCCGCCGGGTGGGCGAAGAAGCGGTGGCGCTGCTCAAAGCCGAGCAGTGTCCGGAGGGCGTATTCAACATCATTCTGGACGGTTCGCAACTCGGGCTGCAGATTCACGAATCAGTGGGCCACCCTATCGAACTCGATCGGGTGTTGGGCATGGAAGCAAATTTCGCCGGAACTTCGTTTCTTACTTTCGACAAACTCCGCACTCTGCGCTACGGCAGCGACCTGGTCAATGTTGTCGCCGACGCGCGCCAGGAGCATGGTCCAGGCCTTGGCACCTTTGGTTTTGACGAAGAAGGCGTGCCTGCCCAATGCACACCTATCATCACGGATGGCTTGTTCACGGGATATCTCAGTTCCCGCGAGACCGCGCACACTATCGGCATGAATCGATCGGGAGGAACGCTGCGGGCGGAAAGCTGGAACCGGCTGCCAATCATCCGCATGACCAACGTCAGTATTCTTCCCGGCGATAAGCCGCTGAGCCGCGACCAACTGATCGCGGACACCGATCACGGCATCGAAATGGAGACCAATAAGTCATGGTCGATCGACGACAAGCGCTACAACTTCCAGTTCAGCTGCGAAATGGGATGGGAGATCAAAAAAGGCAAGCGCATCCGCATGCTGAAGAACCCTTCGTACTCGGGAATCACCACCGAATTCTGGAATGCGATGGACGCGATTTGCTCGCGGGATGAGTGGATCGTGTGGGGCACCCCGCATTGCGGCAAAGGCCAGCCGCAACAGGTCATGGGCACAGGCCACGGCGCGGCGCCGGCCAGGTTTCGCAACATAAAGGTTGGGAGCGCGTACAAAGGAACGTGATCGAGGAGAGCCATTAGCAGTTAGCACTCGGCATTCGGTTCACGTCGTGACGCTGACCGGGCTGAATGCTGACCGCCGACTTTCACATGTTGAACCAAGCCCAAGCCGCTGAGGTCTTCGAACGGATCAGGAAGCATTCCAGCGCGGACGAAGTAGAAGTCCTCTTCTCCGGGGGGAAAAGCGCGCTCACCCGCTTTGCCAATAACATCATTCACCAGAATGTTGCGGAAGAGAACTATCAGGTTTCCGTGCGAACCGCGTTTGATGGACGCACGGCCCGTTCCACCACTAATAAGCTCGACGACGACAGTTTGCGGCGTGTCGTGCAATCGTCCGAGCGGTTGGCGAAAGTTCAGCATCCGGATTCAGATCTGTTGACCATACCGGAATCCAACGGCGGCGCCGACCGCGAGGCTCCGCCTTCGCGGCACTTTGCCGAGACCGCGGCTGCCACTCCGGCGCAGCGCGCTGAAAGCGTCAAGAAAATCGTTTCTATCGCAGATCAACACAAGTTGACTACGGCCGGCATCGTCTCAAGCTCCGAGATGGTGGAAGGAGTTTTCAATTCGCGCGGCCTGGCGGATTGGCATACCCAGACTTCGGCGGAAATTTCGATCACCATGCTGGCGCCAGATTCCTCGGGCTGGCAGAAGGCCAATTCCCCCGACATCGCCAAGCTCAATGCCGCCGCGCTGGCCGAAACCGCGGCCCGCAAGGCATTGCAGTCGGCCGCCCCCCACGAGCTCCCCGCTGGAAAGTACACCGTAATTCTCGAACCGGCCGCAGTACTGGACATCGTCGGCTTCATGTTCTTCGATTTCGGCGGATTGTCCGTTCTCGATCAGCGCTCTTTTCTGAATAACCGCGTCGGCACCAGACTTTTCGGCGAGAACATCAACATCTGGGATGACGCGGCCCACCCTTTGCAATCGGGCGCTCCATTCGATGGCGAGGGTATGCGACGCCGCAAAGTGCAACTGGTCGAAAACGGCGTAGTGAGGCGGTTGGTTTACGCGCGAGCCACGGCTGAGAAGATGAAGCGCTCGGAACACAAAGACCACGTTGGCCTCGTCGAGCCCACCGGACACGGCTTCGCGCTGCCCAACGAAATGGGCGAAGCCCCCATGAACATTGTCTTCGGCGCCTCGTCGAAGCCACAATCGATTGAGCACATGATCGCTTCGACCGGGCGCGGCGTGCTGGTGACGCGCCTCTGGTACATTCGCGAAGTCGATCCCTACGAAAAAATCCTGACCGGGATGACTCGCGACGGCACGTTCCATATAGAAGACGGCAAACTCCGCCACGGAGTTCGCAATTTCCGTTTCAACCAGAGCCTGATTCAAATGCTGTCCAACGTCGAAGCCATGAGCACTCCGGTGCGCGCCAGCGGCGAGGAATCATTTGACATGGTAGTGCCCGCGATGAAAGTGCGCGACTTCAATTTCACCGAAGTAACGAAATTCTGAGTACAGCAAGTAACATTGATCCTTAGCCACCGTTCACTCTGAGTTGTAGGCCTGATTGCTAATAGCCAACTGCTCTGTGACGCTGCTCACACAGCGTCCACAGATAAGCCGCAAGCCCATGACCCAAAAGAATTTACCCCTGACAGTTCCGTGACTTCGGTAACTTTGCACTGCTGGT
Source organism: uncultured Actinomycetota bacterium (assembly GCA_963708795.1). Lineage (GTDB taxonomy): Bacteria > Actinomycetota > Actinomycetes > Propionibacteriales > DAIQRJ01 > DAIQRJ01. The sequence continues at coordinate 796,078 of CAVPUH010000006.1, forward strand.
TCCGGGGTGTAATCTTCGCTCGTAATGTCCAACATCGGTCCATTCGTGAAGAACAGCAGCTTGGCCAAGCTTTCGAAAGAAAACGAGGCGTCGACGCAGGCTCAAAAATCAGCCAAGGACGAATCGGCTGATGTGAAGGTGCGCCGCTCGCGTTATACGGAAGTGCAGAGTGCTGCGCGCTTTCCGATCAAGCTGCCGATTTCTGTAAAATCGAAGACCGGCGAGAGTCATACTGAAACGCAGAACATTTCGGCGAACGGGGTTTTGTTTCAGATGGTGGATTCCGAAATGCCGGTTGGCTCGATGGTGGACTTCACGATTTCGCTCCCCGCCGATGTCGTCGGCGCGGAGACCGATGTACGGCTCGATTGCCGTGGCCGCGTGGTACGCAGTTTTGAAGATAGTGGCCGCCGCGGCGTGGGCGTGGTCATCGATGAATATCGTTTCGACCGGGCTGAACGGCAAGGAGACTGATGGCGAGCACTCCAGCTACCGCGAGAATCGACCCCGAACAGCCGCTTCAGGCTGACGGCAACGGCCAGTTCATTCGCGTGATCCTGGCCGATACGCAGGCCATCTTTCGCGCCGGACTGCGCAAGATTTTTGCTCTGGAAGACGATCTCCGGGTAGTTGGACAAGCCGAAACCCTGTCTCAAACCTTAACCGCCGTGCAGAAGTTTTCTGCCGATGTGCTCCTTTTCGAGGCTGCGATTTCGACCAATCCAATCGAGGCGGTTTCGGACTTGCTCCGGCAAAGCCCGCAACTGAAGCTGGTCGTGGTCACCACCGAACCGGATCAGGATCTCACTCTGGAACTGTTTCGCCGGGGTGTACACGCCATCGTTTCCCGCGAGGTCGAGCCTGAACTGCTGGTCGACTGCCTTCGCAAGGTATCAAAGGGTGAGCCATGGTTAGACGGCCGCGCCACCCAGTGGGTCCTCGAAGCCTATCGCACCCAGGGGTCGCGGGCCGGATCGCCTCGCCCCAAGGTGCAGTTGACTCCCAAAGAAACTCTGATTGTCTCCTGCGTGACTCAGGGAATGAAGAACAAGGAAATCGCTCTGCGCGTCGGAACCACCGAACAGGTGGTCAAGAACTACTTGCGCAAAGTCTATGACAAATTGGGCGTCGCTGACCGCCTCGAACTGGCACTCTATTGCCTGAACAGCCGCATTCTCGACAACTCGGTGAGTGCCACTCCAGTCAAAACCAGTCCAGCGAAAGATAATTCAATTAAGAATGAGGCCCCCAAGCTGCCGGCCGCAGAGGCAACGCCCCCCGCGAACCCAGACACTGCGGAAGACATCTCCTAAAAACAGTCAGGCGTAAGCGTCCTCGCTCGTGCAACCCGCCAAATTGTTGGATTTCCCCAGCGGAACCGCAACCCTACTTCATCATCCCACGTTGCGCTATCCCAATATTGTCGCGCGAAGTGTTCTTCACCAGATACATCATTTCGTCAGCCTGGCGAATAATGTCATGCGGTGTTTTGGCATCATGCGGATACGTCGCCACGCCCATTGACGCCCGCACATTCAAATTGAGCCCTTCCTCTTTGCAGAACATGCTGGTTCGTAAGCTGTCGCGCAAACGTTTCGCCACCACTAGCGCCGAGTCTTTCCCGGTTTGCGGCAAGAGCACCACAAACTCGTCGCCCCCATAGCGAAACGCATAGTCGATCAAGCGCAGCTGCGCTTTGATCAGGTATCCAATCTCGGCCAGCAGTTTGCTTCCCACCAGGTGCCCGTTGGTGTCGTTGACTTGCTTGAAGTGATCCAGATCGATAAACAACACCGTGAATTCATATCCGAAACGCGACGAGCGATAAACCTCGGTCTCTAACGTCTTATAAAGGTGGCGCGCGTTGTACAGGCCGGTGCAGTCGTCGGTGATGGTGAGTTCCTGAATCTTTTCGACGGCTCGCGCATTTTCGATGGCGATCGCCGCGTAGTCGCACAATGACTGCAAAAAGAATATTTCCTGATCGCCGAAGTGCTCCATGTCCACGTTCACCAGTTGAATGACGCCCAGCACGCGCAGCCGCGAGCTGACCGGGAAACACACAATCGAACGCGTCTCCCACTTGGTCATTTCGTCAATGCGTTTGGCGAACCGCGGATCGGTCATCACGTCCGGGACAATCAGCCGCTCCCCATGTTTGGCGACATGACCCGCAATACCCTCTCCCACCTTCAATCGGATGTTCTTCAGCGCCTCGGAAGCCGTGCCCACCGCAATGGCAAAGTACAACTCCTCGCGCTCATGATCCAACATCAGCAGCGACCAGGTATCGGGACGGAAGTATTCCGCCATCTTTTCCATAATCGTCTGCAGAATGGAATCGAGATCCAGCGACGAGGTCAGCGCCTTGGCCACATCGTGAAAGATGGTCAGTTCTTGACTCTGCCGATTGTGGTCGGCCTCGGTGGCCCTGGTCATCAACAGCAACCTCGAATCTACAACGGGAGTACCAAAATTATAAGCGGCCCCCGAAGCCCCGGCAAAGAACCATGGTAACCCGAACCCATAACGACAAGATGCCAGGTTTACTGGTGGAGGAACGGGTGTCCCGCCCGTCCCAAGCGGAGCAAAGCTCCGCAACGCCTTACGATCCGCGTGCCTTCTGACTCAAACATTACTGCGTCAACGCTACGGACAACTGAAGCCTGCCTCTTGGAAATCAAACTAAACCCCGAAAATTTCGCTTCCCCGACCACCCGCATAACATATATTTAATGTGAGTGATTGGCCCACACGGGCGGCGGAGAACACAGTGGCATCGTTGGGTGCACAACTCAAGCAGGAACGGGAGAAGCAGGGGATGACGCTCGAGCAGATCTCCCTGGCCACAAAAATCGGCACCCGCATGTTGCGCGCCCTCGAAGAAGAACACTTCGACCAGCTTCCCGGCGGCATCTTTAATAAAGGCTTTATCCGCGCCTATGCGCGCTGTCTGCATATGGATGAAGACCAAGCGATCGCCGACTACGTCGCCGCCACTACCGTCGCCTCCGCCGCGAACCAATCCGATAACAACGATCAAACTCCGGTCCCGCCTCCGATACTTGATCCCCCGTCGCGAGAACCAATCCACGACGCAGGCCTTCCCTGGGGCATCTTCGCAGTCGTGCTCCTGATCGTCGCGCTGGGTTTTGCCGCCTGGGGCTACTACTCGCGAGAATCACAAAAGGCACCCCCGGAATCGGCAACTGCCCCAGCCAACTCCCTCAACATCTCACCCGCCGCCGTTACCGAGCGGTCTTCGCCCGAACAGAACCCCATCGCGTCGTCGAAACCGGCAACTGCAACCACAACGCCAGCAGTTCCTACTCTTTCTCAAACTTCGACCGCGAGCCAGCCTCAGTCCTCAGCCCCCGCAAACGCAACGTTTGTGGTGGCGATCAAGGCGCGCGAGGATTCATGGCTTTCCATCTCCGTTGATGGCGAGGTCGTCACCCGCTCTCTGCTGACCGCCCCGGCGCAGAAATCGGTTCGTGCGGAAAAAGAAATCACCGTCCGCGCGGGCAACGTGGGCGCGGTAGATTTCGAATTCAACGGCAAAAAACTGCCCACCCAGGGCGACTATGGCGAGGTAAAAACTTTAACCTTCGACGCCCACGGCCTGCAATCATCGGCCAGCAAACCAGCGCCACCCGCGCGAATACCATAACCGTCGAAAAAGAGGAACGAATCCGTGTCAAGCAAGGGTCGATCTTCCCATTGAACCCACTCGCTCGCGCACTCCAGTGCCACGCCACATCCACTCACGGCCAGAACCCGCACTCCAGCCTAAAAAGATTGCGCCTCCGCTGGTTCTCTGGTAGCCTTTTTAAGACCGCAGAATGACCCATTTCGTGTGTCAACTGTTGTGCTGATCGGCCCCCCAGACGTGAAGCCCAGATCGTTTGCGAAGATTGTTTGCGAAGGAGAACAAGCTTGTCGAAGAATCGCCATCTATTTACCTCTGAATCCGTAACGGAAGGACATCCCGACAAAATTGCAGATCAGGTTTCCGACGCCATTCTGGACGCCTGCCTGACCGACGATCCCTCCAGCCGTGTAGCCTGCGAAACCTTGACCGCAACCGGCCTGGTCGTAATCGCCGGTGAAATCACCACCAAAGCCTACGTCGATTTCCAAAATCTGGTGCGCGGTACGATCGCCTCCATCGGATACAACAATGCCCTCTATGGATTCGACTCCAACACCTGCGCCGTAATCTCCAGCATCAATAAACAATCCGGCGACATTGCCATGGGCGTAGACACCGGCGGCGCCGGCGACCAGGGACTGATGTTTGGGTTTGCTTGTAACGAGACGGCCGAGCTTATGCCGGCGCCAATTTCGTTTGCCCACAAGCTTTGCATGCGGCTTTCCGAGGTTCGTAAGCAGGGGAAGCTTTCTTATCTGCGGCCTGACGGCAAGTCGCAAGTTACGGTTGAATATGATCAGCATCACAAGCCGATTCGCGTAGACGCAGTCGTGATTTCCTCGCAGCATTCGGAGACGGTGGGCAACGACGAGCTCCGCAGCGACATTCTCAAGCACGTGATTCAAGCTACGATTCCCGCACACCTTCTCGACGAAGACACGAAGTATCACATCAATCCCACGGGACGCTTTGTGATTGGCGGACCGATGGGCGATACCGGGTTGACCGGACGCAAGATTATCGTGGACACCTACGGCGGCATGGGGCGTCACGGCGGCGGCGCGTTCAGCGGCAAGGATCCGACCAAAGTAGACCGTTCCGCCGCATACATGGCGCGTCACATCGCGAAGAACATTGTCGCGGCTGGCCTGGCGGATCGGTGCGAAGTGCAACTCGCGTACGCCATCGGCGTAGCCGAACCGGTCAGCGTTCGTGTGGACACGTTCGGTACCAGTAAGATCGATCCCGCAACGATTTCAGATTTGGTCCGCTCCCATTTCAAGCTGACGCCCAAGGGAATGATCGACTCGCTCAATCTGCGGCGGCCGATTTACTGCAAGACCGCGGCTTATGGACATTTCGGACGTAGCGATCCTGACTTCACATGGGAGTTGACCGACAAAGCGGCGAAACTGGCCAGCGATGCCGGTTTGCGCGAGCCGGTCGGACACGCGGTTCGCAAGTAAAGTTTCTTACGGGATAGGCTGCTGAAAATCGTGTTCCCCCGCAGCGGCTGAACCGGACAACATAATACGCTTAGCGCAGCGCTGCGCCACCCAGAATCAAATGCCACATTGGTTTCAGCACGCTATTAGGATCACGATCAATCCAGCGCCACAGGAGAAGTATGTCGACAACGCCAACGCAAATGCAATCTGATATCAAGAACATCGAGTTTGCCGATCTGGGCAAGAAACGCATCGAGTGGGCGAACCAGTCGATGAAAGTCTTGCAGATCATTCGCAAGGAATTCATCAAGAACCAGCCGCTGCTGGGCATCCGCATTTCGGCTTGCCTGCACGTCACCGCGGAGACGGCGAATCTGGCCATCACCCTGCGCGACGGCGGTGCTGATGTGGTCTTGTGCGCCTCGAACCCGCTTTCCACCCAGGACGATGTTGCCGCAAGCCTGGTGCGCGACAACGGCATTCCCGTCTTCGCGGTTAAGGGCGAGGACAATGACACGTACTATAGCCATATTCTGGCGGCCATCGATCACCGGCCGCACATCACCATGGACGATGGCGCTGACCTCGTCACCATTCTGCACACCAAGCGGCAGGACGCGCTCGAGGAAGTGATTGGCGGCACCGAAGAGACGACTACCGGCGTGATCCGCTTGCGGGCCATGGCGAAGGAAGGCGTGCTGCGCTTTCCCATCGTCGCGGTGAACGATGCCGACACCAAGCATCTCTTTGACAATCGCTACGGAACCGGGCAGTCGACGATTGATGGCATTATCCGCGCCACCAACTTCCTGCTGGCGGGATCGAAGTTCGTGGTCGCCGGCTACGGTTGGTGCGGACGCGGGCTGGCCAGCCGCGCTCGCGGCAACGGCGCCGAAGTCATTATCACCGAGATCGATCCGACCAAGGCTCTGGAAGCGGTGATGGACGGCTTCCGGGTAATGTCGATGACGGAAGCGGCCAAGATCGGCGACGTTTTCTGCACCGTGACCGGCAACAAAACCGTTCTCACCAAAGACCACTTCGAGTTGATGAAAGACGGGGCCATCATTTCAAACTCCGGACACTTCAACGTCGAGATTGACATTCCGGCGCTGGAAAAAATGTCTTCGTCGAAGCGCACTACGCGCGGCTCTGTCGAAGAATATTCGTTGAAAGATGGGCGCAAGATTAATCTGCTGGGCGAAGGCCGTCTGATCAACCTGGCCGCAGCCGAGGGGCATCCCGCGTCGGTGATGGATATGAGTTTTGCCGACCAGGCGCTCTCGGTCGATTACATGGTGAAGAACCACAAGTCGCTCGAGAAGAAGGTCTACCGCGTGCCCGATGACCTGGACAAGCGCGTCGCGAAGTTGAAGCTCGAGTCCATGGGAATCAAAATCGACAAGCTAACGCCGGAGCAGGAAGAGTATCTGGCGGGATGGAGCGAGGGAACGTAGGGCGGCATTTAGCAGTCAGCTCTCAGCATTCAGTCAAGACGGGGCGGCGTTTGCCGCTCCGTTTGCTTTGCCGGTTAGGAGTTCTGTCTGTGCCGACTGACCGGGCGGCATTCCCGAAAAGGGATTGGGGCCATATTTTTCACTTGGCAATTAGCACTTAGCCATCGCTTCCGCTCTGCGTTCTATTCAGCGAGCATGGGAGCTGGCTTGGGAATGGGTTTTGCCAGGGTCATTGGGCGGTCGGGTTGTACCTCCAGCCATTTGCGGATTTCGGGGAGCGCGGCGCGGGTGGCGATTTCGCCGGCTCTCACCAGGGCGGTGCTGTGTTCGAAGGCATCGTACTTGTAACCGTTCACGTCGGGCTCGATCACGAGGTCGGCGGCCGGCTTCCACTGGCTGCTGTTCATTTCCTGGGCGATGGCGAAACATTGCCCGATTACATCGAACAGGTGGCGAGGGCCGTCGCCTCCGGTCCATTTGCCTTTGAGGTGCACCGCGAGCACGCGATCCGCTCCCATTTGACGCAGTGGACGAGTGGGCACGGTGTGGGAGAGCATGCCGTCGATCAGCAGACGTCCGCGAATCTTTACCGGCAAAAACATTCCTGGATAGGCGCAACTGGCGCGCACAGGATCGACGAGCGGTCCGGAATGAAAGACTACGCCTTCGCCGGTCGAGAAATCGGTCGCGGTGACGGCCAGCGGGATGCGCAATTCTTCGAAAGTCTTAACCTTCAGGAGATGGTTGAGGAATCCGATCATGCGCTGGTTGCTGGCGAAGCCATAGCGCGACAGCGTCCAACTGGCAATGTGTTTGAAACGTACCCGGGCGGCAACCTGTTCCAGTTCAGCAGCCGAGATCCCGCTGCAGTACGCGGCGCCAATCAGGGCGCCGACGCTGGTCCCAGCAATGTAGCGAATGGGAATGTTTTCTTCTTCGAGGACTTTGAGGACGCCGACGTGGGCGATACCACGGGCGAAGCCACCACCGAGAGCCAAGCCGATGCCTACGCTGCTGCCCTGGCGCGGCGCCGGGCTCGAGGATTGTCCGGAAAGCCCGCGTCCGAACGCCTGCACGGAACGAATGATCTTGCCCAGACTATTCACGGGACCCCCAAACCATCCCTGTCTGCCCGGCCTCTGCCCGCCAAGGCTGAACTAGCAAATAAGATGCCAGTTCAAGACTTATCGTTTCATGGCGGACGCGGGCTGCGCCAGATTACCGCGGCAGGTTACCAGTGGCTGGGCTGCGGGGTGGGTGTACGCGTGACTAACTCCTGTGTTTCTGATAGTTTGACATGCATGGTGCGAGAGATTTCAGCGGGTGGCGTGGTGCTGCGACCGACGGCGGGCGGATGGGAGATGGCCGTGATTGAGCCGCGCAAGGAAGCCTCCGCGAGCCGACCCGGGAGCGCAGGGAAGAAGACATCGCAAAAAATGTTACTCGCCTTACCCAAGGGACTGGTCGATCCAGGGGAAAAGCCGGAGCAAGCTGCGGTACGCGAAGTGGACGAAGAGACTGGGATTACTGCGGTTCTGGTGACCAAACTGGGTGATACCAAATACGCTTACGTGCGCAGTTGGGGCGACCAGGAGCGGGTCTTCAAGATTGTCAGCTTTTACCTTTTCCGCTACCAGTCGGGTGAAATCGACCAGATCGCGGCGGAGATGCGCATCGAGGTGAAGCGAGCGCTCTGGATTTCGCTGCAAGAGGCTGAAAAGAAGCTGGCCTACCGCGGCGAAAAAGATATGGTTCGACGGGCGCAGGCTTATCTAAAGGCGCATCCGGAACTTTCATAGGGGGAGAGAAGTGCAGATGTCACGCGGGGGTGTGACATCTAACCTTGACGCGAATTTAATCGACGTTTATCTTGGATTCAACTTGATTGAGCGCGTGCCGCTGCCATCCTCACCCCACATCTAATGCGGCACGCGCTGCGGTTTTTCAGGGGTGTTTTTCCCGTTTCGTCCCACATGCTTGTGCCAGAGAGTGGCCAGAAGGACTGAGTGATGGGTACACTGCTGGAACCGGCCAATTTTCTGTAGAGACGCAGATGGCTGCGTCTCGGTCGCGGCAAAGCTTCCTATCAGGAGTTGAGGATCGGGGTGTTTGATCGATGAAAAATATTCACAAAGTGGCTGTACTGGGTGCCGGGACCATGGGGGCGCGCATTGCCGCGCACTTCGCCAATGCAGGGATTCCGAGTTACCTGTTCGACATTGTTCCGCCCGACGCAGACGCCCCTGCTCGAAACAAGATCGCAGCGGCCGGCCTGGATGCAGCGAAGAAATCCAAGCCTGCAGCTTTCATGGAGGCATCCCTGGCGCGCTTCATCACGGTTGGCAACTTCGACGATGACCTCAAGCGGTTGGCTGAGGTGGACTGGATCATCGAAGCGGTGGTCGAGAATCTTGATCTGAAGCGGGCTCTATTAAGAAAAGTGGAAGCGGTTCGCAAACCTGGGACCATCGTCACGACCAATACCAGCGGATTGCCGGTGGGAAAGATTGCCGAGGGATTCTCCGAGGATTTTCGGCGCTCATGGTTTGGCACGCACTTTTTCAATCCGCCGCGCTATATGCGGCTTCTCGAAATCATTCCTACGCCGGACACCGATCCCGCTGCCATGGAGGCTGTGGCTCGCTTCTGCGACATTCATCTGGGGAAGGGAATTGTGCTCGCCAAGGACACGCCGAATTTTATCGGCAACCGCATTGGTACCTTTTCGGTTTTGAATGTCATGCGGCTGATGCAGGAGATGGACTTGAGCATTGAAGACGTGGATGCGCTCACCGGGCAGGCTGTGGGCTGGCCGAGGTCGGCGACTTTTCGCACCATCGATCTGGTGGGGCTGGATATCTTGGGGCACGTAGTCAGTAATATGGGCCAAGCGGGCGGGCAGGAAAGTTCACCTCGCATCAGCCCACTCCCCGATTTTTACAAGCAGATGCTGGAACGCAAATGGCTGGGCGACAAAACCAAAGGCGGCTTTTACAAAAAGGTGAAAGGCGGCAAGGGTGGGGAAGACGAACGCCTGGCCCTCGATTGGAAGTCGCTCGAATACCATCCCCGGCAAAAGCCAAAGTTTCCTGCGCTTGATATGGCGAAGAATGTTGAGCAGACGGGCGCGCGCGTGAAGATGCTGTTGGGCCTTGATGGCGGTGGTACGCAGAAGAATGATCGCGCGGGCGCGTTCTTGTGGGCGGCTCTGTCTGATCTTTGGAATTACTCCGCCAACTGCATTCCGGAGATTTCTGATTCCATCGTCGAGATCGATCGCGCCATGCGACTTGGCTTCAACTGGGAGTTGGGCCCATTCGAATTATGGGATGCGGCCGGTATTGAAGCCACTGTCGAGCGCATGAAGAAAGAGGACCGTCCGGTCGCGGCGAATGTGGAACAGTTGCTCGCCTCGGGCAAGAAAGCGTGGTATCTGGACGATCCCAAGACTGGCTCCGGTCGCGCTCATTGGGATTTGAAAACTGCAAATTATGAAGCGGTAGAAGTTCCAACTGGCGTGTGGTCGGTCGAAGTGGCGAAGAAGTCGAATGGAGTGGTGAAGAAGAATTCTGGGGCGTCGCTGGTCGATCTCGGCGATGGTGTGGCTTGCATCGAGTTTCACTCCAAGATGAACACCATCGGGTCCGATATCGTGCAACTTATCTCGCAGACGCTGAAGGCGGGTGGGCCAGGCGACGCATTTGAGGCATTCGTCATTACCAACGACGCCACGAACTTCTCCGTCGGCGCCAATCTCATGCTGCTGCTGATGTCGGTGCAGGAAGAAGAGTGGGATGACGTGGACCTCGCCATCCGCACCTTTCAGGGCATGACGCAGGCGATCAAGTTCTCGCCCAAACCGGTGGTGGTCGCGCCTTTCGGCCTCACGCTGGGCGGAGGCACCGAGATTTCCCTGCACGCCCCCGCGCTCCAGCCTCACGCCGAGCTTTACATGGGATTGGTCGAAGTTGGAGTTGGTCTGTTGCCCGGAGCCGGTGGCTGCAAGGAGATGCTGCTGCGCGCCGTCGATAGCGCTGCTTCGATTCGTCCCGGCGGGCGGGGCGAATCTGTCGAACTGATGGAGGCCATGAAGAAAACTTTTGAGACTATCGCAACGGCGAAAGTGGCAACGTCGGCACAGGAAGCCCGCGGGCTTGGCTTTCTGAGGAATTCTGACAGCATCACCATGAACCGCGAGCGCGTGCTTGCCGACGCCAAAGCCCGCGCCCTCGAACTGGTTCGCTCAGGATACGAACCTCCGCAGCCCCGCACCGATATTCCCGCCCCTGGAGAAAACATTCTCGCGGCCCTCAAGATGGGCGTCCACCTCATGCGCCAGGGCGAGTACATCACCGAATACGAAGTCAAGCTGGCGACGAAAATCGCCGAGGTGCTTTGCGGCGGGAACGTGACAGCGGGGACGCCTGTAAGCGAACAGTACATCCTCGATCTGGAGCGCGAGGGATTCAAATCGTTGTGCGGGGAGAAGAAGACCCAGGAACGCATCCAGTACACGCTGAAGACGGGGAAGACGCTGCGGAATTGAATGGCCTCCAGTTTTCACATCCCAAACTTCAGCAACCCAACCGCTTAGGATATAATAGCGATGCCAACGGTTCTGCGGTTCGAAGGACTGCGGGTAGTGATCTATCCAAACGATCACAGGCCGGCACACGTGCACGTGATCGGAAAGGGTTGCGAAGCGGTGTTCCATCTACATTGTCTGGCGGGCCCCGTGGTGCTGCGAGAGAACTACGGGTTCTCACGGCGTGAGATCGTAAACATAGGAGGCGTGCTGATGGATCGCGTAATGGAACTCTGTGGGGCATGGGAGCGTATTCATGGCGAACCCTGACCGTTTTGAATCAGCGAACCGGCGCGCGAGGAAGTTGCGCTCATCGATCCCCAAGGCCCTCGCGGCCCACTATGATCGCACGGGCGGCCGCATTGTGATTCGCCTCGGCTCCAGGCTCGATGTGAGCTTCTCACCTCGCGATGCCCAGGGCCTGGAGCACGCCCGGCCATCCCAACTCGAACCTATTGAGATCAGTCCGTCGGGCTTCGGCATTCATTTCCCCAAACTGGATGCTGACCTCTACCTTCCCGCCCTTCTGGAAGGTTTTTTCGGCTCAAAACAATGGATGGCCGCGAGACTCGGCGAAACCGGAGGCAAGTCCCGAAGCCCGGCCAAGCGCGCCGCCGCCAAAGCGAACGGCAGGCTAGGCGGAAGGCCGAGAAAAGCAGGCTGAACGTGCCCGGAAATCTATTGGCACGTGTCGTGGAGCCGCCTTAGAGAGCACAGAATTATGTAGCGGCGCGCGACATCGCGAGCCGAGAACGCATCGATGTGAGTCCGGGATGCACGCCCCAGCGCAACAACGGAATACATCACATGAAAGCTGTGGAATTGTGACCGAACACGAGAAGCGACTGGACGAAGGTTATCGCGAGATGGCGTGGGACCTTGAACACGAACGGGACGCCGCGGGGTCGGTGCGAGGCACTGATTGGCGATTCGTCGCAAACCGCCGACTCCCCGCCTCGCCCAGAATGACAAGCAGCAAGACGTGTAGCTATTCAGCTGGCCACGACATGTGCGAACTTCCGCACCGCTGGCTGCGGGGCTCTCCTTGCCCGCCAGAGGTCGTACTGGGACTGCATGTTTATCCACAATTCCGGGGTGGTTCCCATGGCGGCCGCGAGACGGAGGGCCATGGCAGCGGAGATTCCTGACTTTCCGTTCAGTACACGCGACAGGGTCACACGTGTAACTCGCAGATGTGCCGCTGCCCTGGATACGGGGGTCTCTCCCAGATATTCACGGAGGACTAGGCCGGGGATGAGGCGGATTGTGCATGCGCATGCTTGACCTCCTTAGTGATAGTCCTGATAATCGACCAGGGCTACCACGCTTCAATAAGTTTTTGGCCTCCCGAGGGCGGGGGACGCCCTCGGGACCGCCGGCAGAATGCCGACCCTACTGGCTGGCTCGGTTTAGTGTTGCTGGCTCTTGTCTTCTTCCTTGCTGGTGCGGCCTGCATTAACCATGCCATTTTTCTTGGAGGCACTCTTGGCAGCCATCGCGGTCTTCGGCCTCCAGTAATCCGGGGCAGCCGCCACCAACTCCTCGGGCGGATTGCTCAGTTCGGGCACAAAGTGATTGATTACGGTTTCTGTGTTTGCAACCGCGTCTTCGTTGACCTTGACGTACTTGGCGTACCCCTCGTCTCCCAACAATTTCTGCATGGATGGAAGGGTGTCAAAACCAGCCAAAGAACTTTCCGGGGTGGTGACATAGAAGACGGTGCCCTCCTGGCCGGCCACCGCCTGCGAGACTAGCGTGGTGATGGGTGGCGAGGCTTTTTCGCGGGCGGTTTTCAGGTCTTTTTCCAGCGCCTCGAAAGCATCCGTCTGCCCCGGCCGCACGTGTACCGCAATAGTGCGCAGCCAGCGTGATTCGCCCAGCATTTTTGCCATGGCAGCATCGTCAGCCGGGGCATTACTGCTCAGGTCCCAGCGGCGGCGGCGGAATTCCGTGCGGTAATTCACTACGCACTGGTTGTAATCCTGAAAGAGCTTTTCGGTTCCGGGCTTGCCTAAGGCTTTCTCTATGGCTCCGTCAAATATTTCGGCGCCTTTTTCGGCTTCCTCATAGCTTCGCCGGGTGCTGATGAAAGTTACCCTGCTGCCCTGTCCGTAAACGGTTTCCATGGTAAGCCATGTATCGCCCTTATTTTGACGATTGGCGGCTACCATTTTCTTCGCCACCGCGTCGAACGCGGCTCGTTTGTCGGGTTTTACTTGCACGCTATAAACGTCGAGGTATTGTTCCTGCGCCTGGCCGGCGGCCATCGCCGCCAGCACCACTAATGCGACCATGGTCCAAATGGCCCTGTACTTCATAATAGCCTCCTGAATGTTTTGGGAATTGCTGCCGGGGGCAAACCTACGCTTAGCGCGGGCCCCCGTCAAGTCGGGTTGGCGACGTAAAGGTCTGCATGGTGCCCAATCCCTGGCATTAGAAAATCGCGCTTTCTCAATCTACAATCAGCTTAGAGGTTTTCTTTATGCGCGAAGTCGTGATCGCATCTTCGGTTCGCACGCCCGTGGGACGCGCCTTTAAAGGCACGCTGCGCGCCACTCGCCCGGATGAACTCGCCGCGGTCGCCATCAGAGGCGCGCTCGAGCGCGTGCCGCAAGTCGATGCCAAAGAAATCGAAGATGTGATTCTCGGCTGCGCCATGCCTGAGGCGGAACAGGGCATGAACGTGGCCCGCATCGCATCGCTGCGGGCGGGCTTGCCGGTCGAAGTTTCGGCCCTGACGATCAACCGCTTCTGCTCGTCCGGGCTTGCAGGCCATTGCCATGGCCGCCGAGCGCATCATGAGCGGTGGCGCGGAAGTCATCGTGGCCGGCGGCACCGAATCCATGTCGATGATCCCCATGGGCGGCCACAAAATCTCGCCCAATCCCTGGCTGGTCGACCATTATCCCGACGCCTATCTTTCCATGGGCCTGACGGCGGAGAGGCTGGCGCAGCGCTTCGGCATCACTCGCGAGGCGGCGGACGAGTTTTCCTTGCGCAGCCATCAGAAAGCTTTGGCCGCGATTCACGCCGGCAAGTTCGCCGACGAAACTGTTCCGGTGCCTGTGAGCTTCACTACTCCGAACGGCTCGAAACCGAAGCGGCAAGAGATCACCTTCAAAGTCGATGAAGGCCCGCGCGCCGACACTTCGCTCGAAGCGCTGCTCTGCGCTCAAGCCTGCGTTTCACGTCAAGGGCACGGTGACAGCCGGCAATTCGTCGCAGATGTCCGATGGCGCGGCGGCCGCTGTCGTCATGTCCGCCGATCGCGCCAAGGCGCTCGGCATCACGCCGCTGGCCCGCTATGTTTCGTTCGCAACGGCCGGATACAAGCCCGAAGAAATGGGACTCGGTCCGGTGTTCGCGATTCCAAAGGCGCTGAAGATGGCCGGCCTCAAACTCGTCGGACATCGACGTGATCGAATTGAACGAAGCTTTTGCGGCGCAGTCGCTGGCCGTGATCAAAGAAGCGGGCCTCGATCCCGACGCGCGTGAATCCCAATGGCGGAGCGATCGCGCTGGGCCATCCGCTGGGCTGCACCGGGGCCAAGCTGACAGCGACGATTATTCGTGAATGAAGCGCCGTAAGGCGAAATACGGAATGGTGACAATGTGCGTCGGCGGCGGCATGGGAGCAGCCGGAATTTTCGAGAACCTAGGTTAACGTTCCTAAGAAAACACGAAAGAACAACCGCTTTCGATTCACCACAGAGTACACAGAGTCACAGAGATCTTATAGTCCCTCTAGCTATAGAATTAAAGCTGTTCCCGTGGCTCTGTGCCTCTGTGGTGGAGAGGATTCGATCAAAAATGGCGACAACAGCAGTTCCGCAAACCAGAATTTCCGGCGGCAGTTTTCTTCTCGAAGAGCGCAAGCCCGATGAAGTATTCACACCGGAAGACTTCACCGAGCAGCACCTGCTCATCGCTCAGACGGCGGAGGAGTTTGCCATCAACGAAATTGTTCCCAACATCGAAAAGATGGAGCACAAAGATTTTTCCATCACTCGCGACCTGCTCAAAAAAGCTGGAGAACTCGGGCTCAGTTCCGCCGAGATTCCCGAAGCTTACGGCGGTCTTGAGATGGACAAAGTCACCGCCGCCGTGATCGCCGACCACATCGCGAAGTATGCCGGCTTCGCCACCACCTGGGGCGGACACACGGGAATCGGCACTTTGCCCATCGTTTATTTCGGCACCGAGGAGCAGAAGAAGAAATATCTGCCGCGCCTCGCGGCAGGCGAAATCGTCGGTGCCTATGCTTTGTCGGAAGCCTCTTCCGGTTCCGACGCTCTGAATTGCCGCGCCCGCGCCGAGCTTTCCACAGATGGCAAGCATTACATTCTGAACGGCGAAAAAATGTGGATCACCAACGCCGGCTTCGCCGACTTGTTCACCGTCTTCGCCAAGGTCGACGGAGAAAAGTTCACCGCGTTTCTGGTGGAGAAGACGTTTCCCGGATTCTCCATCGGCGCTGAAGAGCACAAGATGGGCATTCGCGGCTCCTCTACCTGCCCAATCATTCTCAACGACTGCAAAGTTCCGGTCGGAGAACATGCTCGGCGAAATCGGCAAGGGGCACGTCATCGCCTTCAACATTCTGAACGTCGGACGCTTCAAGCTGGGCGCGATGTGCGTGGGCGGCGCGCGCCTGTCTCTCGAAAACGCCATCGGCTATGCCAAGCAGCGCAAGGCATTCGGCAAAGTGATCGCCGACTTCGGCCTTGTCCGCGAGAAAATTGCCAATATGGCAGTCGGAATCTACACCGGCGAGGCCCTCGTCTATCGCACCGTTGGCATGATGGACGTCGCGCTCGCCGAGGTCGACAAGTCCGCTGCCGATGCCGCGAAGGACACCCGCAAAGCCATCGAAGAATACGCCGTCGAGTGCTCCATCATTAAAGTCTGGGGCTCCGAGATGGTCGACTACGTGGTCGATGAAACCGTGCAGATTTACGGCGGATATGGCTTCGTCGAAGAGTACCCCGCGGAGCGCGCTTATCGCGACGCGCGCATCAACCGCATCTTCGAAGGTACCAACGAAATCAACCGGCTCATCATCACGGGCTTCCTGTTGAAGCGCGCCATGTCCGGCCAGTTGCCGCTGATGCCGGCAATCAAGAAGTTGATGGATGAAGTTCTGTCCGGACCTTCAATGAGCGAAGACCTCGAAGGGCCTCTTGCCGAAGAACGCAAACTGGTGACGTCGGCCAAAAAGCTTGGCCTGTTCGTCGCCGGAGCGGCCACCCAGAAATACATGCAGGCGATTCAGGATCAGCAGGAAGTCATGGGAGCGATCGCGGATATGGTGATCGAAACCTACGCCATGGAATCCGCTGTGCTGCGGGCGCAGAAGATTGCCGATCAGAAAGGCGAAGCCGCCGCCTCCTTGCCTATCGCCATGACTCGCGTTTATCTCTCGCAGGCAATGGAGAAGATCGAAGCCGCCGCTAAGAAAGGTAATTGCCGCCGTGGCCGATGGCGACATGCTGCGCACGCAGTTGGCAATTTTGCGCCGTCTGGCGAAAGCATGAGCCTTCAACACCATCGAGTTGCGCCAGCAGATCGCGCAGAAGAGTGATCGAGCGGGGAAAGTACACGCTGGCATAAACCTCGTTTATTCGCTGCTGTCGCGCTGGTCCCGCCTTTCCATGCCTATCCAATTTGTCTTCAGTGGCATTATTTGCTTTTTTCGCGGCAGCCTGGGCGGCAGCTCACGCTGCCTTCAACTTCTCCATCACGCTCTGGATCAGCTCTTTCGCGTCGGTCAGGTTCTTCATCACCATCTGGATATCCATCACCGGCTTTCCCGGCCAGCGCTGGCTCTGGCAATAGACGCCGTGTTGTCCGACCAGCGCCATCGCATCCGTGATCATGTCCATGGTCACGGCCAGACGTCCCCGGGGCACGCCCATCATGGTCTCATAGTGTTCCAACTCTTCCTGCTTTTCGTCGAATACCGGCATGCTGAGATTGT
This sequence comes from uncultured Actinomycetota bacterium, assembly GCA_963708795.1. Classification (GTDB taxonomy): domain Bacteria; phylum Actinomycetota; class Actinomycetes; order Propionibacteriales; family DAIQRJ01; genus DAIQRJ01. Next base: position 813,197 of record CAVPUH010000006.1, read on the forward strand.
AACGGCTGCGCAGCGTGGCGCATAATTATAGGGATTGTTGTCCAACTGTTGCTCTGTGCGTCAAAGCATATAGCCATTAGCCGTTGTCACTGGGCCAGCCATTGCTCGTCTGTCGATCGTGATTGCGGGGCCAAGTGCTAAGTGCCAATTGCTAAATGCTAAAAATAAAACGGAGGAATCATGCGCAAACAAATTGTCTTTCTGACCTCGCTGTTGCTCGTCTTCACCGCAGTCGCCGTGTCGCAGGACAAAAGCCAAAAACCCAGCCCACCCGCGCACGCCCAATGCAAGTTCTCGGATGGGAAGACTGTCACCATCGACTATTCCAGTCCGCGAGCCAAGGGCCGCAAGATTTTCGGCGGCCTCGTGCCCTTCGGCGAAGTCTGGCGTACCGGCGCTAACGACGCCACTACATTCGTTACGAATGCGGGCCTGACCGTCGGCGGCAAGGATGTTCCTGCCGGCAAGTACACCATCTTCACCGTCCCCAATGCCGACAAGTGGACGCTCATCATCAACAAGAAAACCGGCGAGTGGGGCATTCCTTATAAATATGAAGGCGACGAACTGGCCCGCGTGGACATGAGGGTTTCGCCCACTGCGTCGCCGGTGGAGAACTTTACTATCGCTCTTGATTCGATGGGCGGAAGTTGCACGATGAATATCAGCTGGGAAAACACTCAGGCGTCTGTCGATATCAGCGAGAAAAAGTAGCGCACCAGCATAAACCACAAAGGAATTCGAAGGCACACAAACGAAACCGCGCACAGAAACCTTTGTGTACCTTCGTGTCCTCTGTGGTTTATGCCTTTATTGAGCCGGCTTCCACCGCAGAACGGGTCTTCTAGCGGCAGCGGTCTCATCCAACCGCGACACCCGCGTGGTGTGCGGCGCGGCCAGCACCATCTGCGGATCTTCTTCTACTTCCTCCGCGATCGACTTCATAGCTTCGATGAACAAATCCATTTCTTCCCTGGATTCGCTTTCGGTTGGCTCGATCATCAGCGCCCCTGGCACGATCAGCGGAAACGCCGTCGTGTACGGATGAAAGCCGTAATCGATCAGACGCTTGGCGATGTCCATCGTCTTCACGCCTTTTTTTGCCTGCACCTTATCGCTGAAGACCACCTCGTGCATGGTCGGCGTGGAATAAGGAAGATCGTAAACGCCTTCGAGTCCTTTGCGAATGTAGTTGGCATTTAGCACCGCGTCTTCCGTGGTCTGGCGCAAACCGTCGGGACCATTGGCCAACGTGTAAGCCAGGGCGCGAACAAACATTCCGAAGTTGCCGTAGAAGGCCCGCACCCGTCCTACCGATTGCGGCCGGTTATATTCGAAACCCAGATCGCCGTCGGCCTTGGTGATGAGCACAGGCGTAGGCAGAAACGGTTCCAGTATTTTCTTGATCGCCACCGGCCCGGATCCAGGTCCGCCTCCGCCGTGGGGCGTTGAAAATGTCTTGTGCAAATTCAGGTGCATCAGATCCACGCCAAAGTCGCCGGGACGCACTTTCCCGACCAGCGCATTCATGTTCGCGCCGTCCATATAGAGTAGGCCACCCTTGGCATGCATGATGTCCGCGATCTTGTGAATCTCCTGCTCGAACACGCCCAGCGTGTTGGGGTTGGTCAACATCAGCGCGGCCACTTCTTCGTTCATCTGCGAGGCCAGCGCGGTCACATCCACCATGCCCTTGGCATTCGATTTAAGATTTTCGACGGCATAGCCGACCATCGCTGCGGTCGCCGGATTCGTGCCGTGAGCGGAGTCAGGAATCAGAATCTTTTTGCGAGGTGCGCCTTTCGATTGATGATAAGCGCGCACCATGAGCAGACCGGTCAACTCACCGTGCGCGCCGGCGGCGGGCTGCAATGTGATCGCATCCATGCCGGTAATGTCGATCAGGCACTCGCTCAGAGTTTGCAGAATGCGCAGCGCGCCCTGCGAAACCTTCTCTGGTTGATACGGATGCCCATTAGCCAACCCGTCCAATCGCGAAACCACCTCATTCACCCGCGGGTTGTACTTCATGGTGCACGAGCCCAGCGGATACATGCCCAGATCGATGGCGTAGTTCCAGGTTGAAAGCCGCGTGAAGTGGCGGATGATTTCGATCTCGCTCACCTCGGGCATGTTGCCCAGATCTTTTCTTTCGCTGGACCCTAGCAGCTGCGCCGTGTCTACTTCGGGCACGTCGAGCGGAGGCAGTCTCCAGGCACCCTTTCCCGGCGAGGACTTCTCGAAAATCAATCCTTCATTCTGGTTGACGTGGCGCGTGGCTTTGCGGATGCCGTGCTTCATCGTCCAACCTCCTGTACCTCGGCCGGTTCTTGCTCCGACGGCTCGAGCGTCCGCCCTCCACCACCGCCTTCACCGCAGCATCAATCGCCGAGCGCGTGGTCATCTCGGTGCAGCACCAGAGCGCCGCGTTGCCAAGTTCCGGATAAAACTTCTTCAGCGGAAATCCGCCGATGATCTTATTGTCGAGAAGCCGCCCGTTGATCGCGTACGGATCTTCGCTCGTCTGCACCACGAACTCGTTGAAACGGGGCGCACCGGGAAAAAGCGCCTTCGCATGTTTGCCGAACTGCTGCACGGCGTATGCTGCTTTCGCCAGATTCTGCTTTGCCAGTTCGCGCAGCCCAACCTTTCCGTAAATCGTCATGAAGATGTTCGCCATCAACGCAATCAGTGCCTGGTTGGTGCAGATATTCGAGGTCGCTTTCTCGCGCCGGATGTGTTGCTCGCGAGTGGCCAGCGTCAGAACGAATCCGCGCTTGCCGTTTTTGTCCGTAGTTTGCCCGACCAAGCGCCCCGGCATCTGTCGCACGAACTGCTCGCGAGTAGCGATCACGCCGCAATAAGGCCCGCCGAAACCGAGCGGAACCCCAAACGATTGCGCTTCCATGGCGATGATATCGGCCTGCCGCGGCGGTTCGACAATGCCCAGCGAAACCGCCTCCGCAATCGACACCACCAGCTTCGCTCCGTGTTTGTGCGCGATCTCCGCGATTGCAGAAACGTCTTCAATCGTGCCGAAGAAATTAGGCGATTGAATCAGCACGCATGCCGTTTCGCTGGTAATCGACTTCTCAAGCTCGTCAAGACTTACCCGCGCATTGTCAGTAAACGACACGGTCGAAAGCGGCATCCCTTGATGGTGAGCATAGGTCGCCAGCACTTCCCGGTACTCAGGATGCACGCTCCGCGCAACCGCCACCGCATTGCGCCCAGTGACGCGGCAAGCCATCATCGCACCCTCCGCCGCCGCCGTCGACCCGTCATACATCGAAGCGTTGGCTACCTCCATGCCGGTCAACTCGCAAATCATCGTCTGGAATTCAAAAATAGACTGCAGCGTCCCCTGCGAAATTTCCGCTTGATATGGAGTGTAGGCGGTGAGGAACTCGCCGCGCGAGATCAGGGAATCGATGATTACCGGGCGATAATGGTAGTAGGCGCCGGCGCCGAGAAAGCTTTTGTAGCCGTATCAGTTCTCGCGGGAGCGATCGCGGAACCAGTCGACGATTTCGGATTCGGCCATCTGGCACGGAAAGTTCAAGTCCCGGTTGAGCCGGTACTCGGCCGGAATGGGGGCGAACGAAATCGTCGATGGAACGCGCGCCAATGGCTTTCCCAACATGGCTCCGCAGTGGGCGGGAGATTTCGGCAAATAGGCGCATGAGGACTTAAATGTAGATGTCTCGCCAAGAGTCCAGTTCGATTGATTCACGCCATTTATTTCACCACAGAGTCACAGCCGCAAGAAGAGCCACAGGGGTTCCTCTGTGGGACTCTGTGGCGACATCTTTTCTATCTGCGCCCTCTTTCCGCGACGAACTTTTCGTCATCGGCGAACCGAGTAGCTCAGCAGGTGAAAAAAATTTGCGATGAGTTTCTGCCACGCTAATCATAAACGATAACATCGAAATAGCAAGATTGGTAAAGGCAGATGGCATTCATGTCGGAAAATCGAATCAAACAATAAGTGAAGCAAGACGTTGCGGCAGTAAGGTAATTGTTGGGTTTTCATGTAATGCGTTTTCTTGATATTGAATTCGCAGTAAAGTATAATGCAGATTATGTAGGATTGGGTCCTTACAGATTTACAACTAATCGCGCAAACCTGAATCCATTAGGACTTGATGGAGTGAAGCACGTAATGCGTGATTATATTATTCAGAACTATACCATACCTGTAATTGCAATTGGCGGAATTACACAAAATGATTTCGTTTCATTATCACCAATTGGCGTTTATGGAATTGCTGCATCATCGGCAATTCACTCAGCAGAAAACAAGCAGGCGGTCGATAAAGAGTTTTCTTTCCGTAACTGAATTTTCGAAACCTGAATTGGAAATATCAAAATAGCAATTAAAATGAATCAACCATTAATCATATCAAATCGCACATTTAATTCGAGGTTGTTTTTAGAACCGGAAAATTCAGCAGCAGTAATCTTATGCGCGAAAGTGTTGCTGTCGCTAGGGATCAGAAATGGTAACTGTTGCACTTAAACCAGTGGGATCCAAACGTCGGAATAAAATCTGTTGCGCATTTAAATATGCAGGGTTGGACTACTTACCAGATACCATGGTGCAGAAATGCCCAAAGAAGCAATTCTTTTGAAGCGTTTCAAGAGAAATTTTTGAAACCAATTGGTTGAAATTGGAAACCATAGCCAATCCTAAATACCTTTTACCGGATCCGATTGAAACATTGAACGCTGCAATCAATTAGTAAAGCGCGGTTTCATTGTGTTGCCATACATTAATGCTAATCCTGTTTATGCAAACAATTGAAGCAGGAACAGCAGCAGTAATGCCTTTGGGTTCTCCCATTGGGTCTAATAATGGATTGCAAACAAAAGCAATGCTTGAAATAATTATCAATCAAAGTAATGTCCCAGGTAATTGTGGATGCAGGAATTGGCTCACCTTCTCATGCAGCCGAAGCACTTGAAATGGGAGCAGATGCTGTGCTCGTGAATACTGCTATTGCCATTGCCGGGGTCATACAACAGGATGGCTGGTGCGTTCAAAATGAGTGTGATTGCAGGAAGAATGGCATTTACGTTCTTGGTTCACGGATTTTCAGTTCCCCATGCTGCTTCGAGTCCGTTGACAGCGTTTCTTGTCTTAATTAGTTGTTAGTTGTGTGTTACCTGTTGTTAGTTAAAATAAATTGAAAAGTGTTTACAGAAATTTTTGAAAAGTATAGTTGGAATGAAGTTGCTGAAAAAATTTACAGTAAAAACTATGCCGATGTAAAATCTGCATTGATAAAAAAGGGAAAGGGTAGTGTAGAAGATTTTATGGCAATGATTTCTCTGCTGCTGCTCCGTTTTTGGAACAGATGGCCCAATTGAGTCTTCAGCCTTACACACAAGCGTTTCGGTAATATGATTCAGATGTATGTTCCGATGTACTTGAGCAATGAATGTCAGAACGTATGCACTTATTGCGGGTTCAGGTGTCGACAATAAACTTCGACGCGTTGCTCTTTAACGATGAATCAGATATCTGGATGAAGTTACCGTTATCAAAGCTTACGGTTATGACCATGTTTTGCTGGTAACAGGTGAAGCATCAAAACCGTTGGCGTGGATTACTTATCAGAACGCGATTGCTGCCTGTTATCAAGCCTCATTTCTCCTATATCAGTATGGAGGTGCAACCACTTGATCAGCATGAGTACGAAGAGTTACGTCACCATGGGCGTGCATGCAGTATTGGTTTATCAGGAAACATATCACGAGGAAAATTATAATTTGTACCACCCTAAAGGGAAAAAATCAATTTCGAATTATCGTATTGATACACCTGATAGACTTGGCAAGGCCGGTATGCATAAAATGGGTTTGGGTGTTCTGCTCGGATTGGAAGATTGGCGCATAGACTCGTTTTTCAATGTACGATTCATCTCTATTATCTCGAGAAAAAATATTGGAAAACTAAGTATTCTGTTTCTTTCCCACGACTTCAGACCTTAGTACCGGCAATCTGGAGCAACCGAAGCGTGAATTTACTGATCGAGACTTAGTTCAGTTGATCTGCGCTTACCGGATTTTTAATGAAGACATCGAATTATCTCTTTCCACCAGGGAGGAAGAATCGTTCAGAAATAATTTATTCAACTTAGGAATCACCAGCGTTAGTGCCGGTTCAAAAACAAATCCAGGGGGATATGCAATGGGAAGTGAATCGCTTGAGCAATTTGAAATTCAGTCATACCCGTACGCCGGAGCAGGTAGCGGATGCTGTCGTTTAGCAAGGGATTGGAGCCTGTGTGGAAAAATGGGAAAAAGTTTTTAGTTAAATAAATCCATCAATCTGTTTTGTTATTAGGATAGAAGTAATTTTAATCAGAATTTTAAATCATGAATCTCAACACTGAAGAAATTCTTTATTACGACAGGCAAATTATATTACCGGAGTTTAATATCAGTGCGCCAGCAGAAATTAAAAGATGCAAAAGTTTTAATTATTGGTGCGGGTGGTTTGGTTGCCCGTTAGTTTTATATCTCTCCAGTGTTGGCGTAGGCACCATTGGTGTTGTTGATTTTGATAGGGTAGAAATTACAAATCTTCATCGCCAGATTTTATTTCGTCACAATGATGTGGGGAAATTGAAAGCTGATTTAGTTGCTGAAAAAATAAAAGAAAGAAACCCTTTTGTGAAGGTTCAGACTTATCCTGTTAAGCTTAATTCTGATAATGCTTTCGATATTGTAATCAGCGTTATGATATTATCGTTGATGCATCCGATAATTTTCTAACTCGTACCTTGTAAACGATATCTGCGTGAAGATGGATAAAGTTTTTGTTTCAGGATCAGTGATGAAGTTTGGCGGAAGCGTTGCAATATTTAATGCAAAGCTTGAAGATGAAAACAGAAGTGCAACTTATCGTTGTTTGTTTCCGCATCCACCTCATTAGACGATTCACCGGATGCAATGCTTCAGGAATTATTGGAATTATTCCCGGCATCATCGGAAATTTTATGAGCATGGAAATCATTAAGCTGATAACCGGAATGGGCAAGCCACTTATAAATCAATATCTGAATTTTGAACAGGAAGATATGAAAATGGATATTTTGTTCAAATTCAAAGAGAGGAAAATTCATTCAAAAAAGCTCCTTTGGAAGATGACTCATATTACAGGGCTTTTTGTATTTTGAAGGCTGCTGCCACATTTGTAACAAAGGAAGTGCTGACTCCGGAACTAAAGCAAATGATTCAAGAATCATGAAGACTTTATATTGGTGGATGTACGAGAGGTGTATGAACATCAGCTCATCAATATTGGTGGTGCATCCGTTCCGCAAAGTGAAATTCAAACACGCTACTAGAAATACCACGTGATAAAAAGGTTGTACTCTATTGCAAAATGGGACAGCGAAGCCTTGAAGCATTAAAATATTTGCAATTGCATAAAGGCTTCACCAATCTCTATCATCTTAAAGGCGGTATCAGGGCTTTTATGAATGAAGAGAAATAGTGCCTTGGTTGGTAAAGCAAAGTATCAGGATGCTTTACGAAGCAAGCTTAGTTCTAAAATAGCAACTATTATTTCGGTTCATCAACTGGAAGAACTAATCCAACTGCGGAAGA